>CAZFIM010000001.1:0-185749 GCA_964519615.1 uncultured Dehalococcoidales bacterium
GCCCCAGATACACCGCTGCTACGTTGATGCCCAGCACTCTGCCTCTCTCTTCCGCCGGATAGGCTGAGCTGAGCAGCGCCACCGATACGCTGTAGGTCATGGCCGCCCCCACTCCCTGAAGCGCGCGGAAGATAATAAGCACCCTCCCGCTGGGAGCGATCGCGCAGAGCAGGGCAGCTATGGTAAAGACTATCAGCCCCACCCTCATGACCCTTTTTCTACCGTAGATATCGGCAAGCCTGCCGAAGGGCAGCACGAATATGGCTGAGGTGAGCGAATACACCAGCGTGATCCAGCCGAGCCCTACCGCATTGAGGGCGAGATCATTACCAATCGTGGGCAAGGCTATGGTGACGCCGCTCATCATCAGCGGCCCGGCAAAGGACATCAGCGTTGAAACTATCAGTAAATAGGTCTTTTCTTCGATCTTTGCCATATGCATCCGGTATAGGGTCAGAAAGGGCTTGATTCAACAGCAGCGGCTGTGCGCAAACACCATGTGCTCCCTGTCCGGTTCTATTAAAAGAATACTCTCATAAGGTGCAACCTTTTACCGGAACAACCGCTTATACCCGGTTGACTATTATAGCATGATGGCCGCAGGTAAGAGTTAAAAAACGTATTCATTTCCGTGTGGAAACCGTAGCGCAGGGGCTTTGCTACAGTCGTTGCTGGCCTGAGCGCGGCTTAAGCGCTGCCGGAGCGGGGTGGATGTACCTGGCAAGCATATGCCTCAGCGCCAGCAGCGGATGGCGGTATATCATCCGTGGTCCGGCGTAACGCATGACCGCCCTTATTTTCTCTCTCATGGGCGGGCGGTAGCAGTGCACCGGACAGCGGGCGCACGCCGGTTTATCTTTGCCGTAGGGGCATTTCTCAAGGCGGCTGCGCGCATACTCAAGCAGGTCACTGCACTCGGAACACAGTGTTTTCTCACCGTGAATGCCGCTGCAGTACAGACCTATCATGGCCTCTACGGTTTTCAGTTCTGTTTTCAGGCGTTTATGCATACTATTCAATGATAACAAAGCGGATAAAAGCGGCAAAATTACTGTAAAGCCGCATATCGGGGAAGGGGGTAGGTTGACGGCAGGAAGGGGCGTTCGCTGCCGCGGGCCCGCCTCATCTTCCCGCCTTCAACCTGTAAAAAAGTGGTACACATTGCGCAGGCGGCTTTTCTTCCGCGCCTGCCTCTATTCCACATAAACCCGGACTTTCTCTTTGCCGTCCTTGACATCTATCTCTATGTCGCTGAGCGATTCCACCAGGGGCTCAATGTCCTCATACTTCATCTTGTTAAGGTCTATATCGATGCCTTTCTCCTGCAGGGCATCATTAGCCTGATGCACGGCCGATGATGGAATGAGCTTGGTGAGCTTCATGCCGGCGCGTATCAGCGAGAGGGGGACGCGGATATTCACTTTGCTTGCGCTTTTATCCTCCTGTCCCTCCCCCGGCTCCACCAGGACACGCAGGTAGCGCGGCTTTTGAGCGCCTGATTTGTCAGCGCCGGTCCTGCTCTCCTGCTCAGGGGAATCTTTCCCCACCAGTTCCAGCAAACGCTGCGCCTCCTCAACGGAGATCTTTTTCTCCGCCAGCATCTGGAGTATATCCTTTTGATTGTCGTTCATTTTTCTTTCCTCCCGGTGCACTCTCTCAGAGCACCGCTATTTCTATTTTTTCGTTCTTCTGCTTAAGATCGAGCTTCAGCCCGCGCAGACTGCACATACACTTATACACAACAGCCACGCCGGCAAGAACCTGCCTTATGCGCCTGCTGCATAACGCCGTCGCGGCAGCTATGAGCAAAAGCGGCAGCAGGACAAGAGCTATCATTGCCGCCAGCAGCCAGAGTAAAAAGAGTGGGAGCCAGAGCCTGAGATTGTGCCTGCTATCCGTAATATAGAGTTTCATGATGCAGGGCGGCACTGTCATTCCTTCAACCTCTCTATCGCCTCAGCAGCAGTAATCCGTCCGGATTTGAGCTCCTGAATGATCCTGTCTCTGGCCGGAACGGAGGTGATATCGACCATCTCGAACTGCCCGGCAATACGGCTCAGCCTGTTCTTGACCGTGGGATAGCTGATGCCGAAAAGCCTTTCCATCTCTTTGATGGAACCATCGCATTTCACAAAAGCCATGACAAAAACCTGGTCCTCCGGGGGAAGCTTTGCCAGGGGCGGCAGCTCGAAACTACCTTCAATGGCCACACCTGACCCGCACAACCGCACCCGCTCTACCGTAAACGGTTCTTCCTGAGTAAGCTTTGTCAGCTCATGCCATTCGCTGCTCATGGCGCCCTCTCCTTTCCTTGCCGGACATCCCGGCTGTTTTAGTCAGTTAAAAATAAACTTATATTATTTAAAATAGCATATAAAATTAATAATGTCAATAATATATAATAATAAAATTAAGAAAATTAATATCTGCTTCAACAAAGGGGTAATCCGGCGGAGAAACATCCGTAACAAATATTTAACACAATGGTAACAGCGCGGAAATACCGGGATTTCATAATTGATTCCATAAATAAATAAAGGTGGTGATACCATGTTTCCTGCAACAAGCAAACGATTACACAGGTGGCTGAAGCTGGCCGGTGCGGGAGCGGTTTTTGCGCTCGTACTGCTGTTTGCCGCAGCTAACGGCGCATTTGCCGCCGATGCCGCCGGAGCAGAGACGCTTGCCGCCGACCCGGGCGCCGCGCTCGATTATGTCTGGATTCTGGTGGCGGCATTTCTGGTCTTCATAATGCAGGCCGGTTTTGCCATGCTGGAAGCCGGTTTCTGCCGGGCTAAAAATGCCGTCAACCTGCTCATGAAGAACCTGATGGATTTCTGCATCGGCTCGCTGGCCTTTTTTGCGGTCGGTTTCGCCTTCATGTTCGGGGCAAGCCGGGCAGGTATTATCGGTACGACCGGCTGGTTCTTATCAGGCCAGGAATACGATGTAGGCCGCTATCTGCTCTTTATGTTCGAGGTAGTGTTTGCGGCAACCGCAGCCACCATCGTATCCGGTGCTGTGGCTGAAAGGCTTAAGATAAAAGCGTATTTTATCTACAGCATACTGATATGTGCGGTTGTCTATCCGATATACGGTCACTGGGTGTGGGGTGGAGGATGGCTTGCCGGCCTGCCGCTGGGAATGGGGCATCTTGATTTTGCCGGCTCGGGCGTGGTACATGCCGTCGGAGGGTTTATCGGCCTGGCGGGTGCGGTGGTGCTTGGCCCGCGCATAGGGAAATATACTAAAGGAGGGACCCCCCGCGGTATTCCCGGGCACAGCCTGACGCTTGCCGCTCTGGGCTGTTTTCTGCTCTGGTTCGGGTGGTACGGCTTCAACAGCGGAAGCACTCTTTCCGCCCACGAACTGCGCATCGCAGTGATTGCCGTCAATACCACGCTGGCCGCATCTTCCGGCGCTATCTTTGCCCTCTTTCTGGTGTGGACAAAGACTAAAAAGCTTGATCTGGGTATGGCTATCAACGGCGCTATAGCCGGATTGGTGGCTGTAACCGCGCCCTGTGCCTGGGTTGAGGGATGGGCTGCTGTGGTTATAGGTATAGTAGCCGGTGCTGTGGTGGTAGCGGGAGTGAACTTCTTCGACCGCATAGGTGTAGACGACCCCGTCGGTGCGGTCAGCGTTCACGGGTTGAACGGTATCTGGGGTTTGTTAAGCGTGGGGCTTTTCGCAGACGGGACATACGGCAATTATACAACTGATCTTCCGCATGTGACCGGACTCTTTTACGGGGGAGGGTGGGAGCAGCTGGGCGCACAGGCCCTCGGCGCGGCGGTATGTGCCGCCTGGGCTTTTGCTCTCGGCTTTATCATCTTCAAGGTGATGGACCTGATATTCGGAATACGCGTTGCCCCGCAGGAAGAGATAGAAGGCCTTGACCTTATAGAACATGGAGGCAGGGCTTACCCCAGTTTCCATGTTATGGAGGAGACGCCCTATGAGCAGCATTGATAACCTGCAATATGCACTGAGGAGAAAATAAAATGATGAGAAAGATTGAAGCAATCATCAGGCCTGAGAAGCTGCCCGTGGTGAGAGAAGCGCTTTCCAAACTCGGCTGTCCGGGCATTACCATAAGCGATGTCAAAGGCCAGGGGAAGCAGAAGGGACTGATCCAGCAGTTTCGCGGCAGGGAGTACCGTATCGACCTGCTGCCCAAAGTGAAGATCGAGCTGGTGATAAACAGTACTATCGACCTCAACACGGTGCTTAAAGTGATAATAGACAATGCCAGGACGGGCGATGCGGGAGACGGCAAAATATTCGTCTGGCCGCTGGAGGACGTTATCAGAATCAGAACGGGAGAAAAGGGCGTAGAAGCAGTCTGATTAAGAACAGTTTTAGCAATTATCATCAGGAGAAGCAAGCGGCAGGCCGTATCATCCCGTACGGCCTGCCTGCACTTTTATATCCTGAACATACTCATCGCCGTAACGGAGCAGACCAGATGCTTTTTCTTAATATACCGAAGCCGGTGAACAAAAACCGCCTGCAGATGCTAAAGTTATATATGATGAAAGGCGTTATCCGTTTATTGATTGCAAGTGCAATGCTGCTTCCGGCGGTCCTCTCCGCTACGGCTTGCACTCCTCCACAGGGAGAGGGATTTGCCGTCTACCTGACCGCAGATGATATTCCACCTGAACGTATGGAGATGCTAAGCCGCGTAGAAACGGCCGCCGATCCCATAATTGCGCAGGACGATATCGTCTCTTACAGGCGCTCGACACACGAGATAGTGCTCAAGCCGGATGCGGCCGGGCGTCTTTCGGAGACCCTCTTTCCTGTCCATGGCACGTCCTTTCTGGTATGTGTGGACGGTGCCCCTCTCTACTGGGGGGCATTCTGGCCGTACTATTCTTCCCTCTCATTCGACGGAGTGGTTATACCCGTGCCGGTACTGAACGGCGATACCATACGGATAGAGCTGGGTTATCCGGGAAGCTCTTTTTTCAGCGGAGAAGACCCACGCGACAATCCGCTTGTGTGGCAGGCGCTTACTAAAGCGGGCAAGCTCAAACCGTAGATAACCCTTTTGGGCAGTGGTCTTGTTCAGACATAAAGCCAGAAATGTTTGTAACTATTGTATGACAAATTGTAAGTGTGCTACTATTACAATACTAGTTACACATTTTATTGATTATGTGAAATCTGGTTAGTAGCAAGGAGATAGAGCTATGGAGCCAGCGGGGTACATTGTCCTCACGCATGTTTTTCATAAAGAAGGCCGAAAATGGGTAGCCGATTGCAGAGAATTAGGCACATCTACATTTGGACGTTCATTAGGTGAAGCGGAGAAGAGACTTAAAGATGCTGTATTGTGCCACTTGAATACACTTGAAGAAGTGGGGGAAAGAGGGCGTTTTTTCAGAGAGAATAATATACAGTTTCATTCTGAAAAGCCTAGAAACATAAATGTACGCATTTCACCAAATGAAGATGAGTTTATAATGCCCAAAGTTCAAAGAGTACCAGTTAATGCACACTGATGTCTTCATTACCTGCAATTTCAGGAATAGGATTAATAAAGATACTTGAATTAGATGGTTGGGTTACCGGGAGGAAATCTAACCACGGAAGATGTATGACAAAAAAATTCTCTGATAGAACAAGGGTTACTTTCATTCCGGAAACTAAAACGTCTTTACCAATAGGAACACTGAAGGCAATATTAGGGGTGAAGCAAACGAACATTGGTAAAAGCGGCTTCGAATCACTAATAAACAAATATGGGATTTAAACTATAGTATAACCATATCTAAAATCATAGATTCAAATAAGAAGAAGCCACGCAGAGACATCAACCAATTAGATGCTTCTATTATGGAGCAGGTCATCAAAGAATACAATCCCGAACCATCTAGCTTAAAATCTAACAATCAAGATTCCCGACTTTCAAATTCAAACCAGACCGCTGCCCCTTTTTGACAGATATACGCACGAACACTATAATGTGTCACACCTAGCAAACCGATGTATCGATCTCGCAGCATATTATTATGTATTTATATATAGCTGGTTTTACCTGTACCTCTCCCTTTGATTTCCTATAGTCCGTACGGAAAACGATCAGGAGGAGTGACTTGGACGTTCTGGGGTATTTCAGACAGTATAACGCTTCCTTCCCGGACAGCGCATGCATCGCAGACTACAAAGCAAACGGAAGAAAGATATTCGGCTGGACGTGCACCTATATACCGGAGGAGCTTGTTCACGCCGCCGGAGCGCTGCCTGTGCGGGTAACGGGCTATTCGCAGGAGAAAGAGCTTGAAGACGGCACCGCCTTCCTCTACGGCAATACCTGTTCTTTTTCGCGCAGCTGCCTGCAAATGGCCATCGATAAGAAATATGATTTTCTGGACGGGCTGATTGCGGCTTCGACCTGTGACGGAGCCCGGCGGCTCTACGATCAGTGGACCATGTTCCTGGGAGTCCCTTTCAGTCGTATGATCACCGTCCCGCGCAAATATGATGCCGCTGCCTGCGCGCTCTATAACGGGCAAATTGCGGAGTTGAAGAGGCAACTGGAAGAACATTTGAAGGTGACCATCACGGACGATGCGCTGAAACATTCCATAGCGCTCTATAACAAATTCAGAGCGCTTATGCACAGGCTCTATGAACTGCGCAAGCTTAAATGTCCCCCTGTATCGGGTGCGGATGTTATGGAGGTAGCTAATGCCGGCTGCCGCATGCCCAAAGAAATGTTCAATAGCTATCTGGAGATGCTGCTTGAGCAGCTTGCGCAGCCGGGCAAACAGCATGAAGGCCGTGCGCGCATCATGCTGGCGGGCAGCGTAATGACCAACCCTCAGTTCATCAGCTCGATAGAGGAGGTCGGAGCCGTTGTAGTTGCAGATGAGCTTTGTACCACCACCCGCCACTGGTCCGATCCGGTTGTACTGGATGGCAGCGCAAAACCGGTGGAGGCGCTGAGCCGCCGTTATCTTACCAATTTTCCCTGTGCCCGTATGATCCCCTCCGATGAAAGATTCAGGCGTATTATCGATTATGTTCGCACCTGCAAGGTTGACGGCGTGATCAGCCAGACGATCCGCTATTGTGTACCCTATGCGCAGGACCTGCCGCTTTTGATGGAGAAGCTTAAGAGTGAAGGTATACCGGTGCTGGCCCTCGATCTGGAGTACGGTAGCTCAGGCTCCGGGCAGATACGTACCAGGGTACAGGCGTTTATCGAGATGCTGGAGGCGAAGAAAAAATGATAGAAAGCAAGAATGCTCACCACAAGATGGGGACGCTGGTAAAGAGCTGCCGTGTGCTGGAACGGATGAACCGGCGCGGAGATTCCCGCGGCAGCGATGCGGCCTACTACCGCATTCTTGGCAATTATTTTGAACGCATCTGCACGGCCGGCGAGCAGGGCGAACCCATCGCCCTGCATACCATCTTTATGCCCGCAGAGATACTCTATGCTATGGATATAACGCCCATGCACGCAGAGACATCCACCTGGATGAACGCCGTATTCAGCGGCGATGCCGGCGCGCTGCTGGAGAAAGCATCCGAGATGAATCTGGCTACCGAGGTCTGCTCGGCGCACCGCGGACTGGCTGGCGCCTGCGGATTGAATGTCTTACCCCACCCCGATGTCGTGCTGTGGTCCGCACTGGTATGCGACAGCTGCGGCAAGAGCGGCGAGCTGGTGATGAAGCTTTGCGGCAGCCCCGGATTCTTTATGGACTATCCCTACCAGGACAGCGAAGATGAAAAAAAATATCTGGCCGGTGAAATGACCAAAATGATAGCCTTTCTGGAGGAGACCACCGGCAAGCGTATGAATTGGGATAAGCTTTCTCAAATAGTGGCACGGGCTGATTACCAGATACAGCTTGCGCGCCAGATATTCCAGTTGCGTAAAGCAGTCCCCAGCCCCTTCCCGCCGCAGCGCTTTTTAGAGATAATGATGCCCGGATATTTGCTGCCCGGGCATCCGGAGGCTATCGAATATATGGAGATGCTGCGCGATGAGCTGACTCTCATGGTGGAGCAGGGCAGGGGCGCGATGCCGCAGGAGCGCTTCCGGCTGATGACGCTCTTCTTTCCTCCTCTCTACATGATAGGCTCTCTGGGCAGGACAGCACAAAAATACGGTGCGGTGAGCGTGGTTGAGCCGTTCTTCAATCTCTGGGGAGAGGGCCGGCTGGACCCGCAGAAGCCGCTGGAGAGCCTTGTTAAGAAGCACTATATGCTGCCGGAAATGATATCTTACGGAACGTTGAAGCAGCGCACACTTGATGACATCGTGCGGTGTGCCCATGATTTCAATATAGACGGTGCTGTATTCTATGCCCATGTGGGCTGCCGCCAGGCGGCGGGAATACTCAAGCATTTCAAGGATGCGTTGACAGATGCCGGTTTTCCTTTTCTGGTGATAGACCTGGATATCATGGATGCCAGCGTTGCTCCGGAAGCCGAGATCACTGAAAAGCTGGTGCAGTTTTTCGAGCTGCTGGAAGAACGCTAAACCGCCTCCGGCAGTTTCAGTTCGGGCTGAAAACCTACGGCAATGCATTTGGGGCCGGCAGCGTAGCCCATGATAGGGCTGTACTGACTGAAGAGGATATCAAGGCAGTTGAATTCCTGCCTGAGCATATCCGCAAACTCCCCGGCCATCTCAGGTGCGCTGGCATGGGAGATCATGAAGGTCAGCGCTTCGGCAGGGGCATTGCGGTGTATATACTCCAGCATTTTTTTGTAGCCGTCCTTTCTTCTGGTAACCTTGCCTACGACTTCGAAGGTGCCCTCGGCGGTAATGCGGTTGAGCGGTTTTACGTGGAGCAGCGAGGCTATCCTGGCCGTCGTCTTTGAAAAGCGTCCGGTACGGTAGACGTATTTCAGGGTATCGAGCATCATAATGCAGTCTGTCTGCGCTCTGGCCGCAGGCAGAAAATCCACAATGGCGTCGATATCGGCCCCTCTGTCTGCCGCTTGAGCCGCGGCGATGGCCAGCAGGCCCTGAACGGCTGCCGCTGCCTTTGAATCGATGATTCTGATATCGAGTCCGGGCTTCTCTTTCATGAGGAGATCTGCTGCCGAGCAGGCAATACTGAAGGCGGCGCTCACCGCCGAGCTGAAGTGGACGATGATTATTTTATCGGAGCCTCCACTGAGGCGGCGATAGACCTCAACCAGCTCGGACGGGCTGAAGGGCGAGGTGGAGAATTTATCCGGGTCAAGGGCAAGCAGTCTGTAGGCCTCTTCCGCACTGATGCCTTCCCCATCCGCGTAGTATGTGCCGTCGAAGACTATACAGGCAGCAGGAATGACCTTGAGGTTGAACCTCCGGGCAAGCTCAGGGGAAAGGCCTGATACGGAGTCCGCTGCAACAGTCACTTTTGACATATACGCTCCTCAGTACACGCGGGAGAAGTCGGAAAGCGGGAATATGCTCTATTTACCGCAGCTTACCTCCTGCTCATTCCACGGAGATAATATAGTTATAGTGCGGCTGGCCGCCTTCGATAACATCGGTCTCTAAATGAGTATGCTGCGTGCTGATGGAGCGGGCGATTTCTTCCGCTTCCCTGCGTATTGTGTCAGCCCCGTAATAAACGGTGGCCATTTCGCACTCGCTCAAATCGATGGAGGCCAGTATTTCGGCGATGATTGCATCTGCGCTGTCACCGCAAGCTGCCAGCTTGCCGTCCAGCAGGCCGATAAATTGATTTTTACGTATGCTGAACCCGTTGACTCTGGTGCTGCGGGAGGCGCGGGTGACTTCTACCGTTTTTATGAGGGATACAGCTTCCTGCATCGACTTCATATTAGTCTCAAGATCAGCAGCTGGCTCAAAGGTCACCATGGCCGCGATTCCCTGCGGAAGGCTGGTGGTTGGCAGAACGATAATCTTCTTTTCAGCAAGCGAAATGGTTTTCTGTGCGGCCAGAATAACATTCTTATTGTTGGGGAGAATGATTATCTCCGTAAAGGGAACCGCCTCGACTGCATCCAGAATATCTCTGGTGCTGGGATTCATGGTCTGCCCGCCGGGGACGACGGCTGCTGCACCGAGTTTATTGAAAAGAGAGCAGAGCCCGTCTCCCAGGGATATGGCGATAACCGCAACTCCTTCCCGGAGGACAATCTCTTTGCTTTTTTGTTCAGCCAGCCGGTCAGCCACCTGCTCATCCATGTTACGGATGCTTATATCGTGCACAGTGCCGCGCGTTACAGCGTAGTGCAGTACTTCGCTGGGGTCCACAGCATGAATATGAATTCTGACGGCGTTTTCATCGCCGACAACTATCAATGATTCCCCTTTATCTTTCAGGTTCTCCCGTATGGTATCCGGATCGAGGTTCTGTCCCTTAATCAGAAACCCCGTACAGTAGCCGTAGGGCTCCTCGTTATCGGCAGAGAGAACGGGGTACGGGCAGCTCTGTCCTGCCTGCATGCTGATGATGGTGGTCTTGCCGGAACGCAAATGAGATCTGTTTTTTTTCAAAGAAAGCAGTGCGCCTTCCAGCAGGGTATAGAGCCCCTGCCCGCCGGCGTCCACCACTCCTGCCTCCATCAATACCGGCAGCTGAAAAGGCGTATTGGAAACGGCTTCAGCAGCGGCATCAACGGCTATCTGCAGTATACCTGTAACGCTGTGTTTGCCTTTTTTCATACCGCGCTGGCAGGCATGGGCAACTTCCCTCATGACGGTGATGATGGTGCCCTCTACAGGATTGCTAATGCCTTCCCTTGCTGATACTGCCGCCTGCTGAAAGGCGTTTGCCAGGTCTGCGCAGTTTATGTGGTCTTTGCCGGTTAAACCCTGCTGGAGTCCGCGCCATATCTGTGAAAGGATAACGCCGCTGTTTCCGCGCGCTCCCAGCAGCGCCCCCCTCGACATGGCATTTACCACAGAACTTACGCTCATATCTTCCAGTTGAGAGGCAGCTTCCACACAGGACTGCATGGTCAGGTGCATATTGGTGCCCGTATCGCCGTCAGGGACGGGAAAAACATTGAGTGAGTTGATCTCCGGGACGCTTTTACCCAGCCAATCGGTGGCAGCGGCAAACATCTCCCTGAAATCGCGCCCGCTGATAACGCTGCCTGTTTTTATGGTCTGTGTGTACTGCATCGGTCCCTGTGCTCCGGAAAAGACGATGTACGGTAGTCTGCAAAACGCGTCTTTTTAGCCGTTTGCCGTGAAATCCTGAATTCCAAATATACCCTCTTGCGCTGTGCTAAATAGCCAGAACACGCCCGTAAGGATTTTACCTAGCAATACTAGGTATACTAGCAATGAACAAGCGCGATGTCAAGACGATAATATGCCCGGGGGACGATTTTTTCTGTCAAAGCTACCGGACGCACTCACGCTCAAGCACGCTAAGGAATTCTGCGCGGGCCAGTCTCTCCAGCCAGGGGTAATGGCCGCACTTATTCAGCACTATGAAGGAGAAATCTTTGAGCACTGCTGACAGAGGCTCACGTACGCCGGAGGCGGGGTGGGGGTCATAGTCGCCGTGTATGGCAGTTACCGGGCAGCGGATATCTCTTGCCAGATCGAGCAGGCGGCCGCTTCTGCGCAGTTCGGCGGCTTCCTTCCAGACCCTGCGGTGAACGGCATAGTCCGTTTGTACTGCGCCTGTATCGCGGGGCAGGGGGGCATATGAATCCGCTTTATAGAGCAGGCTGCCGAGTCCGGACAGGAGACTGTCTTTTCCACTGCCGGAGGGATTATCCATACATTTTATAAGTGTAAGGGCTTCTCTGCGCTCCTTGCCCTGCAGCCGGCTTAATCTGAGCGGCATGATAGCGGAGGCGTACTTCTCCTCAAAAGGCCCGCTGGAGATGAGAATGAGCTTGCGGACCAGATGGGGGTACCTTGCTGCAACCATCCAGCTCAGCCACGCTCCCCACGAGAAACCGGCCAGAATCACAGGTATGAGACCGTTATCAACAATCGCGGCGCGAAGCTCGTTTATCTGGCCTTCTACGGTATCAGCCGTTTGCAGCGGTTCCAGTATTCCCCCCAACGCCGCGAGCTGCTCTGCAACCGGCGCCATTTCTCCCGCAGCGCCGGGACCGCCGTGGACAAGGGCGATCTGATAGGGAGCTTCACCGAATTTTCTCAGGTTTTTCATAGCCGATATATCCGTATGGTGAGAGCCGGGTATCGAAAAATGCGGGCAACTCTGTATAATTCATTATATATAATCAGCATTTTAGCTTATCAACAAGGATGGGACAATGCGATACAGAAAATTCGGGAAACTAAATTGGGATGTTTCAGTGCTGGGATTCGGCGCCATGCGCCTGCCGGTCATCGGCGGCAATGCTGAACGTATCAACGAGCCGGAAGCTGTCCGGATGATAAGGTGCGGCATCGATGGCGGCATTAATTATATCGATACGGCGTATCCTTATCACGGCGGAAATAGTGAAGTTGTGGTGGGCAAAGCGCTGCGGGAAGGCTACCGCGATAAAGTGCGAATTGCCACCAAGCTGCCTGTATGGATAATAGAATCGGTTGACCATTGCGACCGCATCCTTAATGAACAGCTCAAGCGGCTCAATACTGCGCGGATAGATTTTTATCTACTGCACGGCTTGAACAGCAAAACATGGGCTGCCGCCAAGAAGCTGAAGGTGATAGAGTGGGTAGAGAAAGCTGCTGCAGACGGCCGCATAGGGTACGCTGGTTTTTCATTTCATGACTCGCTTTCCCTTTTTAAAGAGATCATCGATTTTTATGATAAATGGACATTCTGCCAGATCCAGTATAACTATATGGACATCGACTATCAGGCTGGCACCCGCGGTCTCAACTATGCCGCGGATAGAGGATTGGCCGTAGTGGTCATGGAGCCGCTCAGGGGCGGGAGGCTGGCAAAGACTCCTCCGGATACTATTGCGCGTATATGGGCAAGCGCTCCGGTGAGCCGCAGCCACATCGCCTGGGCCTGGCGCTGGATATGGAACCATAAGGAGATATCGGTCGCGCTCAGCGGCATGAGCACCATGGAGCAGGTCATGGAGAATCTGGCTCTGGCGGAAGAGGCGGCGGCGGACATAATGTCCGCCGATGAGCTGGCGCTGACAGAAAGGGTTCGCAAAGCCTACAACGCCAGAATCAGCATCCCCTGTACCGGCTGCGGATACTGCATGCCCTGCCCTCACGGGGTGGATATCCCTCTGATATTCGAGTCATATAACGATATACAAATATACAATCAGCCCCAGAATGTACAGTTCTTTTACAACAGGATGATGGAGCCGGAGAAACGCGCGGACATGTGTCAGGACTGCAGCCAGTGCCTCGAGGTATGCCCGCAGAACCTCGATATCCCCCGCCTGCTCAAGCAAGCTCATGGAGCTCTGAAGACGGATGATTATAATAAAAACCGTCCGGGGTGAACGGGAGGGTTATTTCCCCTGTTACAAATCTTCTTTCGGCAATTGAACCATTTAAGCAGGCCGGAGCAGCCGCATACGCAATCAAAGCACGTATAATACTGCCGGCCTGCCTGATTCTAGCTCATAAGTCCGGAAGCATGCCATTAGCCCACGTTTTTAGCGACAAAATCCCAGTTAACCAGATTCCAGAAAGCATCGATATAATTCTTGCGGGCATTGCGGTAGTCTATGTAATAGGCATGTTCCCATACATCGCAGGTAAGTAGCGCATTCTTCCCTTCCTGCAGAGGTGTGGCGGCATTGCTCTTGTTCTCGATAACAAGGCTGCCGTCAGCGTTTTTCACCAGCCATACCCAACCGGAGCCGAACAGCCCCATTCCGGAGGTGGTGAATTTCTCTTTAAAGCCGTCGAGGGAGCCGAACGATTTATTGATGGCTTCTACAAGTTTATCTGCCGGTTTTGTTGAGCCCGGAGATGTAAGACAATGCCAGTAGAAGGTATGGTTCCATACCTGGGCGGCGTTATTAAAAATGCCGCCGGACGCTTTTTTGATGATATCCTCCAGTGGCATATTCTCGAACTCGGTGCCCGGGATCAATTTATTGAGATTATCGACATATGCTTTATGGTGTTTGCCGTAATGGTACTCGAGTGTTTCGGAGCTGATATGGGGCGCCAACGCTTCTTTTGCAAATGGCAACTCGGGAAGTTGGTGAACCATGATATACCTCCTTAAAACATGATGATAGTTATTTTTATCACATATAAAGGGCATAATCAATAGCAGCCAGGGGGGCAATTAAGGGGACCGCAGTCATTTGCTTTCAACGGCATTTTTAATATTGTACAGCTATTGCGCCAGGATTTTGACATGTTATAATGACAGTACGCAGCATTTCAACCGGAATAACCTTTATCTTAAAAGGAGGAGCGTGCAATGACAGAACATGGTGATGGAAGATCATTTGTTATTGGTGTGATTATGGGAGCGGTAGTAGGCCTGGCCGTGGGTTTTCTCTATGCTCCAAAGCCCGGCAGTGAAACCAGGGCTATGATAAAAGAGAAAGCAAGCCATGCCGCAGAGGAAGCCAAACATATTGTTGAAAAAGCACGGGAAAAAGCCAATTCAATTATTGCTGTTGCCCACGATGAAGCGGCTCATATTAGAGCCGGTAAGCAAAAAGAAGCCGGTGACTAGCGCTGTTACTCTACCGGTAATCTTAATAATACGATATGATATCCATATAAACCGGGCGGCGCTCCATCAGATAGTGCGCGCAGGGTTTACATATCTGTGTAGTAAAGTGGAGATTATAGAAAGGTAAACTTTTTTTCTATAAACAGCCGCAAACAGGCTTCTACGGCATTGCTGTCATATAATATGCCCTTTTTTTTCGAAATCTCCTCTAGCACATATGAAACGGTGCTTTCTTCGTGGTACGGACGTCTGGCGGAGATTGCCTCCACCACATCCGCTACCGCCAGCACCTTTGCTTCCGGCAGTATCTCATCCGCGGTCAGTCCGTGGGGATAACCGGACCCGTCCAGGCGCTCGTGGTGTTGGAGTACGATCTCTGCCACCGGCCAGGGAAATTCTACCGGTTTGAGAAGCTCATACCCTGTAAGCGGATGTCTTTTGATCATCTCGTATTCAATCTGGTTGATTGCACCGTTTTTATTGAGTATACGCACCGGTATGCTGAGCTTGCCGATATCATGGACAAGTCCTGCTGCGCGTACGGCATCTATCTGATCATGCGTCATATTCAGTTCCCTTCCAATGGCGCAAGCCAGTTTGGTAACGCGCAACTGATGAGCAGCGGTATAGGAGTCCTTTAATTCGATGATGGAGGCTATAACCTGTATTGTGCTGCTGATGGTATTGAGCAATTTTTCATTAGCCAGTGTAAGCTCTTTCTCCCGTCTTTTATAGTCGGTAATATTGAGCAGAATACCCTGTATGCCGGCAACTTTATCCCCGTGTATAACCGGAACGCTGGAGCAGTAAAACCAGGCGATATCTCCGGCCTTCGTCAGGAAGCGGCACTCTATCGGCTCCACGGCGCGCTTGAGACTCGTTTTGAAATGCTCTACCGCCCTGTCTTTGTCATCAGAGTGGATATAGTCCCAGAAATACTTCCCTGTGCCCTCTTCAGGAGTATACCCCAGAATTGTATGAATGGTGGGGCTGATATAGGTTATAAGACCATTCACATCAATGCAGTAGATGGCTTCCTTCAAATTCTCTATTAGATTTCTGTATTTCTCCTCATTCTGCTTAAGCCTGTCAAATATTTGTCTTCTATCGCTGATATTATGTGCGCTGGTGATTATCTCCGTTGCATTTCCGGCATCATCGAGCAGGAATTTGCAGGTCAATTCAACCGGTACAGTGGAACCGTCTTTGTGGATAAGCTCCACCTCAAAGGAGCGGGACAGGGACGGGTCCTTTGGTTCGGTCTTCTCTATTTCGATACGCAGTATTTGCGTCACATATTCCATGGAAGCCGGAGAGAATATCTCGGACATCTTTTTGGCCATGACTTCCTCGGCGCTGTAGCCGAGAAGATTTTTTATGGACGGGCTTATATATGTGGGCTCTTGCTGTAAATTGATTGTCCAGATAGCGTCTCCGGCATTTTCTGCCAGAAGGCGGTAGCGTTTTTCGCTCTGATAAAGGGCTTCTTCAATAAGCCGGTACTGCCGTTCAAGCTGTTTAAGAGCCGTTTGCCCACTATCGGGATGAGACCGGTCATTCATATAGTCCTCCTGTGAGATGTATGAATATGTAAAGAACTATGGGACTGATTTCCGAGCTTCCTAAAAGGATACCACTTTTTTAAGTTTGTTTCTGCCCCCTTTATGGGAGAAAGGCACTATTTTTAAAACAATTCGGCACGAAAACAAGCGGGAATAGAAAAAATTCAAGTTCTCCAAGTCTGTAAAAGGATTAGCATCACATACGGGTTTGGATGCGGCGGGGTCATCAGTGCTTTTTTTCTGGTGACAAACTGGCTTTTACCGCCGTGCCGGGTAGTATAGCGCTGATAAAGGCATAATGCCTGCGGTATATAAGCAGATATCCACTACGAGTTGATATTAGTCTGTATCGCTTTTGAAAATATGATGATTTATCTTTGCCTGCCCTTTGACAAAATACATTGCGTCATCTGCCTTTTTGAGCAGAGTTCCTATCTCTGTGCCGTCATCGGGATAGAGTGAAATGCCTATGCTCAATGAAACGGGTATTTCATATGTATCCACTGAAAATGCATCCCGGAATGCCATCATAACCCTCTGTGCTACTATATCCGCTTCTTTTTCGTTTGTTATACCTGCCGCCAATATCACAAATTCATCGCCTCCTATACGTGCAAGCGTATCCTCGGCACGGAGGATACCCCGTATGCGTTTGGCTGTGGCCTGCAAGACTTTATCAGCTGTCAGATGGCCGCAGGTATCGTTTATCATTTTAAAATTGTCTATATCGCATACCATAATGGCGAATTTATTATTACTACGCTTTGCTCTGGCAAGCGATAACCGGAAACGGTCTTCCAGCAGTAGCCTATTGGGCAGCCCTGTCAGATAGTCATGGGTTGCCATAAAGGCAAGCTTTCTTTCAATTTGTTTGCTTGCTGTGATATCGTAAAAGAGCAGAATTCTGCCTTCATCGCTCCGGGCGTCTTCCTTCAGCGGCGAACAGTGAACCCTGTAGTAGCGCTTCTTTCTCTGTTTCCCCAGAACTATCTCCATTGTTGCAGCCTCATCCGCCTGAAGATTCATTTGCTCTGATATTATTTCAGGAAATGTGTTGCCGATCGCCTTTCCGGCAGGCAAATCCAAAATTTTTTGCATCGCTTCATTCAGATCAATAATACGCATGTCCCCATCCAGTACAACATATCCATCGTTCAGCATTTCAATTGCCCTATCTCTGGCGACAGGGAGGTAGTCAAGCAAGCGCTGTCTGGTTGTGGCAACCGTCATGCATATTGCCGAGATGGCAAAAGCCGGACCTGTCCAATCGATATACGCCAGTTCCGGCATAAGGCGAAACACATATAGTATATTGGCAAAAACAGGTGGTATCACTATGAACGCTATTACCAGTGCCTGATTGAAATTCAGGCGGGGATTTTTGATAAGAGCCAGAATCAGTATCACCATACTGGCAGTATTGAGTAGATATGAATAGGCGATAAATACCCAGAACCAGGCGCCGTATTGTGTTTCAATGTAGAAAAAAGGCCCGTCGATCACCGGCGTCATATTCTGATACATGAGACTGTGGAAGTCTTTCGTCCATACCAATAAAATAGTGATCGCAGGGATAACCGAAAGCAGGACTATTCGGCGCGGCGTGATCATGCGGTCCAATTTGCCGTAAAGGAGGGCAAATAGGAAAAAGAAAATCGGGATGGTGGCTATCCCGAGATACTCGATATTATACATAAAGAGCTTGGAAGCAATATCAGGGCTGATCTGCTCCAGCATGTACCCTGCTGTCCAGAAGATTATTGCACTGAGCAACCCTATCACCGGTACCATAGCTTTATGGCGCCGCTGCCATAGATACCCCAGCAGAACAAAAGAAATGCAAATGGAAACCGCAAGCGCAGCTATATAAGTCACATAGAGCGGTTCAGTAAATAAGGTTATCATATCGTATCTTCCGACTACTGCTGATGAGAAAAACGGGGTTGCGGAGCGAGTGTGCAGCTTGTTTGCTTCTTACAATACCTGACCATTTATCGTTGCAGTAGCATATCAAGAATCATTACCGTACTGCAACAGCACCGCCAAAGAGCATAACGGAGCGCCGGTTGAAAAGGGAGCCATATTCCCGCACAGGTACAATAGGTAATAAGCCTGCACCGGCGACATGGATGAATCTATGATATACAGGCGAATTGCGCGTCCGGATGCTGCAGAGCCAATAAAGTATGGTAAGCGAATATTATGCGGCGGCAGCCTTCCCGTTTTCAGGACTGCGCCTCCAGAATATGCTTGAGCCGGTTGAGATTTCTCTGCGTCTGCCTGCGCATTGTGCCGGCAATAAGCGGCGAAAGCAATTTTAATATACCGCCTGTCCGCATATCATAGACCAATGTCAACCTGGTGCCGTCCTCTAGCGGTTCTAACGTCAGCCGCTCGTGAATGATCGTACTGCCGGAGGTTATGGTTTCCGCCCAGCTTTTATTCGGCTCGCATTCCGTGACCTCGGATTCCCACGGCATATTTTGGCCCATCGTACTGTTAACTCCGCTATACCTGTCCCCCACTTTTATTCCCCCTTCAGGCGGGGATTCAACTTTAACGATGTTTGTTTCCCACAGCGGCAGGTTAACCGGATTGGTTGCATAGGAGAATACGTGCTCGGCAGGGCTTTTGATTTGGACGCTTCCCTCTATTTTCGACATCTTGCCACCTCCACTTACAGCGTATAAATATTATAATTATTTTCGCACATAATCACACGCAGACGGAAGAAATTAATTGTCTTTCGTAAAACGCCGGCGCATGCTTTGCTCCGGGGAGGAATCAGCAATGTGACAGATTAAATCCAGGCGCATAACCGCAAATCTCTGTAATTACGGTCACCTCTTTCCCTTCAGCCTTTTACTGATTGCCGCCCACAATGGTATAATTGCACCTGCATTGTGCGTGCAGGGGGTGGCGGGGATTAAGCGCATGAATAAACCTGTGAATAAACCGACTGCGGAAAGAAAACTCATCATTGCCGTCATCGGCAGCGGTCAATGTACCGCTGAAGAAGCTGTAGTGGCAGAGACAGTCGGCAGGGAGCTGGCCAGAAGAGGAATTACGGTGGTATGCGGGGGGCTGGGCGGCATTATGGAAGCAGCTTGTAGAGGTGCAGCCATAGAGTCCGGTACCACCATCGGCATTCTACCGCATGATGATCCCCATATGGCAAATCAGTACGTACACATACCTATCGCCACCGGCATTGGCCATGCACGCAATATATCCGTTGTCAACACTGCTGAGGCGGTGATAGCTATATCAGGCTCCTACGGTACTTTGAGTGAAATTGCCCACGCTTTAATAAGCGGCATACCCGTTATCGGGCTCAACACCTGGTCGATTTCACAAAAGGGGCAGGAAGAAAGCCCCATAATCGAGGCGGAAGATGCCATCGATGCCGTTGAAAAGGCGGTAGCCATGGCAAGAAAGCTCTTCCGCTGGCCCGCTGAGTGAGGCAAAATACGATGAGCAGTAAGAAATTTTCCATTATCTCAGTCAAAGCGCGGGAAATTCTGGATTCCCGCGGCAATCCCACCGTCGATGTACTGGTAGAGCTAAAAGGAGGAATACGTGCTTCCGCTGCGGTGCCCTCCGGCGCCAGTACCGGCAAATATGAGGCCGTCGAGCTCCGCGACGGCGATAAAGCCCGCTACGGCGGTAAAGGCGTACTCAAAGCTGTCGGCAATGTCAACACTATTATCGCTCCTGAGCTTGCCGGCATGGAAATAGATGACTATCATGCCATAGATAAAATACTGCTTGAGATGGACGGCACACCCGATAAATCCGGTCTGGGCGGCAATGCCCTGCTGGGTGTTTCTCTAGCAAGCGCACGGGCGCTTGCTGCGGCTCGCTCTTTGCCTCTCTATAAATATCTGGGGGATTCGAACAGCGTTATTATGCCGGTTCCCATGATGAATATTCTCAATGGCGGCAAACACGCGCTGGACTCCACCGATTTCCAGGAATTCATGATTCTGCCCGTGGGGGCTGACAGCTTCAGCGGCGCCCTCAGGATGGGTACGGAGATATACCACACCCTCAAGAAGGTGATTCAAAAGAAAGGTATGAATACCAATGTGGGCGATGAAGGAGGATTTGCCCCGCAGGTAAGCTCCAATAAGGAAGCGGTTGAGCTGATCCTGGCAGCTATCGGCAGCGCAGGCTATAAGGCCGGTCAGGACTGCCTGCTGGCGCTGGACCCCGCATCCAGCAGTTTCTATGAAAAGGGCAAATACGTCCTTGCCAGGGAAGGCAGGAGCTTGAGCAGCGCTGAAATGATAGACTACTACGCCGGATGGGTATCTGCCTATCCGCTTATCAGTATAGAAGACGGTCTGGAGGAGGACGATTGGGGCGCATGGATAGACCTTAATGCCCGTTTGGGCAAAAGCGTCCAGCTTGTAGGCGATGATCTATATACCACCAATGTCACCCGCTTAAAGCAGGGCATAGAGAGGAAAGCTTCCAACTCTATCCTCATCAAACCCAATCAGGTGGGAACGCTCACGGAAACGCTGGATGCTATTTTCATGGCCAGAGAGGCTGTCTGGACCACCGTGATCAGCCACCGCTCCGGTGAAACGGAAGACCCGTTTATAGCTGACCTGGCCGTTGCGGTAAACGCCGGATTCATTAAAACCGGCGCTCCCTGCCGCAGTGAACGGGTGGTAAAATACAATAGACTGCTTGCCATCGAAGAAGAACTGGGTCATGCCGCGCATTACCCGGGCAAAGAGGCATTCTACAACCTGGGAGGATAGTACAGATGGAACTTGTTAAGGGGGTTTACCAGATACAACTCCCCATGTCGGGACTTGCAGCACCGTCCGATAGCCCTCAAATAATCAAGGCCGGCAAGGATGACCTGATCTCGACCATAGAGAAGAGCCTTTTGCAGACCACGCTTACCTCTCACGTCAATGCCTATCTTATCGAAGGGAAAAAAGGCAACCTGCTCATCGATACCGGATGGTATTCACCGGCCTCCTATTCGCTCTTGACCGGAGAGCTTAAGAATTACGGCTTTGAGATCAGGGATATCACCCAGATCATTTGCACGCATCTGCACCCGGACCACTGCGGTGCTGCCGGCAGAATTAAAGAGGTCTCCGGAGCATCTATAGCTATGGGTGAGGGAGACGCATCGTTATTCTCCCGGCGCTACATCGATGTGGATAAGTTGCTGGAGCAGATGAAGGGCTTTCTTTCCGCCTGCGGTGTACCTGAGGAAGAGCTGTCTGCCTTGACCATGTCATCCATGCCCGCACGCGAGCTGGTAGTGAAAACTCCGCCAGATAAGAAGTTGAAGGCCGGCAATAAATTCTCTATTGAGCCTTTTGAGTTCCGGGTGATCGCCACTCCCGGACACTCGCACGGGCATATCTGTCTCTACGAACCACACCGTAAATTGCTCTTCGCCGGAGATCACGTCCTGCCGGAGATATTTCCCTTCATCGGCCTGCATCCCCAATCAGGTGAAAACCCGCTGGGCGATTATATTAATTCTCTCAAGGAGATGCTCAAGCTCAAAGTCACTCTCACCTTCCCCGGACACGGTCCCGCTTTTTCCGGGCTGGAGGGCAGAATTAACGAGATCATGGAATACCATGAGCGCAAAAATAAAACCATCGGCAAGGCGCTGGCAAACGGACCGCTCACTGCCTATCAAGTTGCGAAGAAAAGCGATGACGGAGATGACGGTTTTCACTCTCTGAACAGCCTCAACAGGCGGTTGTCCATACTGGATACTCTGGCGCATTTAAGGCTGATGAGAAACCGCGGTGATGTGAACGAATATATAAAGGACGGCGTATACTATTATGGAGTCTGACAGCCATATTCTTCAGCAAAAGGTGAAAAACCTCAAGCTGGAGTATAAATCATATCCGCAAAAGGAGCTGTTGATAGCCCTTCCCAATCCCTGCCCCCGGCGTGACTACGAAGAGGAAATAGAAACTTCTGAGCTCACCACCCTCTGCCCGCTCAATCCGGGTCAGCCGGACTACGCCAGGCTCCTGATAAAATATATACCGGATGAAAGCATTATCGAGCTCAAATCCCTTAAGTTTTATCTCACCAGCTACCGCACGGTGCAGATATTTTTCGAGGAGGCCACCAACCGCATACTCGATGACCTGGCCGAAGCAGTAAAACCAAAACAAATGGAGATAGTAGCGGAATGGAATATCAGGGGAGGTATGGGGACCAAGATAACGGCACAGTATTTCAGGGACAAATAGAGCAAGTCCGCATATATTGTAAGGAGGAATTATGACAACCAGGATAGGAATCAACGGATTTGGACGCGTGGGGAGGCTGACTTTCAAGGCTATATGCCAGAATTTCGCAGGCAAGCTCGAGGTCGCAGCGGTAAACGATCTTACTGACGCTAAGACCAATGCACATCTGCTTAAGTATGACACCACCTACGGCATTTACCCCGGCACTGTCGAGGCTAAGGACAACGCCATCACCGTCGACGGCAAAGAGACCAAAGTTCTGGCTGAGCGTGACCCGGCCAAAATACCGTGGAAGGATTACGGCGTTGAAGTGGTGATAGAGTCCACCGGACTGTTTACGGATGCGGTTAAAGCGGCCGCACACATGGAGGGCGGCGCAAAGAAGGTAGTTATCTCGGCACCGGCCAAGAACGAGGATATCACTATCGTTCTGGGAGTGAATGAGGGCAGCTACGATCCGGCCAAGCACCGCATCATCTCCAATGCTTCCTGCACCACCAACTGCATCGCACCGGTGGTAAAAGTGCTGCATGACAACTTCGGCGTGCAGCGCGGTTTGATGTCCACCATCCACGCCTACACCAATGACCAGAGGATCCTTGACGTCTTTCACAAGGATCTGCGCAGGGCGCGGGCTGCCGCTGTCAATGTCATCCCTACCACCACCGGAGCGGCAACGGCGGTTACCAAGGTCATCCCTGATCTGGCCGGCAAGCTGCACGGCCTGGCCTACCGGGTACCGGTGCAGACAGTCTCGCTCTGCGACTTTGTCGCCGACCTGAATAAAAAGGTGACCGCTGAAGAGATAAACAAGGCTATGGAGAAAGCGGCGGCAGGTAAGCTTAAAGGTATACTGGAGTACTGCACCGAGCCGCTGGTGAGCTCCGACTTCAAGGGCAATCCAGCCAGCTCCATCTTCGATGCCCTCAGCACCATGGTTATCGATGGCAACATGGTCAAAGTGCTCTCCTGGTATGACAACGAATGGGGCTACAGCAACAGGCTTGCGGACCTGGTGGTCTACATCGTCGGCAAAGGCCTGTAACAAGAATACAAAAACGGGGCTCTATGAGCCCCGTTTTCATCCCTGTCATCGCGGGTCCCGACGTGTCGGGCTGCTCAAGCAGTCCATGGTGGGGCGCACCCGTGACGAGTCACCCCACACTGGTGTATGATCCGGGCACAATGGTAACTGCTATTCCGTTATGTGCTACCTGTTTCAACCTTCCTATCTGTGATCCTATAGACCACCATAGTCGGAATATGACAATCTGTACGGTATCTTTCAGTGTAAAAAAATCATATGGCTGTCTTTTGCTGATACGTTGAAACTAAATTATCCTCCCGCTTACCTCAGGCTTTTTGAGAGCGACGAACCTTCTTTTCTGTCATCGCGAACCCCGATGCCGCAGGTCCCGATGAAATCGGGATATCGGGGTGTGGCGATCTGCGCAGGTGGCTTTAATAGAAACCACACGTTCGGCTGTTTGTAGCTTGTGTGATGCGCCGGGTGTTTTATTAAATGCAGGCATCACGGCCTTTAGTTAACCTTATGCCATCAGGCCCCGATAGCGGCGGGATTTAGGGCGGTGATGCCCGTATTCATGATGCATATTCGGGATCACCGTGGTCTCAAAATTGGCTTGCGTTTCTCACCGCTAAACTAACGGCACTCCTGCGAAGTCCGGGGCTAGTTTTTGGAGACCCGGTGAGACCGTGGCGTGTTTGGGATAGGTTAGTCATAAAGGGGCAACTGAAAAAGGTGCTACCTAGTAAAGAATACCTCAGGTTGTTCCGGTAATACCTGAGAAAACTAATAAACGTGTCTTCGCGAGGAGTCCGCTTTAGAAGGACGACGTGGCTGATCTCGGATATCCCATAAAAGTCGGGATGCTCCGATGGCTTTCAGTGGAGGGGATGAACGGCTGTATTTTATTGTTGTATTGAGTTTATACGGCAGCCTGTAGGCAGGCTGCACGTAAGAAAATCGTCTTACCACGCCCTCAGCGTGACCATCATGATGTTCATGATCATCGTCGGCTCACAGGCCTTCAGCCAGATAATGGCCTACAGTGGGGCAACGATGGGCCTTTCGGAGCTGGCCATAAGCCTGCCCTTGCGACCGATATTTATCATCATCGTTATGCAGCTTGTCCTGCTCTTTCTGGGAATGTTTATTTCCGCTGTGCCCATCATGATGATCACATTGCCAATCTTTATACCCGTAATTCTCGACCTGGGTTTCGATCCGGTATGGTTTGCCGTGATCTACCTGCTCAATATCGAGATGGCCACTACTACCCCGCCGTTTGGCATAAGCCTTTTTGTAATGAAGAATGTCGGCCCGAAAGGCACTACTATGGCGGATTGTTACAAAGCGGCGTTACCTTTTCTGGGCTGCGATTTGATAGTTATGGTCTTATTGCTTGTCTTCCCGCAGCTTACCCTCTGGCTGCCTAACCTCATGAACTAAACGGACGGAACACAATGACATTTGTGTTTACCGATACGTGAATTCATTGTCAAACATGAACTGTATATATTGTTACCTGCGGGAAAATGACATTTCAGAAATAGACGGCTCCCTATACTCGCGCGGCGGCCATGGCGGGCTGGGGGCGGTAGAGGAAGTGATTGAAAGTTTACTGCTGACCTTCAATCAAAGATATCTCTTCAGGTGTTAATCCATAAAGCTGATACACGATCTGGTCTATTCGATGCTCTAAATCAGAAACATCAGTGTTATTATTCAATGCTTGACCTAATAGAATTTCATTTACCAGAGTCTCTATTTCATGAATATCAGTCGTTACCGGGATTGGGAAATCTTTCATGAATAGCGCACTTGGCTCAAAGTATCCATTTTGAAGTTTGGCTAGTAACTTATTAAACAACCATCCAATGACACTAGAGTTTAAAATACCAAGCAGATATTTTGTGGCGTCCGGAATAATGAACGTCTTCTGATTAAAATAATAACCATCTTCATCCCATGCAAACTCATTGCGTTTACATATATTCGGATAGACGATTTTAGGCTGCTCGAATTCTCTCCAATAGGCGATATTATCCTGGATTTCGTACCATTTATAACTACCCGGCTTGCGCCCGTCTTTAACACCAGGCATAAGCTGCTTCTTATACTGATAAAGATAATTCTTAATAGCTGGATACTTATTAATCTCTATTCCACGTCTAGTAAAAATTAGCCATAAATCCTGATTCTCGATTTGCCAGCGTTTTACATCTCTGCCTCTCAAGAAAGGTTTCAGTATCTCTCTGGATGATTGGTCATCAGAAATGAGACGATCACGTGTAATACGATCAATAACAAATGCTTCGTTTAAGCCAGTGAGAATACCCCTGTAGAAGCGACCACCTACATATTCATTCAATGGTGTTCCAGCTTTACGTAGTTTTTCCAGAAGTCGAATGACCTCGGGTGATTCCAACT
The DNA here is from genome assembly GCA_964519615.1 of uncultured Dehalococcoidales bacterium. Taxonomy (GTDB): domain Bacteria; phylum Chloroflexota; class Dehalococcoidia; order GIF9; family UBA5629; genus CAZFIM01. The sequence continues at coordinate 25,865 of CAZFIM010000001.1, forward strand.
GCCATCCATCTGCTGAAAGCTCTTTTTGTAATATTGAGGCGCTTCTTGTCTGTACGACAGAAGCGAATTCAGTCAAGGGTGGACCTGGCTGCCAGTTGAATATCGATATTGTGTTTGATTGTGGTAGTATTTTTCTCAAAACAATAATGCTCGGATAGGCAATGGCATCAAAGACCGGCGCATCCCCAAAATCGATAATCCGGCATATCTGGCAATTACTGCCCATAAATGCTCTCAGCCTGGCGCCGTATCCTGCGCGAAAATATTTATTAGAGGATATGAACGTGAGTATGCCATTTTCCCTTAAGGTTTGATAACCCCTCTCGTAAAAATAAACAAAGATATCCGCCGTACCTGCATAGCATTTATAGCTCTTCTGTAATTCCGGCTTGAGTTCCTTCAACTGCTCCTGCCGAATATACGGCGGATTGGCAATAACAATATCGAATCCACCTTTTTCATGAAAAACCTCCGAGAAATAGACTTCGAAATCGAATATCGCTTTATTGTCTGTAAGCTCCCCGATCAGCCGGTCTATCTGTCCTTTATACTGTTGTTTCTTCCTGGCGTTCGTCTCATCGAAGTGAACCGGTTTCAATTCTTCCAGATTCTGAAATAGCTCATTGTTGAACATATTCCGCTCCACACCCAGAAGGGAATTCCCACAGACGATCTTATAGTCAAGGTTGGGCAGGGGCTGTATCTGTTTGATGTCCTCTTCGTCCACCACAAGCGAAAGCCACAACCTGAGCTTGGCGATCTCCACCGCGCCCGGGTCTATATCCACACCGTAGAGACAGCTCTGAATGGCATGGCGCTTGAAGTTATAGTAGCTCCTTCCTTCTTTCTTTGTTACATAGGTCGTCAGTGTATTGCGGGCACGGACTATCTCCGTCATCAGCCCTACCGGGAAGGCACCGGAGCCGACAGCAGGATCGCATATCCTCACCTCTGATAATTTTTGGTCTACCAGTTCAGCATGCTGACGGACGCTGGACGGGAGTCTATAGGAGTAGCGCTCTGTCTCTTTACCGCTGTTCTCTACACGCATATCGTTTTCCGCCGTCAGGTGGCCGGAACGTATAAATATCTCGATATCTTCCTTTGGCACTCTCTTGAAGTTACCTTTTATTGTCATTGCTTTCTGTTTTGGGTCAGGCTTGCCGAACAGCTTCCCCTGTGGGGGAGGTATCTTCGCCAGAGGAACATCTCCCGTATTTATAGCCGTATCAAGATAATTGATAAGGCTCTCCTGACACATGTAGTGGACGATCTCGCGCGGCGTGTAGTAGGTACCTTTCGACTTGCGGTCCTTTACCTCCAGCAGGTTCTCAAAGACCTTGCCCAGCATCTCCGGGTCTACGGCTACCTCTCTGTCCAGAGGCTCGTCTTCCTTGACGGTAAAATTATAGCGGTCGAACACGTCCAGTATGCCCGTGCCGTTATCCCCTTCCTTCGTTTTCTCACTATTGGAAAAGAGCGCGTTGGGCAGGAGAATGTCCGTATGTACCCAGTCATACCCTTTGATAGGATCGAACAGCCCTCCGTTGAGGAAGGGGATTTTGCAGTTAAAGCGGCTGTAGAAGTCCTCCGTCCTCTCTGCCGCCAGCGCCTCATAAAAGAGCGGCTCAAGCATGTCGTTGAAGAAATTGCTGTAATCAATGGCTTTTTTATTGAACAGGCGCCTCAAGAAATCCTTCGGCCCGCTGCCCCATTCCCCGTCACGCTCCACGCCGAACCAGCCTTTCTTTTGCAGGAAATACAGGAAGACGATCTGTCCCAGCAGCTTCTTGGAGAAGTCAGCGGTGCTCACCCCTTTGGCTTCAAAATCAGCCTTTATCTTTCCGTCTTGCCCGATAATTTTTTGCAGCGCCTCTTCGGCTTTATGGAAAAGCTCACGGTACTTCTCAAAGAATTCCCTGGTGACCACCTCGATGCTGAAAGCTTGCTCCAACCTGGCCAGCGTGGGATTGTTCACGTCGTCCTGAAGGATAGGCAGCAATTGCCCCTGCGCTGTATGGCTGCTCTCATGCCTGCCCACCAGGAAGGAGTACCTGCGCGCGGGGGTAAGAAGCTTTTCTGTCTTCAAGCGCCCTGTCTTCTCTGACAGCTCCAGGTTGTACTCCATCTTCACCAGTGAGAAGCGCCAGTCTTCGCTATCCGGAGAGATAACCGCTACCAGGGCTGCGTCTTTAAGCTCGCCTCCCCGGCTGCCGTCCAGGTACCAGGCGATAAAATTGCGCTGCATGGTCCGCGCCCGTTCAAGTGAGGTCTCCTTCTTAAGATGGATTATCAGGACTTCTATAGTTTTATTTTCGCTGTCCTGATATTGCCCTATTCTTTCCAGAGAGCGAATACAGGACTTATAGGCATCGGGGACATAGTTGCCCTGATAGCTGAAATTCCTGGAGGTGTCTATATAGTTAAGCAGGTTTCTACAGAAATTTACGTACCTTGCTTTATCGAAAGGCGCCTCAAAAGTGTCCCTGACTATCCTGATTGCGGCCTGTCTATCCATACGTTTTCCTCTCTTGACAACTGCGCCATTTATCTGATAACTTTATATTTAGAATCACGATGAGAGGCCAATCCGGCAGGTTTCACCTTCCGGCAATGCCTCTTCTTTTTATTTAGTCCGTTTATACTCCAGCCTTTCCCGAAGATTGTTCATAAAAATAATAGTGGACATCATTTTTCTTAATAGAGAAGAGAAGCGCTCTTTATTCGGTACCATAAGTTTGAGCAACTTATCTTTCTTTATGAGGTAATCAACCAGACAATAGAAGTCACCATCCCCCGTAACAATAAGCGCTTTATCGTAATTATCATATTCAATCATTGTGTGAAGGACCAACTCGGCATCCACATTGCCCTTAACCGTACCATCGGGAAGCCTGAGAGTCGGCTTGAAGATAAGTATGTATCCTTCTTTTTGCAGATTAGTGTAGAGATCATGATTCTCATATACATAACCGATAAAGATAAACGCTTTCGTAATGCTATACTTGCGTTGTAGATAGTGTCTGAATTTGCCGAAATCCAGTATCCACCCCTGCTCCCTGACGGAAAGATTCAGGTTCTGGCTATCGATAAAGGCGTAGTTGCTAGGGGCTTTCATTATATTATTTGCTCACCAGGTATTCAGAAAGAATCACTTCCCGCGGGCCGGCAACTTGCGCCGAGCTCTCCGGCACGGTCTCCTTGAAGAATTCCGGCGCGATAGTTGTTTTAAGATGAGTAAGTATCCGCAGAGGATTGGCTTCCTTACCAATCTTCTGTACGACGGTTTTCATCGTTTGCCGGGGCAAGGCCCCTTCTTCTATCGCTTTAATGACCTTTTGTATATATAGCTCATCATCTTCTGTGTAACTTTTACAGTAGCGTATCTGGTTGGACTTGAGAATCCGCAGTATAAAGGTGGCACTGTCCCGGCCACCTTTCCCCACCGGTTGCTGCTCGGCCTCCTCTGTTGTAGCCTGATAAAACGCTTCTTTATTGGCATGGAGCAATGAATGGTAATCATCTCCTATGCTTCCCCTTGGAACGTTTTTATCCGCCTCCAATCGCTGTGCCGCCGCTATTAAATCGAGTTCTTCAGTCAAGTTGCCTTCCGCTTTGTAGAATTTCTGCAGCTTGCCCTTCCTGAAATAGGTAATAAGAGCATTTTCACCGGCCGTAAATTCCCGTGATGACCGTGCTTTTCTGGGCAGGCGCTTGATCTTCTCAAACAAATCAGGGTCACTATCCCTGACAGCTCTTATAACAGCCAGATACTTCAGCTCGCTTTCCTCTTCTCCATCCTCGCCGGTTATGGCTTTTTTGGAGGTCAAGCGGTCAAAAAGGTCATGAGACTTTATCTCCTCCCCCTCGGTCAATAGCCTTGCATCAGCACCAAGCATCTCGATAAAGGCCTGTATCTTGTATTGGGCTGCCTCCTTGAGTTTGATCTGATCATTTGACTGTACGGTCGGGAAAAAGTTATAGGTATAAATGGTATCGAATTTGGTATCGACACGGTTGATGCGCCCTGCCCGCTGCATCAATCTGGTGGGATTCCAGGGTATATCGTAGTTTATTACCACATTCGAACGATGAAGGTTGACACCTTCGGAGAGTACCTCGGTTGTTACAAGTATGCGGTACTCATCGCTCTGGTTTTTAGCACGTGCATCAAAATTGGAAATAACCTTCTGGCGTATATCGGCAGAGGAACTGCCCGAAAAGGAGAGAACCTTCCCGGCATAGACTTTTTCAAGCTCCCCGGCAAGATAGAGGGCTGTCTCCTTTGATTCTGTAAATATGATTAGCTTGTTGCTTTTTAACTCCTTTTTCTCCTTAAGTGTTTCGATAAACGTAAGCAATTTGGGGTCACGGTCTATATTTTTCCACAGGGATTCAATCTCTTTGAGTACAGCAAGGTCATTTTCCAGGTGTTTTTTAAAATTCTTGTTGAAATCCGATGAACTGTATCTTCTGGCTTTATCCTCGTCGATCAGGCGCTGTACTGCCTCATCATCGTCGTTCTCAAGTAACTCAAATATTTTAGTGGAATGTTTTTTGCTTACATAAATATTGCCATCATTGAACTGTCGTAAAAACTGTTCGTACGATTTAATGAAACGTTGAAGACTGTTGCTAAAAGCATAGAAGCTGCTCTCCAGCCGCTTAACCAGCAAAATCTTCATGAATTTCCTCATGTTCTTCTGGGCCAGCTCTTCCGGCTGCGTTATCTTGCCCTCGTAGTAGAGCATGGGCGTATAGCGTGAGTAGAGGAACTTATTTACGATCAATTCAATGCTTTTTGTGAAAGCATAGTCTTCCTGCCGGTTCAACTGATAAAATACCGCTTCAGGATCAGCAACTTCAGGAAATTTAAGCTTCTGCTGCTGTAAATCCTGTGCAAAATATTTAATGATTTCTGAACGCGTTCTGCGGATTATCAGATATTTAAGCACCTTCTCCCTGATCTCTCTGGCATTATCGCTCACAGTTGCCATGAATTTTTCATAGTCATTCTTGCGATCAAGTTTGTTAAGTTTCTGCTCCAGTCTCTTAAAAAAGCGTTCAAGATCGGGCAAATTGGGGATAGTGCTGCGTCTGGCCTTCTGAAACAGCTTGATCTGGCTGAGTATATCTTGAGGTGAATTGTTGAGCGGTGTAGCGGTAACCAGAATAACACGTTTGCCTTTGCATATTTGTACCAATTTTTCATAGGTAATGTTCATTTCTGTACGAAAACGGTGAGCTTCATCAATGAAGACATTTTTATACTTATCTGTACCCGCTCTGCTGAGATCATCGAGTTTCCCCAGCGATTCAAATTTAGCAGGGACACGGAAATCATCAAAGACATTGGGCCATGAGCCGCTATTATTTCTATCAAGTAAAGCAGGGGGTGCAAGGACCAGGGTTCGGCCGTCAAGCTGACCTGCCAGCATAGCGGAGATATACGTTTTCCCCAACCCTACTACATCAGAAATAAAAACCCCTCCATATTCTTCCAGTTTACTCTTTGCATCCCTCACTGCTTCATTCTGATACTCAAGGTCCAGAAATCCTTCCGGTTTATATTTCCTTTCCTCATCATCCTGGTCGATGTTTATTTTTTCCTTAAAGTACTCATAAAGAAACTTTAAATAGAGTTCATAGGGACTAATGGTATTATTTAGCCACGTCTTGCCCTGGATGGTTTCAATATATTTGTCCGTTACATCGACAGCATTGGCCCATAACTCATTGAATTTATTGAGAGCGAAGTCATAGTCTGCCCTATCTTTGAGCTCCACATTGAACTCAAGGTTGTCCACAAGACCGGCCTGAGTAAAATTACTTGACCCGGTAATGACTCTGCCGGTATCTTTATCACCTTTAACAAAGGTCATTATATAGAGCTTGGCATGGATGTTTTCCCAAGGATAGGCTTTGATCTCAAGCTTGCCACTGCGAATCCACTCTATGAATGTATATACGCCCTGTTCAACTTCTTTACTATCATCTGAGCGTTCCATTTCAGCAGCAACGTTTTTAGCAAACTCTTCTTTTGCCTCGGCATGTGAAAATTGAAATATCCCCTGTAACGGCTTATCGGCCTCTTCTATCAGGCTAACAGTCTCTTTACCCGTGCCGATACCGATTAAAATCCTGACTTTTTCGGTATGATTCAGTGCCTTGTGCAAGCTGTAAAATCCGCTGGTAAAAAAATAACCAACCAGAACATCGAAGAAACGGGTATCCTTGATCAGTACTGTAAATCTATCTTTCAGCGTCTGATTGTGTTCATTTGTTATGAATGTCGTATCATTATTCATATTAGACTCATATATTCCAGCATTGATTCTACTATCACAAAGTGAACATGATACAGAATGGGATATATTTAGTACCCGGAACCTTTCCAAAATATAACGTAATCGACCGATTTTATCAATACCTTAAATGTTAAATTAAAATAGATACATACAACGGCGGGCGGCTTTCTGCGGCTCGCGTGATGTGCCATGTGGTTATAGTTCCGAACAGTATGTGTAGCCGAACATATCATTATTGAAAAGGGACGGGGCACCGCCGCCTAAGGAAAGGACTGCCTTAAGTATTCGATTAGTAGTGGGGGCTAGCGGTGGGGGAGGAAGCATCTGAGCCTCTCCCCGATACACGATGATGGTACACGATTGTTGTCACTTATGCTCGTCCACGGATTGACAAAACTGCCCTGACAATGGTAAGTTAACCGTAGAGGCAAGAGCTCTCCCGTAAGCGTAGTTTGCATATCCGGCAAGGAGGTTGTTTTTGGGGGAACGTTTACGTAAACCAGGGCTGTCATACAGATACCGGCCTCCGCTTATCGCACTCATTTACCTGCTTCTGGCAATCCTCTGGATCCTCTTTTCCGACCGCATTGTAAACTCACTTGTTGCCGATCCGCAGGTTATGACATCGATTCAGACTTACAAGGGTCTCGCGTTTGTATTCTGCAGCGCGGTTTTCCTATTTTTTCTTATTCGCGCGTCGATAAACAGTCTTGCCCGCAGCGAGGAACGCTACCACTCCGTACTGGACGGGATGCTGGAAGGATGTCAGATAATCGGCAGAGACTGGCGCTATCTCTACCTCAACCACACCGCCTTATTACACAGCCGTAAAACAGAGGAAGACCTCATCGGTCATACGATGATGCAGGTATATTCCGGTATAGAGGACACCGCTCTTTTCACTACTCTCAAATGCTGTATGGAAAAATCCGAAGCCCGGCGCATAGAGAACCTCTTCACCTATCCGGGCGGTGATACAGGTTGGTTCGAGCTCAGTATCGAGCCGGTGCCGGAAGGCCTTTTCATACTCTCACTGGACATTACCGAGCGTAAGCGGGCTGAAGAACGCATAGAGCATCTGAACGCGGTACTCTATTCTTTAAGAGGCATCGATCAGCTTATCACCAGAGAAAGGGACCGCGCCCGGCTTATCCAGCAGAGCTGCGATCTGCTCGTTGAAACCCGCGGCTATCCGATGGCCTGGATACTCCTGCTCGACAAGCAGGGACATTTCACTATGGCCGCCAGCGCAGGCCCGGACAAAAACATTTCCTCCCTGATAGACCAGTTTAAACAGAGACCTTATCCTATCTGCGTGCGCAGGGTGCTGGATGAGAACAGCACATTTGCACTTTTCAGCGATGTCAGCGACGAACACGGTGATTGCCCATTGGTATCCTACCACAAAGGCGGGGCAGGGCTGGCCTGCCGCCTTGAATACGAGGGTATAGTCTACGGTACAATAACTGTCGATCTTACGCCTGAACTGGCCTGCGATGAAGAGGAACAGAGCCTTTTCAAAGAGATTGCGGGCGATATAGCGTTTGCACTTGCCGGCATCGAAAAAGAGGAAGCGCGCAGCAAATGGCAAAATGCCCTGCAAAAGTCAGAGGAGAAGCTCCGCCTGATGTTCGAGGCGGTGACCGAAGGTATCGTTATTATAGGGCTCGAGGATACGGTACTTGAGGTCAATAGTGCCATACTTGCCATGTACGGGACAGAGAATAAGGAGGAGCTTGTCGGTGAGAGCATTTACAAATTCATTGCCGGCTATGACCGCAAGCGGGTCCGTGAAAACATTGCCAGCACTATAACCACAGGCATCAGCCGGGTAGTAGAGTATACACTGCTCCGCCGTCACGGCAGCGGATATCCGGCCGAGGTGAGCATATCAGTTCTGCGCGATGCCGCGGGGGCCCCCGCAGGCATCATAGCGGTCATTAAAGATATCACCGAACGCAGACGTATGGAGGAGCGGATGCTGGTCACTGACCGGCTGGCATCGATAGGAGAGCTGGCATCAGGCATCGCCCATGAGCTGAATAACCCTCTCACCGGCGTCATCGGCCTCTCCGAGCTGCTGCTTAACTCCGATTCCCCACCTGAAATAAAGGAGGACATTGCCTTGATCCATTCCGAGGCAAAACGTACATCCAGGATCGTGAAAGACTTGCTTACCTTTGCCCGCAGGCATAAAACGGAAAGGCAGCCGGTGGATATTAACCTGATTATTCAATCAGCGCTGGACCTGCGTGCGTACGAGCTAAAGGTGCATACTATCGAAATCGCAACGCATTTTTCACGGAAGCTCCCACTGATACAGGCTGATGGTTTTCAGTTACAACAGGTCTTTTTCAATATCATAATCAACGCCGAGTATTTTATGATTGAGGCGCATAATAGGGGAAAGCTTTCCATCGCTTCCAAGCAGGTCAATGATAAAGTTGTAGTTTCCTTTGCCGATAATGGTCCCGGGATAGATGAACAAAACCTCAAACATATCTTCGACCCTTTCTTCACCACGAAAGAGGTGGGCAAGGGAACAGGCCTGGGACTGAGCATCTGCCACGGCATCATCAGCGAACACGGCGGACAGATTTACGTGAAAAGCAAACTCGGAAAAGGAGCTGTATTTTTCGTGGAATTACCCGTGAAAAGAGATTAGTTCTATGGGAACAGCCTCCGCATATCAATGCAAATTCCCTGAAAATCAGTACAAAGCAAGCTATAGTGCTTAAGCGTGTACTTACGCCGGGGCTGCGGCCATAGCCGGCTGGGGGCGGTAGCGGGGCGGAAGGCGGTATGAGCTCACCCGGGCCGGCATACTTGCCGGGCGCTTAAAGGGTGAACTAATTGCAGCAGGCATGCTTACGGGAGCGGCCGCAGCTTTTTGGCTGGCGGCAAACGAAGCTTTCTCCCTCGCAACCCTCTTTTGTACGTGCTGGTAATATGACTGCCAGAGGCAAGGATCATAATATAGTCCTTTTCCCGCGGGTGACACGGCTGGCAATTGACCGGCGCGTTTGGTGCAGGTCTGGTAGACAATGGTCTCACCCCGTACGAGCTTCATTTTATGCGTATAGCTCGGCAGCGGATGTGCACGCAGACGGGCTTTCTCCTGTTCCTTGCCCTGCAGATAGCGCTGTGTCCGGCTATAAGCAAGCAAACCGATGCCGATTACGGTTGTTGCGGGTTCCGGAGCCAATATCAACGCAACGGCCAGAGGCTCAAGCCCCATATGAAGCGGAAAACGAATGCTCATATCTAGAAAGCAGATGTTAGCCTATCTATTTCATTTTGTCAATAGAACATTTGATTACCCCCAAATAGTGAACTACTATTCATGTATAAAAATTTTACGCGATAAAGACCCCTCTTAAGTACAACAGTTTTTTCCCGGCCGCAGGGTCAATCCGATAACCGGCTGATTTTTCTTAATAACATTTAAATCGTATGACGTGACATAAACCTTTTTATGAACTGTGCGTTTACATAGTATATAATAAGCACCGGATATATGATGGATTATCTGGTGCAAAATGAAGATGAGTTAGTTCGTCAGGCAATAGATGGCAGTCAGCGTGCATTCACGCAGATCTACGAACTGTACTTTAACAGAATATACCGGTACGTCTATTCGCAGATGGGAAATCAGGCCGAAGCGGAGGACCTGACTCAGGATGTGTTTATCAAGGCGCTGCACTCTATCAGCACCTTCAAGTTTAAAGGTGCGCCTTTTTCATCCTGGCTCTTCCGCATTGCCCACAATCAAATAATAGACCACTGGCGAAAACAAAAAAATAGAAAAACGGTCAGTCTGGACCAGGCAGCGGAGATAATGTCCGATGGCGACCCTGTACAGATGACGGAGAACAAAGCAAGTATTGAGGAATTAAGCGAGGCGCTGCAGCAGCTTCCGCCGGCACAGAGAGAAGTCGTTTCTCTGAGGTTTGTCGCCGGGCTCACCATCGCTGAGGTTGCCGAAACGCTGGGGAAGAGAGAGGGCACTATTAAAGCACTGCAGTTTAATGGTACGGCAACACTGAAGAAATTGATGCTGGACATTTGAGATGGCCAAGATAGAAAAAATATTCGATGAATGTATAGAGCGGATGATGAGGGGCGAAAGCATGGAAAGCTGCCTTACCTCTCATCCCAAAGAGGCAGCACAGCTTGAGCCTTTGCTCAGGACTGCCCTGCGGATAAGCTGGAAGGCAGCGGAGTACGAGCCGCGCCCCGGTTTCCAGGACCTGCTGCGCGCCCGGCTGGAAGGAGCACATCTCTACGCATATCAAAAGCGGCAGCCGGTGAAAACCGGCGGCGGCTTCAGTCTGCAGCGCGCATGGGTACCGGCGATGATAGCCATCCTTGCTGTCATTTTCAGCGGGGCAGGCACTGTTGCCGCTGCATCTTATTCCATGCCGGACCAGACGCTTTATCCCGTCAAAGAGGCAACCGAGACCGTCCGCCTCGCGCTGACATTCTCCGATACCGAGAAAGCCAGGGTCAACGTCAAATTGGCGGAAACAAGATCGGAAGAGATTGCTGTTATGGCCGGCAAAGGAAATACCGAGCAGGTGGGGATCTTGACAAAAAAACTGACCACACACCTGCAGGAAGCCCAGCTTGCGATATCCAGGATAGAGGAAGCAGGTACGCCGCAGCAGCAGGCGACTCTGCCTCAAGATAACAATCCTCCGGCAGCAGCAACACCCCAAGACCAGCAGGGGGAAACTACAGATATAGTTACAGATAATACTACCGCTCCTCTGGAACCGGAGAACGAGCAACCGGCTGTGGAATCAGCAGCCGTTCCGTCGCTGCTGCCCTCAGCGAATGCATCGAAAAAGGTAGCCGCACTGAAGCTGCAGATCGAGAACAACATCAACAAGAATCTCGGAATCCTGGAGAACGCACTTTATGAAACCCCGGAGAGCACAAAGGAGGCACTTCAGTCCGCCATCGACATTTCCATAGAGAATTACGCTCAAATTCAGCAGGAATTGCAGAACCTGGAGAAATTGCCTAAATACGGCCCCGGCTCTCCTACCAATACAAAATACGGGGATTTTTGGAAAAACAAACCGCAGAACGAGCCGGGATATACTTCAAACAGCGATAACCTCACAGCCGTCCCTCAGGAGAATAACGCCGTACAGGAACAGCAGCAAGAGCAGCAGCAGACAAACGTACAAGCGACTGTAACGGATAACACCACCACCGCCACTCCGGAACCGCAAATAATAGAAAAAACGAACGATTCCTCCGCCGCCGATGCGCAGCACTATTTTCAAAAACATTGGTCGCCATGGTTTCAACAAAAGCACTAATCTTACCGCCGTTTTATCTCACTTTTTAATTCAAGTGCCCTAAACCTTTGGCGGGGGCTTGCGTTCTACCTGTAGAAATATATGCTCGATTCATGCCGGAGTATCATATGAAAGCTATAGAACTGGTGATTTTAACCGCTGCCGTAATCGTGTTGATCATAGCGCTAGCGGCATCTGCAATTGTTTCAAATAGTGCGTCATTTCTCAATATCAATTTCCCCACCCACCATGCCCATGAGCCCAAAATAGGGGTGGCGGAAACGGGCATTCATTCAGGGAATACGCTGTGTATCGCTATCGATGCTATTACGGGTGCAATTGTAGATTCCAGGTCCTCGGCGGTCGAGTTCCGGGATTATGACGGATAAACAAAAACCAATCCCGTTTTACTGATTTATCCCTGACATAACGGTCGCTGTAAACGTAAAGTACGCTGATTTTATCCGGCTGACAATGCTCACTCTATTCCGCTTAATGACCTCCAGATACTATCGGCAGTGTCATACGGGCTTGATTACTTCACCACATAATCGCCGGCAGCCGGATCAAGCTGCTTAAAGCAGGTTGCCAAATAGTACTTGCCGTTATCACCATAACAGCGATGAATGAAGATACACACGCTGCTCAGGCCGGCGCGTTACCGTATAACCCGGTACCATTTTCCTATATTCGCTGCCGGCGATAAAGAGTACAATCTAACGGTAAAGAGTGGAACCGCACACATCGACAGGAGGGCTATGAAGTGTGAGTACCATCCCGATGCCGATGCAATTGAGGGCTGCATCAGATGCCAGCGGCTGATATGCGCCCAATGCAGGGTTATCATTGACGGGAATATCTACTGCAGGCAGTGCCTGAATGAACTTAACAAACAGACAGAAAGAGCGGGCTGCGCAAGAGTACACCTCGTTGATACATTAGCGAACACTGCTGAATTATCGGGACATCAAAAATGCCGTTATCATGAGCATGAAAACGCTGTGGCTGTCTGCGTACAATGCGGCAGCGCCATCTGCGGTCAATGCTGCCATGAGCGCGGAGGCAAGATACTCTGCGGCCACTGCCTGAAGTTGAGCACTCCATCAAAGTCACATTCAGGACTGGGCAACACTATCCTTATTCTCGTCTTGATTGTCCTCGTGTCCAGTGGAATTATGGCATACAGGATTGTGCAGCAGCACCATGATAAGCCCCAAACCCCGGATTACGGAGCATTCGCACAGAGCACTTTTGTAGACGTACAGCCTCCGGTACTTAAGGTAACGGGGGAACAGGTAAAATTGACCAATAATTCCCGGGCTGTTGACCCTTCTTTTGCCCAGCTGGAGGAATTTCTTGAACATGACCTGACCGATAATCTCAGATATATTATCGGCGAGCGTATGTGTGCCTCTTTTGCCGAGACACTCCATAATAATGCCGAACTTGCCGGCATAAGGGCTGCTTTCGTGGGCGTGGATATTGTCGGTCGCCCTGTAGGGCATGCCTTTAATGCCTTCCAGACAACAGATAAGGGACTGGTGTATATCGATTGTGTAGGCCCAGAGCCTGACCGCGAGGATGAACCTCAACCATCGGACTACGATAAAATCGCCTATGTTGTCCCGGGAGAAGCATACGGAACGATAAGTATCGATAAGGCCGGTTCACTGGACTACAGTTTCTACCGCAGCTACAGCCGGAAGTGGGATGCGTGCGAGCAGTCGATAGCCGATTACAACGATAATGTGGCCAAATTCAATAGCGAGGTGGAGGGCAAGGTCTACGACGAGAATTCGCAGAAAACTGACGATATCAGGGAATGGAAAGAGGAGCTCGACCGGCAAAAAGTAGAGATAGAAGATATGCTTACGGAACTGGGAAATTACAGGTTTGTCTCCCCCGGCATCGTTGAAGATATAAAATTTTACTGGTAGCTTACTCTTCCCCGTACAAACCGGTTGCAGCCTTCATTCCTGTTTGAGTTTCAGTGGTGATCAGGGGTATGAAAAGGTCTACAAGATTCGGGTCCAGAGACTTCCCCCGGCAGCGCAAGAGCTCTTTCACCGCTTCCTCATATGTCAGGGCATTACGATAGGGCCGCACTGAAACCATTGCCGCAAATGCATCCGCAACCGCGATTATCCTGGCCCCAATAGGAATATCTTCACCCTTCAATTTCTCCGGGTAGCCCTGCCCGTTAAAGTGTTCATGATGATAAAGAACCAGTGGGCTGCATTTTACCAGCGCGGGAACATGGCTGATTATTGCCACTCCGATGGCACAGTGGGAGTGAAACACCTCTATCTCCTCAGGAGAGAGAGCCTCTTCCTTATTAAGCAGCTCATCCGGAATGCCTATCTTGCCCACGTCATGCAGCAGGGCAGCCGTCCGCAGAACATTCAGATCATCCTGTGAGAGCCCCACCGCTCTCCCCAACGCTACAGCATACATCGATACCTGCTGCGAATGGCCGCTCGAATAGTGATCGCGCGCATTTAAAGCCGCGATCAATGTGCGTACCGTTGCCAGTGGGCCGCTCACCCTTATATCTGCCGTTTCGCAGTCTAAAGGAGAAGAGGTCATGGAAGAATATATGGTGGCACGGTTGCCTCCGGCCCGCTTGGAGTTGTACAGTGCGGCATCGGCTGCTTTAACCAGATCATCGGCAAAGGCGCCGTCATTGGGGAAGGAAGCGATGCCGAGACTTATGCCGGGTTTTATCTCGCCGGTACGCAGTGATTTTACCACTACCTTTCGTATCCTCTCCGCGATCAGGCTGGCTTCCACCGCGTCCGTCTGCGGCAGCAGCAGTACGAACTCATCACCACCGTAGCGGAATACCAGGTCTACGCTCCTGATGGACTTCACCAGTATCTTGCTGAAATCCTGAAGAAGTTTGTCACCTGCTTTATGTCCGTATGTATCATTATAGGTTTTGAACAGGTCCAGATCGCATAGCATAAGCGTGAATACGCCGCCGTAGCGGTTATGCCGGCTTATTTCCTCATTGATCCGTTTATCGAAATGCCTGCGGTTAAAGAGGCCGGTTAGCTCATCCGTAACCGCCTGTACCGCAATCTCCGCATGAAGCTGCGCGTTCTCTATAGCGGTGGCTATCTCTCTGGTGAAAAAGCCGATTATATCGATCTCGCCCATATCGTAGGTCATGCCGTTGACTTTCTTAGACAGCACCAGCACGCCGATAAGATTCCCCCTGCTGATAAGAGGAGCAAGGATCTCTATTTCCGCTCCCTCAATAGCGGTCATCTCTTTCTCCCATGAATCGGAGCCTGCGTGGAGCGAATTGAGGTCATCTCTAAATAAAAGCCTTTGCTTCAGCCGGAGCTGTTCCACTACAGGCCCTTTTGGATCGAGGCTGAAAGAGGGAATAGTCTCCAGATTGCTCTCCATGCTCATAAACTGCGTTACCAGATCGCTTTTTTCGCCCTCGAAAAGAAGCAGATAGACCCGCCTGGCGTTCAAAGCAGCAGCCACCAGATTGGTTGCCTCGCTGCCGAGTTGATCGATCTCCAGAATACTACCTGCCCTGCGGCTGAAATCCAGCAGCATTTGGCGGTAATCATACGTCTTGGGATAAAAAAGCTGCTCGATCTTGGCCTCCAGAATATTGCGCAGCGGCAAAAAGACGATAACGATAATCACCGCACCCACAAACGAAAGGGTAAACAGCGAAATGTCTATACCCAATCTCTGTAATTTTATTGCTATGTAGAGGATCGGCATGAATATGACCAGCACGATGATAATCATGCTCAGATAAACAAGGCCGTGGCGCAGAAAAAGCTTCATGTCCACAAGCTGGTGCTTGATAATAGAATAGGTCAATATTATGGCAATGATCAGATTGCCCAGATGTGATATAGGAAGCTGGCGGCCCATCATCGTAAGATTGCTTGCGGCGGAGGCCCCAAAAATAATTATGGCAAAGAGCAAATAAATAATCTGGTTGTGGATAAGAGGAGTTTCAGCCGTCTTGAGCCTGCGGAAAAGTTTAATAATAGCCCTGCCCGCCAGCACCAAAAAAGGGAAGGCGATAAAAATACCCATATAGAGCATATTGTATTCAGTATAATAGCTGAGCTTATGCGAGACTCCCTCCGGTAAATAACCCAGAACGCTGAGGACAATGCCGGAAAGCAGCGGTATATAGGCCAGCACCAGCCAATTGTCCCGCGGATTGCGATAAAACGTGGTGACGAAATGGCTGAACGGTATCAGCATAAAAAGAAAGAGACAAAAGGTTGTCTGCGACAGCAGCACTTTATGGTAGGCGAAAAATTGGCTGCGGAATATGGTGCTGCTGATGATCCACGCCATAGCCCCCAGCAAAAATACAGCAAATAACCAGTGCCGCCTGCTCCAGGGGCGATTTACATACATGATGATAAACAACATGATGTATATAGCAAAAGCCAGTACAGGTATGGCCAAATAGACATTCATTTGTGAACGCATTATCACTCCGCAGCGATCAACTGTCAAGCGCTCTGCGGGTGACTATGGTACTGTCTTGTTTCCACCTATGGTCATGAGTAATAAGGGAAAGGCAAACAGCGAGTGTATGACGATACGAAGGTGTTCGACCCGGTAATGCCTGTCTTTTTACCTCAACACTCTTGACATAGACATCTTCACCCTATAAAGTAGTTCAGATCCTATTCGTAAGTCTTGTTTGAAAGCAGGTAACAATGGCACACAAATGCCGGAACGGGATGGTATGCTGGTAAATATTATCGCCCTGCTGATAATGGCCTTTAGCTTCATAGGCGGAATCGCACAGGGGGCTGTTAAGAGTCTATTTTCACTCATTGCTTTCTTATGTTCTCTCTGGCTCACCGGTCTGGTCTATCACATCCCGGCCGGATGGCTCTCCTTTATACGGGGCGAGTACTGGGAAAACTTTCTGGGTTTTTTCATCACCCTGGCGGTTATCAGCATAATTCTGCACCTTGTCCTATTCCTGCCGCGCTTCATCTTCAACAAGCTCTGGTTTATCAAAGGCATGCTTTTCCGTCTTCTAGGAGCGTTCATTAATCTCTTTTACTCTGCTCTCGGGCTCACAGTCATTGCCCTCCTGATAACAGCATTTCCCATTGCCGGCTGGCTTCAGGACGCAGTTCTGGGATCCAGCGTGCTGTCATGGCTGGTTCATCACCTCGGTTTTATCGATGCTCTCATTCCGGGATTGACAGCGAGCAATAGCGGAACAATGGTCCTGCTGCCTTTGCTGGTGCAGTTATACACGTAAATTTGACGGCTGCTCTATTTTCATTTATACTTCCATATTGGAAATATTGTTTGCTGAAAATATATGGCTGAAACAGTGAGAAAGACCCCCGATACCGGGCTGGTGGCCACCATAGTACAGGACTTCGTACAGATGTGGACCAGGTTCGAGGCTATGCTTCATAACGAACTGGCGCTTACGCAAAACGGCAACGGCAATGTGCGTAGCGGCAGCAAATCGACTATCGAAAGCAGCTACAGCCTTTTCTACCGGGTTGGAAATGTTATTCAAAAAGAGAACGGCATGACCATGGGAGAGTTAAGCAGCGCTCTCGCCGTACCGCTCAGCACCGCTACACGTACCGTCAACTGGCTGGTTGATGCCGGTTATGTTGAAAGGCTCTCTGACCCCGAGGACAGACGGATTGTGCGTGTTGCCCTCACCCCCCGCGGCAGAGATCTCTACCGGACTATGCAGAAGTACATCGAGGATAGAGTTCATCAGATTCTATCCTGCCTTTCCGCACGCGAACAGGCCACTCTCTTTTCCTTTATCGGCAGAGTGGCAGCTGAGCTCAAAGACGTCTCCTCACATTAATTTTTTTAGCCATATATTTTCATATTGGAATAGTACCATTATGAAATATTATCTGGATAAAACGAAATTTATCGCCAGAAAGCAGGTCTGGGCGGGGCTCAAGACAGCGTTCTTTCTGGCGTTCAAGTCCACGCTGCGCGGAAACAGGTGGGCGCTGGTTTTGATCGTGCTGGTGCTCTCATTCAGCTTCGTCAATCTGGTATTTGTATCCTCGCTGATCGCAGGCGTCATAACAACCATGGACGACCAGGTTGTCAACGCTATGGTAAGCAACGTGGTAATAAGCCCTGAAGACGAAGACTATTACCTGGAGAAGATAAGCAGTATAGAATCCGCCTTGCTCCAGCTTCCTGATGTGGAAGCGGCAGCGCCGCGGCTTTTAAGCAGCGCCTATATCGAATATAAATGGAAGGAAAAGGTATCTCAATCGGATAAGGGTAAGAGCGGCACCTGGGAGATCGTAGGCATCGATCCTCACAAGGAAAAGGAAGTCACCATCGTACATGAAAGCATGATCGAGGGCAGCTATCTTGATCCGGACGACCGCGACCAGATTGTTCTCGGGGTGGAGATTACGGGGGGAGAAGGCGCTGTCACCTCTGAGTTCCTCACGCTGGGAGGAGTGCATACAGGGGATAAGGTGCGCCTGACCTACCCCAACGGCGTACAGCGGGAGTACACGGTCAAGGGCATCTTCCGGGCGCGCGAAATGACGCGGGTAGACCATCAAGCCTATGTCACCAGGAAGGAGCTGGCCTCCGTGCTTGACAGGCATGTTTTTTATGACCGGGCCAGCGAGATACTGGTTAAAACTAAACAAGGAGCAAGTGAGCCCTCCGTTATCAGCCGAATGCAGGCTTTGGGCATCCCGGGAAAGATCAGGACCTGGTACGAATACGGCGGCTCCATGCGAGGAGTGATGTCCACCTTTGAAATCATCGGCGGCCTGATCGGCGGAGTGGGGCTGGTGGTGGCTGCTGCGGTGATGTTCATCGTCATCTATATCAATGTCATCGGCAAGAGGCGTCAGATAGGTATACTGCGCGCTATAGGCATACCTCAGCGGTCTATCATCATTTCATATCTGCTGCAGTCGCTTTTCTATGTGGTCATGGGCGTCATTATCGGATGGATGCTGGTGCAATTTGTGGTTGAACCCTATTTCCGCTACTACCCGCTCGATCTGCCCACAGGCCTGCTCAGCCTTACGGTAGAGTGGACAACGATGTTAGGCACGGTCATGGGGCTCTTTATCGCAGGCGTGCTGGCGGGGCTGATACCGGCCTATACTATTATGAGACAGAAAATCATTAAAATAATCTGGGGAAGCTGAGATACCATGATAGTTGCCAAAGATATTCACAGAATTTATGGAACAGGCTCGGCTGCAACACACGCTTTGAAAGGCATCAATCTGGAGATAGAGCCCGGCGAGTTCGTGGCCATCATGGGACGCAGCGGCTCAGGCAAATCAACCCTCATGCATCAACTGGGACTGCTGGACCGGCCCACCAGCGGGCAGATATTTATCGAGGGAATGGACGTTCTTAAGATGTCCAAGGGTGACAGGGCGCAGTTCAGGCTACAGCGGCTTGGTTACGTCTTTCAGGAGCATTCACTCATCAATGAGCTCACGATACTGGAGAACGTCTATCTCCCGGCTCTCTGCCTGAACGACGGCAAAGACTACCGTAAAAAAGCTGAGGAACTGCTTGAGATCGTGGGACTTGGGGAACGCCTGACACACTATCCTTCCGAGACATCCGGAGGCGAACAACAGCGGGTCGCTATTGCCCGCGCTCTTATCAACGAACCTCATACGCTCTTTGCCGATGAGCCCACAGCCAGCCTTGATGTGGAATCATCCATCGTGGTACTGAGGCTGTTTAAAAAGCTGAATAGGGAGCTCAATCAAACCATCGTTATGGTTACGCATGAGCCTGACGATGAAGATTACGTAGACAGGGTGATACGGCTCAAAGACGGACTTATCACGCAGGACTCGAGGCTTTAGCTTCACAACCTTCTCCCGTGATAGAGCACGCCTGCGATTCAGACGGTAGTTATGCAGGCAGTTCTCTACCCGTGACAACCCGTATGTAGCGTAACGGCACGATAGTGACACCTGTGTTATAATAGGCGCATTCAAAGGCCGACAGGTGCTTATGCTCTACGGAATAACAGGAATTATCGCAGGCTATTTGCTGGGCTCATTCCCCAGTGCCTACCTTATTACCAAACTCCGCAAAGGCATCGATATCCGTGACGTAGATAACGGCAACATGGGTGCGGGAGCGGTTATACGGCAGGTGGGAAAGGTTGAAGGAGGCATCGTTGTTATTGCCGATTTCGGTAAAGGTGCTGCTTCCGTATATCTGGCAGGCCTGCTCGGTGTGGGTGAGGTCTGGGTTATACTCGCAGGACTGGCAGCCGTTATCGGCCATAATTTCCCCGTTTATGTGGGATTCCGCGGCGGTCAGGGAATCGCCTGCCTTATCGGAGTGTTCCTGGCGCTGACCCCGCTGGCAACGGCCATGGCGCTGATTGTTATCGGGATCGCTCTGCCCATCCTGCGCAATATCTTCAATTCCATATGCATTGCCAGTCCTTTTCTGCCGCTGTTTATTTGGCTGCTGGACGGATCTATGGCTGTCTTTATATTTTCGCTGGTAATCGTGCTGGCTCTTCTGTTAAGAAATATTCCCAAATTTACACATATGCTTGTACAGGCCCACCACAAGCACAGGGCAAGAAAGGTACGTCTTGCAAACCATGCTACTGCCATTGTTGCCGGGCTGCACTCGCATGCAGATGAGTAAGCATACTTACCGCTTGCTGTTAAGCAGGAAGCCCGTTAATACGAGCTGCCAGTACATCAACTATTGATTTCGAGGTAAAAAATGACAAAGATAAGATCAGACGCCGGTCAGGGCAAGCTCAAGCGGGTGGTTACCCTTATCCCGCTCATAGCCATTATGATAGGGCTTAATATAGGCGGCAGCCTATTTTTAATCACCGGCATAGCCGCCGGGCTTACAGGACCTTCTCTCTTTATCGCACAGCTTATCTCCGCTGCACCGATACTGCTTGCCATTATCCCTTATCTGGTGCTTACTTCAGCCATACCGACCACATGTGCCAACTACCATTATGCCAAGCTTTTTTCCCGGCCGCTGGCTGTAGCTGCATGGATGGGTCTTTTTATAGCTATACCGGTAGGTGCATTCCCTCTTTTTGCCATCGCTACCGGCAAGCTGATAGCCGTGATTTTACCCGGAACACCGGTAATCGCCGCCGCAATCGCCGTAATGACCATTTTCTATGCGGTCAATATCCTGGGTGTAAAATCCGCTGCCTATATTCAACTGGCGACAGTAGCCGTGCTGCTTATTTCGCTGCTGGTCTTTATCATTCCGGGTGTGCCGGCCATCGACACTGCCAACCTGACGCCTCTGTTTACCGGCGGTATCACAGGGCTGATAGGGGCAGCAGCCCTCATCTATACGCTTTTGGCGGGCGGACTTTTCGGTATAGAGATAGGAAATGAGATCAAGAACGCCCGCAATACCATACCGAAGGCCCTCATTATCAGCATGGCCATTGTGCTGGTCCTGTACCTGTTTATCGAGGTGGTCGCAGTGGGGGTGATGGACTGGAAAATATTTGCTAAGGAAACGCTGGGCGCTCCCGCGGGCATGTTCCTCTCAGGATTCTGGCTGGACTTCTTCGTCATCGGCGGCGGCATACTGGCATCGGTAACCACCATCAATCTTACGCTGACTGTGGCCGGACGCTACGCCCTGGCATTTGCACGCGACGGTTTCTTCCCTAACTTTTTCGGCAGTATCAATAAAAGATTCGGCACCCCTCACTGGGGACTGACGCTGCCTTATATCATGTCGGTAATAACGCTGCTGCTCAACCCCCCGCTGGAAATTCTCGCGGCTATGCTTAACTTCGGGCTTCTCCTTATGATAACACTGGTTCTCCTGGCTGCTTATAAACTGCCTTCCAGCCATCCGGAGATATTTGCCCAGTCGAGATGGAAATTTCATCCCCGGCTGGTCTCCGGCACCGCTCTATCAGCAGCAATAATAAACATCGTTTTTATGCTCCTCCTTGCCTACGCTCTTAAATGGACTTTCCTGATCTTTGTAGCCGCTGCTATCGCAGGCGTAGTTCTCTATCATGTCAGGATCAGGCAGATAGGATTTGTTCCAAAAGGATTTCAGCTTGAACCTACGGAACAGCAAAAATCGTAGCTTACAGGATTGAATGATAAAGCAGCAAGAGGCAGACATTCTGAGTGTTTGCCTCTTGCTGCTTTCCGCCTGAGTCTCTCTTTTACTGCGTGTAGGTCACGGTCAACTGCGGCAGACCCGTAAGTAGCCAGATGATACTATCGGCCTGTCCGTCACCATTGGTCGCTGTCTCGTTATAATGAATCCGCATCTGGAAGCGTGAATGCCCTACTCTGGCCTGCAGCTCATTCTTCACATCGTTGTCTGCAGCCGGCGGCGTCAGTTCCGCTTCAGCGCAGTAGCGCAGCACCGCTCCCAACGCCGACGCGCTGAAATAGTCGCCGGCATCCAGCATAACATAATCGTCTACATACGCCCTCAGACAACCCAGGTCGCTGAAAGGGTCTCCGAAGACTATATGCTGGCCGTCGAAATCCACTACCACTTCCTCAATGGTAGCTCCTGCCGGTATAGCGGATATATTGAAGCTAACAAAAGCCTGGTACGATTTATCGCCCGCGTCGTCCCCTGCTATCATGACGCCGTTGAAAACCGTACCGTCATCGGCCACATAGCCGCCTTCTGTTGAAACGGCTGGGACCACTATGGTTGTGGAGGCAGCAGCCGGCGGCTGTACAGAAAAGCTTTGGGACTGCGACCACTGGCTCCATAATCCGGCGTTGTTCTGCGCTCTAACCTTCCATGTCCAGCCCTGACAATTGGCCGGTGGAATGGATCCGCCGCTGGTCTCGGAGTAGCCTGAGCCGGATACCAGCTCATCGATCGCCGCGTTGGGCATTGTGTCCAGTTTGACGTAAATCTGGTACTGCTTGATACCGCTCTCAGAATCTACGGCGTCAGCCCAGTCAAAGCTCCACGGACTGGTAGGCTGCGGCAGCGTAGCATTTTGTGCGGGAGAAAGCAGTACCGGGACGCTGGGCGGCGTGTTGTCAGGTGCGCCCGCGGCCACCGCAACCATCACAGACTGGCTGGTCCAGCCGCTGGCATTGGCGGCTTTGAGAGTATAGGCAGTCATAGCGGGAGGTGTTATCTGCTGCGAGCCTGCGGCCGCCACGGAGCCGATACCATGATCGATAACAACAGATGTTGCGCCGGTGACCTTCCAGCTCAATACAGAAGGCTCTCCGGCAATCACGGTCAGCGGATTTGCCTTGAAATAGTGAATAACAGGCTGGCCCTGGTTCTGAGGAGCAGAGCCGACATACAGAACGGTATTGGCGGTTACCGTATCATTGCCTTTAATTGCTGTCAGCGTATAAGCGGTGGTTGATGCAGGCGAAACTGTTTTACTGCCTTCTGCAGGAACATCGCCGATACCGCCGTTAATGGCAACTCCGGCAGCGCCGTTAACTTTCCAGACCAGTGTTGCGCTATCGCCCGGCTGGATAACAGTCGGATTGACCTGAAAGGTTGCTATGACCGAAGATGTAGTATCCTGCTGTGGTATGTCAATTCCAACTTTAACACGCTCCGTTACCTCTTCAGACCAGGCATTACTGCTGTCCTTCACTTTGAAGTAGATAATATGCGCCCCTTCCGAGAGAGAAGACGTTCTGAAGTTTGCCTGGTCGCTCAAACAACCGTCCAGATCAGAGCGCCAGCTGTAATCAGTAATATAGCCGTCAGGATCGATGCCTCGTCCTTTGAAGGTGATTTCACCGCCTGTCGCTACGGTACGGGGAAGAATAGAACTGATGTTTGCACGGGGAGCCTGGTTATAGCTATCTGCGGTAACCATAACACATGCTGCCGCTGCTGCGGGCAGCAGTACGGCAAGTATAATAAGCAGCATGAGCAGTTTACTCGTTTTACTTTTCTTAATTGATTCCATCGGGATGCCCTCCTTTTTGAAATATGTTTTCACAGCTTAAACCGTTTAAGTGGTTTTCAAGCACTCACATGTTCAGTCTACATTCAAGCAGCAGTGCCTGCATGATAAATGCCTGATAAGAAACCAACATTTTGCTGACATTTCGGGCAGTCGCAGGCGTGTTTGACAAGAGTGGCATGACGTGTTTAAATGAAATCAGGAGCCGGGTGGCGTAAATGAAGATGTGGAGGTGAAGCATGAGGCTTCATGTATTGTACGGAGTATGGCAGGTTGATGAATGATGCCCTGTCTTGCGACAGGGCGAGAAGGACCTCGGGTCCGGTTTGTAAGTGAAAGTAAGGACGGCCGGTAGATAAAAGAGGCCGTATACGGTAGTAAGTACCGCACAGGAGCCGGGCTTGCGAGTAGCGTGTAATGAAGGGGTGCTTTTTAAAGTGCCCCTTTTTCTTTCGCTGCACATCTCTGCCTTTTTATACCTGCTGCGATATCCTTGTCCCTGCGGCCGGGATACACTATACTGTGAGAAACAACCGGAGGAAAGGTGTCCTTTCGTATAACATGGGTACACATGGGGTACTTTCAAGAGAAGATATCCTCAAGCTGATGAGTGCCACCCCGCCTCTGGTGGAGCATTTGCCTGATAGCGAAAGGCAGATTCAGCCCAACGGCATCGATATGACGCTTCGTGATATTGCCATGTTTGAGAGTGCCGGTACGCTCCATCCTGATAACAGCGGCAGGATACTATCCGGCACCGCACCGCTGATATTCGACGGGCTGGGCAGCATTATGCTCATACCCGGCTGTTACCTGGTCACCTGCAACGAGATTGTCAACCTGCCTAAAAACATCATGGCTCTGGCACGCCCGCGCTCGAGCCTTCTGCGCTGCGGCGTGACGGTGCAGAATGCCGTCTGGGATGCCGGATATTGCGGCAGATCACAAGCGCTGATGGTGGTCTATAATCCGCTGGGATTCCGTATTTACAGGAACTCGGGCATTATACAGATGGTCTTTTTCCATTTAAGCAGCGAGGCCGCAGAGGGTTACAACGGCATCTATCAGAATAAAACCTTTTAAACAGCTTAAACAGCCGCTCTTAAATGGAGTGCTAATCTCCTAACGCTTTGACGATTACCCTTTTCCTGCGCTGGCCGTCGAACTCGGCATAGTAGACCTGCTGCCAGGGGCCGAGATCCGGTTTACCGTCCGAGATAGGAACGATAACCTCATGGTGGATAAGCAGACTCTTGAGATGGGCATCACCGTTTGTCTCACCGGTTGCATGGTGGCGGTAATCGGGGCGGTAAGGCGCCAGCTTCTCCAGCCACTCCTCGATATCCGCTATCAACCCTGATTCGGCATCGTTGACATATACTCCGGCGGTAATATGCATAGCGGAGACCAGCACAAAGCCCTCCATTATGCCGCTCTTCTTAATAATCTGCTCGACCGTGGGCGTGATATTGATAAACTCCCGCTGTTTTCCCGTATTGAACCAGAGATATTCGGTATAATGCTTCATATGCTTCCTCCTGTCCGGTGTTTTCTCTTCAATAATATATACCCGGCCTGCCTGTATGCCACTGTTGCTTTATATGCCCTCCGCAGGGTTGCTTCCGCACTATATCCGGATGGAGAAGATAGTCTGCGGCTATTGTAGGCAGGGAATATGAGGCCTGTCAATCGGATTGGGGCAGGTAGTTAAGCTTCCAGCCGTAATTTTACTCCCGGATTATCATTGCCTATCCTGATTACAGCGGGATACGGCAATTCGGGCGGGGTGGCGGAAAAATCTGCAATAGTTCTGGAAAAACAGGGCTTTTTACTTATTGCCAACGTCTGCACTTTTACTGTATAGTAATAAATAATGTTTGCAGGTCAGGGCCGCGGCAGAGGTACGTATTTCATTCACACGAGCTGTAATAACATCTGTACTAACTCCTGATTTCCCGGATTCGGTTAACCAAAACCGTTATCGTCAGAGTTGTCATAGCGAAAAGGATATCGAATTCGAAATCGAGTAGACTATTATTCCACCATGTAGTACAATACTGTGGGCCGTAAAAGACCCGTTTAAAATAATTGAGTCTGTACCTTAAGCACTTTGAAAAAATTTTGCTTACCACAGAGATGAAAGGAGGTATTTAAGTGCCAGTAAAAAAAGAGGTAGCAAAATCTCAATCCAAGGCATCCCCCGGCGATCTGCCGGCAGTGGGAGCCGACAAAACGGTAATCAAGTCCCTGGGGCTCAGCGGGGGCATCTTTGGAGCAGTGCCCAGCTCCATCGATGTTAAGAACGGAAAAATTGTCCGTATCAGGCCGCTGCATTTCGACTCCAAGTACGATCCCAAAACATTCAATCCCTGGAAAATAGAAAAGAACGGTCACACTCTCGAACCTCTCATGAAGGCTGTCCCGTCTCCTTTCTCTCTCGCCTATAAAAAGAGGGTCTACTCCCCCAACCGCATCAAGTATCCTCTGAAGAGAGTTGATTGGGACCCCAACGGAGAGAGAAACCCACAAAACCGCGGCAGAAGCAAATACAAGAGAATTTCCTGGGAGGAAGCGTCCACTATCCTTGCCAATGAGATCAGGCGCATCCACAAGGAGTACGGTCCTCTGGCCATTTTATGTCAGGCTGACGGCCACGGTGAATGCAAGCTTATCCATGCTCCGCACGGCTGCTCCACCCTGCTTTTCGATAAAATGGGCGGCTTTACCCAGCAGGTAAGAAACCCCGATAGCTGGGAAGGCTGGTATTGGGGCGCCAAGCACGTCTGGGGACCCGGCCTTATCGGTATGATGGCCCCCAATGACAATATCGTGAAAGACATCACCGAGCACAGTGATATGGTTGTCGTCTGGGGCGGCGACCCGGAAACCACAGCGTGGGGCTTCCGCGGTCAATTCGCCAGCCGCCTGCTGTTCTTCTGGTCTCAGGTCGGAATAAAGCAGGTCTATATCTGCCCGGAGGTCAATTACTCCGTGGCAATTCACGCCGACAAATGGATCCCTGTACTGCCCAATACGGATTCCGCCTTGCAGCTTGCGGTCATGTATATGTGGATTACCGAAGGCACCTATGATAAAGAATATGTCAAGACGCATACCGTTGGCTTCGATAAAGTTAAAGCGTATGTGATGGGTGAGGAAGACGGCATCCCCAAGACACCTAAATGGGCCTCACCTAAATGCGGTGTCCCCGTCTGGACCATCAAGGCTCTTGCCAGAGACTGGGCTAAGAAGATCGTTACCATCGGCCACTACTTTGCCGGCGGCATGGCGCGCGGCCCTTACTCGCACGAGCCTGCCCGTCTGGAATGTATCCTTCTGGGCATGCAAGGGCTGGGCAAACCCGGCGTTCATCAGGCCCAGATAGCTTATGTAGGTATGCCGCGCAACGTTATCGGCGGTACTGGTCATATGGGCATGTTCCAGAACCTTTCCAAGCATCCTCTGGGAAAAAGGCTTCTCACACCCCACCAGACCACTCCCACCGCCTGGGGCAAGCAGCTTATACCCAAAACGCTGATTGAAAAAGGTATACGTGAAGGTAAGGTGGAATTCTGGGGCACTGGAGCCCATGAAATTCCCGTACCCGACCAATATAAAAAATACACCTATCCCATTCCCAAGGAACAGGGGGGTACGGAGTTCCATATGATTTGGACGGATACTCCCTGCCGCCAGACCTGCTGGAACTGTGGAAACGATGTGGCTGAGGCTGCCCGCAGTCCCAAGATCGAGTGTTTCGTAGCGCAGCATCCCTGGCTGGAGAACGATTGTTTGCTGGCGGATATCATTCTGCCCTCCAATACCACCCTGGAAGTTAACGATATCATGCCCTGCGTCAGGCACGGCGACAGTTTCCAGAGCCTCCTGCTCATGGAACAGGCTATCCCGCCCATCGGAGAATCCAAGAGCGACTTCGAGGTGGTTTGCGAGGTAGCGAAGAAGCTGGGCATGGAGGAAGCGGTCACTGAAGGAAAGACGGTTGAGGAATTACAGAAGATCGTCTTTGAAAACATGGGACTCGGCAACAGGATAACCTGGAAAGAGTTCAAGGAAAAACAGTACTATGTTATTCCGGTAGCGGAAGATTGGGAGAAAGACCCCGCCGGATTATACAATTTCTATAAAGACCCCAAGAAATATCCCATCGATACTCCCACCGGAAAGCTGGAGTTCTGGTCTGAATCGCTGGAAAAAGCATTCCCCGATGATAAGGAGAGACCGCCCATACCCAAGTACGTTGAGAAGGGCATTACTCATGATGAGTCCATCTTCAGCAAGAGGGCTCAAGCATATCCTCTGCTGGTCATGTCAAATCACGGACGCTGGAGGGTCCACGCCCAATGCGATGATATCGTCTGGACGCGCGAAGCCCTTACCGGCAAGGTTAAGGGCATGGACGGCTACATGTATGAACCCTGCTGGATGAATCCCAAAGACGCCGCCGACAGAGGCATCAAAACGGGCGATATCGTCAAGGTCTTCAACGAGAGAGGCGCGGTCCTGTGCGGCGCTCTCGTCTGGGAACGGATTATGCCCGGAGCGGTCTCCATCGACCACGGCGCGCGTGTTGACTTCATCATACCCGGCAAGCTGGATAGAGGCGGCGCCATCAACCTCATTACACCGGAAGGGATCGTCTCCAAGCACGCTGCCGGTCAGGCAACCAGCGGTTTCCTGGCACAGGTGGAAAAAGTGTCTCTGGGGCAGATGCAAGAATGGAAAGAGCAGTATCCGGAGGCCTTTAATAGGGAATACGATCCGGCAAGCGGACTACGCTTCAATGCCTGGGTACAGGAGGATAAATAATGAAAAAGAAAGTCTTTGTAATCGATATTTCCAAGTGCAACGGATGTCATACCTGCCAGGTAGCCTGCAAAGACGAACATGTGGGCAATGACTGGACTCCTATAGCCAAGCCCCAGCCGGACAGCGGCCAGTTCTGGCTTGAGCTGACCGAGAGGGTCAGAGGCACCGTTCCTAAGGTAAAAGTAGCTTACCGTCCTCATCTTTGCGTCCACTGCGACAAGGCCCCCTGTATGGATGCCTGCCCCATAGAGGGCACAATCTACAAGAGAGACGACGGTCTGGTGATTATCGATCCGGAGAAGTGCAACGGCTGTAAGAATTGTGTGGATGCCTGCCCTTACGATGTTATCTTCTTCAATGAGGACCTCAATATCGCCCAGAAATGTACGGGCTGCGCTCATCTGCTCGATGGCGGCTGGACGGAGCCCCGCTGTGCCGATGCCTGTCCCACGCTGGCCCTGCGCTTAATGGATGAAGACAAAGCCAAAGACCTGATAGCAAAGGCCGAGGTCTGGAAACCGGAGCTTAAAAACAAGGTGAAGCCGAGGGTCTATTACCTCAACCTGCCTAAAAAGTTTATTGCCGGCACTGTCTATGATCCGGTAGAGGAAGAGGTAATCATCGGAGCTACCTGTACTCTGACGGAAGCCAAGGGCGGTCAGGAATATAAGATCAAGACCGACAGCTACGGCGATTTCTGGTTTGAAGACCTGAAAGACGGTAAATTCAATCTGGAGATTAAGAGCGGTAAAAAGGTAAAAACCTTCAAAGGTCTGAATACTGCAGAGGCAGATATCAACCTGGGAGATATTCCGCTCACGTAGCCGAGCTCTGCATGAGAGTTCCATAAGGGGGCCTGATTACGGCCCCCTTATTTTTTACCCGACGCAGATAAAAATACTGTGATCTGATAACGACTTCGTGATTGTGCGCATATTATTATCGGTCGCACATTGTCCGCAGTATGATATAAGCCGGCTGCCCGTTACCTTCAGGGATGTTCCATCTCCTCTATAATCTTTTCTATATCTTCCGGTTTCTTGAAGGGGTCATCAACGATATACCTGATGATACCCTGCCGGTCGACAAAAAAGGTAGTAGGGAGAAATTCCAGCTTATAGCTCTCAGCCACTTTTCCATCATAGTCCAGTAAAACGGGGAAGCTTATGTCCTGGGCCATAACATATATCTCCACCGATTTCTGCTTACCGTATACATTAATAGCCAGCACCGTTGCCCCCTTGTCCTTCCACTGATCATAGAAAGATTGAAGCTGGGGTATCTCCCCCCGGCAGGCACCGCATGAAGCTATCCAGAAATTGACCAGTACGATAGAGCCCTGCAGGTCGCTCAGTTTCACCTTTTGTCCATTTAAGTCCGAAAGCTCGAAATCAGGCGCAACGCTGCCTTCCTCCGGACCTGTAGGCAGGGAAGCCAGTGTTGTGAAGCCCTCGGGTGCTTCATAGGTAGCTTTGTTGCCCCGTGAATCGGCAGAGATGACAACAAAGGTATACCCCGTATTGGGTTCCAGTCCCGTAACAGTGACAACATGATCGGTTACCGGAGTTTCATCGATATCCGTAAAATAAGAATGATTAGGTGTTGAGATACCCACCTGGCTGGTGGACAGTTTATCGGTCTTCCAGGTAATGACCGCCCCTGTGTGCGTTATCTGGACCGCTTCTGCCTCGGATATGGCAGGCGGGGACTCATGATCCGGGGTCAATCCCTTTATCTCGGCAATCATCCCGGCAACATCGCTTACCACGGCGGCTCCATGATCGGCCCCGTCGGGAGCCTTCACTTTTTTAGCTCGTATGACGCCCTGCTCATCGATGAATATGGCCGCTGGAAAAGTGTCCAGACCGTATTGTCCGTAGACAAGGCTGTCCGGATCCAGCAGGACGGGAAAAGTATATCCCTCGACGGTGATAAAATCGCTTACCGCCTGGCTGTTCTCGCCGATATCGATAGCCAGCACCTTGAGGCCTTCACTGGAGAAGGTCTGTGCCGTATCCTGCAGCAAAGGCAGGTCATAGACGCATTGAGTACACCACGATGCCCAAAAATAAAGCAGAACGATACTCCCCCTGTAATCACTTAGCGAGACGGGTCTTCCCCCGATATCAAACAGTGTGAAGTCGGGCGCCAGTTTGCCCACGTCCACCCCCACCTCAGGCCCCGGCTCATCTGCAGGGAGAGGATTCTCTGCATCTGCAGGCACAGGACTTTCTGCGGGGGAAGCGGCAAATAACACGATCCCCCATGCCGCCAGTCCCACAATACACACCGCCGCAATCACCACGGGCAGCATATGGCGCCGCATAAACGAGCCCGCCTTTTGGAGGCAACGCTTTTCACGTAGTTTTCCTATAAAGCCATGACAATCTGTAATCCAGCCCGTAAACTTCATGATACTCTCAGGCCTGTATACCTATCCTTTATTATATACTCTCTAAGGGAAACGGTTTATATGCAGAATAATCTTGATAACGTACACTATATCATATATCCGCAGTATGAGGCGACAGCGTTTAAGTACCGGTATACGCTGCCGCGCTGTACACCATCAAGCTGAACTATCGTATAGAAATATAACGCAAAAAGGAAGGTACGTGTTCAATTATCCGCCTGCCTCAATGAGCGGCTCTATGATAATATGATATACTCAAACGTATCACTTGCAGGTTGCCTTGGGGGCGCCATCCTGCATGGAGGAGACGATATATGGCAAACCTGATTTATGAGATGCCTACACGCTACGACAGGGGGATAAAGATCCTTTTCCTGATAATACTGCTCGTACTGGTTATTCCCGCCATATTCATCTTCGACAGCGACCGCGAGGGCGCTTTTGCAATGCTGGGGACCGTTATCCTGGTGGCATTCATCCTCTGGTTTATCATGCCGCGTAAACTGCGAATCATGGAGGACAGGCTGCAGGTTGTGCTCGGCAGCCCGTTTACATTCACAATTCCCTTCACTGCAATAAAAGAGGTCCGTATACCGCGAGGGCTGACAAGCGGTGTCAACTTCTGCACCGCCCTCAGCGGCGTGGTGCAGATCGTCCGAAAGGGTAAAATGAGCGTAAATATTACGCCGGCCGAGCCGGCGCAATTTATGGAATATCTCAATAAAGCGCTGTCAAATTCGCAGATACCGCATGAGGGCAGGTAAATGAAAGCGGTTGAATGGCTGGGTAACAGCATACGCATTATAGACCAGACCTTGCTTCCGGCAGCGCTTAAAACTCTTGATATCAGGGATTGGTGTGAGATGGTGGGCGCTATCAAAGAGCTCAAGGTACGCGGTGCTCCTGCTATCGGGGTGGCCGCCGCTTACGGGATTGCGCTGGGCGCACAAAATATCACAGCCGCAAGCGAGTATGCTTTTTTAAAAAAACTGGAGGCGATCATGGATACGTTCGCCGCCTCCAGGCCGACAGCGGTAAACCTGTTCCGTTCTATTGACCGCATGAAGCAGCGCATAAAGCAGGTAGAGGGAAAAGAAGCGATTATACAAGCCTTAATCGCAGAGGCCCACAGCATTCACACCGGGGAGATAGAGTCCACAGAGCGGTTATCGTATCACGGAGCGGAGCTGATCAGGGACGGTTTTACTATTTTAACCCACTGCAACGCCGGCCCGCTGGCCACAGCGGGCTACGGTACCGCACTGGGCGTAATCATAGCCGCACACAAGCAGGGCAAGAATATTCGAGTCTTAGCCGATGAGACGCGCCCTCTTTTGCAGGGAGCGCGCCTGACGGTCTGGGAACTTATGCAAGAGCATGTTCCGGTAACTCTTATTACTGATTCAATGGCAGGCTATTTTATCAACCGCGGCAAAGTGAACTGCGTTATCACAGGCGCTGACAGGATTACCACCGGAGGCGATACAGCCAATAAAATAGGCACCTATACACTGGCGGTACTGGCCAAAGAAAACGGCATTCCTTTCTACATAGCAGCCCCTGCCAGCACCATAGACCCTGCACTGCGGCTGGGAGGGGATATCCCCATTGAAGAGAGAAACCCCGAAGAAGTAACCATGCTGGCCGGCGTACGCATCGCTCCCTCAGAAGCACAAGCTGCCAACCCCGCTTTCGATGTTACGCCGTCGCGCTACATTACTGGTATAATCACTGAGCGGGGGGTTATAGGTCCGCCTTATGACCATACGCTGCCTGCACTATTGAAGGAGGTACGATAATGTCACATGCTACCATCGGTGTCATCGGCGGCTCGGGGCTTTACGAGATAGAAGGAATGACCGGCATCGAGGAAATAACGATTAAAACTCCCTTCGGTGACCCAAGCGATACCATCAAGGTAGGAGAACTGGAAGGAGTAAAGGTTGCCTTCCTGCCGCGCCATGGGCGCGGACACCGCATCAGCCCCACCAAACTGCCGGTCAGAGCCAATATTTACGCCCTTAAAACACTGGGAGTCGAGAGGCTTATCTCAATAGCAGCGGTAGGCAGCCTGAAAGAGGAAATCGCTCCTCTCAATGCGGTACTGCCGGACCAGATTATCGACCGTACCAGCAGAACAGCCAATACCTTCTTCGATGACAATATCGTGGCGCACGTTGCCTTCGCCGAGCCTTTCTGCCCGATAATGTCCCAGGTACTGTGGCAGACAGCAGTCGATTCAGGTATTACAATACATAAAGGCGGTACATACCTGGCAATGGAGGGCCCGCAATTCTCTACCAGAGCGGAGTCCAATCTCTACCGCTCATGGGGCGCTGCCGTGATCGGCATGACCGCCATACCGGAGGCTAAGCTGGCCCGTGAAGCCGAGATTTGTTATGCCACACTTGCTTTCGTAACCGATTACGATTGCTGGAATGAAGACCATGAGACCGTTTCCACGGAGATGATAATAGATAATCTCAAGCAAAATGTTAATGCAGCCGGAGAGATAATAAAAAAGGCGGTAAGCCGGATGCCGGATACCAGGGACTGCGGCTGCGCCACTGCGCTGGCAAATACCATTGTCACCGATCCCGCACGCATTCCTGCAAAGGTAAAAAAAGACCTGGCGCCATTGATCGGCAAGTATATTAAATAAGGAGCGTAATGACCGCAAAATTTGAGTTCTGCTGCCGCCCCACTATTATCGGGTCCATGCCCCACACTGATCCTGACGAGGCGTGTATGCTGATAAATAATTATCTTCCAGACCTGCCTGCCTGGCCTCAGCTGCCGCAGAGAGGCAGCTTCGAGAACATGTATATTCAGTATAGCGAGGGCTTCCCCGGGCTGGTGGTGGAAAACGATAAGCTCTATGTTGAGCAGACCGGGAAATTCGATGAGCAGATAGAACAATTCTACAATGATTATGAGCAGAATAACCTTGCCCGCTTCAATGTAAGCGGGCAGTATGCAGCCGGACTGCATGCTTTCAAAGCGCTCAGCCAGGAAAGCTACGGTCTGATAAAAGGACAGATAGTAGGACCCATTAGCTGGGGGCTGTGTGTCGTAGACAGGCAGCAGCGCGGTATTCTCTATGATGATCTGCTGGCGGAGACGGCAGCGAAGTTCTTACGCTTAAAGGCTTCGTGGCAAGAAGAATTTCTTAAATCTTTTGCACGCCGGACCATTATCTTCATCGATGAGCCCTATCTCACCTCGCTGGGAACAGCCTTTGTGGCGGTGCCCGATGAGACGGTAAGCTCTCTGCTGGAGGAGGTATTGAAAGGCATATCGGGTATCAGCGGTATACACTGCTGCGGCAGTACCGATTGGTCCCTGCTGCTGCGCAGTTCGGCCGATATTATCAGCTTTGATGCCTACAATTATGCCGATTCTCTCAGTACCTATACAGCCGATGTGCAGACCTTCATGAATCGGGGGGGGGCGATCGCCTGGGGTATCGTGACCAACATGGATGAATCGCTGCAGCAAGAGACAGTTCCCAGCCTTTATGACAGGCTGGGAGAGGCAATGGCTCCCTATACCAGAGGAGGCCTCTCCATCAAACAGCTAGCCGCACAAAGCATTCTCACCCCATCCTGCGGTCTGGCCACCCTTTCCATCGAAGCGGCCACTGAAGCGCTTCACCTGCTGGCTGAGCTTTCGGAAAAGATGCGCGCGAAGTATTGTTAAGCGCATGCTTCATCGCTGCTATTTGAAATATACGTCCAATTAGGGGATAATAAAAAGTCCCGAGGTTGACGAATAGTAAGGTGAATGGTGATAAAAAATGAATAAAAGTAAACAAATGGCAATACTAAAACATCGCAGACGCAAGAAGAAACTCAAAGAACGACAGAAGGCTATCGCCGCAGTGTCGGGGACCAGCCATGCAGTCGTAAAACCGGCGCCGAAGGTACAGGAGCCTGTTGAACAGGAAGCGGCCAAAAAGAAAAAGGCCGCCAAGCAGGCTGATGTAGCAGAACAGGCTGCCGTCGAGGCAGTTGCTCCCGCTCAGGCGGAGAAAGCAGCCGAGGCACCCAAGAAAAAGCCTGCAAAAAAGGCCCCGACCAAAGCGGAAGCGGAAACAGAGGATACGGAAGCCACTAAAAAACGCTCTCGCAAAAAGAAAGCTGACGAGGAGCAGGCCGCGGAAAGTTAATGGCGGATATATTCCTCTTAACGGGTGGTCCCGGTAGCGGTAAGACCACTATCGTTAAAGAGGCGCTCTCTTACACGCAGGCAAGCGCCGGCGGCTTCTATACAGAGGAAATACGGACCGCAGGTGTACGTGCAGGTTTTAAAATCAGTACTTTCGATGGGCGAGAAGGTATTCTCGCCCATATTGATTTTCACTCCCCTTACCGCGTGGGCAAATATGGCGTGGATATAACCGAACTGGATGAACTGGGTGTTGCTGCGCTTACCGATGCGGCTGATACCCGTGATATTATCGTTATAGATGAGATTGGTCGTATGGAGCTCTTCTCACAAAAATTCAGAGAGGCCGTATGGCAAATACTGCAAAGCCCTAAAAAAGTTCTGGGCACCGTGATGTTGAAGCCCTATCCTTTTGCAGATAAGGTTAAATGTTTGTCCGGCATCAAGCTGATGGAAGTTAACGCGCAAAACCGGCTCGAAGTCCTCAGTCAGGTAATTGAATGGTTAATGGTGCCTGTTAATGAAGATAAAGATCGTCCCGCTGAAACCGGTAGATGACACTCTTATCGCGGACTTAAACCGGGAGCTTTACCGGACTTTCGGATGCCCCGTACAGGTGGCTTCCGCCCTCGATGCCCCCGCCGGGGCATGCAACTGCGAACGCAAGCA
Source organism: uncultured Dehalococcoidales bacterium (assembly GCA_964519615.1). Lineage (GTDB taxonomy): Bacteria > Chloroflexota > Dehalococcoidia > GIF9 > UBA5629 > CAZFIM01. Next base: position 61,496 of record CAZFIM010000001.1, read on the forward strand.
GTACCTTGCTTCCGGTCTGCTCAATGCCTTGAGCTGTCCCTCGTACAGCGAGAACGAAAAGGTGCTGGGAGTTACTTCTGTAGACATATATTCAGCCCGCCTTAATTACGTTTTTGGCCAGGCTGACCTTGCGGGCAGGGCTGTTATCTCGCTCTTCCGCCTTGACCCCCGCACCTATGACCTCCCGCCTGATACAAACCTGCTGCTGAAGCGGGCCGTTAAAGAGGCTGTTCATGAGCTGGGGCATACGCTGGGCATGGCACACTGCGCAAATCCCTCCTGCGTTATGTTTTTCTCGGGCAGTCTGGCAGATACAGACCGCAAACAAACTGCATTTTGTAGTCAATGCCATCCGAAACTGTTAAAATAGCCCCAAAGTATCTGAGAATATTTTTTAACAAATGACATCACAATTAATAGCGTTATTGAGTAATCCGCGAATATATCCGGATAACCCTGAAAAAATAGAGATCTCCCAGACGCAGATGTCTGTGGTATTCCTGACCGGTGCGTTTGCCTACAAGATAAAGAAGCCGGTAAATCTGGGCTATCTGGATTATACTACACTGGAAAAGCGCCTTTTTTTCTGCCGGCAGGAAGTGGATCTCAACAGGCGGCTGTCGCCGGATATATACCTTGAGACAGTGCCCATCACTGAGAACAAAGGCGGCATTGCCCTTGGAGGAAAGGGCACGGTTATAGAATACGCAGTTAAAATGAAGCAGCTACCCCGAGATCATACTATGGACATCCTGCTTGCTCAGAACGCGGTAACCGCTGCTATGGTAGAGCAGGTGGCTTACATACTTCAGAGCTTCCACGGAAAGGCGGCTACGGACTCCCGTATAAGCACTTTCGGGGAACTGAAAAGCATCAAGGTCAACACAGACGAAAATTTCAGCCAGACGGAAAAATATATCAATACTACTATCACACAGAGTCAGTATGATCGAATCAAAATCTATACCGAAGAGTTTATGAACGAGCATGCTCGTCTGCTTGAAGACCGCGTCAAGGACGGCCGAATAAGAGATTGTCACGGTGACCTGCATGCGGCGCATGTCTGTTTTACCGACAGCGGTATACGCATCTTCGATTGCATTGAGTTCAACGACAGGTTCCGGTACTGTGACGTGGCCTCCGAGGTAGCTTTCCTGGCAATGGATCTGGACAGATACGGGAGGGCAGACCTTTCCCGCAAATTCGTCGAAGCCTATGTAGAAGCCGGCGGCGACAGCGGGCTTGCACGCCTTCTCAACTTTTATAAATGCTACCGCGCCTACGTCCGCGGCAAAGTTGAGTGCTTTAAATATGACGATCCTTACCTTGCCGATAAAGAACATATTATGAACACTGCTAGAGGCTACTTCTCGCTGGCTGTCCGTTATACCAGACAGCGGCCGCAGCTGATTATCATCTGCGGGCTGGTGGGAACAGGCAAGAGTACCACCGCACAGTCACTTAGCCGCAGGCTGGGATACGATGTTCTCTCCTCCGATGTAATTAGAAAAACTTTAGCGGGCGTTCCGCTGAAGGAGCAGCATTTCGATGAATTCCAGAGCGGACTTTACTCCACTGATTTCACCCGCAGGACTTATGATGAGTTATTCCGGCAGTCGCAAGCGCTGCTCCGGGAGGGTAAATCCGTTGTACTGGATGCCTCGTTCATGAGAAGGGCGGACAGGGAAAAGGCGGCCGCTATCGCTTATGAGCATCAAGCGGACTTTAAAGTGATCGAATGCACGCTGGATGAGAAAACAGCCAGAGAGAGGCTTGACCGCAGAGTGCGACGCGGTTCTGTCTCCGACGGCCGCTGGGAGATATATGAATCGCAGCGACAGGCCTTTGAGCCTGTCTGCGAGCTGTCATCTGAAAATCATGTTATACTTGACACATCCCTCCCTCGCGATGAAAGCATAAATACGGTAATTGAAAGGATCGAGTAACCGATGAAATACGATGTTAAAGATATAAAAATGGCTGCCGAAGGCAAGCTTCGCATTGAATGGGCCGGCAGAGAGATGCCGGTTATACAACTCATCAAGGAGAGGTTCTCTAAAGAGCAGCCCCTTAAAGGAATCAGGATCGCCGGGTGCCTCCACATCACCACCGAGACCGCCAATCTGGGCATAGCACTGAAAGCCGCGGGCGCAGAGCTGGTGCTGTGCGCATCCAACCCTTTGAGCACTCAGGACGATGTGGCCGCGGCACTGGTGGAGCTCGGTATTCCTACTTTCGCCATTAAAGGCGAAGATAATCAGACCTACTATAAGCATATCCTCTCCGCTCTGGACTATGCGCCGCAGCTCACTGTGGACGACGGCGCAGATCTGGTAAGCACTATTCACCAGGAGAAGAAAGCGCTCATCGGCGATATTATCGGCGGTACTGAAGAGACCACTACGGGAGTTATACGGCTCAGAAATATGGCCAGAGACGGCAAGCTGAGCTATCCTATTATCGCTGTCAATGACGCAAAAACAAAACATTTCTTCGATAACCGCTACGGCACAGGGCAGAGCACCCTGGACGGCATCACGAGGGCAACTAATGTACTCTGGGCCGGCAAGAATGTGGTAGTATGCGGTTACGGCTGGTGCAGCAAAGGCATTGCCATGAGGGCTCAGGGAATGGGCTCTCATGTTATCGTGACCGAGGTGCAACCTATACCGGCCCTGGAAGCGGCAATGGACGGCTTCCGCGTCATGCCTCTGGTTGAGGCGGCGCGCATAGGAGATGTCTTCATTTCCGCTACCGGCGATACGCATGTGCTCGATGAAGCACATTTTAAACAGATGAAGGACGGCGCAATTGTTGCCAACAGCGGTCATTTTAACGTGGAAATCAATATCCCGGCTCTGGAAAAGATGGCACAGTCCAAACGCACCATCAGGGCCTCTGTAGAAGAATACCTGCTTAAAGACGGGCGCAGGATTTTCCTGCTGGGCGAGGGCAGACTTATCAACCTGGCCGCTGCCGAAGGCCATCCGGCCAGCGTGATGGATATGAGCTTTGCCAATCAGGCACTCTGTCTGGAGCACCTGTATAAGTCAAAAGGCAAACTCAAACCGGATGTCTACGCAGTACCACAAGAAATCGATGATGAAGTGGGTATGTTAAAACTACAGGCCATGAATATAAAAATCGATTCCCTTTCAGATGAACAAAGAAAATATTTAAACAGCTGGGAATCAGGTACATAACACTGAGTGAAGGAGAAATTAATGCCCAATAGCTTTAAGAAAAATAGCTCTCATTTTTTTGCTTCCGAATCTGTTACAGAGGGACATCCCGATAAGCTCTGCGACCAGATATCGGACGGCATTCTGGATGCGATACTGGCCGATGATCCGACTGCCCGTGTTGCCTGTGAAGTAGCGGTTACCAAGGGGCTGGTGGTTGTGCTGGGGGAAATAACCACCGATTGCTATGTGGAGGTCCCTGAGGTTGTCCAGCGGGTTGTTAAAGAGGCGGGATATACAGATCCTGCTTTTGGTTTCGATTATAAAAGCTGCGGCATACTGGAATGCATCAAGCCGCAGTCAAAGGATATCTCGGCAGGCGTAAGCAAAGCAGCCGAAATACGCAACGCCGCCGGTGCGGAGGATGATCTGGATAAGACCGGAGCGGGAGACCAGGGAATGATGTTCGGATATGCCTGTACGGAGACACCGGAGCTCATGCCTCTGCCCATCGCTTTAGCGCATAAGCTCTGCCGTGAGCTTGCCCGGCTGAGAAAAGAGAAGGTACTGCCCTATCTGCGCCCGGACGGCAAATCACAGGTAACCGTTGAATACTGTCACGGAAAACCCAAACGGGTGGACGGAGTAGTGATAGGCGCACACCACAGTCCTGATGTCGATAACACAACTATCAGACGCGACATGATAGAGAAACTGATTAAGTCTGTTATACCGGCAGACCTGCTGGATGAGAAAACGAAATATGTGGTCAATGGTGCAGGCAGATTTGAAATCGGCGGTCCCATTTCGGATACCGGCTTTACCGGCCGCAAGATACTGGTTGACACATACGGCGGGACCGCTCATCACGGTGGCGGCGCCTTTTCCGGCAAGGACCCGACCAAGGTAGACCGCTCGGCAAGCTATATGGGCCGCTATATCGCTAAAAATCTGGTGGCTGCGGGGCTGGCTGATTATTTGGAGGTACAGGTATCGTATGCTATCGGAGTAGCACATCCTATGTCTCTCTCCGTCGAGACCTTCGGATCAGGAGTGATTCCTGATGAAGCCATAGTTTCCATCATCAATAAGCATTTCGACCTGAGGCCTGAGGCTATCATACGGCACCTGGACCTGCGCCGCCCCATTTACCACCAGGCAGCCGCCTACGGCCACTTCGGCAGGACCGATATAGATTTGCCATGGGAGAAGCTGGATAAGGTGGATGTAATTAAAAAAGAGGCCGGACTCTGAACCGGCACTATGGTACAGGGGGCCTTTTTACCCGGCAGGAATAATTATGACATCAGCTTTCCGATGCTCGCCCGGCAATAAAAGAGATTAAAAGGAGCACTATGAGTAAACGCATCAGTTTCGGTACCGATGGATGGCGCGCTATCATAGCTGAAGATTTCACCTTCGATAATGTCCGGGCCTGTGCCAGAGGGGTAGGTGAATATATAAACAGCCGGAAACTGGGGCGTAAAGGGTTGGTGATAGGGTATGACACGCGCTTTGCCTCAGAGCAGTTTGCTGCGGCGGCAGCGGAAGTTATCGCTGCCTGCGGTATTAAAGTACATTTCTTGACTGAGGCAGCTCCTACACCCGCCATCAGCTATATCGTCACCGCAACGCAATCTGCCGGAGGCATTATCATCACCGCCAGCCACAATCCCGGCGCCTGGAACGGTTTCAAATATAAAGACGAGACCGGCGCCAGCGCGGCAAGCGAGCTAGTGGCCGTCATCGAACAGAATACCAATAAAGTTCTTAAAAAAGGTGACATAAAGAGGATACCTTTCGAGCAGGCGGTACAGGCCGGCCTCGTGAGCCTTTATGAACCAAAACCGATCTACTATCCGCAGATAGAGCGTCTGGTGGACCTTAAGTCCATACGCGCAAGCGGTCTATCCGTTGTGGTGGACTCCATGTACGGAGCCGGTATAGGATATTTCAAGGAGCTTCTGAACGGCGGCACCGTCAAAGTCAATGAGATCAACGGCTGCCGTAATCCCCTCTTCCCCGGTATACAACCTGAGCCGATAGGCAAAAACCTGACTGACCTCTGTGCGCTGGTGCCGCAGCAGAAAGCAAATGTCGGGCTTGCCACAGACGGTGATGCAGACCGCATAGGCGTTGTCGATGAAAAAGGCACCTTTCTCACCACACATCAGGTCTTTGCCCTGCTTGCCCTCTATTTTCTGGATATACACGGAGAGAAAGGGCCGATCGTCAAAAGCCTGTGCTCCACCAACATGATCGAGAAGCTGGGATCTCTCTATAACGTACCGGTTTATGAGACTAAAGTAGGGTTCAAATACGTGGCGCCGCTTATGAAGGAGCATGATGCCGCCATCGGCGGGGAGGAGAGCGGAGGCTACGGCTTTAGAGGTCACGTACCGGAGCGCGACGGTATACTGGCCGGGCTCTATTTTCTGGATTTCATGCTCAAGACGGACAAAACGCCCTCTCAGCTTATCGACTACCTCTACAGCAAGGTGGGGCCGCATTACTATGACCGCCTGGATTTTCACCTCGCTCCGGAGCAGAAACAGGCGCTCATGGGCAGGCTTGCAGAAGGTCGTATAAGCACTATAGGCAAGAGCAAGGTGAAGAGAATCAACGATGCGGACGGCCATAAGTTTATACTTGAAGATGATTCCTGGCTGCTGATGCGTTTCTCCGGTACCGAACCTTTGCTCCGCATCTATGCCGAGAGCAGCACCATGGACAAAGTTCAGGCGCTGCTTGTCCGGGGAAGGGAGATGGTGGGGTTATGAACGATCTGGACAATCCCGCTGTTTTTCGAGAACGCGATCCGCAGGACATGCGCTCTCATCTGCGCGGGCTGCCCAAACAATGCCTCGATGCATGGCACAGCGCACTGAGTTTAAAACTCCCCTCTGATTACCGCACCGCAAACAAGGTGGTAATCCTGGGCATGGGCGGCTCCGCTATCGGAGCGGACCTGCTCAAAGGCCTTGCTGCCGGGCAGTCCAGACCTCTCATTTTCGTAAACCGTGATTACACCCTCCCGCCGTACGTGGATGAATCCACGCTGGTAGTTGCTTCCAGTTATTCGGGCAACACGGAGGAGGTACTCTCGGCGTTCAGTCAGGCGCTCAAAAGCAAATGTAAAAAGCTCATCCTGACCACAGGGGGAGAGCTGAAGGCACTTGCCGATAAAGCGGGGATTCCTGTATATACGATAAATCACGTTTCTTCGCCCCGGGCGGCACTCGGGTACAGTTTGATGCCTTTGATGGCCGTTTTACGCAATCTGGAGCTTTTTGAGAGCACGCAGGTTAATATCGAGTCCCTGAAAAGGCACTTGTTTCTCCTGCTGGACCAGATCAACGATGAGGTGCCCTCCGCGTCCAATCCGGCCAAGAAGCTGGCGCTGGCTATGCAGGGCAAGATTGCCGTAATCTATGGAGCAGGCATGCTCACCGATGTAGCCCGCCGCTGGAAGACACAGATAAATGAGAACAGCAAAGCGTGGGCCTTCTACGAGACCTTCCCCGAGCTTAACCACAACGCGGTGGTGGGCTACCGCTACCCTGATGGGATGGCGGACAGCCTTTTTGTGGTGATGCTGCGCAGTCCGCGCCTGCACCCTCGCGTCCTGCTCCGCTATGATATTACCGCCGACCTGCTGGCGCAGCACCGCGTCTCCCATACGATAGTTGACGGCAAAGGCATCGACGACTTAAGCCAGGTCATGACGCAGGTCTTCTACGGCGATTGGGTGAGCTACTATCTGGCCCTGCTCAACGATGCAGACCCCACTCCGGTGGAGACCATCGATTATCTTAAAAAGCGCCTGAGCGAAAGCCGGTAGCTTTCCTGCAAGAGAGGCCTCACGAACCTGATAGCTCCATATGCGTGTTTGCCAGCAAAGTAGTTTACCGTACCCCGATTTTATCGGGATGCGCAATAACAAATTGGAATAACCTTCAAAAATAGCACCCCTTGCCCAAGTATTCTGAAGACTGAAAATAACGGCGATTTCATCTTCATTTTTCGTATCATTATTCACATTTACATTCTTCGGTCATTACTAGAGCAAAGACGCGGTGCTGAAAGCACTTCGCATTGCTTTTTGCACATTACCAGGCACGTTGCAGTCACCAATCATGAAAAACCTATCGGCTATGCCGTAAAATTTAAGTGCCATGTCGCTCTTAGCCTTCATACCTGCGGCAATAATTACACTGTCAGCTTCAATACTATGATCGACTCCCTCGGCATCCGTATATATTATTCCATTCTCCCGAATAGTCTTACAATATGCCTTTAAGATATATTTAAATGTTGGTAGCTTCTCCCATGCTTCTCTGAACATGCCGTAGAAATGGACAGGCGCAACATTTGGTGCCAGCATATCAAGCATCTCCAATAAAATGATATGGTGTCCTTTCTCGGCTAGATGCATCCCGGTTTCTACACCGACCTCTCCACCACCGATAATTACAACCTTTTTTGCCAGCGATTCCTCATTCCCGTAAACATTTTCGGCAAACAGAACATTACTCCCATCCACGCCGGGAATCCGTGGAACAACTGGCTGAGCGCCTATAGCAACAAGCACGGCATCATAATGATCTTTTTTAAGTATTTCTGGAGTTGCTTCTGTATTCAAGAGTACTTTTACATTTGCTTTTTCAATCTGTCGGACAAGGTAGTTTTTAAAATCTCGCTGTGGCCATTTGAAAGAAACGTTATCAGTCGTTTTGAGGAGTCCCCCCAGAGAATCGCTTTTTTCGTATAATGTTACATGATGTCCTCTGCCGGCTGCTATCAAGCTTGCTTCCATCCCTGCTGGTCCTCCACCTATAACCGCAATGTTCTTTATATCAGTAGGAGGCGAAATCATCCTTTCGATTTTATGCTCCAACCCCCATACAGGGTTGACCGAGCATACACTGACCTTTGGGTCTGCGGGGGCTCTCCTCAGACACATATTACATCTCATACAGGGCACCACATCCTCCCCTCTCCCCTCGTATGCTAAGCGGCCGAAATTCGGGTTGCTTATCCAGACTCTGGCCATGGCGATGAAATCAGCTTTTCCCGAAGCAATAATACTCTCACAAACATCTAGGTCCTGATATCCGCCAACAGTTACGATAGCAATGTTTTCTACACTCTTTTTAACGGCCTCTGCCATATAAAGGTACGGCGTGCGCTCCGGCATAAAGCCGGTGGGATGCGCAGGATCGATCTCCGGCGCCCTTATCTGGAGCAGGTCAATATGACCGGCGAACATCTTTGCATACTCCACGGCATCCTCCAGGGTAAAACCTCCCGGCGGTTCGCAGCCGCTCATATTTGCTTCAATAAGGAAATCACGTCCGCACTTCTGCTTAATTCGATCGGCAACCATAAGCGGAAAACGTGCCCTGTTTTCCAGACTCCCGCCGTATTGGTCCGTTCTCTTGTTTGTAAGGGGAGATAAAAACCTCCCTAATATAGTAAACCTGTACGCCATATGTAGATACACCATATCAAAGCCCATGGATTTCATCATAAATGCCTGATGCACAAAATATTCGGCAACTTCATCCAGTAAATCCGCGGGAATTTCTTCACCTGTTCTGGGAGTAGCAAAACCTACATCTACAGAAAGGATCCCACTACTCACATCGTATTTAATCGGCACGTAGCCGCCGATCTGCATTGATGCCCTGGCACCATAGAAGTGGATTGCATCAGCCATCTGGCTGATGTAATTCTGGCAGTGCACATTATCAATATCAAAGGTACCCGGCAATATCCGCTTTGGGGAATACGTTTTTAGCTCGTCATCGGGAATTACCTCCGGCATGCCCACTCCTTTGCAGGTAACAAGAGCCGCACCGTTTCTGGCTTTATTGGCATAATGTGTAATCAGAGGCTCGGTAGGATATGGTTCTGAGCCCTGGATATAGCGGGGTGAGCTCCGCGATGCGATCATCCTATTTTTAAAAACGCTGTTGCCTACTTTAATAGGTGACAATAGATTTTGGTATTTATGAGACATAAGAACTCCTTTTTAATACTATTTTAACCAGTTAATCGTTTGTGGCGAAGTAAAACGATATGTTAAGAACGACCACTCGTACCCACCGGATTCGGGCTAGAAAAAGCGACACCCCCAAAACCCCGGCCGGTTAATGGCGAATATAGCCATTGAGGAATAGCCTGCCTCCTTCCTATAAGTACCTTTAATAACAGCGGAAGAAATAGAGATAGGCCGCTTAAATCACTTCTTATACCACTATACTGCTCTACGCTTAAACTTGGCCTTCTCCGGAGATCTTGCACGTTTGCAGTATGGGCGTCTCAAGGGAACCATGTTAGTACCATACCAAATCAATCACATGTTATTACCGTGCCAATAGTTGCTATCGCAATAATATCTAATGGGATCAATAAGACATACAATGCTCAACTCTTGTGAACAGAAGCACCCGATACAATAGCTGATCATGCCTAATAATATCTATTGTCGCTGATAGAATATCAATCCGTAGTACGGTGACCCAATTTACATGGACAGTATCCAGTATCACCTTAATAAATCTTCCGCCGTTTTCATTAATGGTTATGCATATCCGCCTATACAGTGGTTCCCTGTATAGGCGGCATGTTATGTTTCCTTCTGTCAATAATGGAAAGAAAAGCTTGACTTAATCCAATTTCTTCCCAATTCTGATCGTGTAATGAGGGAATAAAATAAACGCTGGTGCTTTTTATGCCGCCGGATAAAAGGGGTTTGGCTTTCCCGGAATCAACTAATGAGAATACAGGACTCTCCTTATCGTCTTGAAGGCCGAATAGTATTGCCTGTGCCGGACATGTTTCCACACACTTGGGTAGTAAACCTTTCTCTAGCCGGTCAGCGCAGAAATCACACACATCAGCTTTACCGTCCGGTCCAATATATATAACGCCATAGGGGCAAACGCCGGCACATAGTCCGCATCCATTACAACTTTCCTTATCTATTCTAATTATGCCGTCACTTCCCTGAGTTATAGCACCAGCATGACAAAAAGTTAAACAAACCGGATTTTCACAATGCATGCAATGTAGAGGTATAAAAGCCCTTTCTACCGTGGGAAATTTACCATATTCCCACTCGGCATATATCAATCTAGAATACTCGTATTTATGTGTTTTATCCCTGGGGTGAGCCAGTATACCATGTTCTTTTTTACAGCTTACATAGCAGGTTCTGCAGCGAACACACTTGTTAAGATCTATGACCATTGCGTATTGTGCCATCCTAAGCCTCTTTATCGATTTTTTGCAGCTTTACTATCGAGTAGTTTTTACCTACTCCTGCCGCATATGGGGAGACAGTCGTTGGAATAAGTCTGTTCATAGCTATAGCTGTATCGGCCTTATCGAGTTTATGTGTGGACTTATGTCCCGAGGCAAAATATATCCACAAAGCACTGGGATGCAATCCTTCAGTTACCTTTACCTTTGCCCTTTCTTTGTTCCCTACCGCTGTTTCATCATAAACACAACTATCCGTCTGTTTGGTTGGCCCTATACAGGTAACCTCGACAAGATCACCATCTGCTATATCCAGCTTCCCGGCTCGTTCGGTGTTAATGTACAATGTAGTATAAGGACATCCGCCCTCAATACCATCTTCCATTAAATACAAATTATTCTGAGTTGCACTTTTTTGATGCCACGATGCTTTCCCACATGTAAGAATAAATTCATCATCTCCGTCAGGTTGTGCCGTCGGTATATAATTTGGAAGCGGGCTCACGTGTGGGTTCCCTTTCCATACAGAATTAGTGTTGAAATAACATTCCTCAGCAAGCTCATTGGAATACATTTCAAACCGTCCACTTCTGGTTTTAATGGGCTTATAAAGTAAGTTATATTCAAGTGGATGTGATTCTAAGTAGGGGCCGTCATCAATCAACTGCCTGCTATTTACTCCGGGGTATAACCCGGCTCGCTTTAACATCCTGTCCCACCATCCATAATCCAGGTCCAGTTTAGAAAAGTATTTCTCCATGCCAGCTTTTTTAGCCACCTCCACAAGAAACCAGCTAAGCGATTTTGCCTCTCCCGGCGGAGGGATCACCGCCGATCTCATATACAGGACATCGTGTTCTTTTCCGTCCGTGCCGATATAATTACGCTGATATAAGTGATATCTTTCCAGATAAGACGCTTCGGGAATTACGTAATCAGCCATATCGGTAAACTCTTTATATATCTGCTCACCTACAATGACAAGCTCAAGGTCGCTAATGCACCCGTTCACCAGATCAGAATTAGACTGTGTAAGAGCGGCATTTTCAGCCGATGATAATACTGCTCGTACTTTTTTCTCTTTGATTGCATCAAAATGCAGCCACGGGAGCGCTACAGTGGCGGGATGGAATTTTCGCGGGTTTTCATAACAGGATGCTTTATCGATTGCCTCAATCGATATCATGTTTCCCCAGGGTCCTGGAACAGTATTAAGCTTATCCCGATAGTCGGGGACTTCCGGAGGCTCCGGCCACCCATTGCCCAGATCGAATTTATGTTTGAGACAATAGTATCCCCCGGGTTTTTCGAAATTGCCAAGCAGCATATTGGTTGCACTGAACGCTCTTAGCGTCTGGAACCAGTTTGGATACCTCCCGGATGTGAAACCGGGATACAGGATTACAGCCGGTTTATTATTACCGAGGTATCTTGCTATTTCCGCTACCTTCTCTTCCGGGAATGGTATATCAGCAGAATATTTCAGGGCTTCTTCCGCGAACATTTGAAAAACTGTTTTACATGTTATCGTTTCCCCGTTGTGTTCGACTTTAAAAGTCTGCCCTGAACCAAGCGTCAGGCCGTCTCGCATGCCCGCGCCTGGTAGAGGCTGTGCTGAACTGGTAGTGGTATTCCAGACCAGGTACATACCGTCTTTATTTGTCAGCGCCTGTCCATTGTCTTCACGTACAAGCTGACACGCATTTGTATAATTGAGAAGAAATTCCTCATCATACAGGTTTTCTTTAATCAGAATAGCCGCTATGTTTAACGCAAATGTTGCGTCTGTACCTGGCTTAATAGGGATCCATTCATCGCACCATGCTGATGAGTCACTGAGCTTTGGATCAACTACAATAAATTTACATCCCTGCTCTCTGGCTTTGTTTGCCATAGCGTACATAGGTATGCTGCATGGAGAACAATTACCCGGAAAGTTTTGTCCTCCTATCACCGCATATTTTGTTTTTGTGAAATCAACTGAAATTGAAAGGAAGGAGGGACCATGATTTTCACCAAAAGTAATCATTTTTTCCACAGCATGATCGCCAAAGCATGCCTGGCCGTGCAAATATGAGATGCCGGTTTTCATCACCGCAGACCAGTAATGTAAAAAGGGAACCTTGTCTTGTTGATCGGGGCATCCCCACCATATTTCAAAATAATTTGGATACTCAGAATGATCATATCCCTGAAGTTTAGATGCCAGAGCCCCGATAACCTCATCCCATGTACATCTGATGAATTTACCCTCACCTCTTTCTCCTATTCTCTTCAGAGGATATAATATTCTATTAGACGGATATACCCGGTCACTGACTCCTGAAATAGCTTTGCCGCAGATTTTCCCATTCCAATCAGGCAAGTCTTCTCCGGCTACTTCAACAATCCTGCCGTCTTTAACCCTCGCTTTCATCGGTGCGCCTATGCACATTGCGCAACCGCTATGCATCCACTTCCCATCTTCTTCACTTTTTTTTACGAACGCCATTGACTCTCCTTTGTCTAAAGCACATATTGCTATTTCCGGGTTAATAGTTCAGGAAGTTATCATCACCAACTGTTTCTTTTGCCGCAAATACAGCAGCTCATCCGGTCATATGCGTTGGCAGGAACATGGCTATTTCCGGAAACAGGATAAGCAGGATGATGCAGACGAACATTGGTATTATGAAGGGAATAACGCCTCTAAATATTGTGCCAAGCGAAATATCGCGGGCAACTCCGTGGATAACATATACATTCATACCAAATGGAGGAGTAATCATACCCATCTCCATCATGATGACTACTATTACTCCGAACCAGATAAGATCATAGCCGACAGCCTGTACAGCAGGGTAAAAAATAGGTATCGTCAGTAGTATCATAGCCAGAGTATCCAGAAAACAGCCAAGGATTAAATATACAACTACAATAACTATAATAACCACATAAGGAGTCTGGAGCGTACCAAGAATATCAGAAAGTACAAAAGGTATTTTTGAAAACGCAATAAAGGACGAAAATATAAGGGCTCCAATAAGTATTGTGAAAATCATACCGGTGGTTATCATCGTTTCGGTGATGGACGTGCGTATTCCCTTCCATGTAAGCTTACGGCTTGCGAGAGCTATAATAAAGACAAGAAGAGCTCCCACCGCGCCTGCTTCTGTAGGTGTAAAAATCCCAGCATATATGCCTCCCATCATACCGATAAAGACGATCAATACAGGCCATACTCCTGAGAGCGATTTCACCATTTCCTTAAATGGAGCGCGCTTTATGGCAGGCCCCATAGTGCCATCAATTCTGCACAATATGTATATGGTGCCTAAAAATAGTAGCGCGAGGAGTATACCGGGTATAAAACCGGCAAGTAAAAGCTTGCCTACTGATTCTTCGACAAGTATTGCATAGATAACAAGCGGCACACTTGGTGGTATTAGTATACCCAGAGTACCTCCCGCAGCCACACAACCAGTCGCCAGCTTTTGAGAGTACTTATAGCGCTTCATTTCCGGCAGTGCGACAGCCCCCATGGTAGCCGATGTGGCAAAACTCGAACCTGAGAGAGCAGCAAAAGCAGCACACGCCACAATACTGGCCATTGCCAGTCCGCCTTTTATATGTCCGACCCACTTGTATGTAGTAGAGTAGAGGTCTACGCTTATGGCTGAATGAAAAGAGAACTGCCCCATTATAATAAACAAAGGAACAACACTTAGCGAATATGCTGCGATAGTGTTATACGGGATTGTCCCAAGACAGGAAAGAGCGGAATCCATACCTCTGAAATAAATCAGTCCCAGAAATCCAATACCAGCCATCGAAAACGCAATGGGCAATCTCAAAAACATGAGCACAATAAGAAGGGCAAGTCCTATAATACCAATTGTTACACTGCTCATTTTTTCATGGCCTCCCCAATGTTAGACAAGATTTTTACCAGCAAAACGATGCATAGCAAGAAGAGGCCAAAGGCGAATATATAGATGAAAATTGAATCCGGCAAGTGTAGAACGGCAGAATATTGGCCGTATTTTAACAATTTACTGCCATAGACAAAGGTTTGCCACGATATCAGACCAAATATGCAAAGCGCAAATAGATGAGTGATGATATAAACTATGGCCTGTGCCCTGCTCGGGAACGAAAAAAAGGTTACCGTAACATGCCTGTCGTGGATCATTGTATAGGATATTGCAAAACCTACCAGAACAACCAGTGTAAATACGATTAACTCGAAGTCCCCAGGTATAGGGCTATTGAAGAGATATCGCAATATTACAGTTACGAAGGTGAAAAACATCATAAGAATAATAAGCATTCCACCCAAAAGGCTCAGTGCCCCGCTGACGGGATAAAATATCTTTTTTATGAATGCGGCTATTGCATCTATCATATAAACCTCATTCAGGTTAATACTATATCAGCTTTATCAATTATCGATTAAGTCTGGCGACTGCTATATGCGGTATGTAACAAGATGACTATGTGGGAGATGGGCAAACCTTTCATTTAATGGTCTGCCCATCCCGTTGTCACCATTTAAGACACTTTACAGACTATTTATATTCTGCAGACATCTCCAGTGCTGCGTTTACCATTTCCGTGCCTGGGAATCCTTTAGCATCCATATCTGCAGCCCATTGGTCCCTCTGAGGTTTTACTGCCGCTTCAAATTTAGCCTTTTCAGCGGCTGAGACCTCTACTAATACCTGTCCCCCTTCAATGATTTTATCGTAGGCGTTCCGGTCCATATCATACATTACCTGGGCATATACCTGTGAAGCTTTAGCTCCCGCATACTCATCGAACACTGCTTTTACATCTGCGGGCAAGCTATTATATTTTTCTTTGTTCATTACTACAAGGTGGCTGGTAGTTGCGATATCGACCATGGTCGTATATTTTGCTACCTCCCACAGTTTAAAGGCATTATAACCTTCCCATTCGAACAGGGATCCATCCAGTGTGCCTCTTTCTATGGAAGTATAGATCTCTGAGGGAGGCATAGCCACCGGGACTGCCCCTGTCAATGTAACCGTTTCTGTGGGGATACTCCCCGTTACTCTTATCTTCTTCCCTTTAAGGTCCGCGATTGTTTCTACCGGTTCAACCATTTGAAACTTTCTGGCACCAAGCGGCGACCAGACCAGTACCTTCACATCGGCAAAATCATCCAGCATCTCAGGGAACATTTCATGAAGCCCCATGGCAACGCGGGTAGCGTTCACACCGTCGCCAGGAAATATAAGCGGAAGTTCGACAATTTCATGCATAGGAAAACGGCCTGAGAGATAAGCGGGATTGATTAAAATGATATCTGCCGTGCCTTCTACAGCCAGGTCATACTGCTCCACCGATTTACCTAAAGCACCACCGACATACATTTCAAATGTCATTTTGCCATTGGTAGCATCTTTGATTTCGTTACATACAGCCTCCATGCTTACAGGGCCACCCGCAGGTCCGGGATCTGCCGTAGAAACGATTAAATTAACAACTTCAGTTGTATCCGGTATTGTTGATGGTGCAGGTGCCGGTTCAGTCGACGGGCTAGGTGCTGGCTGCGCACAACCAAGCATAGTCGAGCCCGCAATGATTACACTCACCATCAAAAGTATAAAGATTTTATTCATTAGTATGCCTCCTTATAACGTTTAATAGTTTAGTTGCCAGGTAAAAACATCACAAAAGTTAATATAAAGCACGAATAATGAAAATACGAGACGCCATAATTCCTACATTTTACTTAAATGTCCAACGGATGTATATATGTAAAATTAACTACTACTAAATAGTTATTTATTTGTTATAATTAATACTACTTCTTTATTAATTCTGGCTTCTTCGAGAACTTAAAATGAAGATAATGGTTGCTGATAAAAGAGAGCTATTTCGTGAAGGTTTAACCACTCTACTCAAAGCTAAATATGGGCGTAAATCGGTTTTTTCTTGTTCTGATCCGTCTAAATGCATAACAAAATGCATGGAGTGTGAGCCTGATATTATCATTATAGATATAGAGATTTACGAAAAAGATAGGAATCTGATAGAGGAAATACACAAATCTCTTCCCAATACAAAAATCCTGGTATTGACACATTCGATAAATAATGCTGATATGATTAATGCGATAAAAAGCGGTTCGCGCGGATATCAAAGGACGTTTCGCTTCAACACCTTTGTGCGGTTATCACCAGTATTGCTTCGGGAGAAATGGTTATATCGGAGCCTTTGGCTTCAAGTATATTAAAAAAAGAAGGCATTTTTAAGTCTGATTTAGATAATTTTAATGAAAAAGATATTGCTGGTCTCACGGAAAAAGAAAAAAAAGTGTTGGCGCTATTGGCTAAAGGAGCTTCAAATAAACAAATAGCGCAGGAACTTAAGATTAGTGAAAATACAGTAAAAGCCCATATGCGAAATATATTTGAAAAACTGCGCGTACACAGCAGGCAGCAGGCGATATCTGTGCTATTTGGGAATAATCGGGCTTCTCAATCTGCCTGATCCTAGATTTGCATCCGTTTTTAAACTCTATTCAAAGTAGTAGATTTGTCTCTTAGATGAAAAACAATCCGATTCAACGAATCGGATTGTTGGAAGAAAGGTACCTTAGGCATCATCAATCTCATCCGGTACATTTTGCCACAACGCCGCTAGCAGCTATTTAAAGAAGCGCTTGAGCGAAAGCAGGAAAAGCGGTAGCTTATCTGAAATTCATAAAAAAGGCCTGCTCTTTTTAAGCAGGCCTTTAATTTTTCCAAAAATAATCTTTAGCGCTTGGTGTACTGAGGCGCCTTGCGGGCACGTTTGAGACCGTACTTCTTGCGCTCTTTTTCACGCGCATCGCGTGTGAGCAGGCCCTCATTGCGCAGAGGGGTCCTGAAGTTCTCATTGTTCAGTACCAGGGCACGGGCGATACCAAGGCGGATTGCTCCTGCCTGACCGGTAACACCGCCTCCGATTACTTTTACCTCGGCATTGTATTTGCCAACCGTATCTGTAGCCTTAAAGGGCTTTTCTATCGTTCGTTGATGCTCCACCCGTGGGAATCTTTGCTGATAGGGTTTCCCATCGATGATAATCTCTCCCGTTCCCTGTGTGAGCTTGACCTGGGCAATAGCGCTTTTGCGCCTGCCGGTACCTCGATCATAAGTTTGCGCGGACACTAGCTTCCACTCCCTTCTGTTTCTTTAGCACTGCCGACCTGAGCCTGATGAGGATGGCTGTCGCCTGCATATACTTTAAGTTTCTTGATCATAACCCTGCCAACCCTGGTGTGCGGCAGCATTCCTTTTACGGCATGCTCAATAACACGGGTGGGGAAGGTTTCCATCATCTTGGTATAATTGGCGGCTTTCAATCCTCCCGGATAACCGGAATGACGGTAATACATCTTATCATCGGCTTTTTTGCCGGTCACACGCACCTTCGATGCGTTGATAACCACGACAAAGTCTCCGGTATCCATTGTGGGCACATAATAGGGCTTATGCTTGCCCATGAGCAGCGTTGCAATCTGAGTGCAAAGTCTGCCCAGCGTCTTGCCGGAGGCATCTATTACGTGCCACTGGCGCTCTATGTCTTTAGCCTTTGTTGAATAAGTCTTCATATTTTAACTCCACATCCTGGGGATAATTAACCCTGGTTAAATACAATCCGTATGGCGGTGCCGCCGGACCGGCTGTCCCCGGTTTTTTTGCCTCCATGATGGCTCTAAATTCATCGAGGCTTACTTTTCCCAGCCCTATCCGCACCAGCAGCCCTACCGTATTACGCACCTGGTGAGTAAGAAACGAGCTGGCAGCAATATAAAAGGTAACCATGCTGTCCTCTCTTTTCACTTCCGCCCGGTATACAGTACGAACCGTGCTTTTCACCATGTCCAGGTCTGACGCAAAGGAGGCCAGGTCATGTTTCCCCTCCAGCGTCCTGCAGGCCTGATTTATGATCTCTATATTCAATTTAACAGGTACACGATAGCTGAGACCCTCCTTAAGCGGAGAGCGTGTTACGCTATTGTAAATCTTATACTCATACTCGCGGCCGGTGGCATCCCTCCTGATGTGAAACTCCTCCCCTATCCGGCAGGCTGCCTTCACCGCAATATCATCCGGTAAATAATGGTTGAGCGCTTTTAAAAACGTTGCCGCCGGCAATTCCGAGCGGGTCCAGAAACTGGCTACCTGCCCCGCGGCATGTACACCTGTATCTGTCCTGCTGGCCGCCATAAAGCGCCTGCGCTCACCGGTAATTTTATGCAGAGCCGTTTCCAGTTCCGCCTGAATAGTGGGCAGCCCATGCTGCCACTGGAAGCCGTAATACCGCCTTCCATCATATTCAACTACCAGAGCTATTTTCTGTACGTTGTTAAAGAGCTCCACCGCCCCGCTCTGCTATTCCACCAGTTCGATTTTCACCATCGGTGCGCCGTCGCCTACCCTGGGGCCCAGTTTAACGATCCTTGTATATCCGCCTGCCCGTTCACGGTACCTGGGAGCGATGGTGGCAAACAGCTTCTCTACGATCTTTTTTTCCGGAGTAAAAGCCAGAGCGCGTCTGCGTGATGCAAGCGTGCCGTCTTTGGCAAGCGTTACCATCCTCTCCGCCATACCCCGTATCTCTTTTGCCTTGGCCTCCGTCGTTACGATCGCTTCATGTCTGAACAGGTCAGCAACCAGATTGCGGTATAACATCTTGCGATGCGCACTGGTCCTGCCCAGCTTACGTCCTGTTATCTGGTGTCTCATTCTTCAGTCTCCCCGGTATCGGCATCCTCATCTTCTTGCCCCTTGGCGCGTTTGCTCTTCTTCGATTGCTTCTTTATCTCCGGAACAAAGGGAAGGTTAAGGCCGCCCAGAGCCACCTCTACCTCTTCCTGAGATTTAGCACCGAAGCCGGCAAGAGAGGAAAGTCCTTCACTTGTTTTTTCCAGCAGCATGCCCAGAGTGGTAATGCCGCCCCTACGCAGGCTGTTATACGTATGCGTCGATAGATTTAACTGGTCGAGAGGCATATCGTACTGCTCGGGAGGAATGAGTCTTTGCCATGCAAGCTCAGAGCCGTCCTCCGTCAATGTCTTCGCTAATTCCCTGAAACAAGAATACTGCTCAATTAATATGGCAGCGCTCTGGCTGACCGCTTCAGTCGGTGAAAGGGTGTTGTCCGTCCACACTTCCAGAACGAGCCTTTCCTGACCGCTCCCCTCTCCGAACCCGCTGGTCTCTACGGTACAATTGGCTTTTCGTACCGGCGAGAAAACTGCGTCGATAGGTATAGAACCCACCGGCAATCCATTGCTTGAACCGGCCGGCATATAGCCTCTGCCCAGTTCCACGTTGAAAGTGACCCTCAGCCGCGCATCACCCGAATCCAGGGTAATGAGGTGGAGATCAGGGTTGATAATCTCAAAATCCGCCGTGGGATTGATATCCGCAGCATTAACATCACCTTCACCGTGTACATCCAGGGTCATCCTGCCTGATCTCTGCGAAAGCGGACGAATCCGCAATTCTTTTACATTAAGCAGAAACTCCAGAGTATCTTCCTTGGCATGCGGAATGGAAGAGAACTCGTGGAAAATATCCTCGATCTCCACACAGGTAACGGCAGCGCCTACCAGCGAACCCAGCAGTACCCTGCGTAATCCGTTGCCAAGCGTAATGCCAAAACCCCGCTCCAGCGGTTCTGCTATAAAGCGGCCATAGTTCTGCGTACTCTCAACACACTCTACCTTTGGTAATAATAATCCAGCCAAAACCTACCTCACCTAGAATAGTACTCAACAATCGCTTTACCATTGAATTTAACCTCCACATCATCCCTCACCGGTAAAGCACGAACTCGACCTATCATTTTATCAGTTTCAAGTTCCAGCCATCCTGGAACCACTCTATCTCCGATGGTCTCCACCATGATCTTGTAATACTCCGTTTTGGCAGAGCCCGGGCGCCAGCTTATCTCGTCACCCACCTTAACCAGGCAGGAAGGGATATCGGTTTTGCGGCCGTTCAATAAGATATGGCCGTGTCTTACCAGCTGCCTTGCCTGTGCCCGCGAGTCTGCAAATCCCAGACGGAAGGCAACGTTGTCAAGACGCCGTTCCAGCAATATTACCAGATTATCGCCCGTAATACCGGGTAGCCGCTCAGCCTCACCGAAGGACTTGCGGAACTGCCTTTCGAAAACTCCGTAAATGAACTTGGCCTTCTGTTTCTCCTCCAGCTGTATACCACGGTCAGACTTCTTTGCGCGGCGTTTTCCCACACCGTGCTGACCCGGGTGAGTAGCTTTACGCTCCATCGCGCATTTGGAGCTGAAACAGCGGTCCCCCTTAAGCATTAATTTATCGCCGACTCTGCGGCAAAGGCGACATCTAGGATCTGTATATCGTGCCATTTCTACACCCTTCTCCTTTTCCGTGCCCTGCAACCATTATGCGGTATAGGAGTAACATCATTTATGCTCACAACATTGATCCCGGCTGCCTGAAGCGCCCTGATCGCAGCCTCCCGGCCGCTTCCCGGACCTTTAACAAAGACCTCAACCTGCCTCAGCCCGTGTTCCTTCGCCTTGGCCGCAGCACCCTGTGCTGCCAGCTGCGCCGCATATGGCGTACCTTTTCTGGACCCCTTGAATCCCGCTGTTCCGGGGCTGCCCCAGGAAATAACGTTCCCTTTGAGGTCCGTAATCGTAATCACAGTATTATTAAAAGTGGATTGTATGAAGACTTTCCCCTCGGGAATAGCCTTACGTTCCCTTCTTCTTACTCTCGTTCTCTTCTTTTGAGGCATAGCTGCTGCACTCCTTTATTTCTTCATACCGCGGCGCTGACCACGTCCGGCTACTGTTCTGCGTAATCCACGCCTGGTACGTGCGTTGGTCCTGGTCCGCTGCCCGTTCGCCGGCAAATTGCGGCGATGCCTGAGCCCGCGGTAGCTGCCGATCTCTATCAGACGCTTGATGCTCATGTTCACTTCTTTACGAAGCTCACCCTCAACCGTGTATTCCTTGTCGATAACCTCACGGATACGGCTGATTTCACCTTCAGTGAGGTCCTTTACTTTGGTATCAGGGTTTACATTGCTTACCGCCAGAATACGGCTGCTTACTGTCGGACCTATGCCGTAAATATATTGCAGGGATACAACAACTTTTTTATCCCTGGGTATATCAACACCAACTATACGAGCCATAGTCTACCTGCTCCTCTCATTAGCCCTGGCGCTGTTTGTGCTTGGGATTATCGCAAATAACGCGCACAACCCCCCGCCGCCTTATTATTTTACATTTTTCACATCTACGTTTTACTGATGCTCGAACTTTCATAACTCTCTACCTGTTCTAACTCAAAAATGCTAATGATAAACCTTTATTCCTGCACTGTCAATAAATATATACTTTTATTTCAGCCTGTAGGTAATTCTACCACGACTGAGGTCATAGGGAGAAAGCTCTACCAGCACCTTGTCCTCCGGCAGAATCCTGATATAATGCCTTCGCATTTTACCGGATATATGAGCCAGCACCTTGTGCTCATTCGGCAACTCTACTAAAAAAGTTGCATTCGGCAAACATTCTACTACTTTCCCTTCGACCTCTATCGCTTCTTTCTTCATCAAACCCTTCTTACCTATAACCGGGTAAGTATCTCCGGTTCATCGTTCATTATAGCGATGGTGTGCTCAAAATGAGCTGAAAGGCTTCCGTCAGCCGTCCTTACGGTCCACTTATTACTATCGACCTTCGTGGGCCAACCGCCTTCATTTACCATCGGCTCAATGGCTATGGTCATGCCATTTTTCAATACCAGCCCCGTACCCCTACTCCCAAAGTTCGGTACCTGCGGGTCCTCATGCAAATCCCTGCCGATGCCGTGTCCGCAGTATTCCCTTACCACAGAAAAACCGCTGGACTCAACATATTCCTGTACGGCAGCCGAAATATCACCCAGATTGCCCCCCTGACGCGCAGCTCCAACTCCCTTCATAAGGGAATCTTCTGTTACTTTAATCAGCCTCTGCGCTAAAGGGCTGATATCCCCTACTCCCACGGTGATTGCTGAATCACCATGGTAGCCTTCCAGGTATGCCCCGAAATCAAGCGATACGATATCCCCCTCATTCAATACTCTGTTACCCGGTATGCCGTGAACTATCTCATCGTTCACTGAAACACATAAACTCGCCGGATAACCCATATACCCTTTGAAAGAAGCCTGCGCCCCCAGTTTTTTCAGCTCCCGCTCTGCGACTTTATCGAGGTAGCGGGTTTTAACTCCCGGCTTCACCTCTTCCCTTAATTTCTCCAGAACTGTCGCTACTATTTTGCCTGCCCTCCTCATAACCTCAACCTCTTCAGCAGACTTCAGAATCGTCATATATCCTTCCTGCTACTTCCCCAGCGCTTTTATTATGCCTTCCGTAACCGCTTTTATCTCCAGTGTACCATCCACCGAGAGCAGTTTGCCAGCCTTTTTATAGTAATCCAAAAGCGGTGTGGTCTGAGAGAAATATACTTTCAATCTCTCTAGTATCGTTTTCTCATTATCATCAGCACGCTGATAGAGCTCTCCGCCGCATTTATCGCACTTTCCGGCAACTTTTGGCGGTGACGCTATCTCGTGGTAGACAGCCTGACACTGCTTGCATGTCCAGCGGCCTCCCAGCCTCTTTAACAGATTTTCTTCAGGCACCTCTATGTAGACCGCTTTATCGATGCTCTTCTTTTGCCCGGACATCATTTTATCCAGTGCCGCAGCCTGATCAAGCGTCCGTGGAAAACCATCGAATATAACGCCGCCGGCGCAATCAGACTGCGCCAGTCTTTCCGCGAGCATTTTAATGGTCACCTCATCAGGCACCAGCTCTCCTTTTTCCATGTATGTTTTAGCCAGTTTCCCCAGTTCTGTCCCCTTTTTCACCGCTTCTCTGAAAAGATCGCCCGTAGCAATATGCGTCAATTTCAACCGCTCTGCAACTATTGCTGCCTGCGTTCCTTTTCCTGCACCGGGTGCTCCGAGAAACACTAAAAACATCACTAGTACCCCTTATTTAAGAAATCCTTCATATCTGCGCATGGTGAGCTGTGCCTCTATCTGCTTCATAGTATCAAGCGCAACACCGACCATAATCAGCATTCCCGTGCTTGACAGAGTCAGCACCGCCACATCCGTTATCTCCCTGACGATGAAAGGCATAATCGCGATCAACGCCAGGTAGAGAGCGCCTCCCCAGGTAATACGGCTGATTACTCTGTTCAGATAATTGATAGTAGGTTTGCCGGGCCTGACCCCCGGGATGAACCCTCCCTGCCTCTGCAGCGTTTGGGCCAGATTCATCTGCTCGAATATTACCATAGTATAGAAGAAGGCAAATCCCACTGTCATAAGAAAATACACTACCCAGTAAAACAGCCCTATAGGTAAAGCCGTATCAGGGCTAAACCATTTGACAAGAGTATTGGCGAAATTGGGGTCCGCCGTTGCCGGAGCCGCAAAATAGCTGGCGATGGTGCTGGGGAATAACATCAGCGACATAGCAAAGATGAGCGGGATCATACCTGCGGTGTTAACTCTCAGCGGGATATGAGTGGACCCGCTCTGACGGTACATGCGAGCGCCGCGGAAAGCGGTCTTGGCATACTGTACAGGTATACGACGATGCGCCTCAGTAAATATCACGATAATGACTATCAGGATCAGGGCCAGAACGATATAAACCGCCAACCCCATAAAATTAGATCCGGCCAAAAGGCCCCTTCCGATGGTCTGCGGCAAACCTGCTACAATGCCGCCAAATATTATTATAGATACGCCGTTGCCGATGCCTCTCTCAGTGATAAGCTCACCCAGCCACACCAGGAACATGGTTCCTGCTACCAGTGAAACGATAATGGCAGCCGTCCCCAGAGTGGTTGCCTCACTAATACCTCCCTGGCTGCGCAACAGCGCCAGCTGTGCATATCCCTGCAGAGCTGCCAGCGGTACGGTAAGCCAGTGCGTCATTTGGTTGATGCGGTGTCGGCCGGACTCGCCTTCCATGGAAAGATTACGCAGCTGCGGAATAACAGGCACCAGCAACTGCATGATAATGGATGAGGTAATATAGGGATACACACCCATTGCCGCCACACTGAAGTTCCTCATGGCGCCGCCGCTGAACATATCGAGCATGCCCAGCAGTTGGTTCTTATCAAAAATCTCACGCAGCGCAGCGAGGTCGACACCCGGTAGAGGCACATGTGCAATAAAACGGAAGATAACCAGCATAACCAGCGTAAAAATGAGCCTCCGTCGCAAGTCCGGAAGCGAAAACGCGTCTATGAGAGCCTGTATCAGCCGCGGCCGCGAATCCCTCTGGCGCATCTATATACCCTCGGTTCTGCCGCCTGCGGCAGTGATCTTGCTTGCAGCGGACACAGAAAATTTGGCAGCCTTGACTACCAGAGGTTTGTCTATCTCGCCGCCGCCCAGTATTTTTACCGGGCGTTTGAGCGTTTTAATAATGCCCGCCTCATAGAGCGTCTGAGGCGTTACTTCCTCGTTAGCGGCAAAACAGTTGAGCGAACCGATATTAACGGTGCTGAACTCTTCTTTAAATATGTTGGTAAAACCCCGTACACGCGGCAAACGTTTGATCAGCGCAAGCTGACCGCCTTCAAAGCCCAGGCGAACTCCACCCCCGGCCCGGGACTTCTGTCCTTTACAGCCTCTTCCTGAATACGTTCCCCGGCCGCTTCCGTCACCACGTCCGACCCGTTTTTTACTATGTTTTGCCCCTGCAGGAGGCTTTAATTCATGCTGTTCCATCGTTCACTTCTTCCGTTATCACCAGATGTTTTACTTTATCAATCATACCCAGGACACTGGGCGTATCTTCCTTCTCGATCTCCTGATAGAGACGGTGAAATCCGAGAGCCTTTAATGTCCGGCGCTGATCAGCCGAGTAGCCGATAGCGCTCTTTGTCCACTTAATCCTCAACTTTGCCATCAGACTCGATAGCCTCCTCGATGATATCTACTTTGCGCTTAGCTACTGCTTCTTTTGGATCACGCAGGGACTGCAATGCCAGCAGGGTTGCCTTTACCACATTCATTGAACTATTGCTCCCCAGAGACTTGGTGAGCACATCTTTTATTCCTGCAACCTCCAGCACAGCACGTACGCCTCCGGCAGCGATAACACCGGTACCGGCCAGCGCCGGTCTGAGCAGTACTTTTGCAGCACCGAACTTGGCAAATACATCATGCGGAATAGTACTATCCGCCATCCTTATTTCAATCAAATTTTTGCGCGCAACGCTTCCGGCTTTGCGGATCGCCTCGGGGACTTCCTTGGACTTTCCCAGCCCCACTCCAACATGGCCGTTGCCGTCACCCACTACTACCAGTGCCCTGAAATGGAGATTCTTTCCCCCCTTGACCACTTTGGTAACCCGGTTCAGCGAGACAAGCTTCTCACTCAGTTCCAGCTCGCCGGCGTCAATTTTTTTTCTGGTTGCGTATATTTTGGTAATCGGTTTCTTCATAGAACACCTTTAAAATTCTAGTCCTTCTTTTCGGGCAGCCTCTGCAAGCGCTTTTACTCTGCCGTGATATTGATAACCACCACGGTCAAAGATCACTTTCTTTATACCGTTACCTGTAGCACGTTGTGCTACAAGCGTACCGACTATTCCTGCAGTTTCAACCTTGCTTTTGCCTTCAATCTTACCCTGTACGTCCTTCTCCAGGTTGCTTGCACAGGCCACCGTGTGACCGGCACTGTCATCGATAACCTGGGCATAGATATTCTTGATGCTGCGGAATACGCACAGCCTCGGTCTCTCAGTCGTGCCGCAAACTTTATTTCTTACTCTGGCGTGTCTTCGTGTACGCGCCAATCGCGCATCTGCCTTTGACATCTTCCTCTATTTCCTCATTGCAGTTTTACCGGCTTTGCCCGGTTTAATTCGAACTCTCTCACCCTGGTATCGTATGCCTTTTCCTTTGTATGTCTCAGCCGGGCGAATCCTTCTGATTCTGGCCGCTGTTTCTCCTACAAGTTCCTTATTGATACCGACAACCTTAATACGGTTGTTGCCCTCTACTAAAAGCTCGATACCTTCGGGCGATTCTATCTCAACTGGATGGCAAAAACCGATCTGTAGCGTTATGCCTTTATCGGTCTTCTGCGCCCTGTAGCCGACACCGTAAATTTCCAGCATCTTCTCGAACCCTTTGCTCACTCCTTCGACCATATTGGCAAGCAGGGTACGCGTCAAGCCGTGAAGAGAGCGGTGTTCCCGCTCGTCAGTAGGCCTGCTGACCAGTATCTTTTCACCTTCCTGTACTACAGTAATATCAGGAGGTAAATCTCGCGAAAGCTTTCCCTTAGTACCTTCTACGGTTACATTATTGTCTTTCTGTGTTATCTTCACACCGGACGGGACCGGTATCGGCATCAAACCTATTCGTGACACTTGCTCAATATCTCCTCGTTTACTCTACCAGACATAGCATAACAGCTCGCCGCCCATATTCCCTTTCCACGCATTATGCCCAACCATGATTCCTTTGGGCGTCGAAACTATGGCAACACCGAGTCCGCCGTAGACACGCGGTATCTCGTTGTGCTTTACATATACACGCAGGCCCGGCTTGCTCACGCGTTCCAGCCCCGTTATTGCCGGTACGTTATCCGTATATTTCAACGTTATCTTGATGACTTTCTCCGGCTTACCCTTAACGATGGTAAAATCCGTAATAAAGCCTTCCTCTTTTATTATTTTGGCAATAGCAAGCTTGGTATTGGAAAGGGGTACCAGCACACTATCATGCCGTGCAAGCACTGCATTTCTTATTCTCGTTAACATATCTGCTATCGGATCTGTTACCATCAGCTATTTCTCCACACTGCTTTCGATTACCAACTTGACTTCCTCACCCCAGGGATTTGGCCGAGTAAAGCAAGCTGTCTAAAACAAATACGGCAAAGGCCGAATTTCCTGATGTAAGCACGCGATCTTCCGCATCGTTTACACCGGTTATGCTGTTGAACCTTATATTTCGGTGTCCTTTGCGACTTCATTATTTTCGATAATTTTGCCATGTACTACTCCAAGCGGTTAACTTTTTGCAAAGGGCATACCCAGGGATCTCAGTAATTCCCTGCCTTCCTCATCATTTCTGGCAGTTGTCACGATGACAATCTCCAGGCCGCGCAATTTATCCACTTTGTCATAATCGATCTCGGGGAATACTACCTGCTCCTTCATGCCCAGCGCGTAATTACCCTGACCGTCAAACGACTCCCGAGGCACTCCCTGAAAGTCTCTGATACGGGGCAAGACAACGCTGACCAGCTTGTCATAAAAGTCATACATCCGCTTACCGCGCAAAGTCACCATCATTCCGATGGGCACTCCCGCCCGCAATTTAAAAGCGGCAACAGACCTTTTTGCCCTCGTTATTACCGGTTTCTGCCCGGCTATAGCGGTCAGGTCTTTTTCAGCAGCTTCCATTGCCTTGGGATTCTGTATCGATTCCCCCATACCTATATTGAGCACGATCTTGCTCAATTTCGGTACCTGCATAACATTCTCATATCCGAACTTTTTCATGAGCTCGGAAACGGTTTCCTTTTGATGTTTTTCTTTAATACGGGACATCTTCCACTAATCCTTCACTAATCGATGATCTCTTTACATGACCGGCATACCCGTACACGTTTACCATCTTCCATTCTGCGATATCCGACTCGCACCGGTTTATCACATTTATTGCAGATAATCATGACGTTCGATACGTTCAGCGGCCCTTCCATCTCGATAATCCCGGCCTGCCGTGCCTGTCCGCTTGTACGGGAGTGGCGTTTAATCATATTCAGACCGTCAACCAGAATCGTTCCCTTCGTAGGAAGCGACTTACGGACGCGGCCTCTTTTCCCGCGGTCTTTACCGGCGATTATCAGTACTGTATCATTTTTCTTAATCTTCATCTTATAGAACCTCTGGAGCGAGCGATACAATCTTCATGAAATTCTTATCTCGCAGCTCTCTACCCACCGGGCCGAAAATGCGTGTTCCCCTGGGGTTTTCTTTTTCATCTAAAATTACAGCGGCATTCTCATCAAATTTAACAAAGGAGCCGTCTTTGCGGTGATATTGCCGTGCAACACGTACGATAACAGCCTTGGTGACATCACCCTTTTTTACCATGCCGCCGGGTATGGCACGTTTTACCGTGACCACAATAATATCTCCTATACTGGCATAGCGGCGTCTGCTGCCGCCAAGAACCTTGATGCACAGAACCTGGCGCGCTCCTGTATTGTCAGCAACTCGTAATCTGGTCTCGGCCTGTATCATTGCTTACTCACTCTCACTCACCTCTCCGATCTCCGCCGGCTGAATCTCCGCCCTTTCTTTCTTCTGCAGAATCTCTACAATACGCCAGCGTTTATCTTTCGAGAGAGGACGCGTCTCCATTATTTTAACGGTATCACCGATATGACTTTCATTCTGCTCATCATGAGCTTTGAAATTGGCCCGATGACGGACTACTTTTTTATAAAGCGGATGCTGTCTGGTGATCTCCACCTGTACAATCCGCGTTTTGTCCATCTTGTCGCTGATTACCGTACCATTGCGAACTTTTCGTATTTTCTCCATACTATCCTCTATCGAGTTCCCTCTCCCGCATAATCGTTTTCATACGGGCGATAGTCTTTTTTACACGTGAAATCTCACGGTGATTAACCAATTGCCGTGTAGCCAGGCGAAAACGCAGGTTAAACAGCTCCTGATACGACTCTTCCAGTTTCTTTTGTAATTCCTGATCGCCGAGCGATCTGATTTCGGCTATCTTCACCGCTCTTCACTCCCTGTGACAGCTTCTTTTATTACAAATCTTGTCGAAATAGGCAGCTTATAAGAGGCCAGGTGCATCGCTTCCTTTGCCATAGGCTCTTTAATACCGCTGATCTCAAACAGCATTCTGCCCGGTTTCACTACGGCTACCCAATGATCAGGAGCGCCTTTACCGCTGCCCATCCTGGTCTCCGCCGCTTTCTTGGTCACCGGCTTGTCCGGGAAAATCCTTATCCACATCTTTCCGCCGCGGCGCAGATA
Source organism: uncultured Dehalococcoidales bacterium (assembly GCA_964519615.1). Taxonomy (GTDB): domain Bacteria; phylum Chloroflexota; class Dehalococcoidia; order GIF9; family UBA5629; genus CAZFIM01. The sequence goes on from CAZFIM010000001.1 coordinate 91,045, forward strand.
CCTGACCATCACACGACGGGCTGACTCGATCTGCCTGGCTGTAACCCATGCCGCTTCCTGAGCCTGCAAGCCGAATTCGCCAAATACTACTGTGTTTCCTGAGTTCGCTTTACCCCTTCGGTTTCCCTTGTGAGTCTTACGAAACTTCACTCTCTTCGGCTGTAGCACTTTCTCTCCTTACTTCCGGTACGATATTGCCTTTATAGATCCACACCTTGACACCAATCACTCCCATCTGTGTATGGGCCTCTGCCAAACCATAGCTGATATCAGCACTTAAGGTATGCAGCGGCAACCTGCCCTGCCGTGTGGTCTCGCGGCGTGCGATCTCATTGCCGCCCAGCCTGCCGGCACAGCTGATCCTGACACCCTTAGCACCGGCCTGCATTGTACGGAAAGCAGCCTGCTTCATAGCACGTCTGAACGCTACCCTGCGCTCAAGCTGCTCCGCTATATTCTGGGCCACCAGAATGGCCTCAAGCTCCGGCTGTTCGACCTCTTTAACCGAGAGGCGCACTCTCTTGCCGCAGGCCGCCTCAAGCCCCATACGCAGTTCCTCTGCCCGCTGTCCACCGCGGCCGATCACCACGCCGGGACGCGAGGAGTAAAGGGTAACCACCACTTCTACTCCCTGCCTGTCTACTTCTACATTGGCAACCCCGCCATCACGGCAATTTTTAGCAACGACCTTGCGCAACGCCAAGTCTTCATGCAACATCTCCGTGTAATGTTTCTGGTCATACCACTTGGCATGCCAGTCTCTTATCACTCCGATTCTAAACCCATACGGGTGTACCTTATGTCCCACCTATATACCCTCCTCGTCAACGGATACTACTATATGCGTGGAACGCTTCAAGATAGGATTGACACGCCCCCGCCCCTGCGCCCTGAAGCGCTTGAGGGTATGTCCTTCATTTGCTTGTATGTCCACTATTTTTAAATCGGCAGGGGTCATCTCGTAGTTATTTTCAGCATTGGCCGCCGCCGACTTAATGACTTTCAAGACTGCCCGCGCCGATGCAGTGGGGACGAACTGAAGCATCGAAACGGCTTCTTCAACCTTCTTCCCCCTGACCATATCCACAGCCAGCCTCACTTTTCGGGAGGGTATACCTATGTCTTTTCCTATTGCTGTTACTTTCATGGCACCCTATCTAATTCTTTTTCTTCTGGACAGTGACCGTAGCCTTGCTCACATGCCCGCGGAACGTCCGCGTAACAGCGAACTCTCCCAGTTTATGTCCAACCATGTTTTCAGTTATATATATGGGTACATGACGCCTGCCGTCATGTACCGCAATCGTGTGACCGATCATCTGCGGCATTACCGTCGATGCCCTGGCCCAGGTCTTAATCACCGTCTTCTCATTTGTCGAATTAAGCTTCTCAATCTTCTTAAGCAGCTTCTCATCGCAATAAGGACCTTTTTTAGATGATCTCGACATACTCCTGCTACCTCTTTGTTACTCTCTATTTATTTCTCAGCCTTACGCCTGCGTACTATCAGCCTGTCGGAAGGCTTGCTGCCGCGGGTCTTCTTGCCCAGAGCCGGTTTGCCCCAGGGCGTCTTGGGAGCCATGCCCCTTGGCGCCCTGCCTTCGCCGCCGCCGTGGGGATGATCGCGCGGGGTCATGGCGGAACCGCGTACCTGCGGCCGTCTGCCCTTAAGGCGTATGCGCCCCGCTTTACCCGCCTTGATACCGCGATGTTCCTGGTTGCCCAACTGGCCTATGGTCGCCAGGCATCCCACCAGGAAGCGCCGCATCTCGCCGGAAGGCAAACGTACCAGTGCATATTTACCTTCCTTGCCCAATAGCTGCGCTGCGACTCCCGCACTGCGTACAAGCTGCCCACCTTTGCCGGGCTCAAGCTCAATATTGTGAATCAGCGTACCTGCGGGAATGTTATCCAGCGGAAGCGTATTCCCCGGCTTTATCTCAGCGCCTTCTCCCGCACCGATTGTCTGGCCCACACTCAAGCCGACCGGCGCCAGTATATAGCGCTTGTCGCCATCAAGATAGTGTATCAGCGCTATGCGCGCCGAGCGGTTCGGGTCATACTCAATGGTAGCAACCTTACCGGGTACTCCCATTTTGTCCCGCTTGAAATCTATAATTCTCATCTTACGCTTTACCCCACCCCCGCGGTGCCTCACCGTGATAACACCTCTGTTGTTGCGGCCCGCTTGCTTCTTAAGCGGCAATAACAGAGATTTCTCCGGTGCGGACGCAGTAAGCTCTTCGAATGAAGCACTTACCATGCCCCGCCTTGATGGTGAAGTTGGGCGATATGTTTTCAGTGCCAAAATACCTACTCCCTATGTTATGGGTGTCGTCTTTGCCATCGGTTCTTCTTCATGAGTTTCCGATGCTTGTGCCGTGCCATCTTCTTTCTTCTTTTCTTGATTACAGAACCCAATGTTGTACCCTTACCTTTTTATACTCCCTCGAAAAATTCTATTTTATTACCGGGCTCAAGGGTCACCACAGCCTTTTTCATGGGCGGTGTCTGCTTATAGCGCTTGCCAAACCTCTTCAGCTTACCGGGCGTTGTGATCACATTAACATTCGTCACCTTGACCTTGAACGCTTTCTCCACGGCCTGTTTGACCTGGGGCTTGGTAGCGGCTTTCTCGATCTCAAATACATAGCAATTGCTCTCTTTGAGTATTGAGCTTTTCTCTGTAACTAACGGTCTTTTTAACACTTCATATATATGCATGATACCGCTCTATCCTTATTTGCCTGCCTTAGCTTTTTGCGGCTCTTTATTTGCCCACAACTCCTCGACGGCCTTGACCGCACCAGCGCTCATTATAAGAGACTTACTGGCCAGCATATCGGCTACGTTCAGGAGGCGGGCGGGTGTGGTGTTCACCCCTTCTATATTAGAAGCTGAGAGTATCAGATTTTCCTGGTTCTCCATGGTGGCAATCAGCACCGAAGTGCCGATCCCCAGCGCAACCAGCATATCATATATCATTCTCGTTTTCGGCTGCTCAAGGTCGAAATCCTCGACAATCTTAAGGGCGCCGCTGCGGGCCTTATCAGAGAGCACACATTTGATTGCCAGCCGTCTCATTTTCTTGGGCATCTCCTGGCGGTAGCTGCGAGGATGCGGGCCAAAGACAACCCCGCCGCCCCTGCGCAGCGGAGATTTCATGCTGCCGGCGCGGGCGCGCCCCGTATGTTTCTGCATATAGAGCTTCTTGGTGCTTTTGGATACATCGGCCCGTGTCTGAGTATCAGCCGTACCCTGGCGGCAGTTGGCAAGATGCCGTACCAGCGCCTGATGCACAACGGCCTCATTAAAAGGCACTGCGAATACATCATCCCGCAGGTCCATAGACCCTGCTATCTTACCTTGAACGGAATAAATATCTACCTTCACTATCTCTTAACCCTTCGATACTTTATGAATGAGAAGCAGCCCCGTTTTCGCTCCGGGAACAGCACCTTTTACCAGCAATAAGTGTTTTTCAGCATCGACGCTGACGACTTCAAGGTTCCTCATCGTAACGCGCTGGCTGCCCAGATGCCCCGCCATTCGCAGACCCTTCCATACCCTGCCGGGTGTAGACCCTGCGCCGATGGAGCCGGGAGCACGGGATCTGTCCGACTGCCCGTGCGTCTTGGGACCGCCTTTGAAGCCGTGGCGTTTCATTCCGCCTGCGAACCCTTTACCTTTCGAGACGCCAATGACGTTGACCCGGTCACCCGATTGCAGCATCTCCACACTAACCTGCTGGCCGACCTCATAAGGTCCGACATCGTTCATTCTGAACTCGCGCAGATTCCTGAACATCCCGACATCGCCGAGATGGCCTTTCTCCGCCTTATTCAGACGCTTGCCCTGACCAAAGCAAAGCTGGATAGCATTATAACCGTCTTTCTTCTCTGTTTTTACCTGTGACACAAAGCAGGGACCGGCCTCTATAGCAGTAACCACCACTTCCCGGCCGTCCAGATACAGCTGTGTCATTCCTATTTTTTTTCCTAATAAACCTTCAGACATGATCAACCTACAGTCTAATATCAATCTCCACGCCCGACGGCAGCTGGAGCTGGGTCAACGCATCAATTGTTTTGGTAGTCGGGCCGACAATATCGATAACCCGCTTGTGCGTTCTTATCTCGAACTGCTCGCGCGAGTCTTTATCGATGTGCGGTGAGCGGATAACACAGAACTTCTCGATGCGTGTAGGCAGGGGAACCGGTCCCGCTACCACTGCGCCCGTACGCTCAGCTGTTTCCACGATCTGCTCAGCCGACTGATCGACCAACCTGTGATCGTAACCCCTTACTTTTATACGTATATTTTGCTTGGGCATCTCTTATATACCTCTGCGACCTGTTATCTCAGCAGCCTGTTCCGCAGGCAATTGCTGATAGCTGTGAAACTGTAGTGAATACGTGGCTCTGCCCTGGCTTATGGATCTCAGTTGAGTCGCATACCCGAAAGTATCAGCCAGTGGAACGAGCGCATGAATCACTGCGGTCTCGCCGTGAGTCTCAATGCCTTCGATATGTCCTCTTCTGGAATTCAAATCACCGATAACATCGCCCATGAACTCCGCCGGCGTCACCAGCTCCAGTTCCATAATGGGCTCCAGGAGAACAGATTTGGCCCTGCGCAGTCCCTCTTTCACCCCAATGGAAGCGGCCATCTTGAAAGCCATCTCGGAGGAATCAACCTCGTGATAGCTTCCATCGGTAAGAGTAACCTTGACATCGAGAACCGGATATCCGGCCAGCACACCGGTATCCAGCGCGTCTTTTGCGCCTGCCGCAATAGCATTGTAATATTCTTTGGGTATTGCGCCACCCTTCACTTTATTAACAAAGCTGAAACCGCTCCCTTTCTCTCCCGGCTCCAGCGTAAGCACCACGTGGCCGTACTGGCCGTGGCCGCCGGTCTGCCGCACAAACTTGCCTTCGGCTTCAGCGGAGGACGTAATTGCTTCTTTATAAGATACCTGAGGTTTTCCTACCCGTACACCTACATTATATTCGTGCAATACGCGGTCGATGAGCACCTCGAGGTGCAGTTCTCCCATACCGGAGATGAGCGTCTGCCCTGTCTCCTGATCTGTACGGATCTTGAATGTAGGATCTTCCTCGGACAGCTTGTTCAAGGCTTCGCCCAGCTTATCCTGGTCGGCCTTGCTGTTGGGCTCGACTGCCATGGAGATCACCGGCTCCGGGAACCGTATATTTTCCAGCAGTACCGGCTTGACCATCTCACAGAGCGTGTCGCCGGTAAAGGTGTTCTTCAGCCCTACCGTTGCGGCGATCGTGCCGGTATCAACCTCTTTTATCTCCTCGCGGCGGTTGGCATGCATGAGCAGCAGCCTTCCGATGCGCTCTTTCTGCCCCTTGCTTGAATTATATACCTGAGCGCCCTCTTTGACCTTGCCTGAATAGACCCTGAAATAGACGAGCCTTCCCATGAAGGGGTCAGCCACCACTTTGAATGCCAGTGCAGCAAAGGGGGCATCATCGCTTGCTTCACGGGTAGCTTTATCACCGGAACTTGCATCGATCACGTTGATAGGCGGGACATCCAGAGGCGAGGGAAGATAGTCTATAACTCCGTTAAGCAGGAGCTGTACTCCTTTATTTCTTAAAGCCGTACCGCAGAAGACAGGCACGATGCGGCTGGTTGTGGTCAGCTTTCTGATAGCGGCCTTGAGGTCTCCCTCCGTAATCTCCCTGTCCTCTAAAAAGAGCAGCATGAGTTTATCATCATTCTCGGCAAGTTTTTCAATCATTTTCTGGCGGTGCTGCTCGACCCTGCTCCTCTCCTCCTCCGGAATATCTATGGCAACCAGAGGATCATCCACATCCGGCTCGAACCTCCAGGCCCTGTTGCCTACCAGGTCAACAACACCGTAAAAGGAGCTTTCCGCCCCCAGCGGCATTTGCATAAGTACCGTTGTAGCGCCCAGGCGTTCTTCTATCATTTTTACGGTTCGGTAGAAATCTGCGCCTACGCGGTCCATTTTATTGATAAAACAAATACGAGGTACCCTGTATTTATCAGCCTGTCTCCAGACCGTTTCAGATTGAGCCTCAACGCCAGCCACGGCATCCAGCACTACCACGCCGCCGTCGAGCACGCGCAAACTGCGCTCAACTTCCGCCGTGAAATCCACGTGGCCCGGGGTATCGATAATATTAATGCGGTGATCTTTCCAGTGGCAGGTAGTTGCTGCGGCGGTAATAGTGATACCGCGCTCGCGCTCCTGCTGCATCCAGTCCATTACGGCCGTCCCATCATCGACATCACCTATCTTATAGGTGCGCCCGGTATGGAAAAGAATCCGCTCTGTGGTCGTGGTCTTACCGGCATCGATATGCGCGATAATCCCTATGTTTCTGACTTTTTCCAGTGGATAGGTTCTTTCCATAACAGCCTGTCCCGCAGCGGCTTTGGCCTTACGTTTGCTTTGGTTTAAATCGGTGAGTGCTACCATCGGTAATGAGCGTACGCCTTATTGGACTCGGCCATTCTATGGGTATCCTGACGCTTCTTGACCGCCGCCCCTTCGCCCTGTGCGGCATCGCCAATTTCTGACGCAAGCCTGCTTGCCATCGACTGACCTTTACGTGACCTGGCAAAATCGACCAGCCATCGGATAGCCATGATCTGTCCGCGCGCAGGTGTAACCTCAACGGGCACCTGATAGGTGGCACCGCCCACCCGCCTGGCTTTCACCTGGACGAGAGGGGTAACGTTTTTCATCGCCTGCTCGAAGATTTCCATGGGATCACGCTTCAATTTTCCACTGACGATCTCCAGCGCATCATAGACAACGCGTTCGGCGGTAGATTTCTTACCGTCAAGCATTACTTTGTTAATGAACTTGGTCAATACCTGGCTCCCGTATCTGGGGTCAGGAATTATCGGCCGTTTTATTGCCCTGGCACGTCGTGACATTCATGTACTCCTGCTATGATATAGCCTTTCCTGCTTTGGCGCCGTATTTGCTGCGCCCCTGCTGGCGGTTTTCGACACCTGCCGTGTCCAGCGCGCCGCGAACGATATGATAGCGGACGCCGGGCAGGTCCTTGACCCTGCCGCCGCGGATGAGCACTACCGAGTGCTCCTGCAGGTTATGGCCTTCACCGGGGATATATGCGGTAACTTCGATATGATTGGTCAGGCGCACACGCGCGATCTTGCGCAGCGCCGAGTTAGGCTTCTTGGGCGTCATTGTCTTGACCTGGACACACACTCCGCGCTTCTGAGGCGAGTTGGTATCCCGGCGCGTCCTGTTCTTAAGCGTATTAAAAGTCACGCCCAGGGCAGGAGCCTTGGTCTTCTTTATAGGGCGACTTCGCCCCTTCCGCACTAACTGATTGACGGTTGGCATCGTATGTTTTTTACCTCTATTCCTATTTCCGGTTTGACGTTTTGCCTAGTGCTTCCCCTAGAAACTAAAAAGCCACCCAGTTATCTACCGCTCCGGTTTCCGCCCCCTCAAGGGCGGCTCTGGCTGCGGCTCAACCAGCCGGCTCTTTCAGGCTTTCAACGCCTTTACTAGTGGCTAGCTAGACACAAAGCATTACTATACCACAAGAATAAGAGGGGTGTCAATAGGATAAATGAGAGGGTAGTGTATCAGTTTGAAAGGAGAAAAAATGTTAACCAATAGTACATCCATATACCCCTATTGTCAATATTGTTTTGGTAGAATAGGGGCATGTGGAAAGCAACGAAATGGCTTTTGGGAGCTACAGCAACAATGGTAGCCCTATATTTTGCTTCACTCCAAATTCCGGATAAACTTCCACCAAATATTTCTCTGATTATATTTATTTTAGCTTGTATTTTCGCTACTTTATTTATATTTACTGGCATTGTATCTGCATATCTTTTTGTTAAAAAGCATCTATATCCTATCCGGTTCATTGAAGATGTTAAATGTACTTATTGGACTAAGGAAAAGCAAATGCAGGTAAGCTATCTGTTTTGTGATTATTCGGAATCTAATACCTTTACAGTTAATTGTATGGCAATTTTTAATGAGCAGGTCGTAAATATAGATAGATGTAGTCACTTAAACATGCTTGGTGATCAAGCAGCAAAATGTATAAAGGGTAAGAGAATATTTATAGAACAATCAAAACACGATGTGGAAGTCATTATTCCTGATAAGTGTAAGATAACAGTACGTGTGAAACCATACGGTTTTGGGTGGAGGACTATACAGAAAACAGCAGAAGTTAAAACTCTGATTGTCGATCACGGATAGGTGATTTTATTAATCAGGCTAATTATTTCTTCTATCGTCCATATATGATCGGTTACTTTTGCTGCCATAGCTGGCGTTTTCCTCGGTATCCAGTAAACTCTAATCTATCTAGCGAGTAAATAAACTTTCACTATTATTGTTGGTTTTTTAAAGGCAATTGAGAGATACATAGATGTTCATCAAGATTATCATATCCAATATCATAGTGCCAGTCAGTAATTTGGTTTAAACGTCTTGCGCCACCAGGTAGAAGTTCCCCACCACGTGTTTTAAAAGCTACATTTACTACCCTTTTACCGCAATCTTTTACAACTTCAACAGCAGGAACATAATCTTGATCACCCGTAACAATAATAGCAATATCATATATATCTTTGAGTGTAATTAAGTCGGAGGCCAATTTTACATCCACAGCTTTTTCTTTCCCTATTTTTTGTGTAAATAAATCATATCTACAATATCCAGCTCTACGAAATTCAACAGCCTTTTGTTGAGAAGAAATACCATCTTGTATAGCAGTCCAACCATTAAATCTGTTTTGGAATTTCTCTCTTGTTTGCTCTAGTTCATTAATGAATGTTTTCATTCGATCAATAATCATGTCATCACTGAGTGTATCAAGTTCTGCTTTGTATGGTTCATGTTTGGAAAGCAGGTTCCGTGCATTAGATTGTTCTTTCTCGGGATTTGGGAAATGATAAGGGAAAAAGTCCACAGATTTAATAACGTACCAATAAGTTCTAATGCGCTCTCCTTCTTCATCTGTACACTTTGATACAATCCAATTAAATAGTTCAGTCCAATTTGCTTGTTTTGGAAGGTAATGTTGCTGTGGGAATTCAGGAAATAGCTTAACTATGGAGTGCCGGAAATTTTCGCCATCAACAAAAACACAAACCCTCATAATTTCCCCCCATATAATAGTAATGGCGACAGACACGCAGTCCGTCGCCAAACCAAACTAATCACTTAGGAAGCACCTAAGTTTCATATGATATTATGCACATTTTGTGATATTTGTCAATAATTTTTCCCTGATTTTTGCAGTACTTTTTTACCAGATTATTATTAAAGAAAATTCAAACTGACTTACCATCAATGAGATGTCTTCCACCCCTTGGGCGGAAAGCTATAAAAGGATAGCACGTGACGGACAGAACGAAAAGACTGGATATAATAGTAATTACTTTAAGCTTACGGATGTGAGGTGATTGCTATGAGTGTGATCACTCCCCGGGCAGTCCCATAATACCAGAATACTCTGTAGGCTGCCGGAGTATTTTGCTCTGCGTAAGCTTCAAAAATCTTTTCCTCGTGCGGGCCCTTCAGTGATGAATACTCATGAGTCTGCAGACTTTTATGGCTGGGGTCCTGTGCCAGGAAACGGATTGTTTTTACGACGGCTTTATAGCGCTTCTTCTGTGAAGGATCATTTTTTATGACATTATCATTATTTCTAGCTTCGTACGTCCATTCTACAGCAAACAATACGGTTAACCTTTACAGATTGTTGAGGTCGACTTTTGATAATTTACCTTGCGCGGCATCAGAAAGGCCGCGCTCTATGGAGGCAAGCGCTTGCCTGTTGTTAAATAACCAGCATTCCGAAACAGGAATTGTAACCTGCGGTCAAGTATTATCTGCCCGATGCTGTTCCTGTGAATATGATAGGTAACACCTTCCTGAAGTGAAGTTACGCGAACAGTAACACTGTTCTTTGAATCCGGCTTTACGCCATCAGCTACTTTAACAAAACCCTCATTTTTGATAATGGTTACCATAATAATTTGTATTACCATAGGTGAGAATATATATCAAGTAGGTATGTCCCACCACTGCATTATCTGAACATCAAAGCCTTTTACCAGAGAATTTGAAGTATTAATTGACCCCCCGCCCCGCTCCCACTATAATTCACAGGTCATGATTATAGAGAACCTGGATGAACTGCTCCCCTTTGTCAGCAAGCCCGCGCGCTATACCGGCGGAGAATGGAACAGCACGGTCAAGGACTGGGCAAGCACCCCCGTACGCGTTGCGCTTGCCTTCCCTGATACCTATGAGATAGGCATGTCCAACCTGGCCATCCCCATTATCTACAGGATTTTGAATGCGCTGCCCGACGTGCTTTGCGAGCGAGTCTACGCGCCCTGGACGGACATGGAGGAGGCCATGCGCAGCCGCGGCATCCCTCTCTTCAGCCTGGAGACGCGGCACGCGCTTGCGGATTTCGATATCATCGGCTTCTCGCTGGACTATGAGCTGGGCTATACCACCATGCTTAATATGATTGATTTAGCCGGCATACCTGTGCGCAGCGCGGAGAGAGACGGCTGCCACCCCCTGATCATCGCCGGCGGGAGCTGCTCCCTCAACCCGGAGCCCCCCTCTGATTTCATCGACCTGTTCGTGATAGGGGAGGGGGAGGAGATAATCCCACCGTTGATAAAAGTTTTCCGCGGATACGGAGGCGACCGCGCAACGTTTTTACGTAAGGCGGCAAAGCTGCAGGGCATTTACGTGCCGAGCCTCTACCGCGCTGATTACGAAGAGGACGGCTCTTTCAAGGGGCTTTCTCCCACAGTACCGGAGGCAAGGAGGAAAATCAGGCGTCAGGTGCTGGCCCGTATGCCCGCTCCTGTAACCGATCCGGTGGTCCCATTTATCGAGATAGTACATGACCGGGCCGCCATCGAGATACAGCGCGGCTGCACGCGCGGCTGCCGCTTCTGCCAGGCGGGCATGATCTACCGCCCGGTACGGGAGCTTTCACACGAAGAGGTACTTGCGAGCGCGCAGGCGCTTCTGGAAAACACCGGATTCAGCGAGCTTTCCCTTGTCTCCCTCTCCACCGGCGACTATCATGATATACACAGGCTGATAAAGGAGCTGTCCGACCGCTATCAAAGCAAGCGCCTGTCCATCTCCCTGCCCAGCCTGAGGCTGGATACCTCTTCCGTTCAACTGATAGAAGCGCTGCCCAGTAAGCGCAAGACCACGCTTACCTTCGCGCCTGAAGCCGGCAGCGAGCGGCTGCGCCGGGCTATCAATAAGGACATACCGGACACTTTAATCATGGATACCCTCTCGGCAGCTTTCAGCAAGGGATGGATGAATATCAAACTCTATTTTATGGTAGGGCTGCCCACAGAGACGCCCCAGGATGTACAGGCCATCATAGACCTGGTCCAGAGAATACGCAGGCTGGGCAAGCAGATCAGCCAGAGGCCTCCCCGCATACGCGTGAGCGTGTCCGCGCTGGTGCCCAAGCCCCACACCCCCTGCCAGTGGCTGGCCCAGGATATGCCCGGGCAGCTTAAAGAGAAATTTAAGATTTTGAAGTCGGGCATGCCTTCAGGCATTGCGCTTTCATGGCATGACCCCTCTATCAGCCGTCTGGAGGCGGTGATGGCACGGGGAGACCGCCGCATAGGACAGGTCATTTATGAAGCATGGCGTTCCGGCTGCAAGTTCGATACCTGGTCCGAGCATCTGGACCATCAGAAATGGATGGCTGCTTTCAACACCTGCGGCATCGACCCTGCATTTTATGCCAGCCGCCCGCGGCGGCTCGATGAGCCGCTCCCCTGGCAGCATATAGATATCGGCGTAAGCCGCACCTATCTCAAGAGGGAGTACCGCAATATCGAGCGCGGGCGCATCACTCCCGACTGCCGCTTCCATGAGTGCAACGCCTGCGGGCTGCACACCGCTCAAGCCGTATGCCGCGATAAAGCGCAAAAGTCCGCAGGAAAGAAACCGGCGTAAGGCGTCTGCAGGCGGTGGAAAATTTGACTTCTTTTCATAAAACGACTACTCTTTATCGTCTAGACTTACATATAGTAGAGGTATAATCATGGAACACTTAGAGCTCACTGCTGAAAAAAGAGATGTTATCGGAAAAAAGGTAAGGTTTATACGGCGCGAGGGGCAAACGCCCGCCAACCTGTACGGACACGGGGTTGCATCGACAGCGCTCAAGCTGGACACAAGGAACCTCAGCTCTGTTCTGGCGCATGCAGGCCAGACCGACCTTATTTCCCTTAAAGTCGGCAGTTCCAAGAAGGCGGTGAAAGTCCTGGTACGGGAAGTCCAGCGCGACCCCCTCAGCGAAGAACTGCTTCATGTAGACTTTTATCAGGTCAAGATGACCGAAAAATTGAAGGTAGACGTACCGCTCTCCTTCTCCGGCGAGGCACCAGCTCTTAAGATCAAGAATACCTCTTTGCTTTATCTCATGGATTCTCTTCCCATAGAAGCACTGCCCGATGACCTTCCGCACAACGTTGATGTCGACCTTTCCGCGCTTACGGAAGTGGACCAGGCCATTCATATAAAGGATATCGCTCTCGGCCAGGGTGTAACGCTGCTGGGAGACCCGGAGCAAATGGTCGTCAAGGTTACCGAGACACGCGGCGTCAGGGAAGAAGAAGGTGCTGCTGAAGAAGGCACTGAGCAAGCTGCTGCCGGAGCTGCTGCTGAAGCAGAAGCCGCCCCCGAGCAGTAGCATATCTGCGCAAAGCTTATAATTTAATTATCCGGCTGGTGATCTCCCGGCCGCAAGTAAGGATGCCGAAGGAATGTCTGGCATCACCCGGGTTGAAAAAGAGAACGCCGTCGATGACGGCGTTCTGCGGTTTGTGAGAATGACCGAAAATAATGACATCCACCTGCCCGAATGATTTCCTGATTCTCTCTTCGATGCCCCAGGGGGAACCCCAGCCGTGAATCAAGCCGATCTTCCAGCCCTCTACTTCAAATACTTCGGATGCAGGTAAACTCTCTTTCAGATCAGCGGAGTCCATATTGCCGCATACAGCGTGGAGAGGCCCCAGCCGGCGGATATCTTCGATTAGCTCCAGTGTAACCGCATCGCCCGCGTGTACTATCATATCCGCTTGTTGCAGCTCAAGCAGTATACGAGGGGCAAGACCGGCGGTGGAATGTAAATGCGTATCTGAAATAACGGCTATCTTCATGCCAGTACTATTTTATGCAGCAGGCTGCATCGGCACGCTTCTCTAGTCAAGGCGTATAAGCTTCTCTTCTACCGTGTAAATGCCGTCATCCTTGAGCACAAGATAGCGCATGATATCAAAAGAATCGAAAAAGATGCGCCCGCCGAAACTGGAGATTACTCCTTTATAAAGCTTGCCCGGAGATCTCTCGACTACCACGCCGAACTGGTCTCCTTCCTGTACAACAAAGATAGGCCAGCCGTTGCCCGGTGTAAAAGAAACCGTTCCCGTACCTATGCCATCATACGGGTCCAATTCCACTCCATCCAGTACCACCATCCATGGCCCTTCCTCGGCAGCGGCGACTCCATAGGCAAAATGCTGGCTGTTAGGGCTGAAGACTATGGAAGACTCTCCGAACTGCTTGTACCGCTCCCCCTCCACGCCGTCCACAATCACTGCCCACTGCAGATCATGATGATGGTGCTCCGCTTCTTCCTCTGCCACATGCTGATGCTCGCCAAAACCAACCGCATATGCCAGACGGGTGCTGTCAGGGCTGTATACCAGAGAGGCGGGTGCAATGTAATTATAACTTCCCTGTTCAATGCCGTTTTCAACAATAAACCACCTCTCGGCCGGTGGGTCATCATCGGTCGCCCGCATAGCGGGATAGGCAAGATTAGCACTGTCCGGGCTGTACCTCACATTGCTTCCGTCAATGGAGTCATATGCCTTTCCTTCCTGCCCGTTCCGTATCATGTACACTTTACCTTCACGGCCGATAGCATACGCCAGCTCTTTCCCATCCGGGCTGTAAGCGAGGGCCTCAATGACGATGGCCTCATACCGGCCTAATTCCTGACCGTTCTCTATAACCACCAGCTGGTCTTCCGCCTGCGCGACATAGACCATTTTTGAACCATCGGCATTGAACTTGAGCGAGCCTGCAACTATTTGATCGTATGCCTCGCCCTCCTTGCCGTTAACCACTACAAACCAGGAATCATCTCTCTGGGCAGCATACACAAGCTTGCTGCTATCAGGGCTGTATTTAAAAGTGAAGGATTCGATCCAATCATACTGTAATCCTTCCTGTTCGTTTTCAACCGCCATGTATTTGCCGTCTTTTATTGCCATATAAGCAACCTTCTTCCCGTCCGGACTGAACCTTAGCGAGGTTGCCATTATCTGATCATACCTTTTGCCTTCCTTGCCATCTACGATAACAAAGCATTGGTTGTTATCCATTACCGGATATGCCGTCCTGCTGCCGTCAGAGCTGTAGACATAGTCCCAGCCCATCACCTGATCGTATTCAGCCACTTCCTCGTTATTAATATAGAGAGATTCTCGCCCCCGCGCTTCATCGCGGATTACATAGGTGATCTTTTTTCCGTCCGAACTTATTTGGACTGCCATGGGGACCCAGGTTGAAAGATCGCTTTTTACCAGGAGAGTTTCAGTTGCCTGCCGTTTAACAGTAGCCTGGCCCGGCTGTGAACAGCCTGCCAGCACTATCAGGCCGGCAACAGCGGCAAAAAGCATTTTACGGTATATCATATAGCATTCTCCTGTCAATAATAATCTCTCTTACGGGTACATCCACTCTGTACGGCATTGTTCACTTTGCAGCTTACTTTTGCCATTGCTGCTGGCGGTTATTCTAAACCAACCGTATCGACAGGTCAAAAAGAGAAGAATAGAGAGATCGCGGCCGTATGGTAAACGCAGGGGCAAGCAAGCGCGTCTATCTATTATCGCTTAAGACAAAGGGCTATTTCGCCGGCGGTTCTTCCTCTATCTTGGCTTGCTCGTCAAAATATGAGATGGAAGCAACTTTATCGTCCTCTTCCAATCTATTGAGATGCACTCCCTGCGTGGCGCGTCCGTGAACTGGAATCACTCCGTCAACCGATATACGTATCACTATACCGTTGGCGGTGATAATAATCAGGTTCTGTGAGGGCGGGACCAGTTTAGCGGCAATAACACTGCCGGTTCTGTCATTAACTCTATGCGCTATGACGCCTTTTCCTCCGCGCGTCTGCCGTGGATAGTTGTCCGTCTTGCACATCTTGCCGAACCCGTTCTCTGTAACGGTTAATACATGCGCTCCCTTGAAAATGGTATTCATGCTGATAAGCATATCGCCCGGATCCAGGCGGATACCGCGTACGCCTCCGCTTGTTCTGGAGGCTATCCGCAGGTCACGTACGGCAAAACGAATGCCCATGCCCTGCTGTGAGATGATGATGACCTCATCTTTCTCCTCGGCCACACAGGCAGCTACAAGATCCTCACCCCCGCCGCTCAGCTTCATGGCTATGAGGCCGTTGCTGCGAACATTAGCAAATTTATCGAGGCTGGTCATTTTTACCTTGCCCTTATTAGTGGACATCACCAGAAAAAGCCCCGTCGCTGCATCCTGCGCCTTTACCAGCGCCGTAATCTTCTCCTTGGGATCGATGGGCAGCAAATTCGCTATTGCCGTTCCTTTGGTTGTTCTGCTTTGATCCTGCGCTATATCGTAGCACTTAAGGCGGTATACCTTACCGCGTGTAGTGAAGAGCAGCAGATTATCATGTGTATCGACGACGATGAGGTGCTTTACCATGTCGGTATCGCGTGTCCCCATCCCGATCACGCCTCTGCCGTAGCGGTTCTGCTTGTTATAGGTCGATACAGGGATGCGCTTTATATAACCCTGCTCGCTCAACGTGATAACCACCTGCTGATGAGCGATGAGGTCTTCCTCCTGGAATTCTTCGACTTCGTCTTTCTTAATCAATGTGCGGCGCTTATCTCCGTATTTCTCCTTAAGCTCGCCCATGTCCTGTTTAACGAGATAGAGGATCTTACGCGGATTGGCCAGCAGGTCTTCCAGGTAGGCAATGGTCTTGACCACCTCGTTATACTCATCGATTATCTTCTGCTGCTCAAGATGAGCCAGCCTTCTTAACTGCATTTCAAGGATGGCCTGGGCCTGTATCTGGCTCATAGCGAATGTCTCCATCAGGCCTTTGCGGGCTGTCTCCGGGGTTTCAGATCTGCGGATAAGGGCAATTACTTCATCCAGGTGGTCAAGGGCGATCTTGAAGCCTTCGAGGATATGGGCGCGGTCCTTAGCTTTTTGAAGCTCGAACCGGCTGCGGCGGGTAATTACTTCATGCCTGAAATCGATATAGCACTGCAGTGCTTGTTTAAGATTGATCACCCGCGGCTGCTGATCTACCAGCGCAAGCATATTAATATGGAAGGCTGACTGCATTGCTGTGAACTTGTAAAGGTTATTAAGGACCTTTTTAGGCTGGGCTTCCTTCTTGAGCTCTATGACAATACGCATTCCCTGGCGGTCGCTCTCATCACGTATTTCGCCGATGCCTTCCAGCTTCTTATCCTTGGCCATCTCGGCTATTTTTTCAACCAGGGCAGCCTTGTTGGTCTGATAGGGAAGCTCGGTGACAACAAGCTGCATACGGCCGCTTTTAAGCGTTTCCTCCGCCACTTTAGCCCGCACCACCACTTTGCCCTGCCCTTTGGCATAGGTATTGTTGATACCTTCCTGCCCCCAGATAACCCCTGCCGTGGGGAAGTCCGGTCCCTTGACAAACTGCATCAGGTCCTCTACCTCTGCCTCCGGATTATCGATCAAATAGCTTACCGCATCGCATACTTCGCTCAAGTTATGAGGGGGAATATTGGTTGCCATTCCCACCGCGATGCCGGCCGCTCCGTTAACCAGAAGATTGGGCAGCCTGGCAGGCAATACCGAGGGCTCTTTCAGGCTGTCGTCAAAATTGGGAACGAAATCTACTGTATCTTTATCGATATCGACCAGCATCTCCTCGGCGATTTTTGCCAGCCGTGCTTCCGTATAACGCATGGCGGCCGGCGGGTCATTATCCATGCTGCCGAAGTTGCCCTGGCCGTCGATAAGGCAATAACGCATAGAGAAGTCCTGCGCCAGCCTTACCATAGCATCATAAACAGATGAATCTCCGTGAGGATGGTATTTACCGAGCACTTCACCAACGATGCGGGCGCTTTTCTTATAAGGCCCGTTGGGACGCATATTCAAGTCATCCATAGCGTAGAGAATACGCCTATGGACCGGCTTCAAACCGTCCCGTACATCGGGCAGAGCACGCGAGACAATTACGCTCATTGCATAATCAAGATAAGAGCTCTTCATCTCCTCTTCTATTTGAATTGGTTTTACGATACCTATATCCATAGCGTTATTCCTCAGCGTTCATCATCTTCTATGAGATCGTCATCACCCAGTGATTCTACCTGTATGCCTCTTTCAAATATGGAGAATCCTTCCGGGAGCATTTCACTTTCCTCCTCGTCTTCACCATCCTCGCCTTCCTCGATAAAATCCTCCTCTTCAAGCGTATCTCTTAAAATAGCATCTTTCACATGCGGCTGGAATCCTTCCACCGCTTTAGCCGGGAAGGACAGTTTGCCGATCTGGCTGGGATGCTGGTACGTTTCCCGTATGATGATTTTTATTCTATCTTGCTCGATACTTACTATTGCGGCAGCATACTTATTGCCGCCCTCGATAAGCTTTGCCAGACGGAATCCATGCTGATTATCTACCTGGCCGATGTACTCTCCTTCTTCACTTTCCGCAATGAGGCCGTGCCCGCTTATTTTCAGCTCCATCTGGTCGCCTTCCGTTATCTTGGCCAGCACCTCATCGGGAGCAAGCAGATAAAGATTGACTACTTTAGCTTTTCCTACCTCTCCAATAAAAATATTGGGGTCAGCTTTCGGCCGCTCATCCCTGACCGCAGCTCTAGAGTTCTCAAGCTGTGCCAGCCTGGTCAGGTTTTTCCGCGCAATCATATTATTAGCAGAAAGCTCCAGAGCCTTGTGATACGCCTCTTTGGCCTGCGCGTATTCACCCATTTCCATATAGGCTTTACCCAAACGGTTATAGGCATCCACATCCGTTGGCACACTCTCTATTATATTTTTATTGACAACCACGGCTTCGCGCCAGCGGCCCTGCATGGCCAGGTCTATTGCTTCCCGGCTCAACTGTCTGCTTAATTTTGCTTTCTCGTCATTTGCTTCGAGCATCGGCCCGTTCTCCGGAACAATTCTAGAATTTGCCATTATTCCTCTGTCAGGAATAGTGTTCAACCTGCAAAAAGCAGGCTTAACTCCTCTGGCGTTGCAATAGTAATACAAAGAGTGATTAAATTCAAGCTCAACTTCCCTATTATAATGTATTTGACAAAGAATTAGGGCTATGCTAACGTTAATCTTCATTTGATATACGGTAGTAGTGATAGGAGAAGTCATGCGAGCTAAAGTTGAAGAAATATTAGGCGCAATTCGTCCCAACCTGCAAGCTGATGGAGGAGATGTCGAACTGGTCGATGTACAGGACGGCGTTGTCAGCGTCAAACTAAAGGGAGCCTGTTCGGGATGCCCCATGTCCACGCTCACTCTGAAAAATGGTATTGAGCGCATACTAAAAGAACACATCCCGGATGTAAAAGAGGTTATCTCCGTATAAAGCTTTTATGCCTGCTCCAATTCAAAAGCCTTATGTAATGCCTGTACCGCATCTTTCACACGGGTCTCATCGATAATGCAGGTTATCCTTATTTCCGAGGTTGTAATCAGCCCTATATTTATTCCCGCATTGGACAGCGTACGGAACATGTTTGCTGCATAACCCGGTGTGTTTTGCATACCCGTACCTATGATGCTCACCTTAGCCAGCTTTGCATCGCTTACCACATCAACCGCGCCGATAGCCGTACTGACCGTTCTGATAATGTTCAGCGCCTTTTCCAGTTCTCCGCGAGCAACCGTGAAGGAAAGGTCCGTAATATTGTTTATGCTGGCATTCTGTACAATTGTATCTACGCTTATACCGGCTTTTGCCAGCGGTTCGAAAACTGCCGTTGCAATGCCAGGTTGATCGGGAACTCCGACGACGGTGACTTTGGCTACATCGACGTCATGCGCAATTCCTGTAACTTTATTTCTCACTTCCATAGTAGTGCCTCCGTGAATTAAGGTGCCGGGTTTGTCAGAGAAACTGGATGCCACCAGAATAGGCATATTGTAGAGCTGGGCCAATTCCACCGCGCGGTGGTGCATTACTTTTGCCCCATAGGTGGCCAGCTCAAGCATTTCTTCATAGCCGATCTCTTCCAACCTGCGGGCTTGTGGCGCAAAGCGGGGATCAGCAGTATAGACTCCCTCAACATCGGTATATATCTCACATCGCTTTGCTTTAAGGCTGGCGGCAAGCGCAACCGCGGTCGTATCTGACCCACCGCGCCCCAGCGTGGTAATATCTCTTATCTCATTGATGCCCTGAAAGCCGGCGACAATGACGATATTGCCCTTTTCCAGCTCTGCAACAATTCTCCTGGGCGCTACATGGGTGATGCGCGCCCGGCTGTAGCTGCCGTCCGTTTCTATACCGGCCTGCGCTCCATTCAGGCTCACCGCCCGGTGGCCGCTCTCCTCCAGGGCCATTGCCAGCAGCGTGCTGGATACAATCTCTCCTGTAGACAACAGCACATCCATTTCCCTTTCGCTGGGATGTGAGTTTATTTTTTTAGCAAGCTCGATAAGGTCGTCGGTCGTATCACCCATTGCTGAGACTACCACCACCACCTCATGTCCCCGGTCTGCTTTCTCAGCTATACGGCGCGCGACATTTTTAATTTTTTCAGCATTTGCTACTGAACTTCCGCCATATTTCTGTACAAGTAATGACATTCCTTTTTCCTGTAAAAATATAACTACCTAATTGTAATAAAAATTATTTAATCCTACCAGTTTTTCTGAGCGGTGAACCTGGCCATGATTTCACAAGCCCGCTCCACAACCACCCCACCCTGCCGGGCTTCACTTTCACTGAAGGCATGAGCGCCAGACGCGGCAAATTCCGGCCCCCACAATAAAAAGGGCACCGGTTCATCCGTATGAGTTTGTTTGGCTATGGGGGTGGGGTGGTCCGGCATAATAAGCACTCTCAGCCTGCCGGGGGCGTAATTCCGTACTACGGAGACAACCTTCTCGTCTATTTGCTCGATAGCTTCAACCTTCTCTTTGAGTGAGCCAGCATGTCCGGCCTCATCGGGCGCCTCGATATGAACAACGGCAAGGTCATTATCCTGCAATGCACCTATGGCGCCGGATATCTGCGCCCGGTAATCATTATCCGGGCCGTCGGTAACGCCGGGTATCTCCAGAATATCCATGTGCATCATTTTCGCCATACCTTTGAGCAGATCGACGCCCGATGTCATTACGGCCTTCAGTCCGTAGACCTCCTGAAAGGGCGGCATAACCGGTATTCGGCCGCTGCCCCAGAACAGCCATATCATGGTGGCGGGGATTTCCCCTCTTGCTATCCTCCTGTGGTTCACGGGATGGTCAGCAAGTACCTTTTTTGACTGCTCCATCATCTCCTTTAAATAGCTGCTGCCGGGTCCGGAAGGCAAATAGTCTGCGATAGGCTGACCGGGGATATCGTGCGGAGGGGTGCACACTGCATTGAGAGTATCGGGGTGGCCCGCTATCCTGCAGATATGGCGGTAGCTTGTACCGGGGAAGAAACGTACCTCGCTGTTCCCCAGCGCTTTATCAACCGCCTTTATCAGTTCGCCGGCTTCCTCGGTGGTAATGTAGCCCGAGCTGTAACTCCGCATCGCTCCCTCCCGTACGGCTACAAGGTTGCAGCGGAACACCACTTCGTTATCGCCGACAGGTATACTCAGGCTAACGGCCTCAATCGCACTGCGGCCGCGGTAGTACACCGCAGGGTCATAGCCGAGGACGGACATGCAGGCGCAGGCGCTCGAAGGCTCCATGCCGGCCGGTACCGTACGCGTCGTGCCCAGCACTCCTTCCCGCGCCATAGCGTCCATATTCGGCGTCCGCGCGAGCTGAAGGCTGGTTTTTGCTCCGTGCTGCTCAAGCGGCCATCCCGCTGCGCCATCGATTATCAACACAATGTATTTCATGTCAGTCCTCGTTTCCTTGCCACAAAGTTTTGGCTCATCTATAATAAAGCGTTATCGGGGCGTAGCGCAGCCTGGTAGCGCGCAGCGTTCGGGACGCTGAGGTCGGAGGTTCGAACCCTCTCGCCCCGATTTCCTTTACTATCCTTCTGCCTTCTTGGCCTCTTCCCAAAGCTTATCCTGATCTTGGAGCGTCAGGTCTGCGATGTTGATTCCCTGCTGGCGGCAGCTCTGCTCCATATGCGTAAACCGGCTCAAGAAACGGCTGTTTGCCTCCCGCAGGGCCATCTCAGAATCTATACCCAGCTTCCTGGCAATATTGACAAGGGTAAAAAATATATCTCCCAATTCCGCTACCTGTTCCTTGCGTCCGGCCGCATTTTTAAATTCGCCTATCTCCTCCTCAAGCTTGGGCCAGATATCCCCGCTGTCCTCCCAGTCGAAACCAACCGAGGCCACGCGCCTCTGTATCGACTGGCTGTAGGTCAGAGAGGGCATTTGTGTGGGCACGTTCTCCAGCAAGGAACCGCTTCCGCTGCGCTCCTCCTTTTTAAGTTCCTCCCAGCTCATCTCCACTTCTCTTACATCGAGCGCCTGCTTGCGGTCAAAAACGTGCGGATGGCGTCGGATTAGCTTGGTATTGATACCGCGTATCACGTCTTCTATGCTGAATTCCCCCCGCTCGGAAGCAATCTGCGCATGAAGCATTATCTGCAGCAGTAAATCACCCAGCTCGCTGCAGATTTCCTGCGGACGGTCGCGTTCGATAGCTTCGAGAGCCTCGTAACACTCTTCCACAAGATAGGTCTTGAGCGATTGCCGCGTTTGTTTCTTATCCCATGGGCAGCCGTGCTCGCTGCGCAGTGTCGCTATAATGTCCTTCAATGTTTCGAATTTCCCCGTATCCTTGTATGACGGCAAGATTAACCTCCGTAGTGCACTTAAGCTGGACAGTCTCTAAAACATTCTCCCTCCCCCCAAAACACCTTATTATAAATAATAATGCCCACCGAAGGAACTTCTCTCTCCGGAGGGCAACCGTTCGTGTTTTTTTATTACGGCTACCTTCTCATGCCGAGGAACATCAAGACAAAATAGAAAAGCTGCGCTACGGCCTGCAGCATGGCCGCAACATAGGTGAGAGCGGCAGCAGAAAGCACCGCGCTTGCACCTTCGTACTCTTGTGCGGATACCAGGCCGTTGGCACGCAGCATCTGCCTTGCTCTATCGCTGGCATTGAATTCTACGGGAAGGGTTACAATAGTAAAAAGCACGGCAAGTGCAAAAAGGCAGATTCCTATCAGTACCATTGTTGAGGCTATATCGCCGCTGCCGCGAATCAAAGCCATAATAACAAAACCGAATATAACGAAGATAAAACCCAGATTGCTGCCCACGCTGGCCGCCGGCACCAGCGATGTGCGAAAACGTAGAAAACCGTAGCCGGTCTGGTCCTGGACGGCGTGACCGACTTCATGTGCTACTATTCCCATCGCTGCCACAGACGGCGTTTGCGCCACTGCCGGAGAAAGGCGAAGGACCTTTTTGGCAGGATCGTAATGATCGCCCAGCCTGCTCCGCACCCCCTCAAGCTTAACATGGCCCAGATTATTTGCCCTCAGCAGTAAACCCGCCACATCCACTCCTCTCAGCCGCTGAGAATTGGCGATTTTTGAATATTTTTTAAACGTGGAATTCACCTTATACTGCGCATAGAGCATAAAGATGAAAGGAGGCAGCATAATTAAAAACCACAAAGGATCAAAGAAAAACATCTAAACCTGTGCACCTCTCTCTATATACTAAAACCGATTCTAATCAACGTCCTCCGTTTAGTCAAGACAGGATACCGCTCATAAAGGTGCGCTGACCTCTGATGAATTCCTGTGCCGAAACCTCATTTTTACCTTCCAATTGAACTCTAACAAGGGCAAGTATACCGTCCGCCGTTTCCACGCCCACAGGCGAGACCGCAGAGGCCGGCAAATCTTTGACCTTCCCGGGAGTGCCGCCGCCGGCCAGTGGAAAAGCTTCCACTATTTTCAATTGTTTATTCTGCCAGCGTGTATAACAACCGGGCCAGGGATTGAGCGCTCGCACCTGCCTCGCCAGTTCAACGGCGCTCCGATGCCAATCTATAAGTCCGTCCTGCTTGGTCAGCATGGAAGTGTAAACCGCCTGGCTCTCATCCTGCGGCTGCGGCGTGATACTGCCGTTCAGCCAGAGCGGTAATATTTCAGCCAGCAAATCAGCGCCGGCTTGGGCCAGCCTTGTGGTTAAAGTTGCGGTCGTATCCCGCTCCAGTATATCCTCCGCACGCTGCCCCAGAATGGGACCGCTGTCCATTCCCTCGTCAAGCAACATAATCGTTACACCGGTACGGCTGTCTCCTGCCAATATGGCCGATGCCACGGGCGAGGCACCCCTGTATCTGGGAAGCAGGGATGGGTGCAGATTAATGCATCCGTGCTGAGGTATCGATAATATCTCACGGGGGATCATTTTGCCGTATGCTGCGACAACTGCAACGTCCGCCTTTATTTCTACAATCTGGCGTATTACATCCGCTGACTTTAGTGTTTCCGGGTGAAACACCGCCAGTCCTCTATCCACAGCAAACCGGCTCACCGCAGAGGGCATGAGCTTCCTTCCCCGCCCGGATGGTCTATCCGGCTGTGTGAATACGGCCTCAATAGAGTAAGGCCCCGCCAGCAGCCGCTTGATGCAGGGTACGGCAAAAGCCGGAGTACCCAGAAAAATTGCCTTATAAATCACTGTTGGACTATTTTTAAACATTTCTCCTTTTATGTCAAAAACCCCCTTGACACCTCTTCAATGAAACATGATAAGCTTATTATCGCTTGAGGGGCAACGCGAAAGCGTAATATTTCCAGTAGATACTGCAATCTGTCTGAACCTATGTACATACTATTTTTTGCTGGTTAACAAGCGCTTTTTTGTCTTTCTCGCATTTTTTTAATTTGCTTTGTCGTCAATTTTGATTTGGAGTTGGATTATTGAAATCTTGTCAGGATATTTGGGATGCGGCTCTGGGCGAAATGGAAATGGAAGTCTCCAGGCCTAACTTCGAGACATGGCTTAAAGATACCCGGGGGATAAGCTACGATAGCGATCTTTTTACCGTAGCGGTGCCCAATACATTTATTGCCGAGTGGCTGGAAAACCGGCTTCGCTCTCTGATAAAAAAAACATTAGCTACCATTATCGGCCGGAAGGTAAACGTCCAATTTATAGTGCAATCTATAGCCGGAGCTAGCGCTCCAGTGGCCGCCGGACTGCAAACAGACGGTGGAACCAGCGTCAGGTCGCCCGGACTGGCGCGGCGTGTCAGGGCTGCTGCCAGATATACCTTCAACAACTTCGTAACAGGCAAGTGCAACAGGCTGGCCTATGCAGCTTCTTTAGAGGTTGCCGAAAATCCCGGCACTATTTATAACCCGCTTTTTATCTACGGTGATACGGGCGTGGGGAAAACGCATCTTATGCAAGCGATAAGGCAAATGGCCAAAACCAGCGGCTATCATGTGCTCTATGTAAGCACCGAGAAGCTTACGAACGATTTTATAGCCGCCATCCGCAGCGGCGAAGCGGAGACGTTCCGCAGTAAATACATCGGCGTGGATTTCTTGCTCGTTGATGATTTTCATTTCCTGAGCGGAAAGACTCAAACTCAGGAGTGCTTTTTCCACATTTTTAATGACTGCTATGATGCAGACTGCCAGATTGTCCTCACCTGCGACTGCCCTCCTAAAGCTATCTCTTCCATCAACAAGAAGCTGCGCTCGCGGTTGGAGTGGGGCCTGGTAGTGGGTATTGAAAGTCCGGACCTGGAAACGAGGCTCTCAATTCTTGCAGTAAAATCGCAGCAGCTGAAATTAAAAATTCCTGATGAGACCATGAATTTTATCTCCTCCTGTTTTCCGCATAATATCCGCGAGCTTGAGGGCGGCTTTAACAGGGTGGTGACATACGCCAAGCTCAGCGGCGCTCCCGTGAATATGGACATTGCCCAGCAGGCTCTGGCAGACCTTGTGCCCTGTGACAAAGAAAAAGATGTTACCCTTTCACCGCATCATATTGTGGAGATAGTGGCCAGTTACTATAACCTTGAAACGGATGCTCTGAAAAGTAAAAAGAGAGACAGGAATACCGCTTTGGCACGGCAAGTTGCCATGTATCTGCTGCGAGAGCAAAATAATCTGCCCTTGAACAAAATAGGCAATATTCTCGGAAACCGCGATCACAGCACGGTTCTATATGGATGTGACAAGATATCCACAGAGATGCAAAATAATGCACAGCTTAAAAAGGCTATTGAAACGCTCATTGACAGCCTTTCTCACAAATAGTAATCCACTTTCTTCTCTGTTTTTCTGTTAGCAACCCCTGCATAACTCACTGCTGATAAGAAAATTAATGTTTATACACTCTAATAACTTTCACATTGATGCCGCATGTACCACTTCATTCTATCCACTCTTTGAACATCCGTTAATATTATAGTTATTATAGATACTATATACTATAAACATATAATAGATTGATACTATTATTAATAACTTAAAGCGCTGCATTGTGCGGCAGATACGGAATAGATACGTGGATAAAGTAGAAATCAATGTAAAATCAGGTGACGGCGGCAATGGAGTGGTTAGTTTCAGACGTGAGAAATTTGTGCCTTTCGGCGGACCTGACGGAGGGGACGGTGGTGAGGGAGGAGGTGTGTATATAAGGTCTGATCGCAATGTGGATAACCTGTTTATATACAGGCATAAGAGGCATTTTAAGGCTGAAAGAGGCAGGGATGGATCAGGGAGCAAAAAGCACGGGAGAAACGGTGAAAATCTGATACTTAAAGTACCTCTCGGGACGCTTATATATACTGTTGCAGACAGCCGGGAATACTTTCTGGCTGACCTTAACGAGGAAGGTCAGCAGGTATTGGTAGCGAAGGGAGGAAGGGGAGGTTTAGGCAATGTTCATTTTGCCACACCATCCTATCAGGCTCCTCAGAAAGCGACAAGCGGGGAGAAGGGGAAGGAGGTGGATTTATTGTTAAGTCTTAAATTGATAGCGGATATAGGCATTATCGGGTATCCCAATGCCGGTAAATCGACTCTTATGTCCGCAGTATCCGCTGCCAGGCCCAAAATAGCCGGTTATCCGTTTACTACTATCGAGCCTGTACTGGGGGAGGTAGCGGTTGGCAACAGGCATTTTATTATCGCTGAAATACCGGGATTGATTGAGGGTGCGCATAGCGGAAAAGGTCTCGGACATGATTTCCTCAGGCATGCAGAAAGGACAAAAGTATTAATCCACCTATTGGACGGCAGCTCAAAAACACTTCAGAATGATCTGCTTACCCTTTCACAGGAGCTGGAGCTGTACAGTCATGAGCTCGCTGCCAAGGCAATGCTGGTGGTTATAAATAAAATAGACCTTCCCGAGGTAAGTGAAAGGAAAGCTGATATTGCCCGCGAGTTTTCCTCTGTAGGGATTAATGTCTATTTTATATCGGGCATGTCAGGAGAGGGCGTTGAGGAGCTTTTGAATGATGCGGTGAAAGTCCTTGCGGAGGTTGAGGGACAAATGAAGAATATCGAACCGCCTCCAAAGATATTTCGCCCGGTGCAAAAGGACGGGAAAGGATGAGATGAAGGCGGGTATACTGGGAGGGACTTTCGATCCTGTCCATTGCGGCCATCTGGAGATAGCCCGCCGCGCGGCCGGCCAGCTAAAACTGGCAACGGTCATCTTTGTTCCGGCAGGGCAGCCCTGGTTGAAAACGGACCGCCGTGTTACCGCGGCTCACCACAGGGTCGCTATGCTGAAACTCGCAATGGAAGGCCAGCCCGGCTTTGAGATTTCCACAACTGAGGTGGAGAGAGAAGGACCGTCTTATACGGTTGATACCCTAAGAGAGATAAGGCGCATTGTGGACAAAAATACGGAGATCTTCTTCATAGTGGGGTGGGATACATTGGAGGAACTCCCATTATGGAAAGAGCCTGAAGAGCTGGTCCGGCTGTGCCGGCTGGTTGCTGTATCGAGGCCCGGGCATCAGAGGCCGGATATTGAGGCTCTTGAGCATGCTGTGCCGGGGATTGTCAAGAGCACTATACTGCTTGAGATACCACCGATAGCTATCAGTTCAACGGAGATAAGGGCGTATGTGAAAGCGGGAAAACCGCTGGACCAGCTGGTACCGGAGAAAGTAGCCGGTTATATAGGAATGCACAGACTATACATATAGATGGCAGAATTCAAGTGGATGCCTGGCATCTCAGACAACGGCTGTTATGCCGCTAAATATCGAGGTTCTTAACGTTTCTAGCGTGTGCCTGGATAAAAGATTTACGCGGCGGTACTTCACTGCCCATAAGCATATGGAACACGCTGTCCGCTTTAATGGCATCGCTTACCTCCACTTTGAGCAGTGTGCGCGTTTCTGGATTCATAGTGGTCTGCCAGAGCTGCTCCGGACTCATCTCTCCCAGACCCTTATAGCGCTGTACCTCCACTTTCCTGTCTCCATTAAGCTCTTTGAGTTTTTGGTCACGTTCTCTGTCCGAGTATATCCAGAACTCTTTTTTACCCGCCTGTATGCGGTAGAGCGGCGGTTGGGCGATGAACAGGTGGCCCTCGTCAATGAGCTCCGGCATATTGCGGTAGAAGAAAGTCAGGAGGAGTGTACGTATATGGGCGCCGTCCACATCGGCATCGGTCATGATAATGACACGGTTGTAGCGCAATTTGGAGAAGTCCGTCTGTTCGCCGATGCCGCTGCCGAGTGCGGTGATAATAGCACGAATCTCTTCGTGAAGCAGGATTTTATCCTGTGCGGCCTTCTCAACATTAAGGATTTTCCCGCGCAAGGGCAGTATTGCCTGGAACCGCCGATCTCTTCCTTGTTTGGCTGAACCGCCGGCGGAGTCACCTTCAACAAGGTAGAGCTCGCAATGTTCGGCATTTTTTTCAGAGCAGTCCGCCAGTTTACCCGGCAAGGTTCCCAATTCATTGCCGCTCTTTTTAAAGATCATGTCGCGAGCTTTGCGTGCCGCCTCTCTGGCTTTGGCCGAAACGAGGCATTTATCGATAATCGCTTTAGCGTCATCGGGGTGCTGCTCAAGATAAAGGGAAAGGCCGTCGGCGATAACGGATTCGACCTGAGTCTTCACCTCCGGATTACCCAGCTTGGCTTTGGTCTGGCCCTCGAATTGCGGTTCGGATACCTTGACGCTTATTACCGCGGTGAGGCCGTCTCGAACATCTTCTCCGCTCAAATTGGGGTCTGTTTCTTTGAGCAGTTTGTTCTTGCGTGCATAATCGTTGAGAATTCTGGTCAGAGCTGAGCGGAAACCGGTCAGATGGCTGCCGCCGTCAATGGTATTCACGCAATTGGCAAAACTGCGCATAGACTCAGCCAGCCCGTTATTGTACTGTAGTGCTGCTTCAACAGTAGTGCTGTTGACGGCGCCGGACATATAAATGGGAATTTCATGCAAAACATGGCGGTTTCTATTGAAACGCCGTACCAGACTGGCAATGCCTCCCTCAAAATAGTATGTCACTTCAAGATCGCGTATATCATCGCGGAAATAGATTTCCAGGTCCTTATTCAGATAGGCCAGTTCCTTAAAACGCTGAGCAAGGATATCGAAATCATAGGCGATCTCTCCAAAAATCTCCTCATCAGCCATAAAGGTAATCGTGGTACCGGTGCTGTTTGCAGGACCGATAACTTTCACATCAGCCTGGGGGATGCCTCTTTCGTATTGCTGAAAATATACCTGCTCCTGACGCCTGACTTCTACCTTAAGCCAGGAGGACAGTGCATTGACTACGGATGCACCAACGCCGTGCAGGCCGCTGGAAACCTTATATGTCCCGCCTCCGAACTTAGCGCCGGCATGCAGGATAGTCATCACCGCCTCCAGGGCGGACTTTTTGGTTTCCGGATGAATATCTACCGGTATACCCCGCCCCTGGTCGGTCACCGTTACAGAGCCATCAGGGTTAATGATGATCTCGGTGCGGTTTGAGCAACCTGCCATTGCCTCATCGATGGTGTTGTATACTATTTCATAGACAAGGTGATGCAGTCCGTGCTGGTCTGTACTGCCGATATACATGCCCGGCCGTTTGCGTACCGCCTCCAGTCCGCCCAGTATACGGATATCCTCAGCATCATAATGCTCGTTGTTATTGTTGTTCATTTTCATTTGTGTCATAAGCTGTTTAAACCTTGAAGAAAATACCGCCTTCGGGAGAAGGCCCCTGCTACGGGTAAAAAATATATTTGGAATAAAAACCCATATATTGTGTTAGATTAAATATACAATACTACTTATTCCAATTGTTATTTTATCATATATATATCAATGATTAAAAGTAAAACGTGCCTGTAAAGGTATGGCCGTATGGCGGTAAATCTCTGTATAATAGAGAAGGCAGGTAGCACGGGGAAGGCCTGAGGCTTATAATGTATATCAGGCAAACCGCCGGATATCGGGTGCTGCTCGTAGCGCTGCGCAAATAATGGTAGCTTGTACACATCTTGCGTTGACACGTAATCGTGAAGAATGGTACAATACCGCTTGTTTTGGCGCCGCCCGATTTTGATGCTACTATTCATTCCAGTGCGTATGCCCTAATCACGAGTAGGAGGATTACATGATCCTGATTGGTGAGAGCATTCACATCATTTCCAAACTGGTAAACGACGCAGTCACAGACCGTAACCCCAAGGTTATTCAGGAGCTTGCTAAGGCACAGACGGAGGCAGGAGCAGACTATATAGATGTTAACCTCGGTCCTGCTAAAAAAGACACTGAAGCCATGACAACCTGGCTGGTAAATGCCATTCAGGAAGTCACTGATTTACCGCTGGCGATAGATACACTCAATACGGTTGCCATGGAAGCGGGATTGAAAGCCTGCAAGGTCAGACCACTGCTGAACTCTGCCTCCGGGCGAACCGACAGCAAAGAGAAAATGCTTCCTCTAGCTAAAAAATACAATACGGAGGTTGTCATCTCAGTTTTTACCGACAAAGGCTGTCCCCCTGATATGGACAGCAGGACAGAGAGCATTATGGAGACGGTTGCGCTGGCTGAAGAAATGGGTATCGCTATCGAAGACATTTATGTTGATCCAATCATCTTGCCTATCAGTGCAGACCAGAAGCAGGTCGCAGAAGCCACCGAGTTTGTAGGCATCCTTCAGGACCTTTTCCCCGGCATAAAATCGACTGTTGGGCTCTCTAATGTATCAAATGGTACGCCGGAGCCGCTGCGCGGCATTTTAAACCGCACCTATATGGTAATGCTGGAGCGCAAGGGTCAGTATTCAGCTATCGCCGATGTGCTCGATAAAGAGCTGATGGCCATCAATAAGGGGCAGCGGCCCGATGTTGTCGATCTCATCCACAAGGTTATGGACGGTGAAGCAGTGGACATGGCCTCTCTCTCTAAAGAGATGCAGGACTATGTCAAAACAACGAAAGTATTAATGGGCGAGATGCTCTATTCACATGCCTGGCTTGATTAACTCGAGGCGGGACATATTTCAGCCGTAAAGGAGTCTGCAATGGAATATAAAGCACCTTTAGAAACATATAACGGCAAAGTGGCAGAAGTGACCATCGGTGAGGGAAGCAAGGCCGTTAAAATAGGCGGACAGAATATACTTCCCTTTCACTACTTTGAGGGGGAACAGACCAATAAACCGCTGGTTGCTCTTGAAATATGGGATACTGAGCCTGAAGGTTGGGCAGAAGGATTGCTTGAACCGTACAAAGGTGTAATCGGCGATCCGGCCGCATGGGCAAAGAAGAGTATAGAATACGGGGCAGACCTTATCTGTATACGGCTGGCAAGCACTGATCCGACGGGGAAGAACCGCACAGCGGATGAGGCCGCTGCAACGGTAAAGAAAGTTGCAGAAGCTGTTCCTGTGCCGCTGGTGATCTACGGCTGCGGGGACGAGGCTAAGGATGTGGCAGCGTTAACAAGGGTGGCTGAGGTATGCAGCGGCCAGAAGCTGCTTATAGGCCCACTTGTCAAAGAAAACTATGATCCTATAAGCAAGGCGGCGCTTGAGCACGGGCATAATATCATTGCTCAGACTCCCCTCGATATCAATCTCGAGAAAGAGCTCAACGTAAAGCTGCTAAAGAGTTTTCCCCCGGATAGAATCGTTATCGATCCGCTCAGCTCCGGCCTGGGATACGGCATGGAGTACAGCTTTACAATTATGGAACGTACGAGGCAGACAGCTGTAATGTTCGGCGATACCACTATGCAGATGCCTCTTATAGCAGACCTCGGCGGAGAGTGCTGGAAGACAAAACAGGCCAAAGCGAATAAAGAGCAGGGCATACTGTGGGAGGGAGTGACTGCCATGAGCCTGCTGCTCGCAGGCGCCGATATTTTGATTGTGCGTCACCCCGACAACTGCAGGTATATCAGAGAAGCCATAGATGGCTCTATGTAATTTTGATAATCATTATCGCTGAATTATAATGAATTGTATGAACGTATAGTCCCTCGCAAGATAGTAAGGAGGATTGAAAAAATGGCGGTACAGGTAAATAAAGAGAAAAAGGCTAAAAAACATACGCGCAAAGATGAAGTGAACGAGATCATCAAGGCGGAGGACGCATGGGAACCGGTAGGTCATACGCCGATGCCGGAGATTCCCGATCTCAGGAATTGGGATATGCGCTTGATGAAGCAGTATAAACCGTTTTATGCACCTATGTGCGATATGTGCTGTTTCTGCACTTACGGGAAATGTGATTTAACAGGGGATAAAAAGGGCGCCTGCGGTATAAATATTTCCGCGCAGCAGGCACGAGTCGTCCTGCTTGCCTGTTGCATGGGCATGTCTGCTCACGGTGGTCACGGGCGCCATGTGCTTCATTATCTCATAGAAAAACACGGCCGTGATTATCCGATCAATATGGGCGATCAGGTTGCTATCGAGGCGCCGCATATCAGAACGGTGATGGGGCTCAAACCGAAGACACTTGGTGATCTGGAGAAGGCTATAGAATATGTAGAAAGCCAGCTTATTCATCTTATATCCTCACTTCACACCGGACAGGAAGGCTCTGCACTGGACTATGAATCCAAGGCGCTGCATGCCTCGATGCTCGATCATGTAGCAATGGAAGTGTGTGATATTGCCGAGATAACCGGCTTTGGCTATCCTACTTCGGTTGCGGAGACACCTCTGGTTGACATGGGCTGGGGCTCTGTAGATAAGACCAAGCCTCTCATTCTTCTGGTCGGCCATAACCCGGTTACAGCCATTCCTATAGTCGATTATCTTAACGAGCACGGCCTGATGGATAAGGTGGAGATCGGAGGCATTTGCTGCACGGCTCTGGAGGTGACCAGGTATACCGATAGAGCAAAGATAATAGGTCCTCTTTCCCGTCAGCTTTATTTTGTCAGAAGCGGCCTTGCGGACGTGATTGTGATCGATGAACAGTGTATTCGTACCGATATCCCCGAGCAGGCCTCTAAAGTCGGCTCGGCTTTGATAGCGACCTGCGACAAGGCCTGTCACGGTTTGGAAGACTGTAAGCACAAGGAAGTAGATGAAATAGTAAAGGAGATGGTGGGAGGTAAGCACTCGCTTATTTTCGACCCCGAGAAAGCGGCCGAAGTAGCAGTGAAGGTTGCGCTGGAGCTTGCACCGAAGAGGAAGAAACAGTTGATCACCCCGGAGCAGGTTCCCGAGCTGGCCAAAGACCATAAGCTTTGCAATCTCTGCAGCCAGGTCTGCCCTAATTTGCTGCCCGTCGGCGATGCCGTTGAAGCGGCTAAGAACGGAGACCTTACCTTGCTTGCGGAGGTTTTCTCTAAATGTCTGGGATGCGGCAAGTGTGAACAGGAATGTCCGCGCAACGTGCCAATCATCAGCATGATGCAGGCGGTCGCAGGCAGCGAGACCTGGAAGGTACGCTCCGGACGCGGCCCTGTGATGGACAGCGAGATCAGAAAGGTGGGCGCTCCGCTGGTACTGGGTACGATACCGGGAATCATCGCCATTGTCGGCTGCTCCAATTTCCCGGAAGAGATACAGGAGATTGCTGAAATAGTCGATGAGTTTGCCAAGAGAAAGTATATAGTGGTGCTTACCGGCTGTTCGGCTATGGCCGCCGGCATGATGAAGGACAAGGACGGAAAGACGGTATATGAAAAGTACCCTCCGCAATTCGATGCCGGAGGAGTAATCAATATCGGTTCTTGTGTGTCCAATGCCCATATCACCGGTGCCGCGATGAAGGTAGCCAATATTTTCGGCACGCTGCCGCTGCGAGGCAACTACGAGGTTATTGCCGATTATGTGGTCAACCGTGTGGGGGCCTGCGGTTTAGCATGGGGAGCTATGTCTCAGAAGGCGGCCTCCATTGCTACCGGCTGCAACAGGCTGGGCATACCGGTTGTGCTTGGCCCGCACTCTGCCAAATACCGCAGACTGTACATGAGCAAGAAGGAAAATGACGATTGGACAGTGATGGACGGCAGAGAGAGGAAGCTTGTCGACACGCAGGAACCTTCGCCGGAGCACTTGATTACCGTAGTGGAATCGAAAGAACGAGCCATGATCACCATGGCCAAGCTCTGTATCCGCAAGAACGATACTCCCCAGGGCAGGCAGCTTAAGCTTACTCACTATATCGGCCTGCATAAGAAATTTATGGGGACTTTACCGGAGGATTTACACCTGTATATAAGGAAGCCCTCCGATATTCCTATATTCTTCAAGAAGGAGATAATGCCGTATCTGCAAGAGGTGGGTTGGAAGGAGAAACCGGTGCTGTCATTACCGACCTGGATCGGGACTTATCCGACCGATGTGCCGCTCGATGCGGTTGTACATTAGGACTAAGAGCAAGGGAGCGTCTTATTAGAGGAGGGTAACTATGGCAACATCAACGCAGCCATTCCATCATGTCAATACAATGACGGGCACCAAGTATGCCCGGCTGATCGAGGATCCGGAGGAATATGCGCATTTGATTAAGCGCGCAAAACGGCCGCTGCTGATTATTGGTGCACGCTGTCTGACCATGACTCTCGAAGGCAGGAGTTTGCTGGAATACGCAGTGGATATTGCCAAAGCGGGCAGCATACCTATATGTGCTACTGCGCATACACAAAAACAGCTCATCGAGATGGGCGTAAAGCCTGACTGCAACTACGATATAATCGAGATATTGAATTTCCTAAAGGATGAAAACTGGCAGGGAGTGAAGAAAGAGGGGAATCATGACCTGGTGCTGTTTCTGGGGCTGAGGACCGATCTGGGTGAACAGGGGCTTTCCACCCTGAAACATTTCGCTCCGCATTTGAAAACCATGACGCTGTGCAAGTACTATTATCCTCACGCCAGCTATTCACTGGCTAACTTCAGGAAGGATGCTAAGTGGAAGGAATTCCTTGACGCCATTATCGAAGATTTAAAGAAGGAGGCATAAGATGGCAGGTATATTTCCGGTGGATGTCGGACCTCAGTACGAGGGCGAAGTAATCAGAAAAAACGATATGCATGTTGAGTTCGGCGGCCCTAAGGTGGATACCAAGTTCGAGCTTGTGACACTCAAGAGCAGCGATGAAGTGGAAAATGAGAAGATAGAAATAATCGGTCCTGATATCAGCGAAATGGAGGAAGGCAGCAGCCATGCTTTTGCCCTGCTGATCGATGTCGCCGGTGAGAAGCTGGAAAAGGATATGGAGCCGGTCTTCGAGCGCCGGATGCACCTCTACGGCAACTATATCGAAGGGCTCTATCATATGAACCAGAGAGACGATGTCTGGATTCGTATCAGCAAAGACTCTTTCGCTAAAGGGCTCAACTCCTTTGAGGTCATCGGCCAGATCCTCATGTTCCTCTATACCTCAGAGCTGGAGGTTATCGAGAAGATTTCCATAACCTTTGTTACCGATGAGAGCAAGGTAAAAGAGCTTTTACCTAAAGCAAAGGAAATCTATGCAGCGAGAGACGAGAGAGCCAGGGGCTTGAAAGATGACGATGTAGAGGAGTTTTACAGCTGCGCACTCTGTCAGAGCTTCGCTCCCACCCATATTTGCGTTGCCACCCCCGAGCGCATCGCCAACTGCGGCGCCATAAGCTGGTTCGATGGGCGCGCTGCTTATAAACTGGACCCCGAAGGCCCCGTACAGGAGTGTAAGAAGGGCGAGTGTATTGATCCCGTCAAGGGAGAATACGCCGGAGTAAACAAGCTCGGCCTTGAAAAATCGATGGGCGCCTACGACCGGGTATTCTTACACAGCGCATTCGAGCACCCGCATACATCCTGCGGTTGTTTTCAGGCTATCTACTTCTATATTCCGGAGGTGGATGCTTTCGGCCTGGTGCACCGTGATTTCGCCGGCCCGACAGTGACAGGCACTCCGTTTACCACAATGGCGGCGGATACCAGCGGAGGCAGACAGGTAGAAGGATTTCTTGGCATTGCGCTTGAATACCTGCGCTCACCCAAGTTTCTGCAGGCCGACGGCGGCTTGAAGCGCTGCGTCTGGATGCCTAAAGAGCTGAAAGAGCGATACAAGGATGTTATACCGGAAGGTTTTTATGACAAGATAGCGACTGAGGAAGATGTAAGTAATGTCGATGAGCTGCTGGAGTTTCTCGATAGAGTACAGCATCCCTGGTTGCAGGGAGAGGTAGAGCTTCCCATATAAGATAAACCAG
This sequence comes from uncultured Dehalococcoidales bacterium, assembly GCA_964519615.1. Lineage (GTDB taxonomy): Bacteria > Chloroflexota > Dehalococcoidia > GIF9 > UBA5629 > CAZFIM01. The sequence goes on from CAZFIM010000001.1 coordinate 127,023, forward strand.
GAGGAACAGCATGGCGCTAAAAGGTACTGATATAGTCAAAAAGCTTCCCGAGTCCGGCAAAAAGAACTGCCGCGAGTGCGGGTTCCCTACCTGCTTTGCTTTTGCCATGAAATTGGCCGGCGGCGGAGTAAAACTGGAGAAATGTCCGCACCTCACCGAGGAAGTGAAGGCGGAGCTTGAAGATGCTCTGGCACCTCCGATCAAGCTGGTAACTTTAGGCACAGGTGATAACGTGCTTAAAATCGGCAACGAAGAGGTAATCTACAGACACGAGAAGACCTTTGTGCATTCACCCGGTGTGGCAGTGCTGCTATCGGATACCGAGCCGGAAGAGAAGGTGGATAAGAAAATCAAGAAACTTCAGGACCTGCGTTATCAGTGGGTAGGAGTGGAGTTGAAAGCTGACCTTCTTGCTCTGAACTGCCAGTCAGGCGATAAGGCAAAATTCGCAGCACTGGCAAATAAAGTTCACGCAAGCAACGGTTTTGCGGTGATCCTTATCAGTGAGGATGTCGAAGCACTGGTTGCAGCCGGTAAAATCTATGCTGACCGCAGGCCGCTGCTGTACCCCGTAACGGAACAAAATATCGAACGAATAATTACTGAATTCAAAGATTCCCCTCTGCCTGTATGCGTACGCAGCGACAATGTAGAGGGGATAGTCCCTCTCACAACCAAATTGAAGGAAGCGGGATTTGAGGAAATAGTGCTTGATCCCGGCTCCCGCAAATTGCAGGATGCGGTACGGGACCAGATGCTGATACGCCGGGCATCGTTAAAGCAGAATTTCAGGCCGCTGGGCTATCCTACGATCGGTTTTCCCTGTTTTATGGCCGAGGATTCCATGCACGAACTGCTCTATGCGGCTATGTTCATGATTAAGTATCCGGGTGTTATCGTGCTCTCCGATATCGCTGAAAATACGCTGCTGCCGCTGCTGGTACAGCGGTTGAATATTTATACTGACCCGCGTATACCGATGTCAGTAGAGGAGAAGCTGTACGACATCAACAATCCTGATGCAGATTCGCCGGTTCTGGTTACCAGCAACTGGGCGCTTACCTATTTCATTGTTGCCTCAGAGATAGAAGGCAGTAAAGTGCCCACATGGCTGGTTGTAAAAGAATCGGAAGGGCTGGGTGTTCTGACCGGATGGGCAGCCGGAAAGTTTACGGCTGATTCCATTGCCCCGCTGGTAAAAAAACTGGGAGTTGAGAATAAAGTTAATCACAGGAAACTGGTTATCCCGGGAAAGGTTGCCAGGATTAAAGGCGAGCTTGAAGAAGAGCTGCCCGGATGGGAGATTATCGTAGGTCCGCGGGAAGCGGCGGAAATTCCCGGCTACCTGCCCGATCTGGTAAAACAGTGGAAGAATTAGCGCAGACATTCGAAGACATTTTTGTACCCGAAAGGAAAGACCGCCGCCGGCTGGTAAGTATTCTGCAAGAAGTCCAGCGCAAGTACGGTTATATATCTAAAGAAGCGATGCTGCAGACAGCAGCTTTTCTGGGGATTACCCCCGGTGCTGTTTACGGCGTCGCTACTTTTTATAACCAGTTCCGCTTTATTCCTCCCGGTAAAAACGCAGTCAAGGTATGCATGGGGACCGCATGTCATCTGGCGGGAGGTAAACTTGTCCTTGAAGCGATATCGCGCGAGCTGGACCTGGATGTCGGAGCTGTGAGCGAGGATAGAGAGTTCAGCCTTGAAAGAGTAGCCTGTATCGGCTGCTGTGCGCTTGCGCCCGTCATTCAAATAAACGAGACGGTCTATTCCCGTATGACATCACCGAAAGTAGAAGAGGTTCTGGTATCCGTCAAACCGGCTGTTGACGAGAGGGACAGCGCCAAGGACAAGGGGGAAGGGTGAAAAGAGCATGACGATAGCATCGATGCAGCAAAAGGCTAGGGCTGAGTGGGACAAGCTATACCGCGGGGATATCCCGCATATTCTTATCGGTACTGCCACATGCGGCAGGGCAGCGGGCGCTCTTGCCGTTGTCGATGCTTTTAATAAAGAGCTTGCCCGCAGGCAGGCAAAGGCCCATGTTTCAGAGGTCGGGTGTATCGGCTTATGCTCGCTCGAGCCGCTGGTGACTATCATTAAACCTGATTCGTTTACCGTCTGTTATCACAATATTAGCCCGTCCGATGTGCCTGCTCTGGTCGAGGGATATATAGAGGGAGATGATCCCTGTTTAGACCTGGCTGTCGGTACGGTGGAGGGAGGTGGAGGAGAGGCGGTTTATATTCCAGAACTGGAGCGGTTCGAGCATGAACACAGGGTGCTATTACGTAACTGCGGCTACAACAATCCCCGTGAGATCGACCACTATCTTGCCTGCGGCGGATATAACGGGCTGGCCCGCGCATTATCTATGAGCCGGGAGGATATCCTGAATGAGATAGAGAGGTCCGGATTGCGGGGCCGCGGCGGTGCCGGATTTCCCACCGGAACAAAGTGGAGAATTTGCCGCCAGACCGGCGGCACAGCCAGGTATGTGATTTGTAATGCGGACGAGGGCGACCCCGGCGCATTTATGGACAGGGTGGTGCTTGAGAGCGATCCGCAGCAACTGCTGGAGGGCATGGTGATAGCCGGGTACGCCGTGGATGCCCGCCAAGGCTATATATATATACGTTCCGAATACCCACTGGCGGTAGAGATACTGCGCTGTGCGCTCACAAAGGCCCGTGAAAAGAAATTGCTTGGCAAGGATATAATGGGCTCCGGATTTACCTTTGATATCGAGATAATAGAGGGCGCAGGAGCTTTTGTCTGCGGTGAAGAGACCGCGCTCATAGCATCTCTTGAGGGTAAACGCGGGATGCCGCAGCCCCGCCCCCCTTTTCCTGCCGTTTCCGGTCTTTGGGGCGAGCCGACAGCCATCGATAATGTAAAGACTTTTGTGTATGTACCGTTAATACTGGAGCGTGGCGCTGACTGGTTTGCGGGTATCGGCACCGCCGGCAGCAAGGGCACTGCTGTCTTTGCGCTTGCCGGAAGCACGGTCAATACCGGGCTTGCGGAGGTCGCAATGGGGACCACACTCCATGAGCTTATTTATGATATCGGCGGAGGCATTAAAAAAGAGAGAAAGTTAAAAGGAGTTCAGATAGGCGGTCCATCGGGCGGATGCCTTCCGCAAAGTATGATGCAGACGCCCGTAGACTTCGATTCATTGAAGAAGGCCGGGGCCATTATGGGTTCAGGCGGCATAATTACCATGGACGAAGGGAACTGCATGGTCGACACCGCCAAATTCATGATAGATTTCAATCAGAAGGAATCATGCGGCAAATGTACTCTCTGCCGTATCGGCACAACACATATGCTCAATATACTCGAAAGGATTACTGCCGGTCAGGGAAGGATAGAGGATATAGACCTGCTGGTTGCATTGGGGGAGGATATCAAGCTCGGCTCTTTGTGCGGGCTGGGCAGAACCGCTCCTAACCCCGTGCTCACCACCATCCGCTATTTCAGAGATGAATACGAGGCGCATATACTTGAAAAGCGCTGTCCCGCATTGGTATGTAAAGAGCTGATAGCCTACTATATTCTGCCGGAGAAATGCCAGAAGGGCTGCGATCACTGCGTCCTCTCCTGTCCGGTAGAGGCCATCAGTACCGATAGCAGCGGCATCAAAATAATCGATCAAAGCAAATGCAGCAAATGCGGCAATTGTGAGGCCGTCTGCCCGCCGGAGTATGATGCGGTTATAAGGATGTCGCCGGTGGAACTGGTGCCTGTAACCGGGCCTACCGTTGACGTAGAAGCAAAGGAAGCTAAGGAGTAGAAAATGACAACGACAATTGTAGTAGCCGGCAAGGGGGGAGTTGGCAAAACTGCCATATCCGCACTGCTGATAGATATACTCTCTAAAAAAGGCATAGTTCTGGCTATTGATGCAGACCCCAGCACTAACTTAAGCGATTCCCTCGGCATGGAGATCACCGGTACGGTGGGCAAGGCACGCGAAGAGCTTACCGATGATATACAGAAAGGAGTGCTGTCTCCCACCGTAACCAAACAGGATATCCTGGAGATGAAAATCAGGGAATCTCTGGTGGAAGGAGCCAGAGTAGACCTTCTGCCCATGGGGCGGCCGGAGGGACCGGGCTGCTACTGCGCTGCCAACCATATGCTGCGCCTTTCCATGGAACGACTGGCTAAAAACTATGATTATCTGGTAGTGGACTCGGAGGCGGGGATGGAACATATTAGCCGTCAGACGACTCAGGATGTGGATATATTATTGATAGTATCAGACCCCACTATGAGGGGTATTACCGCCGCCTCAAGGATGAAAGACCTCATCAAAGATATGAGAACCCGTGTGGGCAAGATTTACCTTGCCGTTAATAGGGTCAGCAACGGTCTTCCTCCTGAGATTAAGCAGGCTATAGAGAAGTACAGCCTCAATCTTATCGGTACACTTGCTGAGGACCCCAAATTGACCGAACTGGATGTGAAAGGAAAACCGATCAATGAAATGCCTAAGGGATCACCGCTGCGTGCAGGGGTGGAGGACCTGGTTAAAAAATTCGGCCTGTGAACAAAGTGCAGGATAAGGACTTTGCCGTATTTACCGTGCAGGCATAGTATCCGGCATGCGGGCTAATAGACAGCTAGCGGAGCGCTGCCGAAAATGAAGCCGCATTTCTCGAATAGTTCCACACAGCAGTCCACCGCGTCAGGGTCATACAGTATCCCCCGGTTGATCTTGATCTCTTCAAGCGCTTTATGAATGCCAAGGCTTGGCCTGTAAGGCCGGTGAGAAGCCATGGCCTCAACTACATCGGCAACGGCCAGTATCTTTGCTTCCATAATAATATCTTTGCTGTGGAGCCCGTTGGGATACCCTGAGCCGTCCAGCCTTTCATGGTGCTGCAGAATGGCATGAGCTATAGGCCAGGGGAAAGCAATATTCTTCACTATCTCATATCCGATCGTGGGATGGGTTCGGATTATACTCATCTCCGCCCCCGTGAGCCCGTTGGGATGGGTTAGAATTTCGGCAGGAACCCTGATTTTGCCTATATCGTGCACGAGGCCGGCAAGCCGGATACCCACAAGCTGATCTTCAGGCAAGCCCAGCTTGGCCCCTATAGTGAAAGCAAGTTGAGCTACACGTCTTTGATGTCCCGCAGTATAGGGATCGCGCAGTTCAACCGTAAAAGCCATGGCCTCAATCATGTCCTCCAGCGCCTTGAGCAGGAGCCCGGTACTGCGTTCCGCCCGCTCCTCCGCTTTTCTACGCTCGGTAATGTCCTGAGCAACCACTTGAAAGCCGGTTGGCAGCCCTTTTTCCATAATAAGCTCACCCATACCGGATACGTATTTGATTTCTCCGTTTTTACACCGGACGGCAACGTCCATAGACTTTATGGTGTTGTTCTTGAATTTTTCTTTCATTCTGCGCAGAAGTGTCGCTGTGTCGAAGGGAAAAAGCTTAAGCGTCGGCCAGTATTTCCCTACGACTTCATCTTTTGTATACCCGGAGAATTCCTCAAAGCGCTTGTTTACGTAGAGTATTTTTGTTTTCAAGTCTGACCTGCAGATTATGGCCGGCGATGCTGACAATAGGGTTTCCAGCTCTCTCCTGGCCTGGCTCGCCTCTTCCTGTACCAGCTTGCGCACCGTTAGCTCCTGCTGAAGTCTGATATTGGCGGCCTTGAGCTCACGGGCATGTACCACCATTTGCTGTTCGAGAGAACGATATTCCTGCCGTAGCTTCTCTAAAATTTGCTTTTTCTCGCTGATATTCCGGGCAATACACAGCACGCCTACTATATTCCCCGCCATATCGTAAAGAGGACTGGAACTCATGGAGGTGATGATTTGGTGCCCTTTTTTCGTTGTGCAGCGGAATTCAAGGTTTTGAATGGTTTTACCCTTAAAGACGGGAGCGGTCTGTTTTTTTATCTCGTCAATATCATCAGGATGCACGAGCGAAAGTATAGAGCTATCGAAGAGCTCCTGCTCTGAGTAGCCCAGTTCATTGTAGAGCGCCTTGTTGGAATTAATGAGTTTGCCCTGCCGGTCAAAGGAAAAAATCATATCAGTAGATGTTTGCAGCAGGCAGTCGACGGAACGGACGATTTCCTCTTTCTGCTGCTCGGATTGCCGCAGTGCCTCTTCCATCCTCCATTTTTTCAGGGCAATTGATGCCAGCTTCACGAAGGTCTCCACTATTTCGGGTTGTATTTCACTGCCCTTGCGCAGCAGAAAGCTTGCGCTGCCCATAATCTCTTTTTTATCCAGCAGGCCGATGCCGTATACCTCCGGCGTTTCAAGCAGATATTCAATTTGAGCGCAGATAGCTTGCGGTAACCGTCCCATTGCCAGAGAATACAGCCCGCCTGGAACTTTTTGCAGCCGCCCGCTGCCTATACCTGCACGCGCCTCATCGTTGATATAAAAAGTTATATTGAGCGGATGATCGCGCAGCAGTCCGGTAATTTTCTTTATGAAGATATTGCTACCCTCCAAAGATTTGACATGGAAGGTAGCTGTAGTGGAGTCATAGGAGTTTATGAGCACTACAGAGTTCGGGATCAGCCTGTGTAGGGCCTGCCCGATAATTCTATAGATATCTTCATCGCAGGAGATGTCCGCCAACCTTAGCAGCATTTCCGCCAGAATATGGAGGGGAGAGTGTTGACCCCGCAGCTCGGTATATGCTGATGCTTTCATCAGCAGATCTATACTCTCAAGCGTTTGCCCGGTTTTCATAGAAGATAATCGCTCCCGCTTCGTTGCGGCACAGGGTTGTACTGCCGCCATTAGTTTTCTCGTTTTGAGCTCTGCTTCCCTTTTTATTTAACAGAAGTGTTTTTACGTGTATGGAGTTAATTATAGGTAGTGCGTGTATAGAATAAAATAGTATTTAAGTACCGAATCTATAGTTCTTTGGTACGGGAAGGGGGTAAAACTGGAGCGTAAAATCGAGTTAAAACCGGCTTTTAAAGCAGGCAAGCCGGCCACTATTTCACGACGCTCTTAAAGGACGGTCGTCAGCTATCACGTTCTCCGGAACTCTTTTTCCAACTGCCGCGAGCTTAAGTGAACGATGGTAGGGCGGCCGTGGGGGCAGGTGCGCGGCTGCCGGGCCTGCTCAAGCTGCCGCACGAGCTCTCTCATCTCTTCGATGGTGAGACAATCGCCGGCCTTAACGGCGCTGTGACAGGCTATCGATTGCGCTACTTTTTCCTCCCTTGACAGCGGCGCCTCCGGGTTGGGTAGAGCATCGAGCAGGGAAAGCACGGACTCGCTCAAGTTTGCATCACTCATAAGAGCGGGGACAGCCCGGAGCAAGTAGCTCCTTTCGCCGAAATACTCCAGGTTCAATCCGAACTGGCTTAACAGTTCGCCCCTCTCCTTCACCACCTGCTGCTGTCTGGGATTGAGCTCGATCACCAGCGGGTCCAGCAGCCCCTGCATGTCTATCCGCTGTTGAGCGCGCTGCGCGAGCACCTTCTCAAATAAAATGCGCTCATGGGCGGCATGCTGGTCTATCAGATAAAGCCCATCCGGCCCCTCTGCCATTATATAGCTGTTTCCCAACTGCCCCACCACCCTGAGAACTGGCAGGCCGAAACTTGGCCGCTCTTCGTCCTCAAGCTTAGGGACAGGAGGGGATTCAACGGGTATTACCGGCCGGGTCATCTCCTCCTCGGTCCATAAGGAGGAGGGACTTACCGTGGGTTTAGCCGGAGTTTTCACTGCCGGCGGAGCGGTGCGGTTTATCACCTTGCGCACGGCTGTATATACCGCTTTGTAGACAGCCTGGCTGCCGCGGAATTTCACCTCCGTCTTGGCGGGGTGGACGTTAATATCGAGTTCCTCCGGCGGCAGCAGGATGTTGAGTACGATAATAGGATGCTTGCCCGTTAGCAGATAGCCGTGATAGGCGTCTTCAGCAGCCCTGACAAGCAGACTACTGCGCACCCAGCGGCGGTTGACGAAGAAGCTCAGATAGTTTCTATTTGCACGGCTGAGGGAAGGGGGGCTTGCCAGTCCACGGATACGTATGGGAGGAGCGTTCTCTTCCACTTCCTGCATCTGAAGGGCTGTTTCCAGTCCGTAATTTTCCACCAGCGCATCCCGCAGGTTGCCGTTGCCGGGAGTGTGCATGGCCGTCTTTCCTTCTATGGAAAGACTGAAACTGACCTCGGGAAAAGCCATGGAATACTGTGTGACCAAGTTGGCGATATGGCTGTTTTCCGTGGATATGGATTTGAGAAATTTAAGCCTTGCCGGCAGGTGGCGGAAGAGATGGCGGACAGTGATGGTAGTTCCTCGGGTGCGGCTGCCCATCTCCCTGCGGACGATCTCCCCGTGCGCAAGGCGCATATAGCTTGCCGAGTCCTCGTCTTCCGGCCGGGTGGATATCTCCACATCAGCTACCGCCGCTATGCTGGGAAGGGCTTCTCCCCTGAAGCCCAGCGTAGAAACTGTATCGAGGTCTGAAAGCCTGCGGATTTTACTGGTGGCATGCCTGGCAAAGGCAATCTCAACCTCCGCGGCAGGTATGCCGATGCCGTTATCTGTAACCTTGATGAGGCGGGTTCCACCATCGCGGGATTCGACGGCGATATCGGTTGCTCCGGCATCGAGGGCGTTCTCCACCAGCTCCTTGACCACGGAAGCCGGCCTTTCGACTACCTCTCCAGCCGCAATCCTGGATGCTACCTGCGGCAGCAGCACTTCAATAGACATTATCTCTTCTCTCTATGCCATGTGCCTATGCACCTCCGGCAGCAGTTCAGGGTGGCTGTATACCCAGCCATCGCTACGACCTGGGCGGCAGGAACCCTACCGCATCGATCTCAATTTTCATTTTTGTGGAGGCCAGGCTCAGGGGGTAGATCACCGTGCTCGCCGGCGGCTCCGCAACAAGGGCGGGAGCGTATTTGCGATAATAGTCGCGCTCTATCCGTCGGAAAGAATCATATGTGCCGGGATCGGGCAGCAGCACATATGTCTTCATCAGGTGTTCCAGCGTACTGCCGGTTTCCTCCAGCGAGAATCTCATGCCATCAAGAGCGGTTCTCAACTGATCCTCAAAATTGTCAGATTCGATTCTGGCGGTATAGGGATCTGTTGCCGTCTGGCCCGAGATGTTGATAAGGTTGCCGATAACCACGGTATTGGAATAGAATTTCTTGGTATCTCCGGCATGCCTGGGGAATCCTCTGCGGCCCAGATAAAGCGGGTAGTTTTTGACCTCCCAGCCTTTGCGATACCTGTTGACCACGCCGATATAGTCAAGCTGCACCTGTGCGCCGGGCAGCGGCAGAGCGGGCAGCTTGAGGAAGGTGCTGGCCGGGAATTCCTCCATCAGGTACGGTGCGTACATGTCGAAATGCTCAAGTTCTCTTTTCCAGAGACGGTCCGAGGTCGGACTGCCTGAGACATTGGGGTCCCGCCCCCGCTTAAGCATATTCTCCAGTCCCGCCTGCATATGAAGCGTCTTGATGAGATTGCTGGCGGAGCTTCCCGCTCTATCGAGTGCCCTTATTATCTTATCGAAAGCAATATCCATTTGCATCTCAAAATTATCCGTCTCTATTTTCCCCGTCTGGGGGCTGGCGCCGCAGAATGCGGGCAAATAGACCAGATTGCCCACGGCGACGGCCTCAGATGAAGGCAATGTCCCCGGGATACGGCCCTGTTTGGGATATCTGGTTACTTCACATTCCGGCTCATCTGAGCGCAGCACTGCATGAGCATCTACCTCTATCAGGCTTTGATCTTGTCCCAGTGCTTTAACCGGCATGACCGTTATTACCGGCGGCTCCTCGATCAGGGAGGGAGCATGCTTAAGGAAATAGTCCTCCAGCGCCTTTCCCAGCTTCGGGTAGTCCTCCACTTTTGCCAGCATAACGTATAATTTCACAAGATTGGCAAGGGAGCTTCCCGCCCTCCCCAGCGCCTCTTTGATCTTATCCAGGCTGCCGGCAAGCTGAGCTTCAAAATCCCCGGCCGCAAGAATGCCGGTTTCAGCATCAGCGCTGTCCATCCCCGATAAATAGACGAGATTTCCTGCCACTGCAGCGCCGGATGCATAAGGTGCGGCGGCTTCTCCGGTGCCGGTTGCCGCTAAAGGATATTTTGTAAGGGTCCATTTCATATTCTTATTACCTCCCCTTGCTCGATACTCTGAATATTTCGCTTGTCTCAGACAGGTCTATTCCTGAAACATTACCGCCAGGCCTCGATAAATTATTACATTTAACCGGTATCCTGTTATACTATATACCGAACTGGATGAACTTTGCCTGCCCCTTCAAGAGATTGGGAAGCATTGATCGGCGATTTGCCTTGATACGGTAGAAAAATTGTATAATAGGGTATGATGTAAATCAACTATTTTTATAACAGACAAGACATAAACGAGTATTCTCAAAGAAACCGTTCAAATATACTTGCTGCCCCTACAGGAGTCGAAACAATCAAGCCGCACCGGATTATGTTATAGAATCATATCCGTGAGCGGCAAGCGGAAAAAGGGCAGCTTGACTTTATTTTTGCAAAGAATTATCATTAATTATTGTTTATGCTATATAATGATATCGTCAAAGACAATTATTATGAAAAAAGTTATACACCCCCTGCATTAATAGTTATCGCAAATGTGATAGCGCAGGAAGGTTACCCGCAAAAATACTAAAAAAGGAAAAGGAATGATAGACAATATTGATCACAAACTTATTGTGGAACTTCAGAAAGACGGCCGCGCAAGCTCGGTCAATCTTTCCAAAAAATTGGGCATAAGCATTGCTTCCGCCTCCCGGCGGATCAAACGTTTGGTGCGTGACAACATCATCACCATAACTGCTATGCCGGAGCCGTCCAAGGTCGGATTGAGCGCCATGGCTATTATCGCTCTCGATGTCACTATGAACCAGATTGACAGCGTCTGCGATAAGCTTATCAGCAATAAAAGCGTTCATTTTACGGCGTTGACCTTTGGCCGCTTCGATATTATCGTTAATGTCTATGCATCTTCACCGGAGATGCTGGTCAATCTCATCAAGAGTGAAATTGCCACTATAGACGGGGTAAGGCATGTGGAAACATTCTACATAGCTGAGCTGAAAAAGCAGACATTTGCCTGGCTGCTGGATAGAGAACAGGAATAACGTACTTCATCTGCTGAGTATTTAGAATACACAAATATTCAGGAGAATACGGGATACGATATAAAGCATGTACCTGTAAAGGTGCATGCTTTCGTTATCAATTGCTGATTTGCAGTGCAGGGACGGCTCGGACTAGCCTTTGCCGCCGGTCTTTTCAATTTTCTCCAGAGGGGCAAGGCTGAGCAGCAATTTTTTCACGCCCACTCCGGCAAATTCTATTGTGGCCTGCTGGTCTCTGCCGAAGGGCGCGCAGCCGACAACCACCCCTTCTCCGAAGGCGGTATGACGCACATAATCTCCTACGCTTACCTGTAGAGTCCTGACTCTCTCGGGCGCAGGCTGTACAGGCCTGCTCTCCGCGCGCCTGGAAAAGAGCGAGGTTATCGGAGTACACTCTATCTCCTCCGGTTCGGCCTCCCTGAGAGTAATATTATGTATCAGATGGCGCGGCACCTCCTGGAGAAAACGGGACGGCTCGCTCACTGCGCTCATGCCGAAGAGGCTGCGTCTGAAGGTGTAAAGCAGATAGACCCGGCTTTTGGCTCTGGTAACGCCTACATAGCACAACCGTCTCTCTTCCTCGATTTCTCCATCCTCTATAGACCTGCGATGAGGCAGCAGCCCCTCCTCAAGTCCCACAATAAAGACAACCGGGAATTCCAGCCCCTTGGCCTGATGCAGCGTGGTCAGTGTAGCGGCATCGGGCTTTTCCTCCGTTTCGTCTTCCGCCATGACCAGGCTGACCTTTTCCAGAAAAGCAGCAAGCGCTTCATCCTGTTCCAGCCAGTTATATTCCCGTGCAACCGTCCGCAATTCAAGGATATTCTCCCAGCGATCTTTGCCTTCCTCGTCCGCAAGGATGTAGTCCTTATATCCGGACGAACCGATGACTTCATCAAGAAGTCCGCTTAAGGGAAGCTGCCGGCTTTTTTCAATAAGGTGCGAAAGCAGACGGTAAAAACCTGAAACGGCAAGAGCAGCCCGTGCCCCCAATTGCGGCCCGGTGTCATCGGACAGCTTGCTCACCGCCTGATACAGGCTGCCGCCGTTGGCACCGGCCCATGAGCTAAGCTCATTTACGGTACGGGGTCCTATTCCGCGCCCGGGTGTATTGATAATCCGGCTTAAGCTGATATTATCATCGGGATTATGAATGAACTTGAGATAGGCGATAACATCCTTGATCTCCCGTCTCTGGTAGAAACGCAGCCCGCCGACCAGTCTGTAGGGTATGCCGTGCCGCATGAAAGCCTCTTCCAGCGCACGCGATTGAGCGTTGACCCTGAACATCACTGCACAATCGAGCGGTGAAATACCGTGCTCCCTTTTCAACCGGTCTATTTCGCTCACTACATACTGCGCCTCTTCGCCCTCATTATAGGTCTGGACCACTGTGGTCAGCGCTCCAGCAGCATTCTCCGTTCTTAAAGGCTTTGGTTTTCTCTGAATGTTTGCCGAGATAATGCAGGAGGCTACCTGAAGGATGTTCTGCGTAGAACGGTAGTTTTGGTCCAGCACGATCACTCTGGCATCGGGAAAATCGCGCTCGAAACTGAGAATATTGCGTATATCGGCATATCTCCACGAGTAGATGGATTGGTCGGGATCGCCGACCACGCAAATATTTTTATACAGGCCGCCGAGATGCTTGATCAGCCTGTACTGTGTGATGCTGGTGTCCTGGAATTCATCGACCATGAGGTGCAGGTAGCGTTTCTGATAACGGGATGCTATATCCGCATGCTGTTCGAACAGCAGCACCGTTTTCATGAGCAGGTCCTCGAAATCCACCGTCTGGCTCTGCTGGAGGTGCTTCTGGTAGCGTTCATAGACCCGGCCGACGATCTCCTCGAAATAGCTGCTTGTTGATCGAGCGTAGTCATCAGGTGTGAGGAGCTGGCTTTTCGCCTGGACGATCGCGTTCTGAATAGATTTGGGAGTATACTGTTTGGGATCGATGCCCAGCTCCTGCAGGCTTTGCTTGATTACCCGCACCTGGTCGTCATCGTCAAATATAGTATAGCGCGGTTCCAGTCCGATAGCGGAACCATCCTCGCGCAAAATGCGCGCACAGATGGAATGGAAGGTTCCCATCGCAGGCGGCTCAGCGGACTTGCCCAAAAGCTTTTCCAGCCTCTCCTGCATTTCCCGGGCTGCCTTGTTGGTAAAGGTGACGGCCATTATGCGGTGAGGGCTGATGCCGCATACTTTCACAAGATAGGCTATCCGGTGAGTAATAACCCTTGTTTTACCGCTGCCCGGCCCCGCCAGTATAAGCACAGGCCCTTCTATGGTTTCTACTGCTTCCCTTTGCGCGGGATTGAGGTCGGCTAAAATTTCACGGGGAGATTGTGGCATACTTTTTATCAGATCCGTTTCCAGTTACTGTATTACCGTGCATTTATGAAATCGCCAGGGCAGATAAGTGCGCGGTACGGGACTATTATAACATCGGCTCAAGCGTCACTCCAAACGCCGCAGCCGGATTTAACGGCGCGCGGAACAACCGGACAAATACAGGAAAGGTGTGGATTTTACGCAGGCAATGAAGCGGCTTTTTAATGCGTTTCTATTACCCGCTCGGAGGAGTCCTCTCTCGAATAGCTTCTGAAACTGCGTTTTATTAGATCCATCAGGCTGATACCATCATAAAACTCATGCATTTTGTGGACAAGCTGAAGCATGCGTTGATTGATGGTGGTCTGTGCCTGCTCCAACCCGTTCATGCGGGAATCAAAGGCTTGAAACGATTTGTTCATAAGTGCCATGGATGAGCTGAGCTCGCGGATGACCCTGGAGTCAAACTCAAAAGAACTGACTTTTTTCTGTAGATCGGAGACGGACTTTTCTTTACTTGCGAGCGACGCAACCATCTCTTCACGCAGGGTTTCAAGGCTCTCTATCTTAGTTTTTAATTCGTCGACTGTATTTTGCAGTTCTCTGTTTTTGAGCTCCCCTTCCAGCTCCGCAGTTGCCAGACAGGCGGTGCAGAAAATAGCCTCCCCTTTCTCCAGCTCCGTGTGGCAATGCGAACAGACCAGTGATTGCGGCTGACTGTTTTTAGCGACGCGGCATTGCGGACAGCGGTGCGGGAGGCTAAGCCCTTTTCTTTCATAGAATAGGCGCTCTCCCTGCGTAAACAGAAACTCTTTGCCGCATTGACGGCAAACCAGCGTTTGATCACTCATCTCAGACATTTACGATCCTCCGTGAGGTTAGATTATCTCTCCTCACCGTACAGTGCAGCCAACATCTTAATCATACCGTATTATATAGTGTAAAACCAGCGAGAATGTACATCATTTGCAGACCTCTTGCCAACATCCCGCTAATAATACTTCTGTACACATTATATTATAAGGGGCATGTCAAGAGACGGTAGAAAACGTTCCTTGCTTATGCTGAAGTATCTTCATGGAGGAAAAACCTTTAGCAGGGGCAACTCCCTCCATTATTATTCAGAGGTGGTACAATTACCTTATCGACGGATAAAGGAGGCTACGACAATGTCCGGAACGGAATCGTTCTTAAAAGAAGCTTTTGCGGGGGAATCACAGGCAAACCAGAAATATCTTGCTTTTGCTGCTGTGGCCAATAAAGAGGGCTATAAGCAGATTGCCAGATTCTTCAGAGCAGCAGCAGCAGCGGAGACAGTTCATGCCGGTAACCATCTGAAAGTGTTAAGAGGAATAAAAACCACCGCGGAGAATTTGAAAGAAGCAGTTACAGGAGAAACTTTCGAGTTCGAAAAAATGTATCCGGAGATGATTGAAGCCGCCAAAGCGGAAGGCAATAAAGATGCAGAACGCAGTTTTTTCTATGCTAATGAAGTAGAGAAGGTTCATGCCCGTATATATCAATCCTTTCTGGATACTATGCAAAAAGACGAACAGGATTTTCCCTACTATGTATGCCCGGTATGCGGGTATACCGCTGAGAAAGAACTGCCCGGCAATTGCCCGGTATGCGGTACGAAAGGAAGCCTTTTTACCAGAATAGACTGAGACCGGGAGCGAATTCAGATTGTGGAGCAAATTTTCGCAGCAGGAGTAGACGGCTGCCGCAAAGGCTGGTGTGTGGTGACGCTGGGGCGGTATTCTGACTGGAGCGTTTCATGCTGTTCAACTATTGAGGAATTTTGGCAGGAATGCAGGGCTATTAAGCTTGCGCTTATCGATATACCTATCGGCCTGAGAGATGGAGGCGAGCAGGAACGCAAGTGTGATCTGGAAGCCCGCCGCCTGCTGGGGAAGCGGGCCTCTTCAGTTTTTCGTCCGCCCTGCCGCTCCGCGCTTTCAGCGGTAAATTACGATCAGGCTCTTTTCGCCAACCGTGTCTGTACGGGCAAAGGCATTTCCCTACAGGCATTTCATATTACAGCGAAGATCGCAGAAGTGGACCGGTTCCTCTCCCGTCATCCGCAGGCGCGCGGTGTCATCAGGGAGACTCATCCGGAATTATGCTATTTCATACTGGCGCAAGGTCTTCCCATGCGCTTAAGCAAAAAGACGCAGCAGGGCCGGCGGGAACGCAGGGATATTTTGTCCTCTTTTTGTCCCTGGGCAGATGATATTATAAAATACGGTCTTGATAATTTCTTAAGAAGGGAGGTGGCGGAGGACGATATTCTGGATGCGCTGGCAGCGGCTCTTGTGGCTTTGCTAGCCGGCAAGGAAGGGTGCAAGCCTGACACCATACCGGCGCAGCCGGAAACCGATTCCTGCGGCCTGCCCATGGAGATTGTCCTTTACGGGAACATATAAACATGGCTGCCGTACAATGATTTCATACTGGTGGATGCGGTGTACTGCACAGCTAGCGGTATGATGAGCTCGCCCAGGCTACACGGATGCCCAGTACCACCGCTGCGATAAAGAGGAGCAGCAGAACAGCGGAAAGCACGGCAATATAGATAGGGACGAGTATCACTTCAAAAGAGGCTGCTTCAGACCAGGGGCTCTCTTTTCCCATCGAATCGATTACTTTAATTCTCCACTGGTACTTCCCCGGCGGCAGAGCATCGGCCTGCGAGAGAGTATATGAAGATATACTCTCGGTTTCTTTTTCCAGAGCTATCCGGTCAAACGATGTGCCTCTGGCGATTTGAAGGACATAGCGTTCCTCCCCGGATTCCCTATCGAGTGACCAATCGAAGTCAACCCCTGTCAAACCCAGCGGCCTTTTCCCGAACAGGTATTTTATTCCATCGATATAGACACGCCCAATGGAGTAAAAAACAGCAAACCTCTGGTCCTGTACCGGGGCAAGGGGGGTGGGTGATGATGTTGCGGCAAATTTCACCGTGTTTAAGGACGCCTGTGCCGTGTTGCCTTTGCTGTCACTGACCGAGATCATATGCTCGAGGCTTGTGGTCTGGGGAACGATAAAGGAAGTTCTGAAGCTGCCGAGATCATCGCTCCTTAGCGGAGGCGTAATCTCGGTCTGATCGAAAGTGAATGTGAGGCGGTCTTTGGCGGTAAAGCCGGCCCCTTTTATAGTGACGCGTTCATCTATGGCAGCGGTGTCCGGTTCCACGGTTAGAGACGGAAGTACCTCGAAGTATGATTTGGGGACTTTGCCTTTAAGCGTATAAAGTTTGCCGAAGATACTGATAGCATGTTTGCCGTAAGAGCTGGGAGGGACCTCGATTTCCTGTACTATGCTGCCTCCGGTATCTGCGGTGAGCCCGGACATTATCACTTCGTCATCCCAGCTTATAGATATCCCCACTTCACTGGTACTGAAGCCGTGACCCCACAGGGTCGTCTTTGAACCGACCTGCCCCGCAACCGGCTCTATTTTGCTCCAGGGGGTTACCAGAAAAACGACCTCATCCACCTCTCCGGCATAGGTTGTACTCCCCTGCGCTCCAAACAAATGCTCTCCACGGGATATATTGGGAAGAATATAGGAGATGCTCCATGTCCCGAAAGCATCCGCAGAGGTCAAGGTGCTGGATACTACAGTACCATCTACAGTGATACTGATATTCGTTTCATATTTATCGAATCCATTTCCAGTGACCGTAAGCTGTGTCTGCGGTTCACCCATCGGCGGAAAGACCTTGATTGACGGAAGTACCTCGAAAGAAACGGAAGCGGTGCTTTCAGACCAGTTGCTGTCGTCAGAGATAAAAATGGTATGTTCGCCTCGAGCGGCATGCGGTATCTCAATTGTATAGAGTATGGTGCCTTGAGCTGAAACGGGGACATCTTCAGCTATGATTGCCTCATCCCAGTAGACAGCAGCCAGACTGCCCGAAAAATTTTCTCCTCTAAGCTCTATGTTGGACCCTACAAGTCCTGATTGCGCCGATAACGTCAGATTTGCCCCCGCATAGGCAGGAGCCGGGAAAACAGCCGCAGCGACAATAACGATACAGGTGCATATCAGCAGGGACAGCAGGGCAGCATGGCATGCGTTTTCTTTTATTGTTTTATTAGCCGGTCTCTTCTGGTTACGGTCTCTGCCGGGCACCTGTTTACCTCCCAGGAATTTTCACGGCGGACATCGGACTATCTGTAGCTTAAAGTATTTACTCTAAAAAAGCAACGGTTGCAGTGCTCATGGAGATGGCCGGTCATACAACAGAGGGAGAAAACGGCAAGATGTCAGACAGATGTGCGCAAAGAGAACCGCTGCCGGGTAACGGGCATATTATTGCATGTTGCCCGCAGAACATATATAATGCTCGTATATAACTTTGTTGATTATTTTCCCGTCATACCGAAAATATAATCAGGCCAAACCATAGCCGGAATCGTGAGGCAGGGAAGGTGTATATAGGACATAAGGCAGTTTGTCCCGAGTGCGGAAGCCAGTGGTGGGGATGGAGCGTCAAAGACCACCCCATATGCGATAAATGCGGGGCGAAACTGATCATACTTGAACGGGGGAAGGAGCATGCATCTCTGCCCTCCCTCGAACGAAAAGAGATGAAGTAAGGCTGGCTGAAGGTATCCGCGTGCTTCCGTTGCGTTGTTTTTCCATGTAGTACGAATCAGGGTAGATAGGTGATTTCCGCGGCAGGCTTTTCCAGCAGATCGAAAGCGATAGCCGCTTCTGTAAAAAGGTCAACGAAGGATTCATCCGCATAACGCCCGAATGTAACGAAACGCTTTATCCTTGCGTTCACCAGCATTTTTGCACAGAGAATACAGGGGGAATGGGTGCAATAGATGGTCGAGCCCTCCAGGCTAACGCCGTGCAGTGCCGCCTGAATGATCACATTTTGCTCTGCATGGATAGCACGGCATACTTCATGCATGGTCCCTGACTCGATGTTGCGCTCATTCCGAAGGCAGCCTAGCTCCAGACAGTCCTTCAGTCCTGCTGCAGCGCCGTTGTAGCCCGTGGACAGTATGTGCTTATCACGGACAGCCACGGCGCCCACGTGGTGTCTTAAGCAAGTGGAGCGCTCTGCCACTACAGAAGCTATTTTAAGGAAATATTCATCTATACCCGGTCTTTTTATCCCATTCATGTTAAAGCCTCTATTATGCGCCGGGTCTGCCCCCGCAGCTCTTCCAGCGAGGATTCGTTCACAATGGTGTAATCCGCCATAGCAATTGGCCCGCCCTTGTGGCTGTTCTCTATTTCCGTGCGGTCGCGTTCCGCTCCTTCACTACCGGTAAGGGGGCGCACTGCTCTATGGGCTAGGCGGCGGTAGCGGGTCGCCGGCGACGACCAGACGGCAACGAGGACAAGCTGTTGCCCGTAGTGGCCTTTCATCAGAGTATATTCCTCCCATGAGTAGAGGCCGTCAACCACGACATTTGTCTGCTTGAGCAGGGGGTCGATTTTCGGCAGGTTTAATATGGCGTAAGCCGCCATCCCGTGTTCCTGTCTTAGTTGCTGCCGTACGGTGCGCTCGTTCTCTTCCTTGAGAGCAAGCCCCCTGCGGGTGACTTCCTCGTCCGTAACATCGCCGAAGCGTACCTTGCGGTACCCGTGTTCTTCAAACACTATCGATACTTCAGATTTGCCGGAACCGGCCATGCCGACAATGGCGACTACCTTATATTTCATGCTGCTCCGAATTTTTGAAAATGCGCCCTGCCCCTTCATTTTACGGTTGAGCTATTATAGGAGATAGACATTGCAGTTGACAACAGAACAGGATAATCAGCGGTTTATTATGACTGTTCTGCCAGCAGCCTGTCTCTGAGCACCCTTCTGAGGACCTTGCCTACCGTGGTCTTGGGTATCTCATCCACGAAAACCACCTCGCGTATTCTTTTATAGGCTGAGAGTCTCTTCTTACAGAACTCGATAAGCTCTGGGGCTGTTGCCGTACGGCCTTGTTTCAACACTACGAAAGCGGTGGGTATCTCGCCCGCCAGCGGGTCAGGCTTGCCCACCACGGCACATTCTTTTACGGCCGGATGCTCATAAACCACCGCTTCCACCTCGGCCGGAGCGATAGTATAGCCCTTGTATTTGATAATCTCTTTCTTTCTATCAGCGATGGAGAAGTATCCGTCCTTGTCCATACGCGCCAGATCGCCTGTATGCAGCCAGCCGTTCTTAAGGGTTTCCTTGTTATCTTCAGGGCGGTTCAGATATCCCTGCATAACCTGCGGTCCGCGTATCACCAGTTCTCCCACCTTATCGGGCGGAAGCTCGGTCACACCATCATCGGCATCGACTATGCGTGCATCGACATCCATCATCGGTATACCGATGGTGCCGGCTTTGATCCGCTGAGGCGGGTTGTTGTGGGTTTCCGGGGAAGCTTCGCTTAATCCGTAGCCCAGCATCATCTTCGACCCGGTTGCGCTCTCCCATTTCTCTTTGACATCCGGGGGTATGGGCATTGCCCCCGGTTTGGCCCAGCGCAGGCTGGAGAGATTGTACTCTTTCAATTTTGGATTGCTCACCATCATGATGAACATGGAGGCAGCGCCGTAGAGGATGGTGATTTTATCCGCTTGTATGGCCTCCAGCAGTGTTTCCAGGTCGTAGCGTTCAAAAACGATAACTTTTGCGCTGCTGTAAATAGCGGAGTTGAGCAGGCTGGCTCCCCAGCTGTGATAGAGCGGCAGGACTCCTGCTACCACATCCGTATCTTTCCAGCCCATCCATGTCGCATTCTGGATGGCATTGGCAGTGAGATTATAATGGCTGAGCAGCACACCTTTAGGCAGGCCGGTGGTGCCGCCCGTATATTCGATGGCTGCGATGTCCTCATCAGGATTGAGGGAAAAGTCCGGTTTATAAGGCGCATTTTCCGACCGCAGCTTATTGAAGGACACGGCTCCGTCAGGTACGGAGTCTCCGGTGACGATTATGGTAGAAAGGCCGGTCTCATGCTGTATATGTTTAAGTGCATCAAAGCACTCCATCTCTGTGATTACCGCCGTAGATCCGGAATCGTTGAGGTGATGCGCCAGCTCCCTGTCTTTGTACATGGGATTGGTGGGCACGACGATTGCCCCTGATTTCAATATGCCGTAGTATGCCACCGGGAATTCCAGACAGTTCGGCAGCAGCAGCATAATGCGGTCGCCTTTTTTAATCCCCAGCCCCCTCAGGCCCGCCGCCAGCTTTGCCGTCATGAGGTCGAACTCTTTATAGCTGTACTTGCCTCTGTCCATCTGGAAAGCAATGTTATCCGGGTGCGTGCGTGCGCTCTCCATAAGGAAGTGAAAAAGCGGTATCCGGGGATAATCGATATGCCGTGGCATCCTCTCAGGCCAGAATTTAAACCAGGGCCTGTTTTCAGGTACCTGCATAGTAGACTCCTCTTTATGTTTATTAGCGGGGTTCTCCATGTAAAGACAGAGTTCTCACACCGCATTTATTGTAGCGTATACATGGATTTAAAGTAAGCCTCTGACTGGAGTGCCGCTATACCTGTATGCTATCATGAGCGCACGCATGAGGATATATTAAGAACTCCCGGATTATTGATACAATGATAAATCCTTCACTGGCCCTGCTGATCTCCCTGATAGTAATTCTGCTTCTGCTGCGCATAAAGCTCCATGCCGGCTTTGCCGTGCTGGCCGGCGGAATACTATTAGCCCTTTTAGTGCTGCCCTGGCGCGTAATACCCGGCATGATGCTTGCTGCCATTTGTGACTATCAGACCATACGCCTGCTGGTCGTTATTGCCAGTGCGCTTACGCTGAGCAAATTAATGGAAGAACGAGGGCTGCTGTCAGGGCTGGCGCAGACCATGGAGCGGCTCACTCCCAAACTTGCCTTTCATCTCGTTCCCGCAGTTATCGGTTTTGTGCCCATGCCTGCGGGTGCGCTGGTTTCCGCCACAGCCGTACGGGACCTGGTGCGCAAAATAGGACTGGACCCGCCTCAGAGCACTTTTATCAACTATTGGTTCCGGCATGTCTGGGAGTACTCTGTTCCGGTCTACCCGGCCATTATCGCCACTGGTGCGCTCCTGGAAGTGCCCCTTTCAAAATTGCTGGCCTTTATGTTTCCGGCGACGCTTCTGGCGGTAGCGTGCGGCGCTGTTGCCAGCTACAGGATTATGAGGAATCTACCCGGGTCCAGAGGTACTCAATCAAAGGGTATGGCCTTGAACTTCCTGAAGGCTGCCTGGCCCATCATTCTGTTGGTCATACTGATACTGGCGGGAATTGATGCTATTATCGCTTTTCCTGTCGTACTGCTGCTGCTCATAGTGCAGCAGCGCCCGGGGCTGCCGCAGTTGGGCAGATCTTTTAAATACGGATTGGAGCCCAGGATACTTCTCTTCCTTTATGCTGTCATGTTGTTTAAAGCGGTAATAGAGACAGCCGGGGCGGCAGAGTCTATCCTGTCTGTTTTTCGATCTGTCGGCCTGCCGGTGGTGGTGACGCTCTCACTGCTTCCCTTGATCATCGGTCTGGTTACCGCCAACAGCATGGCCTTTGTGGGAATTACCTTTCCCCTGCTGCTGCCGCTCATAGGCACCGGCGCCGGCCTGAAGAGCTTTTCTCTGCTGCTGGCCTACGGCAGTGGAATGATAGGGATGATGATCTCGCCGCTGCACCTTTGCCTTGCGCTTTCAGCGGAGTATTTTAAGGCACGGTTGGTTACGGTATACCGTTATCTGACCGTGCCGGCACTGTCCGTTCTTGCCGTGCTGGTGCTGGTCTTCAGCATTGCCTACTATGTCTTTTAGGAGCGAAGACTGTTTTCAGAAAATAAGGAGTACGCTACAATAACAGCGATGATTGGGAAAAACGCTCATATTACCGTTATCGGCGCGGGAGCAATAGGCGGCGTTACGGCAGCTTTGCTGCACCGGGCGGGATATGACGTTCAGGTGGTCTGCAACTCACCTGAGCTGGCAGCGGCGGTAGAGAGCAGGGGGCTGCATATAACGGGCATCAAAGGAGATTTCTCAGTCCGTTTATCTGCTGTCGCGCATATCGCAGAACTGCAAGGCAAAAAGGACCTTATAATCATGGCTACCAAGGCCGTGGACCTCCAGAAAGCAGCGCAGGAAATAGTTCCCTTTATGAACGAGGATTCTCTGGCCGTATGTATGCAGAACGGCATTTGTGAGCCGGCTCTGGCAGAGGTACTGGGGAGGGGGCGGGTAGTGGGGTGTATCGTGGGGTGGGGCGCAACCTTTCACCGTCCCGGCGAGCTGGAGATCACCGCCTCCGGCAAGATGATACTGGGCAGTATCTTCGAGCCAGCAGACGAGCGCCTGCCGGCGGTAGCGGATATACTGCGGGCAGTCTACCCCGTGCGCATTTCTCATAATATGATGGGGCACCGCTATGCCAAACTGGTGATCAACTGCTGCATCGCTTCGCTGGGGGTTGTCTGCGGCCTGCCTTTGGGACAAATGTTGTCAATGAGCAAGGCACGCAACATCATGATCGCTGTAATCAAGGAGTGTATGGCGGTGGCGGACGCCATGGGGGTAAAAGTGGAGCCCTTTTTCGGGCGGCTCGATTATCATTCTTTCGTCAACGGTTCGGGCTGGTGTAGCGATGCTAAGCGCCATATGCTGCTGCGCCTGGTGGGTTTCAGGTACCGCAGGCTGCGCTCATCCAGCCATACCTCTCTTATGCGCGGACGCCAGACGGAGATAGACTATCTCAACGGGTATGTCGCACAGAAAGGCAGGGAATGCGGTATTGCAACGCCGGTCAACGATGCCGTTATTGCCGTAGTCAAGGAGATCGAGAAGGGTGACCGGACGGTCTCAATACATAATTTCAATGACGGCAGGTTCTCAGGGCTTTAGTCCCCGCTCAGGGCAGCACGGGGGCTCTCGTATATCTTCCGTCAAACTGTAGCTACGTGTTCAGCTGCTGCCTTTTTTCTCCTTTAGAATTGCGATTATCTCTTCAGCGGCAGGTAAGTGCCCGACCGTATATTTGGAAAAGACAAGCTCCCCATCTACTCTCACATCGAACATGCCTTTTTGGCCGGGTAAGACCTGCGCATTTGCCCCCATTGTGCTTTTCAATTCGTCCGCCAGACTGACGGCATGCGGCTGGTAGCCCGGTCAAATCTCGCAATAGTATATCTCGATATTCATTGATGCCTCTCCTTACAATGCATATTTGTCCCTGCAGGGCCGCAGCTTTACTCTGATATTAACCGCATCAATATTTGATCGAAAACGCAGGGAGAGCGTTTATGATTTACTCTCCCCGCAGGTCACTCGTACTGAACAGGCACAGCGCATATCATCACCAGAGGCTCGCTTGCCGATGTATTGATGTATTGATGCGTCTCTCCCGGCATGACCAGAATAAAATCTCCTTTTCTGATCTTGTTTTCGCTCTCTCCTGACACGGCTGTTCCCGCCCCTTCGATAATGTAATTCATGTGCTCGAAGGGGTGACTGTGCCTGGGGGTATGGCCGCCCGGTTCGATGGAGAATACGCGGAAGGAACAGGTTGGCGCTCCGTCTTCTTTTGAGAGCGGGACCTGTTTAGTTATACCTTTTGCCCCTTCCATCTCCGGCTTTATTTTGACAACTGTATCGAGGTTTGATATATGCATATCGGGACTCCTGCAGTCTTTATCGTAACAACATTACCATATTATGCCAGGGTATACCAGTACCTGCGCTGCTAATAGTCGTTCGGTGCTTTAGTGAGGGGGCGGCGCAGGCGTTTAAGCGCGGACCTTTTCCGTTTATCATCCAGACGCCGTTTTTTCGCGGTGAGAGAGGGTCTTGTCCTGTGCCGGACCTTCGGCTCCTGTGTCGCTTCCTTAAGCAGGCTGATAAGCCGGCTATAGGCATCTTTGCGGTTTGCCTTCTGAGTGCGGAAGCGGTGGGCTCTGATAACCAGAAAGCCGTCGCGGGTTATGCGGCTGCCCGCATTTGCAAGCAGGCGGCCGCGCACATCTTCAGGAAGCGATGGAGACCCGGCAGCATTAAAGCGCAGTTGCACCGCGCTGGCAACCTTGTTAACGTTCTGTCCGCCCGGTCCGCCTGACTGGACGAACTCCTCCTGTATCTCCTTCTCATCGATAGTTATATCGGGAGTTATTATTATCATGAGATGAGCTTATCGTAAAAAGGCATCTTGCGCAATCCCCCGCCATAAGCTTTTCAGCCAGCGGCGGCAGATGGTACAATACTTTGCGACTTTGCAATAAGGAGGCTTAAGGAAAGCGTATGAAATATACTACACCGCCGCCAATGAAGCTCGATAACACTAAAAAATATAGTGCTACCATAGAAACAGCAAAAGGTGATCTGGATCTGGAGTTGTTTGCCGCCGATGTTCCGGTGACAGTGAACAACTTCGTTTTTTTAGCTCGAGAGGGCTTTTATACCAACTCGTCTTTCCACCGCGTCATCCCCGGTTTTATGGCGCAGGGCGGAGACCCGACCGGCACGGGGACAGGAGGACCGGGCTACAGGTTTGCCGATGAGTTCACGGGGCATACGCATACAGCCGGTGCGCTCTCCATGGCCAATGCCGGCCCCAATACCAACGGCTCGCAGTTCTTTATCTGCTATGAGCCGCAGCCGCACCTTAACGGCAGGCATTCGGTATTCGGGCAGCTTACCGGCGGCATGGATGTGCTCAAGTCGCTCGTCAATGGAGACGCCATCAAGCGCGTAACCATACAGGAAAGTCCGGCTGAGTAACAAGCCGACCATAAGCGGAGAACTGCGGGCAGGGCTGTAAAGCACGGAGAAGGGGGAAGGACTTGCTTCATAGATTATACCGGCTGTGGAGACCGGGTATGTATCAGGGAAAGGCGCGCATGCGCGGCTACTTCGAAGGCTGGTACTACAAGATGGTTGATGCCGCAGAAAAGAATGTCGTCGCCGTCATTCCCGGCGTATCTTTTGATGAATCAGGCAATGCCGGCGCTTTCATCCAGCTTCTGGATGCGGCCGCTTCCTCCAGCGCCTATTTTAAATATGAGATAGAGCGATTCAAGACCGCAGATAAACAATTCGAACTGCAGATAGGCCCCAACAGATTCAGCAGTACCGGCATTGCTGTCGATGCCGCAGGGGACGGGCATACCGTCAAAGGAATGCTTACTTTTACGGGCTTGTCTCCCTGGCCGGTAAAACTTTTTTTGCCGGGAGCGATGGGCTGGTATGCCTTTGTGCCGTTTATGGAGTGCTATCATGCGGTCCTGAGCTTCGACCACATTATAGAAGGTGTGCTTGCCCTCGATGGGCGCCGTATCGATTTCAGCGGCGGCAGGGGCTATATGGAAAAAGACTGGGGGACTTCATTTCCTCGCTATCATATCTGGCTGCAGACTAACCATTTCCTGCAACCCGGCATGTCTTTGATGGTATCGATCGCCAATATCCCCTGGCGGGGCAGCTACTTCGATGGATTTATCGCCGGGTTCAGGCACGGCAATGAACTCTACCGGTTTACCACCTATACCGGAGCACATCTTAGCCTCTTCAGACTGGAGGAGCGCACATTGTCAGTCCACATCGCGTCAAAGCGACACCGGTTGGAGATTGAGATATACGAGGCGGAAGGGATTCCGCTGCGCGCACCCGTAATTGGGGCTATGCGGGGAACGCTGCGGGAAAGCCAGACTGCGGTGACACGGGTCAGACTGGTGGGTGTTGGAGGAAAAAGAGAGAATCTTCTCTATGAGGGGGAAGGAAGGCATACCGGCTTTGAAATAGCCGGCAGTAGAGAAGAGCTCGCAGCGATAAAAACAGCATAGATTAGCAATTTCAGAGGCTGCCTGAGGTCGAGGACATGCATAGAGAACGTCGCGATAATAACATAGAGGCAGAAGATAATGGCTGCATGTGAGCAGTCTTGCTGCTCCCGTTGCGGGTGTTCCATCCCTGCAGGGGAAAGCTATGATTTGAGTGGACAGGTGTTATGCGAGGAATGCTATCTGCTGGCAGCTCACCGCGTGCAGGCCTGCGACCCGCTGGCGGTGCGTTCGGCGCAGTCCGCCAGAAAGGCTTTCGGCATCAGCCCGCTGGAAGGCTTGACGGCGCAGCAAAGGGCGATCAGGGAGTATATAGCGGCTAAAGGTAGAGCTGCGGCTGGAGAACTGGAAAGAGAGCTTGGTATTCCCCCCGCTGAGCTTCATAACGATCTGGCTGTCCTGCGCCACTGCGAACTGGTTAAGGGACAGAAAGAAGGCGGCACGGTCTATCTGGTGCTCTACTGAGCCGCTACCTCTTCAAACTCTCCGCGATACCTTGCGCCCATTTTTCAATGGCGTCCCAATCGCGCCAGTCTCCCAGCGGCGCCTTGATGTTCTTGATGGCCGCCTTCTCCAGAAAATTGAATTTATCGAGGTTGATCATCCCGTGAAAGACGGCTATATCGCGCGGCTTGATTGCCTCGATTACCGGCTCCAGCGCCGACGGATAGCGCCAACCCTGTACCAGTGCCTCAGGATCGCCCTGCCCTGTCGGGCCGCTGGAGAAGATCCACACAGGGACTGCTGACAGCGCTTCCCGGTTGGATTTAACGAAGGAAGCAGCATCTTTGCGCCACTGCCCGATATAGACGGCACTTCCCAGCACAACCGCCCTGTAACGCGCCGGGTCTTTTACCTCTTTTACAGGCATAACCTCGGCCTCAAGTCCCGCCTTAAGCAGGACATGTCCGATTCTCTGTGCTATCTCCGCTGTGGCCCCGTATTTGGTAGCATAGGTAACTAATACGGTATCGCTCATCAACACAGTCCTGTCGCATCATGGGGGATGGTGTCCCTCGATGCGTTTTTCTTCTTTGCTTTTAGCGGTTCCTTACCCTGACAGTGAAGCCCTGGCTTTTGAAATCGTCGACCAGTTCTTCTATTTTGTCGCTGTCCTGGAGATGGAAGCAGACGACCTTATTTATTTCTTCCTGCGGACTTTCGATATGGATGGTCGTGATCTTGTGGCCGTGCTTATGGATGGTAGCGACCAAATTCTCCATCTGCTCCAACCCTTTGCCTTTGATCAACCCGCCGGTGACCTCGATGCGCGTCCCGGGTATATTTATTCCCAGCAGCGGATTGATGATACTTTCAAAGAAATCGTCACTGGTTACTATACCCACAATAGCATCATTTTCCATTACCACCACCGAGCCGATGCGGTTCTTCTGCGCCAGCGCCACCACTTCCTCTGCATCCATATCGGGCGGCACGGTGACCACGTTCTTGGTCATGACCTCTTTTACGGTGATTCTGTCCAACAGATAGGTGAGCTCCCAGATAGAAAGCGAGCTCGCCTTGCTGGGCGAGGCCTGTTCTATGCTGCGCGAGGTGACGATCCCCTTCAGTTTGCCCTTATCGACAACAGGCAGCCGCTTGATGCGGTGTGCAGCCATGATGCGTTTGGCCTCGGCAATACTGGTGCTGCTGGGTACGGTGACGACATTGTAGGACATGATATCTTTTACTTGCATTCTGCCCTCCCCTTGTTTTTAAGTTGTTTATTTAAATGACGCCTTCACTAAACAGGATTAGCTCCCGGGTCATGCGAGAACTGCTAGTAATTGTATGATACGAGTATAACCTGCCGCAGGGACAAGTTCAAGGGGTTTTACTTATTGAATGGCAGGCTTACGTAGTGTTGCCTTCTCAACAGACACATGGTAAACTTAATGCGTAAATGCGCATATAAGGATACATGCATATTTAGGCCGTGAGGCCTGATAAAAAATAGAGTATATGATAATGGACTATCTTCTTCACCTCATGCAGGGCGGCCTTACAGCACTGG
Source organism: uncultured Dehalococcoidales bacterium (assembly GCA_964519615.1). Lineage (GTDB taxonomy): Bacteria > Chloroflexota > Dehalococcoidia > GIF9 > UBA5629 > CAZFIM01. The sequence continues at coordinate 155,322 of CAZFIM010000001.1, forward strand.
TCGACTATTTATCACTGCATGTGCTCACGTGCCTTATTCCGGCCTTTTTTATCGCCGGAGCCATCTCTGCCTTTGTCTCACAGAACGCGATACTGAAATATTTCGGGCCTAAAGCCAAAAAGCTGGTTTCATACGGCGTTGCTTCTGTATCAGGTACGATTCTGGCTGTATGCTCCTGTACGATATTACCCTTATTCGGAGGCATCTATAAAAGGGGGGCGGGTCTGGGCCCGGCCATAGCCTTTTTATATTCCGGCCCTGCTATCAATGTGCTGGCGATCGTTTACTCGGCCCGCCTGCTTGGTTTTGATATAGGCGCTGGCCGTGCTATCGGCGCTATCATATTCTCAATTATTATCGGACTCATCATGGCGGCTATCTACAGGGAGGAAGAATCTCAGAAAGATGCAACTGCCTTTAATGCTTTACTTGATGACTCTGACAGTAAACCCATCTGGCAGCAACTGCTCTTCTTCGCAGTTTTGGTGGGCATTCTGATCTTTGCCGCCTCAAAGCAGTGGATTGTCACTGGAGTGCTGCTGGCAGCGCTGGCTGTGATTCTGTGGCGGCTGTTTAGCCGCGGCGAAATCATCATCTGGCTGAAAGAGACGGTGAGATTCGTGCGCCTGATTGTGCCCTGGCTGCTGGCGGGTGTGTTTGCTGCAGGTATTATCACCACTGTCGTGCCGCAGGAAGCCGTAACCGCCTGGGTGGGCGGCAATGGGCTGCTTGCCAACTTCATTGCCTCATTTTTAGGGGCACTGATGTATTTTGCCACCCTTACAGAAGTTCCCATTATACGCGCTTTCATGGACCTGGGCATGGGAAAAGGACCGACTATGGCATTGCTGCTGGCGGGACCTGCGCTCTCGCTGCCCAATATGCTGGTGATACGTAATATCATGGGCACGAAAAAGACGGTGACATATGTTGCCCTGGTGGTCATCATGGCAACCATCTCAGGTTATATCTTCGGGCTCATTACATAAAGAATACAACTAGGAGGAGGCAAAATATGAACATTAAAATTCTCGGTCCCGGTTGTGCGAAGTGCCACGCACTGGAAAAAGCAGTAAGCGAAATTATCAGTGAACTTAAGGTCGAAGCTCAGGTCGAATATGTGAAAGACATGGCGAAAATACTCGAGTATCCTATCCTCACCACGCCGGGGCTGGTTATCGACGGCAAAGTCATAACCTCCGGCAAGGTGCCGGGCAAGGCAGAGATGACAAAATACATAATGAACGCTCTGGCCGAACAGGAGAAATAGAACAAAAAAATCAGGCAATGTTTAAAAGTATATGAGCAGGCGGGTGTTGTTCTCTGCTTGTTCCGAACGGGATACCTGATAAGGAGTAAAACATGATCAAAAATATATTATCTAAACTGGGCGTTTGTCTCGTGATGATAGTTATGCTTAGTGCGGTTGCTGCCTGCGATACGCCAACACCGGTACCGGCACAGCCCGATGAGCCGCAGTCTTCCGCACCGGCGGCAAGCGAAAAACCTGCTAGCAGCGAACCGCAGGTTAAGCCGGAAGCTCCCTCAGAGGATAATAATTATGTCGAGGTAGCATACTTTCATACCAAACGCCGCTGTGGGCCGTGTACATATATTGAGATAAGGACGCAACATAACATAGAGACATATTTCCAGGATGAGCTTGCCAGCGGGAAGCTGGAATTCAACGTCTATGAGCTGGGATTGAAGGAGAATGAAGCCGTGGCCACAAAATATCAGGCTGTCGGCTCTCAACTCTTTATTAACACCATAGTAGACGGCAAGGACAATATACGGCATATGGAAGCTGTATGGGAAAAAGAATATCTGGACGACCAGGAGAAATTCGACGCCCTTATCCAGGACCTGGTCAAAGAAGCGCTGGAGGCAGCAGGATAATGGATATCGGAAGCCTTGGCGGGGATTTCAATATACCGATATTATCAGCCTTTTTACTGGGGCTGCTGACAGCGGTAAGCCCGTGTCCGCTGGCTACTAATATAGCAGCCATTGCCTTCATCAGCCGCAAGGTGTCGGAGCGCAAATTCGCCGTCATAACCGGCTCGCTTTATACGCTTGGGCGGATGTTTTCCTATTCCGTGATCGGTGTACTTATCATCGCTGCCGGCCTGGAAATACCCGGTATCTCGCTCTTCCTACAGGATGTGGGAGAGAAGGCATTGGGACCGCTGCTGATAGTCGTAGGACTGGTTATGCTCAATATAGAACGACTCGGTTTTGGCAGGGGGGGAGGGCGATTATCTTCTCTTGGAGAGAAGGTAGCCAATTGGGGTACTGTGGGAGGCTTTCTGCTTGGCGTTATTTTTGCCCTGGCCTTCTGTCCTTACAGCGCAGTCCTTTATTTCGGAGTCTTGATACCGCTTGCGCTCAAGTCCGCCGGAGGTATTTCCTTCCCGGCGGTATATGCGCTGGGGACGGGGCTGCCCGTTCTAGTACTCGGCACATTGCTTTCCCTGGGCGTGAGTGGGGTTTCTTCATGGCTCAACGCTATATCCAGAGTTGAGCGGGTTGTCCGCATAATTGTCGCTATCGCATTCATCGGGATAGGCATCTACTATGTCTATCTATGGATTCAGCATGTATAACTTTAATGTAGCAGGATAGTTTGACGCTATGGGAAAATTCAGCCGCTTAAAAAATTGGAGCTGTTTGCTCGTACTTCTTATGATTGCCGGCATGCTTTGCTCCTGTGAAAAAATCTTCAGCGATTACTCGATATCGAATGCAGATCCGGCAGCACATGTCACCGGCCCGGCCGATCAGGTGGAGCTCGTCTATTTTCACCGTGAGCGGCGCTGTGAGGCATGTACCTATGCGGAGGAGCGGCTGTTATATCTGGTAAAGACATATTTTGCCGATGAACTTGCCAGCGGTAAACTTGTATTTCAGATTTACAATCTCGGCGATAAGAATAGTCAGGCTCCTGCACAGAGATACAACGCTATCGGCTCTCAGCTTTTTATAAATGTCATTATTGATGGTGAGGACCATATCAGGTATGTGGAGGAAATCTGGTACTGGGGATGTATAGATGACGAAAAAGTCTTCGATAAGGTGATTAAAAATATTATTACTAAAGGATTGTACGGTACCACGTTGCAGGAATAGAGTTAGCAGCAAATATGAATTGCGGAAAGAAAGCGGAATATGAATACTATGGAGAAATCGATCAAAGGTAGCCTGCCGTTACTTGACCGTTTTCTCACCCTGTGGATTTTCCTGGCTATGGCCTTGGGGGTTGGGCTGGGCTATTTTATCCCGCAGGTTGCGGATGTTATCGGCTATTTCCAGGTTAATACCACCTCGATACCGATAGCTGTGGGATTGATCCTGATGATGTACCCGCCGCTGGCAAAGGTACGCTATGAGGAGATGGGCCGTGTCTTCCGTGACTGGCGTGTGCTGGGGCTTTCCCTGGTGCAGAACTACATTATCGGACCGCTGCTTATGTTCTTTGTTGCGATCCTGTTTCTGGGCTTTATCTGGCCGAATCCCGATTACATGGTAGGGCTCATCATGATCGGGCTTGCGCGCTGTATAGCTATGGTTATCATCTGGAATCAGCTGGCCAGGGGTGACAGCGAATACGCTGCGGGGCTGGTGGCGCTCAACTCCGCCTTTCAGATCGTTTTCTATTCCGTCTATGCCTATATCTTCATCACTATTATGCCGGGCTGGTTCGGATTGGAGGGCTCGGTGGTCCATGTGGCTATGGGCGAGATCGCCAAAAGCGTGCTTATATATCTGGGCATACCTTTCTTCGGAGGCATGCTGACTAGATTCATATTCCTCAAGATCAAGGGGCGTACATGGTATGAGGAGCGTTTTATCCCGAAGATAAGCCCGCTTACGCTGGCGGCGCTGCTCTTCACTATTGTGGTAATGTTCTCGCTCAAGGGCGAGCTTATCGTGCAGATACCGCTGGATGTAGTCAAAATAGCGGTGCCTCTGCTGATCTATTTTGTCGTTATGTTCCTGCTCTCCTTTTATATGGGCAAAAGAATCGGCGCTGACTACTCTCGTACTGCCACCATCGCCTTCACCGCGGCGAGCAACAACTTCGAGCTGGCCATCGCCGTAGCCGTAGCCGTCTTCGGCATCGGCTCCGGGCAGGCTTTTGCCGCTGTTATCGGCCCGCTGGTGGAGGTGCCGTTATTGATAGGCCTTGTCAATGCTGCACTTTTCTTTCAGGAAAGATACTTTCATCATAAAGAAAAGGCAACATGATAAGATATATGCCAGGTTTAACCGTTGTATAATGGTGGTAAGCATAAAGCGCACGGTATATCTGAAATAGGACAATCTTCATGAGTGCTAAGAAAAAAAAGTATAAAGCGAAAGAAGCAAAGAGCGCCAGGCGTTTATCCTCCCCACCCGCCGGAGGAGCCGGCATTGTTTCCGGACAGCGGCGGAAAACCCTCTCTTTACCCAAAAAGTTGAGTATAAGGATATTAATGGCTGCGGCGGTGGTTATAGTGTGCGCGGCAGTTATCTGGGCTATTATCTTTTTAGCCGGCAGAGGCGGCTCTTCCCCCGATACTTCCGGCGTGGTAGATGGCGGCAGTATCAAAATAAGCAATGTAGATATTTCGAAAATCACGGAAAAGACAATAACAGTAACGTGGAAGACAAATGTCCCTTCCAGCAGCCAGGTAATAGCCACAGAACAGGAATCAGGATTGGTTATTGCCGGATGGCCCGATGATGAGCTGCTTAAGGACCATAAATATGAGGTAGCAGGGCTGGAGCCCGATACTGCCTACCAACTTACGATAAAGGCAGTTGATGTGGAGGGGAGCGGGGTGGAGCTCAAACTTCAGGAACAGGTCGCAACCATGCCCGTACGAACATCAACTGATCTGGTTCAGGGTATGAAGGCTCCTCAGTTCGCTTTAAAAACACTGGCAGGGAAAGATGTCTCGCTTGCTGATTCCGGCGGCAAACAAATAATTCTGGTCTTCTGGGAAATGAGCTGCGCTTCCTGTAAAGAGCAGCTGCCGCTTATTCAGGAGTTCTTTTCATTGATGGACAGCAACGAATATATACTTCTCACTGTGTGTGTGAAAGGACGTCAGGCGCTTGTTGAAAGCTATGCTGCAGGGAGCAAATTTACGTTCCCCATTCTGCTAGATGAGGAGGGGGCCGTAGCGGAAAAATATACTATCGCCGTCTACCCGACAACTATACTCATCGATGGAGAAGGGATCATAATAAGTGTAAGGGAGGCCTCGTTCGGCTCTGTGGATGAGATGACAGGCTTTGTGGCGTCCGACAGCAACGCCCGAAGTGAATGATGACCGAATAGAGAAACAGCGGCGCTGTCCCGCGCAAGTAAAAAACCGGATACCGTTTGTAATGAGGTACGCGGTAAAAGACCATACTATCAGAAAAATGGAAAGAGAGAATACGTCCAGGCTGCCGTTTACAGGCCTTCTGAAAAGTCTTAACCGCGCCCGATACTACTTTTTTGCTCTCCATGTGCCGGATGCCAGCGGAGCAGGGCGGAGCGCATACCGTCCGGCCAGATGAACCCCCTGTCTGCAGCCGTCAGGTGCCGTTTGAGTGTGATGCGGACAAGTTCGTCATGCTCCGTGCATCCCTCCAGATGTAAATGACGTTTGGCTCGGGCGAATGCGTCATCGAATGTATGGTTGACCCAGGGGTGGAGTTGCTCTTCCACAATCATATCTGCATAAATGCCCATTGCGTAGAGAGCATTATAGGCAATGATCGCGTTCGGGCTGTCATGAACCCGTCCGTAGATAGTGAGGGACAGCCTGCCGATAATACCGTCTGACGGAGGCAGCCGCAGGGCCAGGCAGCATGTCTTGCGGGCGTGGCGTCCCATCTTCTCTATGAATTCGCGCAGATCGGGGCTGGCGTACATGGCATGGGCGCAGACGATGATATCGTGCTGCTGCGGGTAAGCCTCTTCCCATGATTCCGGCACTATCGTGATATTATCAAGTCCTGCCGCAGCGATGGCGCGGGCAAGCATTGCCCGCATCTCAGCCGAAGGCTCCAGTGCGGTTACGGCTGCGGCCTTGCAGGCGCATGGTATACTCCAGCGCCCGTTTCCCGCGCCGATATCAAGCACCGTATCGGATCTTTCTATGGCGCCGGTGACCAGGTCGAGCAGCGGGTCCGTCCGTTCCTGTCCGGCGGCGCTGTGCGCTTTGTAGCGCTGTATGGGCTTGCTGTCCGGCCAGTGGCCGGATACCTCGGTCAGTTCCCGCCACAACGCAAACCAGTCCGTCTCCATCTATCAGCAGTCCTTCCTGTACCAGTACAGGAACATAATAGCTTTTCCGGCAAGGCTGCAGCAAATCAGCGCTTGAATATGTGTGCGGCTTTAAAGTTGTGATGTATAGGTGGAACTCGCAGCCCTGATTTGCTCATTATCAGGGTAACCCCGGATCAGGGGTAGCGGTCATTTTTTCAGATTAATGCATCTCTATTTTCCCCAGCTTGCGGAATGCGATCAGCGGCAGCAGCGCGACAATGAAGCAGACACCGCCTAACAGGCTTAGGGAGGCCGGGGCACCAATATATTCCGCAATAGCGCCGAATATTATCGCACCCGCAGGGCCCAGCCCGAAAGTGACCTCGCGCAGGCTCATTACCCTGCCGCGCACCCCATCCGGTATAGCCCCCTGTATTAAGGCCGTGTTTATGCTTACAAACCCCATTTGCATAGCCCCGAACAGCACCACCAGAATCAGTGAAACCGCTGTTTGCCTGGAGAAAGCAAAGGCAAGCAGCGATAGACCCATCACTATGCCGGCACCTGTAAACAGCGCGGTCTTTTGCCGGAAATGGGTTAGCAGGGACAGCGTCACCAGTGCGATCAGCGCGCCCAGCCCGGGAGCGGCCTGGAAAAATCCGTAGCCCGTGGCGCTGATGTGCAGTATATCCGTGGCAAAGACGGGCACGAAGCTGGTATAGGTGTTGTCAGCAAGCCATGGCAGCAGATAGAGCATAATTAAGCCTAAAATGATGGCATTGCTTTTCAGATATTGAAACCCTCCGACCATGCTTTGCCAGGGTGCCTGACGGGAGGTATCCGATGGGGTAGCTGGAATTTTTGCCATTAGCAGCAGGACGATTGCCAGGATAAGCCCGGCAATCCTGAGAACAAAGATGGGCCACACTCCTATTACCGTCATGAGCGAGCCTACCAGAGACATCCCCACCATGCGGGATGCCAGCACGGATATGAGGTCCAGTGAAACGGCATTGAGGAGGTGTTTTCTCTCTACCAGATTCGGGACGATCGCCTGGCGCGCAGGGTGATTAAAACTGGTGGCGGCCCCGATGAGCAAACTGATAACGATCAGGTGCCATACGGCTATGTGCCCTGTCCCCGTCAGCACGGAAAGGGCTGCCGAAAGAAGTCCCGTCCCTATAAGCGATATGATGAGCAGTGTCCGCCTGTTCATGCGGTCGGCAACCACGCCGCCGATGATAGGCAGGAATATCATGCTTATAAAGCGGCAGGCGCCAACGATGGTCAGCATTAAAGGCGAGTGGGTGAGCTGGTTGACCAGCCACAGGATTGCCCCTACCTCCATGAATTCGCCCAGATGCTCGGAGAAAGAACCAAACCACACCAGACGAAAATCACGGAATGATAGAGAAGCAAGCATAATTGAGCGAAAGGATTCTTTCCTCTCGGGGCTTCGCGGCTGTTTTTCTCTGCTCATGATTATAATCTATACCATAATATAGACGTTGTATACGCCCGCCACGCTTGACTTTGCGACTGCTTCTAGGGCGTGTATTCTCAGTATCAGTAATAAAAAAGTAATAACGATAATTACTGGAAGCAACCTGTAATGTCTGCTAGCATATCATATATTCTCATAATTTACATCTGTGCCGCGTCTGCCTTCATCCTGCCGGCAAAGAAAGCAGCATTTACTTTTTAAAAAACGGTTTTATCAGGGCGGCCACCTCCTCTGGAGGGCGGGTGATAAAGCCGCTTCCCAACAGGTTGGGCCCATACCAGACATCGTTTATGGGAAATTGCTGTATACCGGCGCGCGCCACAATTTTCATGCCTGCTCTGAAATAAGGCAGGTCCTGTCCCATAGGGCCGGAATATACGGCAAAATTAAAGCAGGTGAGTTTCTCGTCGTGATATGCTTTAAGCACGCGCGTCAGTCCCTCTGCCAATCCTTCCCAGATGGAGCTATCGAATTCCAATATATGGCGGCAGCCGCTCACTATGGCATCGATCTCGTAGTGACGGATGGGTGCAAAGGGAACGAGCCATTCGGTTGCGCCGATGCTGCCTATATAGCGTTCGTCAAGCCTTTTTTCCTTTTTCACCAGATCGTCCCAGTAGTTGCTGCCGTAGCGCTGAAAGTAAGCCCTTCCCTTTTCCATGTAGGTGGTCATAAGCTGATAAGGCGCGTTTGACGCTATCACCTGTATATGAGGATGCATAACGCTGGAGCCGCTGGGATGTAGATAGTTGCAACCCACCTCGGCATAGCGGGCGCCGTATACTTCAAATACGCGCGCCAGATAGTTGCCTGCCAGCGTAAAGGCATCTGTAAATAGCGACGGAGTGAACTCATCGAGCCTGAGATAATGTGAATGTGAGAGAGTCGCCACGGCGGCATAAGCCTTTTGCGCAAAAAGGTTGGGGAAGAGCGTTGCCTGTCCTCGAGCAAGCCTTCCCTGCGGCACCAGTTCCGCCGGGAAGGTGGGTGTGGACGTTTCAACCTTCTGCGGGCAGAAAAAGCAGGTCTCCTGAGTTTGCTGAGCTATCTGTTCTATCAACTTATGCTCACTGTGGAAATAAGCGCCCCTGCCCCGCCGTGGATGGATGAAAGTCACCGTACCGGTGAGAGGGTCATGGCGGTATTCTATGGGCTGCATATCCAGTTCATAGTTCTGAGAAGGGTTATGCAGCGCGGCTGTCTCGGTGTATCTTTTGAAGCGTATCACGGGTATCTTCTCCGGGATAATTATTTCCGGTCGATTGTATCATGGAATAATCCATAAACTCCAATATAAACACAGCAGCTGATGTGGGGAGGCATGGACTTTATCAGGAAGAACGTGGAATAATAGTACACGGAAGTGAAGCTCGTCTGAAACGGGCGATAAGACAGATGCACCCGTCCACCTGCTGCGGAAGTCAACGAAAGCAAGGAATATGAAATGGCAGTGTATGAAAAATATACGGTATCGGGAAAGGACCTTCTGGACAAACTGAAGGAGCTCATAAGGCAGGGGAACATACGGCGGGTGCGCCTGATTCATGAGGGCAGGCCGCTTATCGATATTCCTCTTTCGATAGGTGCTCCGGCTGTAGCGATAACCGTTCTGGCGGTTCCGGTACTGGCTGCCATAGGAGCTGTGGCCGCGCTGGTTGCGGAGTGTACGATCGAGGTTGAAAAGGTAGAGTAGAGCAAAGGCAGTAAACCGGTTTATTATTTCGACTTTGCAAGGTACTGCTTGAACGTCTATACAAGCATATAGCCGAAGCTCTTTTTACTGATTATCCGTGAGGGACTGGAGGGGTTGGGCTCTACTTTCTCCCTGAGGCGGTGGATTAGCTGATCGATTGTTGCGTCAGAAACCGCACCGGAGTCCTGAGCCTCTGGCCATACCTCCGGGATTATTTCATCCCTTGAGCAAATGGTACCCGTCCGGCGGCATAGGAACCAGAGAAGGCTGTACTCCTTACGCGAGAGGGTAATCAGGCAGTCGTCCACCCTCACTTCCTTGCGTTCGTCATCTATTTGCAGCCACACAGGCCTCTGAACGCTTTCTGCTTTTTGCGCCTGCGGTATGGTATCTATAGAGCTAAAGCGCAGGGCTGCGCGGGGAATACCCTGAATAATGGCCAGCTCGATCAGTGAGTTATCCTCAAGCCTGTATGACCTTCCTTTTTCCAGCGTTTGCCCGTTCAGCCTGCTGCCGTTGGTGCTGCCGGGATCAGTGATGTAGTAAAAGCCGCCCTCAAATTTGATCTCCGCGTGAGTGCGTGAAATATTGGGATCGTTTATTTTAATATCCGGATTGCTGGTAGAGGCGGAGCGGCCTATGACAGTATTCCCGGAGGAAAGAGCAAATACTTTCACGGTCTCCTCGCTCTGTCCTCTTTCAAGAATGAGAAAGGCGGTACCTTTTTGTTTATCTGAACTGTTGTCCATATCCAGGCTGTTTCAGGGTGCTAATAATGCAGTAGCGCATCCGGCCTCTATTATCAGGCAATTATTGAGGCGGCCAACAGGAGCCGCCGTTTCCGCTCTCCATACACGACACAATATAATCGTTACGGCGGGCTCTCGATCAGTTTTACTGTAAATTCGTTTACGGCATCCTGTTAAAAGGCTGCGCTGAGGGGCTGAGTTTACGTTTTCAATGCGCCCTCTGACCGCACAATGAGCAAAGGCGAGCTGCCCTCGGTAAGTATCGTCTGTTGTATGTTATCGTGCATCCATCGTCCGATACCTGTATGCCCATAGGTAGTCATGGCGACCAGGTCAATATTGAATTCATCCGAGACCCTGATGATCTCTCTGGCCTCATCACCTGCCAGTATGGTTCGGAATTCAGTGGTCACATTGATTCCTTTCTGCTTGACCCGGTCTGCTACATCGGCCAGATAGCCCCTGGCTGCTTTCTCCGCTTGCTGCTGCTGCTCGAGCGATTCTATGCTGATCAGATTGGGGTTTGTCTCCAGCATATGGAAGATAATCATATCCGCCTTAAGGCTGCTGCACAGTTCCTCTATATAAGGAAGGATTGCCTCGCTTTCCTTTGTACCGTCGAGAGGAACAAGCGCACGGCGCAGGATACCCTTCTCCCTGATATCCGGTCTGGCGCCTTTTGCCCTTATCAAACAAACAGGCTTAACTGAAGCTGTACCGATTTTATAGGCCACACTACCCAATGCCCAGCGGCTCAGTCCCGTGCGCCCGTGAGTCGCTACCATAATCTGGGTTACGTTTTCCTCTTCTGCGTACTTCAAGATCTCTTCTGCCGGATCGCCTTCCACGATTACCGTTTTCACGGCGATCTCCCGCTCTTTCGGTTCGGAGAGATACTTTGCTGCATTGTTTTTTATATCGTTGGCTAACGATTCAAGGTAACACTGCGTCATGCGTCTGGATTGCTCTTTACCCGGTTCCAGAACGGTCAGAAGCACAACACTTGACCCCCATCTGCCGGCCATCTCCTCAGCATATGGTAGCGCTACCTCCGCCATCTCTGAGCCATCCATTGGAAGAAGCAAGCAACTGTACATAGTTGTCCCCCATAAATTATTTTTGTCTTTAGAGATTAATAATAGTTGCCGTATCTGGTAAAGTCAATAGTAAGGGCTGGATTTATCGCATATAAGCCTGTATAGTGTGCATGTCTTCAGATGTTTCCAGGTAGTAAGGCAGTGTGTAGTATTTTTCCCCCGGAAGTAATCAAGTCTGCAGTGAATCATGAGCGGTAAAGACGATCAGGATAACACGGTATGCGGTGATAATTTCCGCTCTTGCCGGCGCAGTATACGGGTGTACCATCCCCGATTCGGCGATCTGACTGATGTTAAATCCGTAACCATGCGCACAGGCTCATCCGCATTTGCGCCGTACATTGAAGAACCCTTCACTCTCTTTCATTTGACCGTAACCGGCCGCTGCTATGCGCGCTGTCTTGGCTGTATCAACAGCGAGCTTACCTTTTCGGATAAAGACAGGCCAAGCTTCATCGAGGAGATGGAGGCTGTGCCTGAACGGGATGCCGCGCTCATCGCCCGCCTTGCCGTAGCGGTACCCCACGGGAAGATCACGCTTGCATTCTACGGGGGAGAGCCTTTTTTGGCTGCGGCGAGCATGGCGCGGATACGACGGCTGCTGGACTCCTCTGAGATGAAAGGCCGGCTGCGCTACATGGTCTATACCAATGGCGAACTACTGGAACCTTCCATAAAGCTTTTTCCGGAGATGATGAAAGGGATGTGGCTTTACAGCGTTTCCATCGATGGAGACCAGCGGCAGCATGCCGCCGTACGGCCCGGTACCGATCTTGCCGTAATCAGAGATAATTTGCGGGCGTTGGCGCGGGTATATTCGGGACATAGAGTTTTCTGGTCGACCCTCAGAGAGCAGCAGTCGCTATTAAACTGTTTCGAAACGTTTATGGATATGTATACAGAGGGGCTGGTCAATCAATTCTTCTGGCATTGGGCTGATACTTCAGAGCCGTTTGCAGAAATACAGACATATGCTGATCTTTACGGCCGTGAGCTGCAGCAGGTTATGGACGCCTACATTCAATGGCTGGCCGAAGGCAAGCTGCTGCCGGTTATACATATAAATGAATTGGTTCTTTATCTGCTCAGCGGCAAAGAGCGGGGGGCAACCGCCTGCGGAGTGGAGCTGGCGCAAAACTATGATGTAGTGGCAGGGAGGGTATATGCCTGTGCAGACCTTCCTCCCGCGCTGGGCGAAGTGAAGTACAGTGGGGATGGTTTTACATCACCGGATTTAAGTTCACTGGCAAAATACAAAGCTGGGCTGGGGTGTCGGGAATGCGGGGTGCATGCATACTGCGGAGGGCGCTGTCCGGTGCAGGCGCTGAGCGGATCCCCGCAAAGGACCGTCCAGATATGTGCCCTCATGCGCCTGCATGTAGGCATCGTGCAGGAACGTATCCCGCAGATAGCGGACCTGCTAAAGCGCCGACATATTACCCTGCAGGATATTTATGACCGCTCAGCAAAGCTCACCCGCTATACGGATGTAATACCATGAGCGTATATGTTATAGACTGCTTTTATTTCTTGTAAATGCTTTGCGGATCAGGCGCGGCACAATCGATATGACAATGAAGAATGCGATAAGGCACAAAATGATAATAACCGCGGTTTTTATGCTCATCACCGCTGTTTTAACCAGTGCCGGTTTGGTCCAGGCGCTTTCATTGCCGGCTCTATCCGTGGCCTTTACCCGCCAGTAATACGAGCCGGGAGGCAGCGATTCAGCCTCGCTCAGCGTATACATGGACTCCTCCAGATTATCGATATCCACCAGCAGTTCAGCGAAGTTGGACTGCTCGCTCACCTGTATGGCATATCGGACGCCGCTGGGATCGGACACATCGGTCCAGTCGAAGTGAACCTTGGTATCTCCGATATAGCCCTCTCTGCCCCCGTCTTTAGGAGAGGCAATGCGGGGAACCTCCGGAGGCGTGGTTTCAATGGAAAATGTTGCCGATGCCTCTACGTTTGCCGTATCGATGGCGCTGACAACGATATCTCCGCTGATATTAACAGGTGTCTCGAAACTGGTACTGAATTTGCCGGTATTATCGCTGATAATACCCAGTGTGAGCGGCTCACCGCCGAAAGCAAGAGAGATGTCCGCTTTTTTGCTGAACCCGCTGCCGGTGACGGTGACGACATCTCCGACATTGCCCACCCTGGGATTAAGAGTGAGTAGCGCTTCTATGGTGAAAGTGCTTTCCAGCACATCATCCGCTACTGTGGTATTGCCGTAGGCACTGACGGTATGATCGCCGTTGACGCTGTCCGGAGCGTTTATGGTGGTAGTCCAGTAACCCTGGTCGTTGGCGCTGAGATTACTCTCTATAACCTTGCCGTCGTAGGTGACCTTTATACCGCTCTCATTATTGGCAAAGCCGCTGCCGCTTATGACGATTTCATCGCTGATATAGCCGCCTTCCGGTTCAACGATGACGCGGGGGGATACGGTGAATGTCTTGTCTTCCACCTCGCTGTCGGAGGTTGTATCTCCTTCCGCGTCGATGGTATGCATCCCCTTGATTGAGCTCGGTACCGTAAAGGATGTGCTCCATGTGCCGTTTACATTGGCGATAAGCCCTGTCCTGACCTTGTCATCGTCGTAGTATAGGGAAATGCCTGTTTCCGCTGATTCAAAACCGGTGCCGGTGACGGTAACTACCGTCCCTACACCGCCGGTAGAGGGGTTGACCGTTATTTTGGGGCTGACTGTGAAGTTCTCATCAGCTACATCATCGTCTTCAGTGGTGCTGCCGTAGGCATCTACCGTATGGGTCCCCGTAGCGGCATCCGGGACGGTGAACGTTGTTGTCCATGTCCCGCTGCTGTTGGCGGTAATGCCGCTTTTTACCGCTTTGCCGTTAAAGGTAACAGCGATCTTATTCTCAGCTGAGCCGAATCCGGTACCGGTGATATCCACTGCGGTTCCCACGGTGCCCGAACTAGTCTCAATATCTATTACGGGCACAATAATGAATGTGCCGCTGAATACCTGAGTGCTGTTGGTAAGCACTTTGACAGAATGAGAGCCACCGGAGGAGTCGTTGACAGCAAAGGTCACTGATCCGGAAGAGGAGACTGTCCCTGTCTTGTAATCGACGTCATCCCATCTGATCGTATATGTATTTCCAACCGTAAGGCCGGTAATGGTAATATCCGTACCTACCGCTCCCTGCGATGGAGACATGGCCACCGCTGCATGTACGGGTATCGTAATAATTGTACTTAAGAAAAGCACTATACAGAGGGCCGAAGCAGCGATTTTTGCACGCATAATTGCTGTCTACCTCCTTTGAATTCGTTTTGTCTATTATAGTATAAAAACGCAGGTATATGCCGATATGTTTAAGAAAAATCTGGTTTTATCGTCTTTGGCCTCATCTCCCGCTGCAGGAGAAATGAATCAATGTTATAGAATATTGACCGATGGTGGCTCTACCGCACAGGTATGCATTTCCTATTGCTATCAAGGGCCTGATTAACATTTGCCAATATCTATTTCTTTGTGTGTTGTATATAATTTATGCTATCCCTCACTACAAATAAGAAATATTTGGATGGAGTATGTAACCGGTGGCAGAGGTAGAGAAGCCGCTCAAATGGTATAAAGAGCTTGCTACGGCAAAGGGCAGGTTAAAGGCCGGTGTCTTTGTTGTAGAGGGCCAGCGTGCCGTCACCCAGGTAGCGGCCAGCAGCCCCGGGGCTATCGAGCATATTGTGGCGGCAGAGGGGATTACTATCTTTCCGCCGGGGTATCCGGTACGATTCGTTACTGAAGGCCAGTTCCGCTCCATCAGCAGCATGGACACACCTCAGGGTATGATGGCAATTGTACGTTTTCCTGAGGGTATCTACAGTGCTGATCTGCCCCCCCGCCCCGGCCCCAGGATCCTGCTGCTGGAGGATATTCAGGACCCCGGTAATACAGGTACGCTCCTCAGAACCGCCGGAGCATTTGATTACTCCGGAATTATTATGAGCAGAAAATGCGCCGACCCCCTCTCTCCTAAATGTGTGCAGGCCTCCGCGGGAACCGTATTTTCGCTGTGGATCAGGCGTACGGATAACTATGCTGAGCTTGCTCTCAGGCTTTGCCAGAGCGGTTATATTCTGGTGGCAGCGGATTTGGAAGGCCGTGAAGATATGTCTGTATTGAGAGAAGAAAAGCGTATGCTTCTGGCACTTGGCAATGAAGCATCAGGCCTATCGCCGGACCTGCGGCAGATGGCTTCCTTCCGGATGCGCGTACCCATTGCCAGGGAAAAGGCGGAATCGCTTAATGTGGCGGTATGCGGCGCTATTTGCATGTATGAGAGCAGGAAAGAGAAATGAAGGATTCAATTATATTTCTTAGCGTCTGAAAAGCCGCTACGCGCCCACCTGCGGATACTCCATTAGCCGTTCTCTCAGCTTCTTGAGATTTACCGCATCCTCGCGGTTGTATTCCAATAGAAGCTCAAGCGCCTTTTTATTGCCGTAGCGTGTGTAGTGTTTCCACAGTTGTACGGCTTTGTATCCATCCATGTCCTGAAGGCGACGTGATATTTTTAGCTGCCGTTCAACTGCTTTGAAGCCGCCTTTAAGATTATTGCGCCAGCAGGCATACATCAGATCGCAGTGTTCGTATAGGGACTCGAGATCAACACCGATAGCGTTATGGATGAAGGGCAGGTCGAACCGCCTGCCGTTATAGGTATAGATGGAGCGCACATTATGCAGAGCGCCGATAAGGTTTTCTCTGGTAACCTGCTCGCCGACGAGCTGTAGAAATTTACTGTCCGATGAATTGCATAAATAAATACCGATGACAGTAATGCTGTCACTCACGAAAGAGAGACCCGTAGTCTCAATATCGAGATAGGCGTCAAGAAAACGGCCCATTGTCTGTTTCCTGTGATTCGGCAGAAGCCGCTTAAATGAATTCTGCCGTTCATACGCCTTTCTAGTTAATATTCGGATATGCGGCTGTATCCCGCCTCTCAGTCATAGTATACCACATCGAGACGGAATGCGAACTAAAAAGGCAATGCGTCGCAGGCTGCTCCCGTATTATCGCAGCCTGATTTTTTCACTTGCCCCTTTGTGATAAAGTAGATAGTTAAGTGAGTATTTGGTGAGACGTTCTCTAAATCTGCCTCTAATCTGCTTTGTGGGAGTAGCCGGGTTTGTCAACCAGAGTCTGGTTTATCCGGTAATACCACTGTACGCTCATGAATTGGGCGCCAGCATCGCGCAAGTTGGTATTATCATGTCTATTGCCCCTTATGTTATGGCGGTGCTGATGGTACCGATGGGCCTGTTTTCAGACAAAATCGGTAAAGACAGGGTACTGCTCGGCGGGCTGCTGGTGATAAGCATAGCATCGTTTCTGTATTCGTTCACTGCGGATATTGTCCAGATAGCAGCGGTCAGGTTTTTTCACGGATGCGGGCAGTCAGCAATGATAGTGGCTGCTCTTGCTCATGTTATCGATATGGCTCCTGCAGGTAAGAGAGGATGGACGATGGGGTGGTATACTGCTTTTACTCAGGTGGGAATAATGTTAGGGCCTTTCTTTGGCGGTCTGATATTAAACCGGATGGGGTATCTACCGGTCTACTATACAGGCAGCGGGGTAGCTTTAGCCGGCCTGTTGGTCTGCATCTATTTATTCGGCCGTATAGAAAAAAAGGTGCCGGCCTCTCCTCTGCCGGCAGAGACAGACTGGAGGTTTCTCAAGAGAAAGGAATTTTTCATAGCTATATTGCCTGCTTTTTTTGTGGCTACAGGAACAGGGACACTGGTTGCCTATATGGCGATCTACGGTCTGGACCTGAATATCAACGAGGTGGGCGCCGGTTTCATTATTGCTGTTTCATTTGCCGGCTCGGCACTGGTGCGTGTACCGGCGGGTATGCTGGCGGACAGGCTGGGCAGAAAACCTCTAATAGTATACGGATTGCTGTTGGGTGCCGCCGCAGCGGTCGGCATTGCTGAATTTCATAGCTTTACCCTGCTGAGCGCGGCCGCTTTTATACTCGGCATCGGCCTGGGTGTTGTGCAGCCGGCTGCGCTGACGTTGACAGCAGACCTTGCTCCCAGCGAAAAGCGCGGTCTGGCTATGGGCTTCTACGTTTCCTTTTTCAACGTCGGAAACGGTTTGGGCCCCACGGTACTGGGTTTTGTGGCTCAGTGGGGCGGCTATACTGTAATGTTCTGGACATGCGCGGGGGCAATTATCACCGGCAGTCTGCTGGTGAGCGTGCTGCTGCGTAGACGGGTAAGGGTTAACAGCACCGCTGTTATGCGCTAGAATGAATACCGCAGCCGGTTGACAACTATGGTGAAGGGACACGATAAGGGCAGACAATGAAGATTGTGTTACATATATGCTGCGGCGTATGCGCAGCAGGAGCGGCAGCTGAGCTTATCGGCGAGGGGCATGAGATCACAGGGTATTTTTTCAATCCCAATATCTACCCCGAAGAGGAGTATAACCGCAGGTTGGAGGGCGCCCGTGAGGTTGCATACAGGCTGGCCTTTCCCCTGAAAAGCGGACCATACTACCCCAGTCAGTGGCATGACCTGTGCCGGCCTTATGCCTTTACTCCCGAAGGCGGCGTCCGCTGTGAAATGTGTTTCCGTCTGCGGCTCGGCTACACGCAGCGTTATATGCTTGCGTGCCGTGCCGAAGCCTTTACCACTACTCTGACCATCAGCCCACATAAATCCGCAGCTGTCGTCAACAGGGTGGGACGGGAGTTGGGGGGCGAGAGGTTCCTGTCCAGGGACTTCAAAAAGAAGGACGGCTTTAAACTGGCTATTAAGAAGGCAAAGGAGTGGGGGCTTTACCGTCAGGACTATTGCGGCTGCATCTACAGCATGATCGAAAGGAGCAAGAGATGAGCGATTGGCCTACGCAGGAAGAGGCCCAGACGATTCTGGACCAATGGTGTACAAACAAGAATCTCAAGAAGCATGCATATGCGGTCGAGGCTGCTATGCAGGCTTATGCTCAAAGGCAGGGGGCGGACCCGGTAAAATGGGGCGTTGTCGGCCTGCTTCACGATTTCGATTATGAGAGATACCCTGATTTGAAAGACCATCCTTTCAAAGGCGTAGAGTATCTGAATGAACATGGGTACAGCCGGGATTTTACAGATGCCATCCTGGCGCATGCGGAGCATACGGGTACGGTAAGGGACAGCGATCTTAAGAAAGTTATCTACGCTGTGGACGAGTTGACCGGGCTGATAGTGGCGGTGGCGCTTACCAGACCTTCCAAAAAGCTAGCGGATGTCTCTGTGGATTCGGTGATGAAGAAATGGAAGGAGAAGTCATTTGCCGCCGGGGTGGACAGGCAGATGGTGGAGAGGGGAGCTTGCGAGATGGGCATCCCCCTGAAAGAGCATATCGGCATAGTGCTTGCAGCCATGCAGAGTATTGCTGAAAAGCTGGGACTGTAGACTATCATATACCATCCTTTATTTCTCCACAGGCACGGCTACGGTAGAGAGGACGCTCTCGATGACCTTTTCCACCGGCTGACCCTTGAGGCGGGCTTCTGCCCTTGTTATCAACCTGTGCGCCAGTACCGGCGCCGCCAGCATTTTGACATCGTCCGGGATAACATAATTCCTGCCCCTCACCGCCGCCATTGCCTGAGAGGCGTGGAATAAGCCCAGCGAGGCGCGCGGGCTTGCCCCCAGCTCGACGTTCTTGTGAGTCCGGGTTGCCCTGCAGATGGAGACCACATAAGAACGTACGGCATCGCTGATAGCCACCTTCCGGCAGAGCTTCTGTAGCGAAAGCAGTTTCTCTGCCGTGGCGACGCTTTGCAAAGTGTCAAGCGGATTTGCCTGCTGGAAGCGGCTAAGTATGACCTCCTCGTCTTTCTGGTCGGGGTAGCCCAGCTTGATTCTCAGCAGGAACCTGTCGAGCTGCGCCTCCGGAAGGGGAAAGGTGCCTTCCAGCTCCACCGGGTTTTGTGTGGCAATGATAAGGAAGGGGCGGGGCAGGGGAACCGTCTCCAGATCAACGGTCACTTGCTGTTCCTGCATGCTTTCCAGAAGGCAGGACTGGGTCCGCGGTGTAGCGCGGTTTATCTCATCGGCGAGTACCACGTTGGTGACGATGGGGCCGGGCCTAAGCTCGAACTCCTGCGTGCGCTGGTTAAAGTAATGAATTCCGATAACATCGGAGGGGAGCAGGTCGGGTGTACACTGAATGCGCTGGAACTGCATTCCCAGCGATTTTGCCGCTGCCTTTGCCAGCACCGTTTTGCCCGTCCCCGGCACGTCTTCGATCAGCACGTGTCCTTCACAGAGCAATGCTACCAGCAGCATCTCTACTGTTTCCTCTTTGCCTACAAATACTTTGCGCATATTATCCATGAGAGCGCAGGCCACCTCTTTTACAACCGTCATATCACCAATTTCTCCAGAGCTTTTATCCATTATCGTGCTCCTCCTGTATTTCTCTTTCCTGTCCGTGCTGGCGTTTTAACCTGTATTTACGAACCCGGCGCCAGCTTTGATTGACCGCATCGCGGTCGCCGGAAGACGGTATAGACATGCCGTAGCGTACCTGTACATAGTGCGCCGTAATCAGCTGCAGGTCATCGCTTGCATCCGGCAGTGCTGCCGCAAGCGTGCTTAAATATTCGTAAGGCGTCTGGTCTGCCGCCCGCGGATATCCTCTGGAAGCCGCCCAGCGAATCATCTGCCTGTAGGTCGTGCGTATAAAGGCAGTGCCGGGAAGTTCACTTTTTTGCTCCACATGAAACAGGCGCTTAAGCAGGTCTGTGAACGCCGAGCCGATGTATTTGAACATCGCTTTCATGTCCGCCCAAAACGCTCCTTTAAGCTGCTGGACTTCCACCCCTTCCATGCGGGCGGAGCGGCGGGCTAGCCAGTTGTATATCTGAGATGAAACACGCCAAAGCGCCAGAATAAGTATGACGGACCAAATACACAGCATGAGGATATTGAGGACGGAGCGGGCTCCCTCAGACAGACGGAAAAGCCGGAAAGTTTCCGTCTCCTCCGTTCCGGGCATTGCCGCAGGCGGCGGCAGCGCTGCCTCTCCCCCCGTATCAGGCATCAGGCTTGCCAGAAATTCCATTATTCTCAGGAATATACCCCAGAGCCATTTTAGGGCATCAACTGCCACCTGGAGCAGATCGCGGGATACAAAGAGGCCGATGATAAGGCCGATAATAAGTATGGCGCAGATGCTGATTGCCAGCAGCCATCCCCAGTGTCCCTGCTGCATAGATGCCAGCCAGCTTTTGTCCTGGCGGGAGTGGGCGGTGGAAACGCCGGTCAGAGCAAAGCAGAAAAAGGCCAGCGCCAGCGGGATTACGCCGCGAATCTGTACATCCGAGGCAGAGGCGATAAGAAAAGCGATTATCAGCAGAATCAGCCCGAACTGAAATTCGGCCAGCAGGCGGATAAAATCCGGTTTACACTGCGCCGCCCGTTTGCCCAGCCACCACAGGATAATGCTTGACAGCAGTACCAGAAGGGCAGGCTCGAAATCGTGAATGACATGGACTATGGAGAGCGGTATGGACATCAGCCAGGCCGTATCCGCCCACGCTGCGGCAGGGTAAAGATGCAGCTTTACTGTCAGCATCGTGACGACCGCCCAGCAAAGCCAGCCGCTCACAAGGCTGAAAATGCGGCGCCAGTGTATATGGTCCAGCAGCAAAGTTATAATGAATGAGAGTGGGAAAAATGCTGCAAGCAGAAATGCGGAGGGAGCGTCGTCGCCGGTACCTGCTGCAGCCAGCAAGAGGAAGGCCAGCATCCAGCATCCTTCCATTCCTATTAGCGAAATATAAATGACTATTTGCTGCCGGTAGTTTCTCATCAGCCTTATTTCCTTCTCCTGATGATGCGTCCGGGTGCGGAGATAATATAGCGGATGACTCCGTCCGGCAGTACAAAATTCTCCTCCCTGTGTGCTTTGCCGATCTGCAGTACCAGTATTTTCTGGCCGTTTGCCCTCAGTGAGCGCAGGCTTGCAAGAGTATTCTCTGAGATATGCGCCAGTATAAACACCAGCGTCGTTCCCCAGGGCAGGCCTCTGCGCTGCCTGATGAGGAACTCGTTGAAAGGCTGGCTGGATGAGGATGTTGCCTTTGCCAGTGATTCCAGCACAGAGACAAGCTGGCCTGTGCCGCTCCCCGGCAGCAGGCGTACCGGTTGTCCGGTATCAGCCTGTCTGGTATTGACAAATAATCCTACCGGCGTGCTCCGCTGAATAAAATCGCAAGCGACCGAAGCGGCTGTGCTCAATGCGAGCTCATAATCCCCCTCGTTTACGCGCTCCTCTTCAATGAAACTGTCGATAGAGATAAAGAGCGCCAGATTCTGGCTGGTGGTCGGTTCGAAGACTTTTATCTGTAAGCCCTGCCTGCGGGCGGTTGCTTTCCAATGGATATGTCTCAGGCTGTCGCCGGAACGATAATCCCGCACTCCCGCTACACGGGTGGGATCTTCAAACAGGCGGCGTTCTATTTTCGTTTCACCCATGGGATAAAGCGGCGGAATGCCCAGGTCATGTATGGAATAAAGAGCGGGATATACGATCACGTATTCTTCCGGCTGTGCCGAAAGCGAGCGCGGATAAAAACCGAAGATATCGCCTGAGGTAACCGTGAGCCGCCCCAGCTTATAGTATCCGCGTTTATGGCAGTACAGTTTTTCCTTCCAGGATACTGCGCTGTACCACAGCAGCGAGAGCGATTTGCTCATGATGCCGTAGTCCTGTTGAAGATTGAAAGAAGAGGCGGTCTTTTCTGAGAATCCGCGCGGTAAGGAGTTATCGACATGTATCCACGGCAGCGGCAGGAGCTTGCGGTTGACCAGGCGGAATTGCAGGTCCAGGTATTCGCCGGGAAAAGCGCGCTGCTCGGAAAGGGATCGCTCGCAGCTCACTCTTCTAAGAGAAAGGCGGCTCCAGCCCCGGGTGATTGCGGCTGCAGCCAGCACCAGGCCGAGAATGACAGAGACGGCCGTATTTCCATACCAGGCTGCGAGCAGCAGCCCTGCGAATATAGCCAGCAGGCCTATCCGGCTTAAGAGAGGGCCGGCTGATCTTGTTATTGATTTGCTTGACATCTGTAATTGTATGGCCAGCGCGGATTATCGCAGTTTAAGGACCTGAAATCTCCCGCAGTATAACAGAGCGATTTCTGGTGCGCAAAGGAGAGATTGTGGAGACTTTATGGACACGCTGTGCCGGAATACCTGTTTACCATGCTTGCTGAGCGGTTTATAATATCGATATCCTGACAATTCCAACGTTATCCGCGCTCGTTTTAACCGGTTACCAGCGGATACAGTTAGACCGTTATACAACTATCAAACATGAAAGGGGCACGTTATGGATTACGAAGGTTTTCTTGATCTGGTGAAGAAGCGCAGGAGCATCAGGAGGTTCAAACCAGATCCCGTTCCCGATGATAATATCGAAAAAATTATAGAAGCCGCTCGCTGGGCACCTTCAGGTTTTAATACGCAGCCGTGGGAATTTGTGGTTATCAAAGATGCCGGCATCAAAAAACAGATAACAGGCCTTATGGAGGATTACTGGGATAAGTCCCGGCGTGTAGAACAGGTGCGCCGGCCCGGACAGGGGAAGCAGTGGAAGCTCGATACGGCAGATAAGGTGATGGGAGCGATGGATTACCGTACCGCTCCGGTGTTTATCGTGTTATTCGGTGATACCAGGCTTAAGGCGGGACTGCCCTTGCTGGTTCAGTATAATGACAGCCGTAGTACCAATATTTACATCTCGAGCCTTGCCCATGCCTTTGTCTATATGCATCTTGCCGCCACCACTCTGGGGCTGGCCTCGCAGTGGGTATCCGTGGTGCATGAGCCGTTTATCCACCTTATGCTGAAAAGCATACTAAATGTACCGGAGGAATGTGAAGTATACGATATGATGGCACTGGGATATCCGGCTTTACGCCCCCGGGGCAAACTGATGCGCAGTGCTGCTAAAATGGTACATCGCGACCGCTGCCGGACGGACGAGTTCAGGACGGATGAGGAGATTCGCGACTATATCAGGCGTGCCCGAACCTGGAATGTTTCTACACACAGTAGAGGGCCGGATCCGGAGTATTTACCGCCGGAATACCATAAACCCGAATAGCGAGGCGGATCTGCCGCCGCAGATGGTGGAAGAGCGCGGAATAATGGTAATGGAAGCTCAGAATAGTATGAAACGGGATATCCGGCTTAGCGTTGATGTCTCTGTCCGAAAATCAACGTACCTACTCTGATGATGGTGGCGCCCTCTTCAATAGCTACCTTGTAAGAGTCAGTCATCCCCATGGACAGCTCTCTCATTTCCATCCCCGGCAGCTTAAGTTTCTTCAGATGATCGAATACCTTTCTGGTCTCGATGAAGTACGGCCGTGATTCCTCAGGATCGCCGAAAAGAGGCCCCATGGTCATAAGTCCTTTGATGGCGATATTCTTAAGCCCGGCAATTTGCCTTGCTATCTCTTCAGCCTGTTCGGGCATTACTCCCGATTTCTGCGGCTCCCTGCCGCTGTTTATCTCGATCAGCACCGGCATGATTTTATTTATCTGTGCGCAGCGTTTATCGATTTCAGCCGCCAGCTCCAGGCTGTCTACGGTCTCGATCATATCGAACAGACGCACTGCTTTGGCCGCTTTATTTCTTTGCAGATGGCCGATAAAGTGCCACTCTGCCCTTAGCCCGAGAGCCTTATAGGCTTCCTCCGCATCCTGAAGATAGTTTTCACCGATCAGGCGAATTCCCGCTTCCAGAGCCTGCTCTATCTCCTGCGGTGTTCTGCTCTTGGCAGCCGCCAGAAGCGAAACCCCCGGTGGAAGCTCTTTTAATAATGCAGCGATGTTATCTTTTATAGACATATTTATGATTGTTCGCCCCGGCGCATGCTTAATGTTGCTCAGGCTCCGCAGCCGCCCGTGCCCCGCGAAAGGAGGTTAGTGCGACGGCGGCTGCAAAAGCACTTTGAAATAGAGCGTTTTTCGATAAGGCAATTGTTATCGATACATTCGCCAGCGCATACCTGCGCCTCTGCCCATGCCTCGGCCTGCACCTATTCCCCGTCCTCTACCTCTGCCCATACCTCGGCTCCTGCCGAAACCGTAATTATGGGGCCATCCGGGCGCGCGGTAAGCGTATGCTGTAACCGGGAAGGGTCCCGCAGGAGCATAGCCGGACTTAACGGCGCTGGCACAATAACCCAGGCCTCTGCCGGTCATAGGGCCTACGCCCCATGGTCCTGTTCCATCTCCAAATGGCATGCTGCTCACCTCCTTCTCTTGATTTAAGCGTAAAGCTTACGAATGCAAATAGGAGGGCACTTTACCGTCCGCCGCCGCCCTGCCCGCGGCCTCTGCCATCCCTGGGACCTATTCCCTGCCCTCTGCCGCGGCCTGCACCCATACCTCTACCCTTGCCTGCGTTTCTCCCCGACCCTGGTCTATCCGCAGCCGTGCGGTCTGAACCGCAGTTGCCTGCTCCCCGCCCCGTTCGGGGGCCCTGTCCTCCTGGTCCTGTTCCATCTCTAAATGGCATTTCACATACCTCCTGATCCTGTTATTGTTACCTGCCTTGACGACGCCAGCGGCAGCCTCTACCACCCCTCCCCCGCCTTTGGGATACCGGTATGATATCCGCTGTATCGCAGACGGGACAGCTGGTAGGAGGGTTCTCAATCATGGACTCGAAAGGAACGTTCCATTCATGCCCCTCATGGCATTTGAAACGGCTTACCGCCATCTCGAAGTTGCCGCCTTCTATCCGTATCGCTTTTCCGTTTAGAAGAGCGTCAGCCACTTTCCTGCGAGCCGAGTTGAGCAAACGCTGATAAGTAGGCCTGGATACGTTCATTTCCTTTGCGCAGTCCTCCTGCTCAAGTCCTTCAAGGTCTTTGAGACGCAGTGCTTCAGCTTCCTCTACGGCCAGAGGAATGTCCTCAAGCTCGTTAAGCGGTATACCTGCGGGTTTGAAATAATCCACGCGCGGTATAAAGGCCACACGGCGCCATTTCATTGGCCTGCCAACAGGGTTCTTATCTTTTTCGTTTATTTCCTCATTATTTATTGGCATATGCTCATAATTAGTATATAATGATAGGCCTGTAAGGTCAAATTGCCGGGATAGCGGTTTTATACCCCCTCTTCCTAGATAACTATACTACTTTTTTGCCGCCGGGACATTGGATTTGTACCTTGCATAACTTTGATGAGTTGTGAATATTAGCTAAAGTATTTACAATTGAGATAATAAAGAGATATGAAGAAGAAATTTACTTACTGCCCTTTTTGCGGTTCTGTGCTAAAATCGGGATTTATCGACGGCAAGGAAAGACAGCATTGCGCCGGCTGCCGGTTTGTAGATTATAAGAATCCGCTTCCTGTCGCTGTTGCTATGGCTGTTCGTGGGAGGCGTTTTCTCATAATCAAAAGAGGGATTGCCCCTCGAAAAGGTGCGTGGGGGTTTCCCTCAGGATTTATCGAGGAGGGAGAATCAGCAGCGGAGGCGTGTGTGAGAGAACTGAGCGAGGAGACAGGGCTGTCCGGTACTATCGTAAAGCTGATAAGGGTAGCACGTGTTGAAGATAACGAAATTTATGGAGATATGCTGGCTGTAGTCTATCTGGTGCGAGTGAATGAAGGTGAACCCGTGGCCGGGGAAGAGGTTGAAGAAACACGATTCGTTGAAAAATCGGAACTCCCTGAATTTTACCGCAGACTCTATCCGGATATTATCGAACAGGTGCATAACGGAATGATATAAAAGGGGAAAGTATGCAGGTACTGGATAACATAGTTGCGTCTCTTGATCTCTCTGCCGGGGTCAGGGATATCAGACAGGGTATTTTTCATACGGGGGTATTAACGCGTTACTGCGGACTGGCATCATCCCTGCCCAAAGATGCTCTCAAGCAGGGACATTTTTTAGTTAAAGAACCCGGTTTTCTCACTGCCAAAACAGCGGAGGACCTGGTAAAGCTGGCATATTCGGATAGCCTGCTGGAAGCTGCTATCGGTATGGCGGCCATCAATTCTCTGCTGGAGGTAAATGTGGAAGACTGTATCGACCTCAATGCCGGAGACCTGCTCATCGAAAAAGGAAAAAATAAAAATGTGGCGATTATAGGCCATTTCCCCTTTATCCCTGACCTGCGTAAGGCCGCATCAAGACTATGGGTTATCGAGAAAAACCCTCACGGAGGAGATGCAACCGAGGAGGAGGCGGCAGATCTTCTGCCGCAGGCCGATGTGGTAGGTATCACCGGCACAAGCCTGACCAATCATACCTTCGATGATATCATCGGCCTGTGCCGGCCTGACGCTTATAAGGTGATGCTGGGAGATACCGCTCCTTTGTCTCCTGTATTGTTCGATTACGGTATAAACGCAATCGCCGGAACGCGGGTGGTAGATGAAGAGCTCGCTATGCGCTGTGTAAGCCAGGGAGCAAATTTCCGTCAGATAAAGGGTATTCTGCGCCTGCTCCTGCTAAAGGAACGGCATGGCTAGGACATCCCGCAGGAGACTGTCGATTGAAGGCTCCTGCACCATAAAGCTGAATGGCAGAGATGTCTCTTATCTGATAAAGCGCAGCAGCAAGGCAAAGCGGGTCCGGCTTGAGATAAACAGGGGTGAAGGCCTAGTGGCGGTACTCCCCCGCTCTTTTCCGAGGAATGAGGTTGCAGCAATCCTTGCTGTGCGGGAGGCGTGGATCTGCAGGCATCTGGATGCGTATGCTGCAATGCGGCCCGCTCCACTTCTGAATAATCTCGAGCACGGAGCTCAAATCCCCTATCTGGGTATGTCCATCACTCTGGTATGCAACGGGAAAACCGGAGCAAAGGAGGCATATTATTCCGGAGGAAACCTGATTGTGCATCAGGGCTGCGGCAACGGCACACTCGGAAATGTTATCGAGCGCTGGTACAGAGAGCAGGCCGTGGATATGCTGGAGCGTAAAACGGGGCATTACGGCAGCCTTATGGGGCTCTCTTTCGGCAGGATCTCCATTCGCGGACAGAGAACGATATGGGGTAGCTGCTCACGAAAAGGAAGGCTTAGCTTTAACTGGAAGCTGCTTATGGCCCCGGAGCCGGTGATCGACTATGTGGTCGTTCATGAGTTGGCGCATATTCGGGAAATGAACCACGGGTGCAGTTTCTGGTCTCTGGTCGCTGCGTATTGTCCCGGCTGGCGGCAGCACAGGAAATGGCTGCACGAACACGCCTCTCTTTTGGCTGCCCGATAATTTTGCTGATGGGGAAGGTTGATTGTGAGCAACGGTAATACGGTACAAATATATTGCGATGGTGCCTGTTCAGGCAATCAGTATTCCGCCAACCGGGGAGGTTGGGGGGCTGTGCTGCTATATGCCGGCAAGACAAAGGAAATATACGGCGGGGAGAAAAACACGACTAACCAGCGGATGGAGCTCACTGCCTGTATCCGGGCGCTTGAGCAGATAAAAACGGGCGGTATTGAGATTGACGTGTATACCGATAGCGCTTATCTTGTAAATTGCATTCACCAGAAATGGTATGAGCGCTGGCAGAGAAACGGCTGGAAGAATGCCAGAAAAGAGCCTGTTGAAAATCAGGACCTCTGGGTGAGGCTGCTGGACCTGCTGAGTAAGCAGCGGGTGCGCTTCTACAAGGTGAAAGGACATTCCGGAGTTGAGCTCAATGAGCGGGCAGACAGGCTGGCGCAGCGCGGTATAAGCGAATTGAGCCAGTCCTGCTAATGCTAACAATAAAGTATACTTCTTCAGCCGCGGTTACTGGCCGGGCCTGCTGTTCCTGTTCAGTACTCTATGGAGCGGTAAAGAACATATTGAACAGGAAAAACATGGCAGGGATAGAGATAATGGAGAAAACGAAGCTTGCGAAGATAAACTGGGTGGTGATATTCCTGTTTCCTCCTGCACGTTCGGTAAGTATCGGTACCGCCGTTATAGGCGGTACGGCGCTTTGCAGGAAGATAATAAGCGATATATTGTAATCCAGCTTGACCAGGTTGAGCAGGCCGATAAATACCAGCGGGAAGAGGATATTTTTAGTCAGGGTAAATTTTATTGCCTCCCATATAAACAGTTTGTTATGTGATTTAAAATCGATGTAGATATTGCCGCCGAGTATCAGCATGAGCAGGGGCAGTGCCATTCCTCCTAACATCTGGAAAATTGAAACGATGAATGAAGGTACATACTGCTGTACTGCGAGCAAACAGAGGATGACTGCTGCTATGGTTGTAATCAGTATGGGGTTGAGCAGCCTGTGCCAGTTAATGGTGCCTTTGGTTTTGCCGAAGAAAAGATAATATGAGCCGAAGACCAGAGGCGGATGGAGTATGAGAAACAGGAAGAGGTTCACAAGGTAAGGCGAGTCAGGCCCGAATACTCCGGAAATAATAAATATAGGGAAGAAGAGCCCGTTCTGAAAGAAAAGGCTGATGGCAAACTCACGCCTTGTCTCTTTTTGTGAGAAAAACGAGGTCCCCATAACCAGTGCGAAGAGCACGACTGTAAAACCGATCCATATGAGAGGAAGTTTCCACCAGTCCGGAAAATCAGCCGGATTGAACTGCAGAACGATGCTGATAAATACCAGGCTGGGTAATGCGATATCGAGCGCCAGGGGGGCAAGAAATCCCATCAGGTTTTCTGAAATAACGTGCCGCCGAATTATCCAGTAACCCAGAATACCAATGCCCAGTAATGCAGCTACCGATTCAAGTGAGATTATAAAAAGGTCCATAGTAAGATATCATTATTGTACACTGTCTTCAGGTGTATGAAAACCCGGGTTATAAGATAAACATAAGGTTGGATGATGAGAAGAACGAGGCGGGTTCAGGCTGTGGAACCAGGATGTATTAGTTCGGGCCTTTACTGATCTTTCCCAGTGCTTTGGTTGCCGCCAGCCGCACTACATTGCTTTCATCTTTGAGGGCTTCCACCAGTGCTGAGGTGGCGGCGGGATTGCCGATATCTCCCAGTGACTCTGCGGCTGCACGGCGTACTTCCTCATCATTGTCTTTCAGTGCCTCGATCAATGCCGGAACGGCTGCCCTGACATCGGAGCCTATCAGCCTGAGTGCCTCTGCAGCCGCATTACTGACATCTTCGCTTTCATCTTTAAGCGCTTCCAGCAAAACAGGCACAGCAGACCGGGCATTAGAGCCCATCTTGCCAAGGGACCTGGCGGCGGTAAGCCTCATCTGTTCGCTGCTGTCAGTTAAAAGGCCGGATAGCGCCGGTATAGCTGTAATGTCGCCTATTTCACCCAGCGCCCATGCAGCAGCTTTTCTCACCCATTCATCGGACAGGATTTCTATAAGTTGAGGTACGGCGGATGCGGCTGTCTGCCCAATTTCACCCAGTGCTTCCGCAGCGCCGACACGGACAGCCCAGTGTTCGTCATGGAGCACCTGACAGAGCGTTGACACGCAGATATTATCACCTATTTCGCCCAGTGCCCAGGCGGCCGTATAACGTACGGACCAGCTGTTATCGCTCAGTCTCATCATAATAGCAGGTACGGCATTGCGCGCATCAGGACCGAGTTTGCTCAAAGCTTTAGCCGCTGCTTCACGCACATCTTCATCTCCATCGTTCATCGCTTCCACCAGCGCAGGTACGGCTGCTCTTGCCTCAGGTCCTATTTCGCCCAGTGCCCATGCTACGGATTCACGCACTGGCCCTTCACTATCTTTAAGTGCTCCAATCAGCGCGGGTACCGCCGCTCTGGCGTCTGGGCCGATCTTGCTTAGCGATTTGGCAGCAAAAGCCCGTATGCTTTTATCCGTTAATGCTTCTGCAAGAAGCGGAACAGCAGCTCTGCCGCCTTTGCTGAGAGTCAAAGCTGCTTCTTTACGTAACTCAATATCCGGGCTTTTGAGGGCTTCGGCGTATTTCCGTAGTTCGTTCTGTACCATGTTGTCAGTATTATTTCCGGGGTATTTCTGCTCTGTTTATTAACGTGGCGTCGGGTAAGGTGTGTTCGTAGCAATACCGCGCATATTCTAGCGCCTAAACTAAGCCCCGTCAATAGTATGTATGGGTTCAGTACATTAGTGACACATGACCTCCTTTTTGTTCTGCTCCC
>CAZFIM010000002.1:0-5882 GCA_964519615.1 uncultured Dehalococcoidales bacterium
GAGCTTTTATCATTTCTTTTCGCTTGCCCCGAAAGGGAAACATGTCATTCAGGTTTGTATGGGTACAGCCTGTTATGTAAAAGGGGGAGAAAAGATACTGAAAAGCCTGAAAAAAGACTTCAGGCTTGAGCCGGGGGGTATTACGGAGGACGGCAATTTCTCATTGGAAACCGTACGTTGTCTGGGCTGCTGCGGTTTATCTCCGGTTATCAGTATAAGCACCGATATTCACAGAAAAGTAAGAGTCAGTCAACTTAAAGACATTTTGAGTGCGTACAAATAGGAGAAATTAAAATGAAACCACTCACATCTACGGAAGAACTAGCCAGTTTAAGGTCACAGAACCAGAAAAGATTTATGCGTCTTGAGAAGAAGATACAGGTGAAGGTTCATCTCGGTACCTGCGGTATATCTTCAGGTGCAAACCGTATACTGGATGCGTTTGTACGTGAAATAGAAAAACGCGAGCTATTGGACAGCGTGGTTATCTCCAAAGCAGCCTGTATCGGGCTGTGCGGACGTGAACCGGTAGCTACGGTTATACATCCTGGAGTAGGTAAAGTTATTTACTGTGATTTGACCGAGGAAAAAATCCCTGAAATCGTTCTGCGCCATTTAATCGGTGGCAGCCCTCTGAAAGACTGGACTCTTGATACCACCAATCCCCTGTTCACCCTGCAAGAAATCCGCATTATGCACAATCAGGACCTCGACCCGATGGCAATAGAGGACTATATCGGAAGAGATGGTTACCATGCGTTGGCCAAAGCACTTACGGAGATGAGCCCTGAGCAGGTAATCGAAGAGATAAAAAAATCCGGGTTGCGGGGTAGAGGAGGGGCCGGTTTCCCCACAGCAATGAAATGGAACTTTGTCCGTACTGCTCCCGGGGATAAAAAGTACGTCGTATGCAACGGTGACGAAGGCGATCCCGGCGCCTATATGAACCGCGCCGTCCTTGAAGGCAATCCGCATTCGATTATAGAGGGTATGACTATCGGCGCTTATGCTATCGGCAACGTCAGTCAGGGGTATGCCTATGTAAGAGCTGAATATCCGCTGGCAATAGAAACACTGAATCATGCCATTAAAAAGGCGCGGGAATATGGCCTGCTGGGTGAGAATATCCTCGGTACCGGATTCAAATTCGATCTCGATATCTTCCCCGGTGCCGGTGCCTTTGTCTGCGGCGAAGAGACCGCTCTGCTTATATCTATAGAAGGCAAACGCGGCAATCCGCGGCAGAGACCTCCCTTCCCGGCAAACAAAGGATTGTTCGGCAAACCTACCACGCTTAATAACGTGGAAACATGGTCTAATATACCCCAGATTATATTGAAAGGTGCTGACTGGTTTGCCAGTGTCGGCAATGAGAAATGCAAGGGCACAAAGACATTATGTCTTGTAGGCAAAATTAACAATACCGGACTGGTCGAGGTCCCTCTGGGAACGCCGATGGGAAAAATCATTTTCGATATCGGCGGTGGTATACCCGGCGATAAAAAATTTAAAGCGGTACAGATTGGCGGCCCTTCCGGAGGTGTTATCCCCGCCGAGCACCTTAATACCCCCGTCGATTATGAGGCCGTCACCGCACTCGGTGCCATTATGGGATCCGGTGGTGTTGTCGTCATGGATGAAGACAGCTGTATGGTGGATGTAGCCAAATTTTTCCTTGGTTTCAGCAGGGATGAATCCTGCGGGAAATGTGTTCCCTGCCGTGCAGGCATCCCCAAAATGCTCGATCTGCTTAAGAAAATATCTGAAGGCCGCGCAACGATGGATGATCTCGATACGTTGACGGAGCTGGCAGAGATGATATCCGCCACTTCCATCTGCGGTCTGGGACAGACTGCACCGAATCCTGTGCTTACAACCGTACGTCATTTCAGAAAAGAATACGAAACCCACATTATAGAGAAGAAGTGTACCGCTGTGGTATGTGAATCGCTCTTCAACGCAGCATGCCGGCACGGCTGTCCTGTAGGTATAAATGTGCCTAAATATGTTGCTCACATCGGCAAAGGCGAATATCTGCAGGCTATAGAAACCATCAGAGATCGCAATCCTTTTGCTGCGGTCTGCGGGCGTATTTGCCACCACCCCTGCGAAGCTCACTGCCGACGCAGGGATATTGACGAGGCTATCGCCATACGGGCGCTGAAACGGTTCGCCGCAGACTGGCATTTCAACAATTCAACGGACCTGCCTCCTATCGAACCTTTCCCGGAAACAAAGGCTAAAAAAGTGGCGGTAGCGGGTGCCGGACCTACCGGGCTAAGCTGCGCTTATTTTCTTGCTCAGATGGGTTACGGGGTAACCGTATTCGAGGCGCTCCCTGTGGGCGGAGGCATGCTCTCCGTCGCCATTCCCGAGTTCCGGCTGCCCAGAAAAGTCATTCAGCAGGACATCGATTATATCGTCAGGCGCGGCGTAAAAATTAAATACAATACTCCTATAAATGTTAACTTCCGTATACGCGATCTGCTCAAGAGCGGGTTCGATGCTGCGCTGATCGCAGCAGGAGCACAGAGAAGCCAGCAGATTGGCATACCCGGTGAACTGGAAGATGTCGAAGGATTCTACTACGGCCTTCGCTTCTTAAGAGATTTGAAAGTTGGTAAAAACGTAAGAGTCGGCCGCAGGGTTGCCATCATCGGCGGAGGAAACGTGGCGGTTGATTCAGCGCGTACGGCGCTCCGTCTGGGCGCCAACAGGGTGGATATATTCTACCGGCGTTCGAGAGAAGAAATGATGGTGAGCGATATCGAATATAACGATGCAGTGGCGGAAGGCGTCAATATGAATTTCATGGTGACGCCTGTCAGGATAGATAATGATAATTGGAGGGTCAACGGCTTGTGTTGCAAGCGAATGCAATTCAGCGAGGTAGATGCCAGCGGCCGCAGGCGCCCTGTGCCCGTACCCGGGTCCGAGTTTTTTGTAGAAGCCGATACCGTCATTGCTGCCGTAGGGCAGGCTCCCGACCTTTCCTTCCTGCCTGCGGACAGCCGTCTTGAGCGCAGCGCCTGGGAACGGCTGGTGGTGGATGAAAACAGGCTTTCTACCAACGTACCCGGCATTTTTGCCGCCGGCGATTTTGTTACCGGGCCGGACCTGGTGATCTACGGCATTGCGGCGGGCAGAAGAGCAGCTCTGGCAATCGATAAATATCTCAACGGTGATACGTCCAGGGTCGAAATGTATGATCCTAAAGTTAAAATAGCTGCAGCATCCGCTGATATTCCGCGTGCTGATATATGGGAACCGCAGCCTCGCGTGGTTGCACAAACACTTCCCGCCGAGTCAAGGAAGCGGAGTTTTGAGGAGATAGAGCAGAATTACTGGGAAGATAAAGCCAGAAAAGAAGCGCTTCGATGTTTACGATGCGATCTGGAAGCAGGAGATTAACCTATGAAAACAATAACATTGACGATAAACGGAAAACAGCTCAGCGGTAATGACGGGGATACTATCCTCGATATCTGCAAAGCCAATGGTATAGATATTCCCACACTGTGCCATTTCCCCGGCCTCTCCAATGTCGGCGCATGTCGTTTGTGTGTGGTGGAGGTCGAGAAGGAGAGAAAACCGGTCCCTGCCTGCACATATCCGGCGCGCGATGGGCTGGTAGTGCAAACCCACACTGAGAAGCTGGAAAAGTACCGCCGTCTGATACTTGAACTCCTTTTCACTGAAAGAAACCACCCCTGCGCTTATTGTGTTGCCAGCGGCAACTGCGAACTGCAGACGCTTGCCTATAAATACCAGATGGACAATGTCAGATACTCTTATTCATATCCTGAACTGAAGGTAGATGCCGTCAGCAAATACCTGGTTATCGATCATAACCGCTGTGTCCTGTGCGGCAGATGTATCAGAATATGCGATGAAATTGTCGGTGTGCATACGCTCGATTTCAGCAATCGCGGCTGGAAGAATTTAGTATGCGCTGACCTCAATAAATCTCTGGGAGAGTCGTCCTGCATCTCCTGCGGAGCCTGCCTGCAAGTGTGCCCGACAGGTGCCATCGCTTCAAAATTCGGCGTCTATCAGGTGAAACCGCATGAAGACTATACCACGGTACGAAGTATTTGCCCCGTCTGCGGCATCGGCTGCGAAATCGACGCTGTCGTCAAGGAAAATAGAATAGTAAGAATCGACAGCCCTGACCTTATCGCCGAGCGCGGAATTCTCTGTTACAAAGGGCGTTTTGGCGAGCTTGCACGGGCGCAGACCAGAATTACCAGGCCTCTCCTTAGAAGTGATAACGGAAAGCTTGTTCCCTGTTCGGCATCAGAGGCATCCGAGGAGGTGACCAGCAGACTGAAAGCCATTAAGCAGCGTTACGGCAGCAGCAGTATTATCGGGCTTGCCTCCGGCATGGCATGTGATGAATCTCTTGAAGCCTTTGACAGTATTCTCAGAAAAACCATCGGCACAGACTTAATAGATGCTTTTGACGGAGACGACTATAGAACCATCATAAAAGGCAGCGCCGCCAGCCTGAATAACTCATCGCTGAATACGGAAGGCTTGCTGGAAGATATACTTAAAGCTGATTGCATTATAGTTGCCGGAGCGGACCCCCTTATCACCCATCCCGTAGCAGGCTCATATGTTCTGCGGGCTGTGCAGAATAATAATGCCAGTTTGATCGTAATCAATGCAGAAAAAAATCCGTTTTCATTATGTGCCTCCGCATGGCTTAAACCGCAGAAAAACAGATACAAGCCGGCATTGAATGCATTGCTCAAAGCTATCGCAGACAAATGTGAATTAAAAGAAGCCGCACAAAAGAAAATTGCCGCCTCTGTGGAGGAGGTCGATATTGCCCGGACTGCCAAAGATGCCGGAATCGAGGTAAGCGAGGTCAATAAAGCGGCAGAACTGATAGCACAAGCGGCACATCCCCTTATATTGTACGGGACCGGCATATTGGATTTGCAGGCCCCTGATGTAGCGGCCTCGCTCATGAACCTTGCCGGAATCAGCGGCCAAGCGGGAGCAGTCATTTCCTTAAAACGGAACGGGAACAGCTTGGGAGCCTGGAAAATGGGGATAGCCCATCCGGAACAGTCTATTTTTACCTATTTAAAGAACGATAACAGGGTGAAAGTGGCCTATATACTGCTTGCCGATGAATACTGTGATAACCCGGATTTAATTGACTGTCTTAAAAAACTGGACTGCGTCATCGTAGAAGCAAGCTATGAATCGCCTGTAACCGCCGCGGCTCATATCGTACTACCCTGCCCGACATGGATGGAAAGCAAAGGAACCTATACCACGCTGGACGGCATTACAAAAGTCACCTGTCCGATAATTCAACCCCGCGCTGAAGTAATGCAGAACCGCTAGCATAGAAGAAAAATTTGAATTACATGTGAAATAAATAACGGGAAAGGAGGCAGCGATGGCAAAGGTAAAAGTTGCAACAGTCTGGCTGGAGGCCTGTGCCGGTTGCCATATGTCTTTTTTAGATATTGATGAGGCAATAATAGAGCTGGCCAACGTGGTTGAGTTTACCAGAAGCCCTATCACGGATATAAAAGAGTTTACGCCTGTGGATGTGGGAATTGTTGAGGGTTCTGTCGGAAATACGGAAGAAGAGGAGACTTTGAAGCATTTAAGGGCAAACTGCAAAATCCTTATGGCATGGGGTGATTGCGCCTGCTTTGGCGGCGTATGTGCCTCGCGCAGCACGCTGGATAAAGAAGATGTATTAAAGCGCGGCTATATCGAAACCGAAAGTACCTTCGGGGGGAAAATTCCCTGTCCGCCGGGAGTGCCGGAGCTTCTCGATACGGTAAAACCGGTCAATCAGGTGGTAAAAGTAGAGTGCTACGTGCCCGGATGTCCCCCTGATGCTAAAACCATTC
>CAZFIM010000002.1:5892-21473 GCA_964519615.1 uncultured Dehalococcoidales bacterium
GAGCTGCTGGCCGGCAGAATACCGGTATTGCCGAGTGAGATAATGCGCTTTGATTAAAGAGGTGAACAATGTCGATGACACTGAAACGAACTATCGAAATCAATCCCGTCAGCCGTGTTGAAGGACACGGTAAAGTGACAATACAGCTTGATGACAACGGTGATGTGGCCGATACCAGGTTCAATATCACTCAGTTTCGCGGCTTCGAAAAATTTTGCGAAGGGCGAATGTTCTGGGAGATGCCGGTCATCACACCCCGAATATGCGGAATCTGTCCTGTGAGCCATCATCTGGGAGCGGCTAAAGCATGTGACGCCATCATGGGCGTTGAGTTAACGCCGACAGCAAAAAAGTTGCGTGAATTACTGCATATGGCGCAGGTACTGCAATCACATGCTCTCCATTTCTTCCACCTTGCCAGCCCCGACCTTCTCTTCGGAATGGATGCGGATCCGGCAACAAGGAATGTGATAGGTTTGATCGGCGCTAACCCTGAGCTTGCCGTTAAAGGTGTAAAGCTGCGCAGCTACGGACAGACGATAATTGAAAAGTTGGGCGGTAAAAAAGTGCATCCCAATGTAGCCGTGCCGGGCGGCATGAATACGGCGCTTACGCCTTCCGAACGCGATGAAATGCTAAAAGAAATCGATACACTTATCAGTGATGCGCAAGCTGCGATAGCAGTTATCAAACAATTCCACGAACAGAACAGTACTTTAATGGCTGATTTTGCTTCCTTTCCTTCTGCGTACCTCGGTCTTGTCGATAAAGATAACAATCTTGAGTTGTACGACGGCAAAATGCGTATGGTGGATGCGCAAGGAAAAGTTCTTGAGGATCAATTCGATCCTTCATCATATCTGGATATTATCAGGGAATACGTTGAAGACTGGTCTTATCTAAAGTTTCCCTTTTATAAAAAGGTCGGTTATCCGGATGGAATATACCGTGCCGGGCCGCTGGGAAGATTGAATGTTGCTGAGGGTATAACCACCCCGCTGGCCAATGTCGAACTGAAAAATTTCAAGAAACTGGGCAAGAACGGCATAGTGGAAGGTTCTCTCTACTACCATTACGCCCGCCTGATAGAGCTCCTGTATTCAATTGAACGAATACACCAGATCCTTGAAAGTCCGGATATCTGTTCAGGTGATATCATGGTCACTTCTCATATCTACAATGAACAGGGTGTCGGCGTGCTTGAGGCCCCCAGAGGAATTCTGTTTCACCACTACTGGGTGAATGAAGACGGCTCTATAAAGAAGGTGAACCTCATCGTTGCTACCGGCAATAACAACATAGCTATGAATAAAGCTGTCAATATGGTAGCGCAGCAGTATATTAAAAAAGGACAGATAACAGAAGGCATCCTTAACCGGATCGAGGTTGCTATCCGCTGCTACGACCCCTGCCTATCATGTTCTACCCATTCACTGGCAGGCCGCATGCCGCTTATGGTTCGTGTGCTGGCGCAAGACGGCAGCCTGATAAAAGAGATGATCACATAAACAGGCCGGCTTGATATATACCCTGCTGTGACATAGTATAATTCAGCGTGCTGTCGTTCCCGAGGAAATATGGCAGCTGCCGGGTGTACGTGCTCATGAAAAAAGGTCTGAAAGTGACATTTATGAAGCTGTGGCGGAAATATTTCGCCGGAGCAGGACTGCCGGTTACATACTATTATAGCGATACCGCAGCAGGGCAAGACCTGCAAGACAGCAAAAATGAGGGTCGCTGCCTGATCTGTAATTTGAACCGTGTAAGAGAAGGACATCCGTATATCTACAGCTCCGGCACTCCCGGCTGCTCCGGCGGTAAACGTTTCACTGGCTTCACTCAGAAATTACACCCCGATTTCGAGTATTTTTTATCCTGCGGCATTGACGGTAAAATGGAGGGGGAACGTTATAAGAAGTCACCGGCACTGGTTAAAGACTTTCTGATAAATCATCCCCCCTTCAAAGCGCCCGGACGCTATCTTATCTTTAAACGGTGGGATATGCTCTCTGAGAGCGAGTACCCGCTGGCGGTTATTTTCTTTGCAGAGCCGGATGTGCTGTCCGGCCTGTATACACTGGCAAATTTTGATTCAGCCGTACCGGATGCCGTGATAGCGCCCATGGGATCCGGCTGCTCTTCCATAATAAGCTACCCGCTGTCTCAGTCCGCTTCCAATAATCCGCGCTGCGTACTGGGTATGTTCGATGTCTCAGCGCGTCAGTGTGTTCCTGACAACACACTGACATTTACAGTACTGATGGGACGGTTTGAAGCTATGGTAGAAAACATGGAGGATAGTTTTCTTATCACCGGCTCATGGAGAGCCGTCAAAAACAGGATAAAACGTTTTTAATCCGCTTACTAAAACAGTCTGTTTTCTCAGAACTCTCCGGTATTCTTTATTGCGGGCCGCTTTGATAAAATAAGGCAGACAGCGGAGCATTCAACACTACGCTGTTATTACTGGGAGCTGCGCTATGTCCGTTTTCGACCCGGCAGTATTCGGGATGGCCTTCCACCGCTTTGTGACACAGGAGTCAGAGATGCTCGGCTTTCTCTCTCCCTGGTTGCACGTTATTACCGTTATCGTACTGGCACTGATCTTTATCAGAAGCAACCGTGCCGGAAGGTTTTTCATAATATACTTCACCCTCCAGTGGGCGTTCCTTTTCGGCTACTGGGGCGTTTATGGGATCATTTACTGGGCAAAAGAAGGCTTGGTCTATCTGGCGGCGTTCATCGCCTCCCCTATTCTTTTAGCATTCATTCTCTGGCAGTGGATACGTGAAATCTTCCGTCCCTCGCTGAATATGGATTTTCAGAGCGCAGCACCATGGCGGTGGATAGTACTGATAATCCTCGCATGGGGTTTCTGGTACCCGGCGTATGTGTGGGGGGAGGGGTTCATTTTTCAGGCACGCGACCTGCTCTATTCCAATTACGGATTGATGCCGTGTCCCACCACCATGGTCATTCTGAGCCTGCTCTCACTCAGTTATCCGCGTACAAATAGAGTGTTGTTCAATTTACTTGCCGCATACGCCGTTTTCATCGGCTCAGGAAGCGTTCTGGCAGGATGGCTACCGGATATCCCTTTTGTCGTCCTGGGCCTCTATTGTTTCGGATTGAGTATAATTAACAGAATAAAACCGGATATTATGCTTTGATCAACCCTTTAAGAAGGAGAAATCGATAAGAAATCCGCCTGACCCCTCAAACTGGAAGCAGTATTCCCAAAACGAGCATAATCTAAAAAATATTCTATAGAAAAGGCTTTTACAGTTATCCGATGGATAATTGACAGCGGGGCAGCGGCTGCTATATGCTTCTATAACCGGCAGGTGCTCATGGAAATACCGCATACATCAGGATAAACACACTCTCTTATGTCTGACATAAATCAGAACGGAAACAAGTTGTTACCATGACCTGTATAAATAACCCCAACTGCCATGAATGACTATTTTAAAGGAAAGGTTGCTCTAATCACCGGCGGGTCCAGCGGCATCGGATTGGCTACAGCGGAGCTGCTGGCCCAAAAGGGTGCCCATATCTGGTTATTGGCTCGCAATCGGGAGCGGCTGCAGGCGGCGCTGGCGGAAGTAGAATCCCGGTGCGCAAATACCTCACAACGCTGCGGTTTTATGGCAGCTGATGTCACTAAAATCGACCAGGTAAACAGCGCAGTTGCGGAGGTAACGGCGGCAAGCGGAGCGCCCGATATCCTTATTAACTGCGCAGGTGATGTTCATCCACAGCTCTTCTGCGATATGGACCTCTCCGTCATCCAAAAAATCATGGAACTGGACTATTACGGTACCGTATTTATCACCAAGGCCTGTCTTCCAGCCATGATAGAGCGCCGCTCCGGCTATATCGTCAACCTTTCATCGGCATACGGTTTTTTAGGAGGGTACGGCTATTCCGCATACTGTGCCGCCAAATACGCGGTGCGCGGATTCTCCGACTCCTTGAGAGCAGAGCTGAAGCCGCTCGGTATAGGGATATCGGTTGTCTTTCCGCAGAACACAGCCACCCCTCAATTTGAAAGGGAGAGGATGAACAGGTCACCCGTCATGAACGCTCTGGATAAGACCAAAACTATCAGCAGCGCAGACGTTGCTAAGGCAATCGTGCGCGGTATCGAACGTAAGCAGTACATTATTCTGTGCGGGGGAGAGGCAAAATCCCTTTATTTGCTTACTCGCTTGCTGGGAGGAGGAATTTATCATATCATGGACCGTGTTGTGGCAAACGCAGAGAAGAAAACCGAAAGAATGAGAAAATAGATTATGGATATCTTCGACAAATGTTTTAACTACACCGAGGCAAAAGAGGTCATCAAGTCCGGCTATTATCCTTATTTTATCCCCATGAGCGGCAATGACGGCACGATAGCGGAGTTCCGCGGGCATAAGCTTATAATGTGCGGCTCAAATAACTATCTTGGATTGACCACTCATCCGGATGTGAGGCAGGCGGCAGTAGATGCTGTCAAACGTTTCGGTACAAGCTGCACCGGTTCACGCTTCCTGAACGGGACGCTCGAGCTGCATGAGGAATTGGAAAAGGAACTGGCTGATTGGATAGGCAAACCGGCATCGCTGGTATTCTCTACCGGAATGCAGGTGAACCTCGGCGCAATCAGCTCACTGGTGGGACGAAAGGATATAGTCGTTTTGGATAAAGCGGACCATGCCAGCATCGTCGATGGCGCCAGACTGTCATGGGGAGAGATCGCACGCTTTCAGCACAGCGATATGGCAGACATGGAAAAGGTACTTGCAGGTATAGCGGACAACAACGGCAAGATAGTAATCGTGGACGGGATCTTCAGCATGGAGGGCGATATAGCCCCACTGCCCGATATCGTGAAATTGTGTAAAAAATACGGTGCACGGTTGATGGTAGATGACGCACACTCCATCGGCGTCCTCGGTGATGGGAGGGGAACAGCCGCTCATTTCGGACTTACCGATGAAGTAGACCTTATCATGGGTACTTTCAGCAAGTCTCTGGCATCCCTGGGTGGTTTTATAGCCGGAGAAGAGGATGTCATCCACTATATCAAACATCATGCCAGGTCATTCATTTTCAGCGCCAGCATTTCTCCCGCCAATGCAGCGGCAGCGCTGGCCGCTGTGCGCGTGATACGCAAGGAGCCCGAAAGGGTGAAGCGTGTTAACGATATTGCTGCGTATATGCGGACGGCCTTCCAAAAAATGGGGTTCAATACGGGGCATTCACAAACTCCGATAATCTCCATCATAATCGGGGATACCGCCAAAACATTCATAACTTGGAAGCAGCTCTTCGAAAATGGCGTCTTTGTCAATGCATCGGTTTCACCGGCAGTGCCGCAGGGGCAGGAGTTGATCCGCACCAGCTTTATGGCAACTCATACCGATGAACAGCTCAGCCAGGTGCTCAAGATTGTGGAACGCGTGGGCAAAGAGGTTGGCCTGATCTAAATTCCATGGGCATTACGGCTTGGAGCTAAAGCTTCGCTTCAAATGTAGCTGCTTCAAGGGGGCGCAACCTCAATGATACGGCTATTTGGTTGACAGTTTTTTTGTCACAGCCCGGTGGATGAGATACAAATAGGGCATGCCCATATTGGTCTCGATAAGTGAATTTATGATAAGCGGCATTATTCCGGCAGGACGTATGCCGCTCAAAAGCAGGACAAGCTCCCAACTGAACTGAACGCCTATGCCGATTGCCAACAGCCGCAGCAGGTTGACTCTCCTTTCCTTACCGGCTCGCAAATTGCACAGTATCAAATAGAGATAGCCCGCCAGCAGTATAACAGCCATTGCGCCATGATAGCCGGCGGTGCCGCGGTGAATGGTAATAACAGGGAAAGAGGTGCCGTAGTTTAAACTCAGGATTGCCACCGCCACCCAACCAGATACCGTCATCAGACTCCATTCCACCGCATGCCCGTCCCGATCCAGCAGCAGCCATATCCAGGCAAAATTGGTAAATCCATAGCTCATGCTCAGCCAGAGCAAAAACCAAAACGTATCCGCTCCCTCAACTACACGTGTACCAAGAAGCAAATAAAAAATACCGTAATCGACGGCGAAATAGATAACCCCACCAGCCAATCCCGCGACCGCAGCAGGATAGCGCCTGCGCCATAGCAGCACGGACGCATAGACGATAAGCCATGCAATGTCCAGATAGATATACAGAGCATTAAATGTGCGTGCAACCATCATTTCCATAACGCTCTCCATAGTGAAAATCCACCGGCTGGAACATGCCGGTCAGCAGCAAATAGCCGGCAGGAAAAACATATGCCTTATAGATGTTACGTTTGCGCTCACTATCCCGCTATTTTTTGATATACGTTCCGGTTGCTACCGTGGAGAAATGGAAAATAGGCCTGTCCACACGCTTGAGTATAAGCGGACAGTGTTTCACATGAGCCGGCACGAAGATAAGGCAGCTCTTGGTAATTATATGTTTCTCATCTTCCATCCAGAACTCTATTTCAGCGTTGAGGTTATGCTGGTCATTCGGATCGCTGCTGAAGAAGGCGATAATCTCATCGGCGTCATGGACATGCTGTACAGGCAAAGGAGAGGCGGGATGCAGATACCATGAGGCATTCAATTGAAAAGCCCCCTCAACGACATTTTCATCAAGCCATAGTATTCGTCTGGCAAATTTGTTATATGCAGCAATTGCCTCCGGAGTAAACGCGGGTGTTTTCAATTCCGTCACAATATATTTCCCGTATTTCGAATCGCTCATGCAGGTATCCTCCTTCGATTTTTTGTGCTGGATTTGGTCCTTCCATAGTATACCATCACTCACAAGATATTTTACCAGTCATATACGGTAAAAGTATCCGCTGCGGAGCGGATCCATACCATACTTATATCAGATCAATCCGGCAGTCACATGATCGTACTGTAGTGTGGTAGACTATAAACACCGTATAAATCGGAACATACTGTTCTCGCAATTCAAACAGGAGGTGGTGATACCATACAGCTTACTAAGAATATATTTGTTGAGACTAAATGGTCAGGAGCTAATGTGGGATGCGTTATCACATCTGAGGGGTTGATACTTATCGATACGCCGCATGCGCCTTCCAACGGCCTGGCCTGGAAAAAGGAGGTGGAGAGCCGCGGCAAGGTTACATATTTAATCAATACCGAGGGGCATGATGACCACTATTCCTGCAACTTTCTTTTTGACGTTCCGGTAATCGCTCATGAGAAAACCAGAGAGGCAATAAGGAAAGCGGACGTTAAACATATAGTCGAGGTTATTGCGCATAAAGACTCCGGATTTGCACGGGTAGCCAATGACTTCAGGTTGAAACTGCCTTCTATAACGTTCTCTGAAAAAGCGGCTTTATTCTCCGGGGAGCATAATTTTAATCTTATGCATACGCCCGGCCACAGCGCCGGCCTTATAGCGGTACATATTCCCGAAGAGAGGGTCGTTTTTACCGGAGATACTGTAACCTATAAAATCCAGGGCTTTCTCCATGAAGCTGACCCGTTTATCTGGCTGCATTCCATAAAAGAGCTGGAGAAACTGGATGTAGACCGCATAGTCCCCGGACACGGGGAACCCTGCGATAAAAGTTTTCTGAAAGAGGAGGCTGATTTTGTCAGCGAATGTATTGATAAGATACAAGAAGCCCTGAAAAAGGGGTGGTCTAAGGAAGAGACTATCGCTAAAGTCTCATTCGTGCGGTTTCCGCTGGACGGCGGTCTGGAAGAATACGGCCCGGTCTTGCTCAAGATGAGTGTATCGAATATGTACGATGTTGTAGCCGCGCACGGGTAAGACGAGAGCCCGCATACGATTTTTTTAGTATATGGTGAATTAAAAGGGTAGAAATAAAATGTCGGGGATTTTATAATAACCCGGCAGGGAAAAAATTTGCAGGAGTTGTTGATGGAAACGGTACTATCGAGTGCAACAAAAACAGTAAAAATCAGTGATAAATTGCCCACCGTGATTATCGGCGAGCGTATCAATCCTTCCGGCAAGAAAAAGATGGCAGAGGCGCTCAAAAGCGGTGATCTTGAGATTATAAGGACTGAAGCAGCGGCTCAGGTAGCTGCCGGAGCGGATATACTCGATGTCAATGTCAACATCTTCGGCATTGATGAAGCATCCCTGCTTCCCCGGGCGGTTAAAACCGTTATGGAAGTAACGGATGTACCGCTGTGCATAGACAGCAATAATGCAGCATCGGTTGAAGCAGCGCTCAAGATATATCAGGGCAAAGCGCTGATTAACTCGGTAACAGGCGAGGAACAATCGCTTCATAATGTACTTGCGCTGGCAAAGGAATATAACGCAGCCGTCATCGGGCT
Organism: uncultured Dehalococcoidales bacterium; assembly: GCA_964519615.1. Classification (GTDB taxonomy): domain Bacteria; phylum Chloroflexota; class Dehalococcoidia; order GIF9; family UBA5629; genus CAZFIM01. The sequence goes on from CAZFIM010000002.1 coordinate 14,247, forward strand.
GGTGCAGGATGAGGAAGGAATCCCCAAGACAGTGGATAAACGGCTTTCCGTTGCCCACAAAATAGTAGAGCGGGCGGCGAAAATGGGTATTCCACCTGAAGATATTGTGATAGATTGTCTGGTACTGGCTATCGGAGCTGATGCCGGTTCAGGCATCTACTGTTTGGAGACAATCCGGAGAGTACGAAAAGAACTCGGCGTGAACATCACGCTGGCAGCCAGCAATATCTCCTTCGGCATGCCGGAGCGAAATTTGCTCACAGGCGCCTTTATAGCAGCTACTATTACGGCAGGGGCAACCTCTTTAATTGCGGATACAGCTAAAATACGCCCCAGCGTTTTGGCGGCAGACCTGATAGCGGGAAGAGACCAGCGCGCCAGGCGCTATATCAGCGGGACAAGAAAAGCATAACCGCAAATCTGTGACTGTTATTACGTTCCTGCGTGTGCGCACATTTGTAATCATGGTATGTATCGGCTTTTCAATGTGAAATCCATACCATCCGCTGTTACGTGATAACTACCGCAAGTTAAATATGAATGTCCCTTTAAACACTCAAACATATACTGTTAAATGCCCATACTATTCGATGAAACGGAAACAATAGAAAACCGGCTGGATTCATTTGGAATTGATTGTAAACGTGCAATAGGTTACCATTATTAAAAAAGGCGGTCCTCCTCTTCACATCGTATTATAACATTTAGAAAAGCTGCCTGTTGCCGGGCATGACGCGAGGACTAAATAGAATGAGCGTTTTAAAAAAAACACGCACACCGCAAGCCGGTCATAATTCAGAGGAGAAAGTAGTAACGACTTTCTGCTCTTTGTGCGGGCCGAGCATGGCCTGTGGGATTAATTGCTACGTCAAGGACGGGAAGCTGATAAGGGTGGAAGGCATGAAGGAATCACCTGTGAACCGGGGCAAGCTTTGTCCTAAAGCATTTGCTTCAGCTCAGTGGCTTTACTCTCCCCGGCGCCTCAAATACCCGTTGGTGCGGGCCGGGAACAAAGGGGAGGGGAAATTTGAGAAAATTTCCTGGGATGAAGCGCTCGATATCATAGCCGCCAAACTGATCGAACAAAAGAGAATTTACGGACCGGAATCGCTCGCGGTCCTCTCGCCACAGCGTCGTAACTACAGCGACCTGCTTTACCGTTTCCTCATCGCACATGGAAGCCCGAATTACGGCCACAGCGGAATTTGTTTTGTTCAGCGTGCTTTTGGATTCTCCTATACTCTCGGCACGCCCCCGATGACAACGCCGGACTTCAGCAACACCAACCTCATTATTGTCTGGGGCGCCAATCCCGTCTATGCCGGCACCTCTATGGGCAATCTTAAAAAAATTCTCGATGCGAGGGACAGGGGCGCTCGTCTTGTTGTAATAAAACCGGAGATGCAGCCGGATGCTGCACTCGCGGACATCTGGGTACCTGTCAGGCCGGGAACGGACTGCGCGCTGGCATTGGCGATGCTCAACGTAATTGTCACTGAAAACCTCTATGATGAGGACTTCGTTTCGAGGTGGTGCTACGGCTTCGAAAAGCTTGTACCTCACATACATAAATATACGCCGGAATGGGCCGGGCCTATAACAGGAATATCTGCTGATCAAATTCGGCACATTGCCAGACTATATGCAACAACGAAAGGGGCATGTATGTATGCAGGCAATGCCTTTGATCAGACGGCGTCATCGAACAATGCCGTACGTGCTATTGCCATTCTCATTGCAATAACGGGAAATCTGGACAGGCCGGGCGGGAATATTGTCCCCACCGGCAGCACAATGCCGGCAGTGAAAACTCTTCATCTGAGGGAACGGTATACACAGGAGTGGATAGACAAGCTTGTGGGCCCGGAAATGCCCCGGTTCTTCCAGCCATGGATAGAGGGGACATCCTCCGCCTATTATAGATGTATCGATAGCGTGCTCACAGAAAAGCCCTACCCTATCAGGGCTATAATTGCGCCTGGAACTCAACCGACAGTTATTACACGCGGCTCTGCAAGAATCATTGAAGCGCTCAAAAAACTGGAATTCTTTGTCGTAATGGATGTGACTAAGAACGCAGCTATGCCATGGGCGGACGTGGTTATACCTGTCGCTTCCATGTATGAATGCGATCATCCGTTTGAAGCCGGTCTGGGCAACTGGATAATGGCCAGAAACAAAGTGGTTGAACCGCTTGGAGACTATAAATCGGACTATCAATTCTGGCTAGACCTGGCTGTAAAAATGGGTTACGGCGCTGATTTCTGGAACGGTAGTATTGAGGACTGCATGAACTATCAGCTTGAGAATTTCGGGATGACGATGGCTGAACTGCGCAAATATCCACACGGCATCATCTACGAGCCGAAGCCAATGGAATATGAAAAATATGAAAAGATATTCTCCACACAGAGCAGCCGCCTTTCTGCCGCCCCCTACCTGCCGCAGGGAAAAGTGGCCATCTACAATACCACTTTTGAGGAACAGGGATATAATCCGCTGCCTGAATGGGTTGACGCTCCTGAAAGCCCTACTTCCACCCCCAAGCTTTTAGAGAAATATCCGCTCATGTTTTTTGACACGCATACATCCAATACGTATATTCACGGCTGGCTGCACAACGTACCTTACCTGCGTGAGGTAGAGCCCGATCCATGGATACATATTCATCCTGAAACCGCAAGCGCACGCGGTATTGAAAACGGCGACTGGGTAATTGTGGAATCGCCCCACGGGTGGATAAAAGTCAAGGCTATTCATTTCCCCGGAATCCGCCCTGATACGATCATGGGTATCCACGGATGGTGGCAGGGATGTGATGAGATGGGCCGGCCCGACTACACTCCCCTCAACGGAGGGGCGAATGTAAACGTATTATACAGCGCGGATCCGGCTAAAGCGTTCGATCCGCTGGTGACAGCAATGTCCAAGCAAACCCTTGTCCAGGTAAGAAAAGTAGGAAAATAAAGTGTGATATTCACCATGGACATTATGGTAAAACAGGATGATTATATATGATAAAGCAGTATGCTTTCTATTATGATGCCAACAGATGTGTGAAGTGTCATGCCTGTGAAATAGCGTGCAAAAGTATTCATAACGTCGAGGCAGGAATCCAGTGGAGAAAAGTCAGTGAAAGCTGGAGCGGTGCGTTTCCCGCTGTGCGCAGAACATTTCTTTCACTGGCATGCATGCACTGCGCTGTACCGGCCTGTGGCGCTGTCTGTCCCACCGGAGCGATTGTCAAACGTGCTGAAGATGGCATTGTGACTGTTGATAAAGCATTGTGTAACGGCTGCCGAGACTGCTATAATGCCTGCCCCTTCGATATACCGCAATTCGGCTCTGATGGTACCATGCAGAAATGTGATTTCTGCCTTGATACCGGGAACGGACCGGCCTGTGCGGCTGCTTGCCCCGCCGAAGCTCTGAGCTATGGTTCCCTGAACGAATTTGCAGACGAGATAAAAGCAGGAACCATAAGTTTATACGAGGGGAAAACCGGGCCTTCACTGGTAATAAAAAACCGCAGGTCAAAATAATATCGGCACGTACAATCGAAGCAGTTCATGCATTATTTATTAATAAATGTGTTTAAAACCTGTATAATTGAGCATGGCAGCTATGATAATATACCATTCACAAGGTGAGAGTTCGGGGGGCAAAGCAGTATAAACACCTTCTTGAATTCTTTCGTTACATAAATAACTCCCAGGTTGCACCAGATAATAAATACGGAATTATTACGAGAGGAAGAATGAAAAAGTATCTTGTTATTATAGCGAGTATGATTTTGTTATTGAGCATATCGCAACTCGGCTGCTCAAAACGCGGTGAAATCAAGGACCAATTGATACTGTATCTCGATACCAGCAGGAGCCAGAAGATTATCGAACTGCAGGGACAGCTCGAAACATATACCAATGAACTGCGCGGGCTGGATGCAGGCAGTACCAGCGGAAATATCGATGAAGAACAGGTTGCCCGGCAACAGGAGGCGCTGCAAAGCCGTATCGCAGATGTAAAACAACAAATCGAACAGATGGAAAAGCTGTCTTCCACATGGCTTTCCAATAGCAAAGACTGGCAGGTCAAGAAAACGCAAAAAGGCGTCTTCTTAATCAGCGGCTACGGTCTGGGATGGGCTATGTCCGATGTATCATCCGGCAAATGGTACTACTATACAATGGATGATACTTTTAAACCGGCAGATGCATCCGCACAGAAATTGCGAAGTATGCTGACCCCAAGCAGCAGTGCTTCTCCTCAATAAACGTGCCATGCAACCGTACTTTACTCACATAGCCGTTATTCGGGGCTCATACCAATACGGATACTGCTGCCATAAATATGCGCACTGCGCATTTACTTGAACACTCCCCCTAAAAAGGCTATCATCGAAATAGAACAGGCGGAGGTGAAACAACGTGAAATCTTCTTTTCGACTATTTCGCATAGCCGGAATCGAAATAGGGATTCATTTTAGCTGGATATTTATTTTCCTGCTTATAGCATGGTCTCTGGCACAGGGCTTTTTCCCGCAAAGCCATCCGGATTGGAGCGTATCTACCTACTGGATTATGGGTGTAGCAGCAGCTCTTCTTCTCTTCGTTTCAGTTTTACTGCATGAACTGGCACATTCCCTTGTGGCTAAATCACGGGGTTTACCTGTCGACAGCATTACCCTCTTTCTTCTGGGCGGTGTAAGCAATTTAGGGAAAGAGCCTGAAAAACCTCAGGTGGAATTTTACATGGCTATTGTCGGCCCCGGTACAAGCCTTGTCCTGGCCGTGATCTTCTGGACATTATTGCAGATAATTATTGATAAGACCGGACCGCTGGCAGGGCTGTTATACTATCTGGCGCTGATCAATATTCTGTTGGCGGCGTTCAATATCCTCCCCGGTTTTCCTCTCGACGGCGGACGCGTGCTGCGCTCAATCATCTGGGGAGCTACAGGCAATTTGGAGAAGGCTACCAATATTGCTACAACCGTCGGCAGAGTGATAGGCTGGCTTCTTATCGCCTCAGGCATATTCTGGATATTCAGAGGTGATTTCTTCGGTGGCCTCTGGATAGTCTTTATCGGCTGGTTTTTAAACAGCAGCGCACAGGCCAGCCGTCAGGAAATCTCATTACGTACACACTTGAGCGGCATCAAGATTAAACAGCTCATATACGGGCAGCCTGAATTTACCAACTCAGGGGCAACCGTTGAAAGCATAGTACATAATGTCTTTCATCAGGGAAAAAGCCGGGCAATACCCGTTGTGGAAAATGAAAAACTTGCCGGAATAGTAACGGTTACGGATGTAAAGGGTCTGCCGCATGACAAATGGAGCAGCACACCCGTAGGCGATATCATGACGCGGAGCCCACTATACAGCGTCTCGCCCGAGGATGATCTCAATACCGCATTGAGTATGATCGCCGGTCACGATATCAACCAGGTCATTGTGCTGGATAATGGAAAGCTGGTTGGATTGATAAGCCGTGCCGATATTATCAGACACATCCAGCTCAGTCAGGAGCTGAATCTTAAACGTTAGCTTCTTTCCCTAGAGCGGCAAGATAGTATTTAATTTATCTATGAATGCAGCTACTCGATAAAGCATCAGAAGAGGATATCTGGCATTGACGATATGCTCTATTACTTATATCCTCATATATATAAATGCTTGATAAAAAACTCAGGAGGAATTTGTTATGCAAATCAGAACACGCTTGTTAAAGCCGGTTCTGGCCCTTTATATAGTGGTGGTACTGGCCACTGCGACGGGATGTGTGATCGCTCCTGTCGCCCCCGGGTCCGGCACCACCCCCTCGGTGCCGACCGGCACCGCCAATCCCACCACCATCCCAAGTATTATAAAGACACCGGGCCCGATATTGCCTGATTTTACAGCGGTAGTGGCCAAGGTGAGGCCCTCCGTTGTAGCAATAAACATCGAGGTAATAACCTATGACATTTTCAACAGGCCTGTCCAGCAGCAGGGAGCTGGTTCCGGATGGATACTGGACTCCAACGGGCTTATCGTCACCAACAACCATGTAGTGGAAGGTGCTGAAACTATCGCCGTAGTCCTCCATGACGGTTCAGTCGTGCCTGCCAAACTGGTGGGATCCGATGCGCTGACGGATATAGCGGTAATACAAATCAATAACCCAAACCTCACCCCCATCGACATAGGCGATTCGGATAATCTGCAGGTAGGAGAGTGGATATTGACGGTGGGGAACTCTCTGGGATTGGGCATTACCGCTAAAGAAGGCATCGTGAGTAGAACAGATGTCTCTCTTGCAGTCTCTGCTGCGGAGACAGTCGATAATCTGGTAGAGGTGAGCGCTGCTATCAACCCGGGCAACAGCGGCGGACCGCTGGTAAACATGAGAGGCGAGGTAGTAGGAATAAACAGCATCAAAATCGCCACATCGGGTGTGGAGGGCATGGGGTATGCCATTAGCAGCCGGGCTGCCGAACCCATTATTCAGGAACTGGTCAGGCAGGGTTACGTCACGCGGCCGTGGCTGGGCGTCTCCGTAAGAGATGTGGATGAAAATATCGCTGCATATTTCGGCCTTTCAGTGGTCAAAGGTGTTCTCGTTACACAGGTCTCCAGAAACAGCCCCGCCAGCAGAGCGGGACTTCAGCAGGGCGATGTTATCGTTGAGATGAAAGGGGAAGAGATTATCACATCGACCGATTTGCGCAACGCTATTCATTCTTCGCAAATAGGCCAGGAGATATCGATAACGTATGTGAGAAATGGGTCGAAGAACGCAACCAAAGCTACTTTGACGGAAGTGCCGGCACCCTGATTTTGAAGCCGTTACTTCCCGTTTCTTCCGTGACGTATAAGATAACGTGTAGCAAAGTGTTAACACAATGCGGCTGCCATACACCGATACGTATGCAGCCGCCTCTTACAACGAGTATATCTCTTTACCGAACGTTTTCACCCAATTCTTCTGCAGGACATCCATTGCTTTTTCCGTTTTGTCCACACCCACGATGATAATGGGCTGATTGCTCTCCCCTCTGCCCAGATAGGGATAGAAATAGGTGATATTGATATCGGCCTTGAAGAGAGGTTTCAATACCGCCATGAGTCCGCCGGGATGATCGGGGACTTCAACCGCCAGGACATCGGTTTCTTTTATGGAATAACCGTGGCTTTTCAATACATTGACGGTCTTTTCCGGGCTGTCCGTTACAAACCGCACAGT
>CAZFIM010000002.1:21483-102173 GCA_964519615.1 uncultured Dehalococcoidales bacterium
ATTGCCCTGATATTGATGTGTTCCGCTACCAGGCATTCGCTCACAGCCAGAAACCTGCCGGGTACGTTGTCAAGGCTGACTGAAATCTGTTTTACACACATGGTTCCCCCCGGTTCTTCATTATATAGCTGGCCGGATTTGTCGGCAGTAATCCCATACCGGCCGGCCTAGAAAAGCTCATATCCTTTTTGAAGCGCTATTTCATTAGCGGCAAGCACTTTGGGTTTATTCCCCAATGTGCTTTTAAGCCCTTCAAGCAGATTGGCAAGAGACACGACATTGCTTTTTTTTATAAATGCTCCCAGCATAACCATATTTGCCGAACGTTGATTGCCCAATTCCTCGGCGATATTATTGGCAGCCACGCTCACTATCTCTACATCGCCACGAATGATCTCCGGTTTAACCAGGCTGGAATTTATAAAAAACTGTCCCCCTGACTGTATCTGATTCTGAAACCGTGCGAGGGACGGTTGATTCATGGCCACAATGAATTCAGGCGAGGAGGCGACAGGCGAAGCTATCTCCTCATCCGATATGGCGATAGTACAGTTGGCGGTGCCTCCGCGGACTTCTGCGCCGTATGCCGGCAGGTAAGTGACGAATTTACCGTCCAGCATAGCCCCCTGTGCCAGAATAAGCCCCATAGAAAGCACACCCTGACCTCCGAAACCGGCAAAAACCGTTTTAATCAGCACTGCCGCTGCCCCTCATATCTTTTATTACGCCCAACGGGAAGGCTTTGACCATCTCATTATCTATCCACTGCCATGACTGTATAGGGCTCATCTTCCAGTTGGTAGGGCAGGGAGAGAGTATCTCGACCATGGAGAAGCCGATATTATCTATCTGGTTCTGGAACGCTTTGCGGATAGCTTTCTTAGCTTGCCTGATATGAGCAGGTGAATTGACCGCAACCCGCTCTATATATGCTGAGCCTTCGATAAAGCCCAGAATTTCACTCATCCTGATAGGATATCCCTCCAGCTTCTTATCCCTCCCGTAAGGGGTTGTGGTGGTCTTCTGGTTTTGCAGGGTGGTGGGTGCCATCTGCCCTCCCGTCATCCCGTAAACGGCATTGTTGATAAAAATAGCAGTGATGTTCTCACCGCGGTTGGCGGCATGTATGGTCTCCGCCGTACCGATAGCCGCGAGATCTCCATCGCCCTGATAGGTAAATACGATACCCTCGGGATAGGCCCTCTTCAACCCCGTTGCCACGGCTGCACCCCTCCCGTGCGCAGACTCCGCCATATCCACATCGAAATAGTGGTAGGCAAAGACCGAACATCCCGGAGGAGGAATGCCTATGGTCCTGTCCTGAATATTCAGTTCATCGATAACTTCGCATACAAGCCGGTGAACGATAGAATGCCCGCAGCCCGGACAATAGTGAAATACAGCTTTTTTAAGTGAGACAGGCCTGGTAAATACCTTCTTCATAATCTACATTAAACCCTTTTGATAATATATACGGGAGATAACCTGAGCGATCTCACTGGGCGTGGGGATAACACCACCCGTCCGTCCGTAGAATGAGACCTCCCCCCGCCCTTCCAGTGAAAGCTTCACATCTTCTATCATCTGTCCCATGTTCAGTTCAAAGGTAAGGAATTGTCCGGTGGTACGAGACAGGTCTTTAAGCCGCTCGGATGGATAAGGCCATAAAGTGACCGGGCGCATAAGCCCCACTTTAAGCCCGTTCTGCCTGACGGTGCGAATGGCGCCTTTGGCGATGCGGGCTGCAATGCCGAAGGCCACCACGATAAGCCGGGCATCATCCACCATGAATGTCTCGGAAAGAGTTTCCTGTGCTGCAATTACCTGGTACCTTCTGAACAGGCTCCAATTTATCTCCTCCAATTCGGCAGGATTGGAAGTAAAGGTCTTGATAAACATGCTCGGGCGATCCTTTGCCCCCCGCAGCGCCCTACTCCTGACCGGCAACATTCCGGGAGCCTCATATTTGAACTCTACCGGCTCCATCATCTGACCCAGCATGCCGTCGCCAAGGATAATAACCGGGATGAGGTACTTATCGGCAAGGTCAAAAGCTTTATGCGTGAGGTCTGCCAGCTCCTGTACCGAGGATGGTGCCAGCACTATCGTGCGATAATCTCCGTGTCCGCCGCCCCGTGTGGACTGAAAATAATCTGACTGCGCAGCTACGATGCTGCCCAGTCCCGGTCCTCCCCTGGACATATTGACTATCACTGCCGGAAGCTCACAAGCGGCAAGATAGGAGATGCCTTCCTGCTTGAGGCTGATGCCGGGGCTGGAGGAGGAGGTCATAACGCGCACGCCGGCCACGCTGGCGCCGTAGACCATATTGATGGCGGAGACCTCGCTCTCCGCCTGTATGAAAGCGCAGCCCTTTCTCCTGCTTAAATTAGCTGCCATATATTCAGTTAATTCATTCTGCGGCGTGATGGGATAGCCGAAATAACACTGGCACCCGGCCCTGATGGCCGCTTCGCCAATGGCGGCATTCCCATACATGAGCACTTTAGTCACGGTACACCTCTATAGCGACCTCCGCACACACCAGAGCGCAGATAGCGCAGCCCGTACACTGCCCGCTGTCACCGCAAACAGCATACTGATAGCCGGCGGCATTGAGCTGGTCTGAAAGAGAGATAAGCTCTTTGGGGCAGAAAGAGGTGCATATTGCACAGCCTTTGCAGAGTTCGGTATCGATCTGGATATATCCGCTCATAACAAGTATCGATCGTGGAGCAGCCTGGACAGGTTAGGCAACCGGCGGGCTGTTCAATTGTCGCTGGTTATTCTACTCCTGAAACACGAACATACGCAAATAATGATACTCAGGCGTAAATAATTGTTATCTGCAGGTTACCGTCATCCATTTGTTTCCAGATATGTTTAATCAAATGAAAGCTAAGGCTTGTCAAAGGGACCGCTTGTAAGATATGCTTTGAACGCACTATAGTGAGCATGTATGTAACATGATAAAAATCCTGGCCCTTGACGCAATGGGGGTAATTTATCCGACAGCAGATGATGTAAAACATCTGCTGATACCGTTCATTGAGGAAAAGGCGGCAGCAAAGACATTCCCGTAATAGAGAGGCTTTATTATTCGGCAAGCCTGGGTGAGATATCTGCGGCTGATTTCTGGCAAAGCGCGGGATTAAACCCTCATCTTGAAGACGAATATCTTGAAAGACATCGTCTTGCTGACGGCCTGATACACTTCCTTGAAACGATCAGGGGGAGGGGCTACAGAATATGGTGCCTATCCAATGACTTGTCCGAATGGTCAAAAAAACTGCGCAAGCGTTTTAGACTGGAAAAATACTTCGAAGGATTCGTTGTCAGCGGGGATGCCGGCGCAAGAAAGCCGGCACCGGCAATTTATCACAAGCTGCTTGAGCTCATGCAGGAGAACCCGAAAAATATCACCTTCGTTGATGACAATGCAAAGAATCTGGATTCAGCAGCGGCACTCGGCTTCCACACGATACTTTTTAGACCCATGGGGGATAATGTCACCGGCTGCGTCCATCAAACGGTCCGCAATTTCGGTGAGCTTGAGCTTCTTTTGCCTTAAATCTGTAAATTAGCAGCCGCTTTACTATAAGTCACCCATCCATGGATAAAGGTTCCCCGGGTCAGCCATCATACAGCTTTCCCCAATACTGGATTAAACCTCTCTGGTTGGTATTTTATCCACATCACTATCCGCCAGAGATGATGTCTGGTACAATTTGCTCCCTTTTTTCCTGCGTGCTGCCTGCGCCAAGCGGCCGTATTAGAAACGTAAAACATTCGCAAAAAGCCTGAACATAATTATCTACTTTTCTTCTACGAGATTGACATGTTGCCCTCCTGCGGCAGACTCCTCGCACTGGCTAATAATAGACGATTATGATACGAATCAACGGCTGCTGCCCGCTCGTGTGTCATCAATAATCCGTTGAAGGCGGGTTCGCACTCAAGTAAAAACGCTAGTGGCCGCCGCAGCACTGGACGTTGAGTGTTATTTTGGCCTCCGCCTGCCGTCCGGTGGTATCGGTCACTTTCACCGTTACGGTCTGCAGCGACCTTTGTTTGGCGATGTAGTATACCTTTTCCATCGTATCGTCCGCCGGGTCTATATCTCCGCCCGTTGCGGTCCATTCTATGGCAAGTGCATCGCCGTCCGGGTCCTCGGCTTTGCATCTGAAGATAACGGTGCTCCACTGCCTTACCTTTACCGGGTCCTGCCCCGGAAATACCTCATACGGGGGAAGGCCGGAAGGCTGTACCATAAGAGTTATGACGGGAGCATGGCCGGTCTCTTCCGGCGCAGCTACCTGCACGTGGACAGTATCCGTAGCCGCTCCGCCGGAACCGTCCGTTACCGTCACCCCGATGCTGTAATGCCCTTCCTGCGCAGGAGCTTTCCAGATAACGGTATCCCCCTTGCCCGAGATGCTGCCTGCTTCTATGGACCAGGAGTAGTAGAGCTCGCCGCCGTCGCTGTCCTCTGCGATGCAGCGGACCTCCGTGCTTGCCAGCGGGGCAATCTGTGACCGGGCCTGCACGGAACGTATAACGGGCATGCTGTTTTCAGGCTGCGGAGTATCGGCGGGTGCCGCGGCCGGCGCTGCCGGGGAAGCGGTTTCTTCCGGGGGCGTGAGCTGGCATCCGGCAAGGCACAGGGCCGTGATTGCCGGCAGTGCTATTGCCGCTGCGAGTAACCGCTTGAAAACTTTCATCAGTATGCCGGAAAAACGCTTATCGGTACCGATGGGAGCACGATATATCGATTCCGTTGACTAATTATAGTGAATACAATGGGCAAAGTCGAACAACTCTAAATTGATAAAATAGATAAGGCCGGCAAGCGCAGGGGCTTGGACAGGCGCCCGGCATCGGTTATAATGCTTGTTGTATGGCCATGACATTTATCGAGAAGCTGTCCGCAGCGACAGTGAAAAACAAAAGCCTGCTCTGCGTGGGGCTGGACCCGGACCCCGCGCGCATGCCCGTAAAGAGCATTCTCGATTTCAACCGGGCGATTATCGATGCTACAGCGGACCTGGTCTGCGCCTATAAGCCGAACTTTGCCTTCTATGAGGCTTCAGGCATCGCGGGCATGGAACAGCTCAAACAGACTATCGAGTATATCCCCTATGATATCCCCGTGATCGGCGATGCCAAACGCGGCGATATCGGCAGCACGGCGCAGGCATATGCCCGTGCGCTTTTTGCAGCTTTCGGCCTGGATGCCGCCACCGTGAACCCGTACCTGGGCTTCGATTCTATTGAGCCGTTTTTAGCCCACAAGGATAAGGGAATCTTCATCCTGTGCCGCACGTCCAATAAAGGGGCCGTAGACTTTCAGAACATTCTCTCGGCAGAAGGAGAGCCGCTCTACCGCGCTGTAGCCCGCAAGACGCTGGAATGGAATAAGCAGGGGAATATCGGGCTTGTTGTGGGCGCCACTTATCCCGACGAGCTGAAGGAGATACGCGGCCTCTGTCCGGAAATGCCGCTGCTGATACCGGGCATAGGTACGCAGGGTGGAGACCTGAAGCTGGCTGTGTGCAACGGGGTCGATTCGGAGGGCAGGAACGCCTTATTCAACGTCTCCAGACAGGTGCTCTACGCTTCTTCCGGCCCCGATTTTGCCCGGGCTGCCCGCCTCAGCGCACAGGAAATACGGGACCGGATACAGGACTATTTGGAGCAGGCATAGCGAATGCCCGGGAGGGGAGATGACGATAGAACCGGGCGATACCGTATACCTCAAGAAAAAACACCCCTGCGGCGGCAGCCGCTGGGAGGTGATAGCGGTCGGGGCCGATATCAGGTTGAAATGCTGCACCTGCGCCCGCGTTATTCTCTTACCCCACTCCGAATTTGAGCGTAAGATCAAGACGGCAGGCTCCGGCGGCATGCCCCCGCGCTAGAATGGTCTATGAACACAGCATGCAGGATGAATATCCGGGGAAGGCAGCGTTATGCCGTTGCCTTGCCCTTCCGCTTCCGTCTCAGCATGTAGCAGATGCGGTTTAATATGGGACGCATTATTATCCATGTGGACATTGATGCCTTCTTCGTATCGGTGGAGCAGGCGCTGGACCCTTCGCTTAAGGGTAAGCCGGTCATCGTAGGCGGACAGCCGGATCGGCGCGGCGTGGTGGCCGCCGCCTCGTATGAGGCGCGCGCCTACGGTATACATTCGGCCATGCCGCTGGCGCAGGCATACCACCTCTGTCCTCATGCCATTTTCCTGCACGGCAGCTTCTCCCGCTACAGAGAGGTATCGGGCCGGTTCATGGCCGTACTTGCCGATTTCACGCCGGACCTGGAGCCGGCCGGGCTGGATGAGGCTTACCTGGATATCACCGGCTGCGATATGTACGGTCCGTCGCGTACTCTCGCTGAAATCCTCAAAGAGCGCGTGAAGAAGGAGTGCCGGGTGGTAGCCTCGGTGGGCATCGCCTCATCCAAAATAGTGGCCAAGATAGCCTCCGATTATGGCAAGCCGGACGGGCTGGTGGAGGTAGCGGAGGGGAAGGAAAGGGAATTTCTGGCTCCGCTCGATATCGCCCGCATTCCCGGAGTGGGCAAACGCACGGAGCAGAAACTTCGCTCGATAGGGATAACCACCATAGGCAAGCTTGCGGATATGCCGAAGGAGACGGCAAGGAACTACCTGGGCAAGTTCGGACTGATGCTGCGAGAGTACGCCTTCGGCATAGACAGCAGGCGCGTGGAGGCTCCGGGAGAGGCAAAGTCCATAAGCCGGGAGATGACCTTCTCGAACGATATCAAGGAAAGCACCCGCCTCAAGGCGGTGCTCAGCTACCTGTGCGAGCGCGTGGGCGCCGAACTGCGCAGACAGAACAAGCAGGGCGGTACCGTATCGTTGAAAATCAGGTTCGATGATTTCGAGACGCTCAACCGAAGCCGCAGCCCGGGACAATCGTTCAATACCGATAAGGTGATCTTCGATATTTCCTGGACGCTGCTTGAGCGCGTTCTCTCCGGGAACAACCGGCCGGTGAGGCTGCTGGGTGTGGAGGTGAGCAATCTGTCCCTCGAAGGGCGGCAGCTTACCTTTTTCGATGCGGATCTCGCGCAGCAGGAAAAGCTGGATAAAGCCATCGACCGCATCAGGAAGAAGTACGGCTTCCGCTCCGTGCAGACGGGACGTACTCTGTATTCGGATGATATCTTCGAGAGGGGCGGCAGGTAGTGCCGGTATCTGTGACATGGAGCTACCGGCACCGTACAATATTCAAGATCAAAGCCGCATGCACCCGCCGGCGTTGTATAACATCGTGACATTGATAGAGAATGCCGTGCCGCCTCCTGCTTGCGGCGGTGATGCCGTCCTTATTGCCGGCGCTAGGCGCTCGCTGCATATGATGCTCACAAGTTAAAATTCTGCAACTTTTTACGGGTTCTCACGTTATAATAAAAACAGTGTTGCCGGATGTGGAAAAAGAGGATTTACAGCTAGAAGAAGAACTTGTCAGAAAAGCCCAGCACAGCCGCCAGGCGTTTGGCGAGCTGTACCGGCGCTATTACGCCGGCATATTCGGCTACACCCTGAACAGGGTAGCCGATGTACAGCTTGCTCTGGATATAACGTCTGCGACATTTTTTAAAGCGTTAAACAGGATTCAGCGCTTCCGCTGGCGCGATATTCCCTTCTCCGCGTGGCTTTACCGCATTGCCACCAACGAGATCAACGACTACTACAGGAAGAAAAAACACCCCCTTATCTCACTGGAAAGCAATCCTCACTGCATGGAGATCGCCAACCCTTCCGATGAGATAACAGAAGCTGAAGAGGAGATGTCCAGACGCGAGGAGTTTTTACGCCTTCACAAAACGCTGACCGGACTGCCGCTCAAATACCAGGAGGTTATTTCATTGCGCTTCTTTGAGAAAAAGAGCATAAAAGACATCTCTCAGATACTGGGGAAGAAAGAGGGGACGGTGAAATCGCTGCTGCACCGGGGGCTGGAACAGCTCAGAGCGCACATGGAGTAATGCAACTTTTTTAAAAATCAGCGTTCTGTTATTACAGGCATAAAAAGAGGCATATATTGTGGACAAAGATGAACTGATTAATACACTGGAGAACCTGGACCTGCCTGATATTGTCATTTGCAGCCACCGGGAAAATCTCGGGAAAGCTTTACAGGATGCCGCCTATCCCGCTGATTTTGAAAAGGGACAGGCGCGGGTATCCGGCCTGTCTTTTCTTGACCGCCTGCGGTATCAACCGGCATGGAAGCTGGCGGCGGGCCTTGCAGTGTGCCTTGTGATAGCTGCTCTGGCGGTCTTTCTGCCGCTGGTGACGGCCCCCTCGCCTGACAGTCTGGCGGTGCAGATCGCCCGTAATGATCCGCAGATAGCACGAACCCTGCAGGGGGAAGGAAATATAGATGTGCTGCATTTGAAGATAGAGGGCAGAACGGCACAGGTGGTGTGTACCAGGGGCTGGGGAGATATTGTAGAGGCCAGCATCGACCTCGATGCCGGAAAAGTAGTGAGCGCCCGGCACCTTCAGGGGCTGTATCTGCCGGAGTTGACCGAGATGGCACGTGCACACGCGCTTGATATAGCGATGGATGATCCCAGGGTCAAACAAATACTGGATAAAGGAGGCAGTGTGGGTAGAATATTTCCTTCTTTCTCAAGTTTATCGAGCGCCTCCATGGTGGGAAGCGACATGGTAAAGATTATTCCTGATACCAACCTGGCCATTCTGCAGATTGAATCACAGGGAAAGAGCTGGATTATCCAGATAAACCTCGATGAAATGCAGGTGGAGAATATAATAGAACCTCAGCTCAAATTGCCGGGGAAGAACGGAATGAGCGATATCTGCTTTTGAAAAGGAAGAGGGCCAATTGACAAGGGAAAGGTGACCGGATATGAAATCGATCGTAAAGCTGTCTAAAAGAATATATGCAGGCCGCAGGCTTCATGCTGTTTTGCTTGCCGCAGTTATGCTGGCAGCCGCAGCTTCGGCCGGGTGCGGCGGTGCGGACCTGAATGCATCGACCGGTTCAGGCCAATTTTCTTTGCTGTCACCGGCGCCCGCCGAAGCTGCGGCAATTTCACTTTATGATGAGGACAGCGTCGTTGCTCTCTATGAGCGGTCTATCCCCGCTGTAGTGCAGATAGATATGGCAGGCAGTATTAAGCTTGATGCTCTTGAACGCTTAGACCTTCCCGTCCCGCAGCTACGGGGACAGGGTTCCGGCTTCATTATCGATGACGAAGGGCATATCCTGACCAATTATCATGTTGTGGACAATGCCGGCAAAGTGAAGTTCACGCTGCATGACGGGACCGAGTTGACCGCAAAGGTAGGGGGCACAGACCCCAATAACGACCTCGCTCTTATTTCGGTGGACCCGGAAAAACTCGGAGATATCCTGCCTTTGCCACTGGGTGACTCGGATGCAATAAAGCCGGGACAAATGGCCATTGCACTGGGCTCTCCCTACGGGCTAGAGGGCTCCATAACGGTAGGCGTGATAAGCGGGTTGAAGCGTTCCATTACGGGTAAAACACAGCGGCCTATAGCGGATATGATTCAGACGGACGCGGCCATCAATCCCGGCAATTCAGGAGGACCTCTGCTGAACTCCTGCGGAGAGGTTATTGGCATCAATACCGCTATCGAGGCTTTTGCCAACGGGATCGGCTACGCTGTACCGATAAATACCGCAAGGTCGGTGCTGCCTGCTCTGCTCGATGGTGAGAAGGTGAGGAGCGCCTGGCTGGGCGTGAGCGGCACGGCGGTGACAGATGAGCTTAAAGAAAAGCTGGGCCTGACGGTAGATGAAGGCGTATACGTTATAGGAGTGATACCCGACAGCCCCGCTCAGGAAGCGGGCATAAGGGAGGGAGGCAGAAACCAGCAGGGAGAGCCCACCTCGGGCGGCGACGTTATCATTGAGGTAGACGGTGTTGCGGTGAGCGAAGTGGAAGACCTGATACGCTATTTCAACAGTAAAAGGCCGGGGGATGAAGTAAGCCTCCTCATAGTCAGAGATGGCCGGGAGATGACGGTGGGGGTGCAACTGGATGAATGGCCTGAGGATATTGCCGTTTCAGGGGATCGTATTCAACCGAAAGAGTTCGACTTTGGACCTTTTCACTGGTTCTGGGACTGGGACAGCCGCCAGTAGCGATCATCTGAATACAGGATGACATAAACATAGGAGGGGGCGTTCCGGCCCCCTCCTATGTTTATGTATATCACCCGACCCCGCCCCGAGAGGAGCGTTTTTAGATGCGCGATACTTAGTGCGATTCCGGCATATCTACGCATTGAAAATTGGGGATTTGACAAATATAACTTTACTTAGTAAAATATTTATTTAGTAAATAATATGTCTCCGGAGCGCCTCATGTCAAGCGGTCAATTTGATGAAATTTTCGAACTTCTTGTTCGCGTACTTCCCGTTGTACACAAGAAGATACACAGGGATATTTTCAAGGTCACAATCGAACAGGCCGGTGGGGACATGTCGCCGCATCATCTGATGATACTTAAGATGCTCAGGGACGGTGGACTTTTCACCATGAGCGAGATCGGTGAGGAAATTGCCGTCTCCCAATCACAGATGACCCATTCAACGGATAAGTTGATAAAACTGGGTTTGATTACAAGAAAGGCAGGTACCGCCGATAGGAGAAAAATAAATATCAGGCTAACTGCGAGGGGAAGGGAATATCTGGAAAAGCTGGAGCCGGCAATGAAAAGAAGGGTAGAATCAAAGTTGTCCCTGTTATCTGATAATGATATGGTAAAGCTGGCAGTTTCGCTGAGGGATCTGGCCGGGATATTCAGAAAATTGCACTGGGAGTAATAAATAAACTGGCCCCCCATTGTTTAATAGGAATTTTTTTAAACTATTATTGCAACTTATTGCAATAACAATAGGCTGCAATAATTATAAAGGAAGGATTAATGAGCACTGGTTATATTGCCAATCCGCGGCAGGAAATAACAGAGGCTGTAGACGCAGGAGATATATTGAAGCTGCTTAAGATAACAGGGACTTTACACGGCCATTTTTGCCCTGGAAGCGCGCTTGGTATCATGGCTACTATGTACGGGCTGCGTAAACTCAGAAGAGGGAGTATGGCATCGGATGGTATGGAAGAGCTGATGGCTATAGTGGAAACGAATGCGTGTTTCACCGATGGTGTACAAATGGTATCCGGGTGTACTATCGGCAACAACGGGCTGATATATCGTGATCTGGGCAAACACGCCGTGACTTTCATTATACGCGGGAAAGAAACTGGCGTACGTGTTCATGCACTGCCGTCTTTTCGTTCTTGTATAGAAAGGGAGGTTCCGGAATTCTTCTCCTTGGTATCCGAAGTCATTAAAAATAAGGACTGGAGCATAGCGGGGAAAAAGACCTATCGTGAAAAGGGATGGGAAGCGGCATGTGCTCTGATAAGACACCCATTTGAGGAAATTCTGGCGGCAGAAACCTTCTTTCTTGCGCTGCCGGAATATGCACCGATTGTAAAAAGCGCCGTCTGCGCCGCCTGCGGTGAAGAGATTATGGTTACTAAAACCGTTGCTGAAAGTGAAAACCGCAGTCTCTGCTTCATGTGCAGCGGACATCGATACTTTCAGGTAGAGGGACAGGGAATAGTGTCCAAAGGCTGATATTGGATGCCGTTTCAGGGCGGTTCAGAATTCATTTGAGAACGGAGAAATATTATGGACACAGAGGGAAAATCAATTAGTCTGCGAACTGTGGGCATTGTAAGAAACGTATTAAAAGAGCCTTTTCTTAAGGCAGGAGACAGCGATATTGAAATGCACGGCGAAATAGACGCTGTCAGGGAAGAAGTCCGCCAATCGTACCAGATGATTTCAGAAATTATTATTGACAAGGACATAATGAATATCCTCGCCGGAATAGAAGAGTATTCTCATCTTGTAGTGCTTTACTGGGCGCATCAAGTACCGGAAAAGAGCCGTCTATTAACGCAGGTACATCCAATGGGTAGAAAGGAGACTCCTATCTCCGGGATATTTTGCACGTGCAGTCCCGCTCGCCCCAATCCGGTGCTTATGTCCGTGGTCAGCCTGTACAAAAGGAAAGAAAACGTATTGCAGGTTCGCGGCTTGGATGCGGTTGACGGGAGCCCTGTTATAGATATCAAGCCATATGTCAAAGAGTTTTATCCCAAAGGCAAAGTTACAGTTCCTGAATGGATGAAACAGCTTTGCCTGGAGATGAGTTAATGAGTACCTTAGATAATGCCGAAGGATCCGGACACGGATTCAGACATGGATGCGGTAGAGGTATGGGCCCGAGCAGCTTCTGGATGCATGACCCTGAGGTTCTTTTCAATGCCATTAGACTAAAAAGAGGGGATACCTTTCTGGATTTGGGCTGTGGTTCGGGTGACTATGCGGTTTATGCAGCTCAAATCGTCGGAGAAGATGGGGTGGTATATGCACTGGACAGATGGCAGGAAATGATCGGTGACTTGCTGGCAAAAACGGATTCGCAGGGACTGGAGAATATAATCGGAGTGATTGCCGATATTACCGCGCCGCTGCCGCTGCAAGAACACTGCATTGATGTGTGCATGATAGCTACAGTGCTTCATACACTGGATACTGGTAGAGCGGTAAGGACGCTATTTACTGAAATCCGGCGCGTTCTAAAGCCGGACGGATATCTTGCCGTCATCGAGTGTAAAAAGGAAGAGATGTCTTTTGGCCCGCCGATGCACATACGTTTATCGCCGGAGGAAATAGAGGAACTGGCAGTACCGTGCGGCTTTAAGAGGGCTGCTTTTACCGATCTTGGATATAACTATCTGATTCAATATAGCGTCTTACGATAATAAACGATTATTGCAGAAACCGTGGAGTAAACAGGTAGAGAGAGCATTTCTTAAAGAGTACAAAAGTGGTCCTTGCAGCAGGAGATCGGGATAATACCTGAAGAGCATTACTTGCACCACGCGGGATAAAAGCACTTTCAATATTATGAAGTATAAAAAGGATTATCGGTAGCGGAAATGTTAGCTATTACTAACATATTAGAGAGGATAGAGCATAATGATCACCAGCATCGTATTTACGAACAAGCCTACGCCCAGTCTTGAGGATTACCTTAAGACCATAGCTATCCTTAAGGAACAAGCCGGTAAGGTTACGGTTACGGCGTTGAGCGAATCGGTCGGCGTGAAGAAGCCGAGTGTTTCCTGGGCAATAGCACGGTTATCCGCCGCCGGATTGGTCCTGCATGAAAAATACCGTGATATTGAGCTTACTTCTGAAGGTGCACAGGTAGCTGCTGATATCTATAACCGCCATAAAGCGCTGCGCCGTTTTCTGGTTGATATTCTCAATGTCGATGCCAAGACGGCTGATATCGATGCCTGTCGAGTTGAGCATGTACTTAGCTTTTCCAGCTTTGTCAGGCTGGAAAAGCTTACGGATTATATATTGGGCTGCCCGAGGCATGATCATGTGTGGTCGAAAAGATTTAATCACTATGTTGAACATGGTGAGAGGAATACAGGTCGATTAGCGGTGCCTCCCGGGGAAGATAAAGGAAAGCAATAAAAAAACCGGCCGTAATAGTTAGTCTTATTTGACTTAATTATGCACGATATCCGGTTTTGTAATAAAGCAAAGCGATAGATGTGCATCTGCCGGGTTAAGCGGGCTAAATGCATATCTGACCACAGTGATTATTACATGCTACAGCTAAAATAATGCCATATATATGCCTGAGGAGGTAAAAATGTATGTCGCAGGAATAGATATAGGGTACTCTTCAACGAAAGTATCACTGATCAACAGAAGCGGTGAAATAGAGTGCAGCAGCTATAGTATGCATAGAGGGCAGATCAAGCCATCGATTAAAGAGGCACTCCGTGAGCTGCTTGCAAAGTACAGCCTGTCAGAAATTTCACTGGGTGCGGTTACCGGCAGCGGCAGCGATTTACTGGTAAAACCGGGTGCTGTGGAATCTGTAAATGAGGTGCAGTCACTGGTGGAAGGCGCAATGCAGGTAAATAATACGGCTCATTCCATTATTGAAATCGGCGGTCAGAGCGCAAAATACATTACCGGGTTTAGCAAGCAGGATAAGTCACACATAAAAATGTCCATGAACGCCAACTGCTCCGCTGGCACCGGATCGTTCCTGGAAGAGCAGATGTCCCGGTTGAATATGGAGATTGGAAATTACTCCACCTGTGCAAGCAAGGCCAAGTCAATACCCAGAATAGCCGGCCGGTGCAGTGTATTTGCGAAGACGGATATTATCCATCATCAGCAGGAAGGAACTCCGGTGGAGGATATTTTAATGGGCCTTGCTTATGCTCTGGTGAAAAGCTACAGAGGTTCGGTTATCAGAAAACTCTCAATGGTAAAACCAGTGCTGTTTATCGGCGGAGTAGCGCATAATGAGGCGATCGTTACTGCATTGAGGGATATACTTTGTCTGAATAATAAAGAGTTGATTATCCCGGAGTACTGCGGTAATGTTGCTTCCGTCGGGGCGGCAGTTATCGCTCTGCAAAACAATATCAGGATAGATATTCCCCTGTTGTTAGCCGGTCTGGACGAGGTATCGGAATTTCATGATGTTTCGCAGGATACAGGTGCGCTGCCTGCGCTGGCGGCTTTCGGTGATGGGGACAGCAGAAATAAGCATGTGTGTAAGGAAATAGTACCCGGGCAGCGTGGTCTGGCCTGCTATCTGGGGGTTGATGTCGGTTCCACCAGCACCAATCTGGTGCTGGCTGATGAGAAAGAAGAAATAGTCTCATATAAATATTTACGTACGCGGGGGAATCCTGCCCAAGCAGTTATAAACGGCTTAAAGGAACTGGAAGAAGAGCTTGATGATAAAGTTAATATACTCGCTGCAGGAGTAACCGGATCGGGCCGTTACATGATTGGTGCGCTTATTGGTGCCGACAGCATAAAGGATGAGATTACTGCCCAGGCCAGGGCTGCCGTAGCTGTGGACAGCAGCATAGATACGATATTCGAGATAGGCGGACAGGATTCTAAATTTATTAGTCTTGCCAGTGGCATCGTTACCGATTTCCAGATGAATAAGGTATGCGCAGCCGGGACCGGATCTTTTATAGAAGAGCAGTCCCACAAGTTTAATATACCCATAGATAATTTCGGCGAACTGGCGCTCAGCAGCAGTAATCCTATTAACCTGGGTGAAAGATGTACGGTTTTTATCGAGACCAGTATTGCTGCCAATCTTTCCTCCGGTGCGGAATTGAAAGATATCGCCTCCGGACTCTGCTATTCCGTTGCCAGGAATTATCTCAACAGGGTGGTCGGACAAAAAAAGATCGGCAATAAAATATCTTGTCAGGGAGGCATTGCCTACAATCAGGGTATAGTAAATGCCTTCAGGTCTCTTACCGGCAAGCCTGTTTCCGTTCTTCCTTTTTTCAGTGTCAGCGGGGCTTATGGTGCTGCCATTCTGGCTAAAGAAGAGATTGGTGACAAAAATACGCTATTTAAAGGATTCCATATAGAAAGTCCTCAGAAACAAGTAGATAAACGATTGGAAAAACCAAAATCAGGTAATACTGCAAAATTTAATAAATCGATTGAGGAACTGGTATTTGAGGGATATGATAGAGTAATCGATATCAGGAGAGCCACAGTGGGAATACCCCGTGCATTATTCGCTTACGGCATGTTTCCCATGTTCAATACTTTTTTCAAAGAACTGGGCTTCAATGTCTTACTTTCAGATCCTACCAGTGAAGAGACCATCAGATTGGGGCAGGAATACTCACTCGATGAGACCTGCTACCCGGTCAAGCTGATCAACGGCCATGTTGCCGAGCTGGTGCAAAAAAAGGTGGACTATATTTTCTTTCCCGACCTTTATACGGTAGACCACCCCGGTTCACATACCCGCCAGAACTATGGCTGTGTCTATATGCAACTTGCTTTTAAAATGATTAATCAGGCCATGGAGCTCAAGATAAAAGGTATAGAATTACTGGCGCCGACCATTGCCTTCAATCTTGGCAAAGAGTTCATGCTAAAAAGTTTCCTGGACCTGGGGCGGCAGATGGGTAAAGACCCGCAATTGACAACCCGGGCTCTACAAAAAAGCATGCAGGCTATTCTCGCTTTTGAAAACAGGATGGAGGAGAACGGGAAGATTGTGATGGCAAGTATCAAGCCTAGTGAAAAAGCGTTTGTTCTTATCTCGAAGATATACGGTATTGCCGATCCCGTATTGAATATGGGTATACCGGGCAGGCTGATGGATATGGGCTATAAGGTGTTATCATTTTTTGATCTGCCCGAAGGTGATATATCGCAAGAGCACCCGAATATGTACTGGCCTTTTGGACAGCATATACTTGAGCCGGTCAAGCTCATCAAACAGCACCCTGACCTGTATGCCATACTCCTTACTCATCACGGCTGCGGCCCGGACTCGGTAATGCTCCATTACTTCAAGGAACTTATGGGAGATAAACCCTATTTAAATATTGAGGTTGATGAACACTCTTCTGATGTCGGCGTCATTACAAGGATAGAGGCATTTGTTAATAGCTTGAGAAAGCTTCCGGCAAAGAAAGCCGGCGGTACAGAAATTTATGCCGGAAACAAGTGCAGCGAGAAGGTGCAAATTAGAAACAGGCTGGCAGGACTGAAAGATGGTGCGACATTGTATCTTCCACAAATGTATCCCTATTCTCATATATTTGAAAAAATCCTCATTGGTAAAGGAATAAATGCCAGAGTACTTCCCCAAACCGATATTGTCTCTATAGATATCGGTAAGAAATATACGCTCACCAATGAATACTTATCCTTAACAGCACTCCTGGGTGATGCCCTGAAAGAACTTGGAAAAGCGGACAGGGATGAAGTAAGCACAGCTTTTCTTATACCGCAAACTGAGGGGGCTGAAGTATACGGGCAGTACAACCGGTTCCTGAGAGCGAAACTTGATGAAGCAGGGTACCGTGATACTGATATAATTGCACCTTTTGTAGAGGATGCCGTCTATCAAAACGGTGAAGATTTGAGGTCTATTTATCTGGGTCTGCTGGCCGGTGATATTGTAAGGATTGCCCCGGCCGGGCATAGGGATGGCTGTTTAAAAAGAATAACAGAGTCGATCACAAGGAAACAATTCGAGATAGATACTCTGGTAGAAATGGCAAGGGAGTTGAAAACTGTAATTAAATCTGCCGGATGCGAGGGAAAGAGGATCTTTGCTATCGGAGAACCTTTCATTCTATTCAATGATTTCTTGAACGGCTTTATCCTGAAAGATATCGAGGCAAATGGACACAGGGTGATATATTGCCCGTTCAGTGAATACATGTGGCTGATGTGGCAGGACTATGTGGAGCAGAATGGAAAAGATAAATCAACGGATCTGCGCCGAAGTCTGAATGAATTCGAAAGATATATAAGTGCGGTATCCGGCTGTTTCTCAGAAGAGACTCCCTTTGAGAAGGATCTTAAGGAATTTGCTGCTGCTGCGGATGACAAGATCAAATATTATGCCGGCTGGAGCGGCAGATACCGTGAGGCTAAATTACTCAGCGATTTGCCGAATATTCAAGGTTCTATCACTGTAGCCTCTACGTATGAAAACACCGGAATAGCACTGGGAATATTGCATAGAGGTTTTGAGAATGGAATGCCGGTTCTCAATCTCACTTTCGATGGTAATAAAAATAGAAATGATCAGTCAAAAATCGAGGCCTTTATTCATTATCTATAGATCAGAAATGCAGGCTACATTTTTGTGATACTCCGCCCGCAAGCTGTATAATACGAAAACATACCCCGATACCTATCCTGTAACACAAGGTGGCAAAACCGCTCTTATGCGCGATGGGTACAGTTTATAAAGGAGGGCTTATAATGTCAGACCGCGCTTCCGATAAAATAAGGGGGCTGCTGCTGCTGGTCGACCGCATGAATATGAAAGGCCTGCGGCACTGGGGCGGTGAGCTTATGAGGAGAAAAATACCCGCTGTTATATCGTTAAACCCGGCCACTCTGGAGAGCGATTGTGAGATGGTCAAGCAGCTTGCTGCTGACGGGTTTGAGATTGCCGGCGCCTACAATGAAGGCCCTTTCTGGAATGAAAGCTACGAGTTTCAGCGTACGATAATATCCCGCACAATGGAGAAGATTTCTGCCTGCATCGGCAAGCCGGGCCGCGTCTTTCACGCCAAGTATTTCAGTTATAACGAGGACACGCTCAAGATAGCGGACGAGCTCGGCATCGGCTTCATCCTGGCGCGGGGGAGCGCTGGTGTGAGGGGGGTGGTGTATAAACCGCAGGAATACGGCTGCCGTATTATCTCGGTAAGCAATGTGCCTTCTAAAGGAAAGGGCACCGGCTCGCTGTGCGATGAATCGCTTCGCTGCAGGACTGAGCCCCCTGCTACGCTGCGGGAGCTGCTATTCAGTTTATCGGTGGACAGGATAGTGCTGGTGGCGCAAACACATGTCAGCGGTGTAAAGCTGCACTGGTGGAACGTGTACCGGGACTTTTTTGACGCGGACATCGTCTCCTGGCAGAGTCTGGACCAATTCTGCGCAAATCCGCAGGTGATGCCGAACTTGCAGATACCCTATAATACCGCAATGGACTATATGGAGCCCAAACCGCTGATACCTCTGGAGCAGGAGGAGGACCTGGTTTAGACGTCCCGCTTTACGGCTTGCATTCTACACTGATGCGGGTACCCTGACCGGGGCCACTCTGGATATGTAGCGTGCCTATAGAGCCCGCTCTCTCTCTGATGCCTATGAGCCCCAGCTTGCTCTTGGATGCGAACACGTTTATCTTCTCCGGCACTTCAAATCCCACGCCGTTATCTGAAATCTCTAATTTAACATTCCCCGCATCGTGGAATTCGAGGGTGACCAGCACTTCCGTGGCCTGGGAATGCAGCTTGATATTGTTCAAGGATTCTTCCACAATGCGTATGAGGGTGATATCCATTCCCTTAGGAATCTGGACTTCCTGCCCTTTTATCACCATTTTGGCATTCATGTGAGTTTCATTCTTCAGCCTGTCTACCAGCCATCTTAAAGCAGCCACGAAACCAACATCATCGAGCAGGCCGGGCCGTAGATCGATCGCCAGTTGCCTCAGCTTATTGGAAACCTGGATAACGCTGTCTTTTACGCCCATTGCCTCGTTCTGCAATTTGGCCTTGGTCAGGTTATTCTTGTTGACGGCGATATTCTGCACCTTGCTGGCTATCAGCAGGAGCGAATGAAGCGTATCGTCATGAATCTCCTGGGCAAGACGTTTGCGCTCAACCTCCTGCGCCCGGAAAATTTGCGCAATATTGGCCTGCCGTTCATTCTCCCTGTCCATAAGCAGCCCGCGCTCTTTTTTGCGCCAGTTGAGCTCTATGGTGACGATGGCAATCAAAAGCAAAGGAATACTGAGATAAAACACGTTTTCCAGAACCATTATATTCAATGATCTGTAATAGAACGCCATGGGCATGACCACAAGCAATGAAATAGCCCAGATAACCAGCGTACCGTACCACCATAAGAATACTGCGGATACAATGAGAGGAATGGTAAAGAGCATACCGTGAAAATGGCTGCGGAACTCCACTATTACCAGCCGTCTTATCCAATCAGGCAGGTCATGCACAAAGACGGTAGCACCGTAAAAGAGAGCCAACGCAATGACAACGATCAGGATTGTTAAAAAGAGCGGGTTGGAGAAAAGTTTTCTTGTTTGTGCCGGAGATATGTTGCTTAATGTATGCATCTGTGCTGATTACTCTATATCATCGGAGGTAATTAACCGTGCACGTAGCCCTGTAATGACCGCTTCAGTACGTGAACTGACATTCAATTTGGCAAATATTTCAACCATGTAACTTTTTACCGTATGTAAACTCAGGTTCATTTCATGCGAGATATCCTTGTTGCTCAGGCCTCTTGCCGCAAGCCTGAGGATCTCGAGTTCTCTGGCAGTAAGCGTGTCCTTGGCATCCAGAACGAGCGGCTTTAACGGATACTGCAGGGCATGCTTGAGCACCTGTGTGAATATCTCTGTGACCATCACTATTTCGCCTTTGCTGATGGCCCGTATCGCCGTAATTATTTCATCTTCATATGATACGCTTTTGGTAAGATATCCCGCCGCTCCCGCATCTAGTATGCTCAAGATGTGCTCGATATCGTCATAAATGGTCAGTACCAGTATAGCCATACCCGGGCACTTAGCTTTGATTTGTTGTGTAGCCTGCAGTCCGTTCAAGACGGGCATGCCGATATCCATTATCACCATATCCGGCATCAATTCGCAGGCCAATTTCACCGCCTCTGCGCCGTTGCCTGCTTCTGCGATTACCGTAAAATCAGCCTGTTTTTCCAGTGTCTCCCGGACCGCTTTGCGAAACAGAGGATGATCATCGGCCAGCAAGATAGTTATCGCTTTATCGGCGGGACTGCGTGTAGATTTCTTACTCTTCCAACCCATCATGATAAATCATTGTA
This sequence comes from uncultured Dehalococcoidales bacterium, assembly GCA_964519615.1. GTDB lineage: Bacteria > Chloroflexota > Dehalococcoidia > GIF9 > UBA5629 > CAZFIM01. The sequence continues at coordinate 42,017 of CAZFIM010000002.1, forward strand.
GCACAGACGAATTTTACACATAAAAGATACGAAAGTATACATTATATCCAACTTTTTATCGTTTACAGAGAGCGGTAAATGCATGTTAAATACTACTGCAGCCAGATATTTAAGGCCAGGCAGGGCGGCGCATGTGTATGGGTATTGCAGGAACCCACTCTGTGATTTTTATTGTTTTTGTATTGTGAGAAGGTCCTGCATTGCCGATAACGATCCCGGAGGAATTGCGATGAACATTGAAGCGAGGAAACAAAGAATAAGCAAATTAAGGGAGAAGGTCACAGGCACGCCGGCAATTTGCATGGAAAGGCTGTGTTTGATGACGGAGTCTTATAAACAGACTGAGGGTGAGCCTGCTGTCATCAGAAGGGCAAAGGCGCTGCAAAAGATATTGAGCGGGATGTACATCAATATCGATGACGGAGAGTTGATTGTGGGAAAAACCACCAGCAAAGATCGCGGCAGTACGGTAACTCCGGAGATCAGACAGGAGTGGTTTTTGCAGCAAATAGAAAGCCTTTCGACCAGAGTATGGGACAGGTTCTCGCCGCTTTCGGAAGATGAAAAGAAAAAGGCAAGGAAATACATGCCCTACTGGGAAGGCAAATCCGTATGCGACCTGTTTTATGGTATGGCGCCGGAGGAATTCATCAGGCTGGACCACAAGGTCATAACCGGCGGGCTTATCATGCACAATTTCAATGTTGGGCATATGGTTTTCGATGCCCAAAGAATTCTAAACATGGGATTGAGCGGCATCAAGAAAGAGGCTGAAGCAGAGCTGTCCAAGTTGAATCCGGGAATCTATGAGGATTTCGAGAAGTCGCAGTTTTTAAAAGCTGCCGTTATCGCTCTTGATGCTGTAGCGGGCCTTGCCCAAAGATATGCAGAACTTGCTGAAACCATGGCAAAAAACGAGAGCGGCAGCAAGAGAAGAGCTGAGCTGAAAAAGATCGCACAAACGTGCAGGAGGGTTCCTGCGGGTGCGGCCCGAACGTTTTTTGAAGCGCTGCAGTCGATCTGGTTTGTACATATAGGGATTGTCATGGAAGGGTGGGGCACCGGCATCGGTATCGGCCGGGCGGATCAGTATTTGTATCCCTTCTATCAGAAGGATATGGAAGAGGGGAGAATTACAAAAGATGACGTTTTGGAGCTGTTTGAACTGCTCTATATAAAAATGAATTCATCGGTTATTCTGCTGGCAGAGGATGCTGCCAGGATTGCCGGCGGCTTTCCCATATGGCCCAATATGACGCTGGGCGGCGTGACTAAGGATGGAGAAGATGCCGTAAATGAGCTTTCTTACCTTTTCCTTGAAGCTGAAGCGGAAGTGCGGCTGCAGCAGGAGGAATTCATTATCAGGGTCAATAAAAAAACTCCGGATGCCTTTTTGCATAAAGCATGTGAAGTCGCCAAATTGATGAGGGGAAAATTCAAATTCGTCAGCGATGATACGGCAATACAGGCGCTGCTCGATTGCGGGAAACCCCTCCCGTACGCGCGTGACTATATTGTGACAGGTTGTTTTAATCTCACCGTCCCCGGAGTATCCGCAGACCTATTCTCAGGCATGTTCAACCTGCCGATGGCGCTGGAGCTGGCTTTGAATAACGGCGTTTCACGTTTGAGCAAAGAACGGCTGGGGCCGCAAACAGGGGATGCTCGTAAATTCAGTTCCTATGACGATGTATGGAATGCCTTTACCAAACAAGTAGCAAGCGCTGTCCCCCTGGTTGTGTTTTATATTAACGCCGATAAGAAGATTTTTGCGGATAACTACCCGTACCCGCTTGAGTCAGCGCTTTTCAGAGATTGCATCAAGCACGGCAAGAGCATTTTGCACGGAGGTACCGCTCCCTATCTCACCTGCGGAATCGGCCTTGTGGGCGCAGCTAATGTCGGTGATTCTCTGGCGGCGATAAAAAAGGTTGTATTCGAAGACAGACAGATTACCATGGAGGAATTGGTAGATGCCCTCGATAAAAATTTTGAAGGCTGTGAGAGAGTTCTCAGCCTGCTCAAGAATGCCCCAAAGTTCGGCAATGACGAGCGCTATGTTGATTCCATTGTCAACGATGTACTCATGTATACCACCGAGGAGATAAGAAAATATAGAACCTATTTAGGGACATTGAACACCACCGCGGGTGGAGCGGTCACTTCCAATATTCCCTTAGGATATATAGTAGGGGCGCTGCCGGACGGAAGAAAGGCCGGGGAATCGCTCTCTGAAGGAGGAATATCCCCTTATCAGGGAAGAAACGTAAGCGGGCCGACGGCTACCATGAGGTCAGTATCGCAGTTGGACCTGGCACGGTTGAGCAACGGTTCCGTATTGAATATGAGATTGGACCCCGAATCACTGAAAGATGAAGCAAAGATAAGCAAACTGGTATCCATGATCAGGACATTCTGTGAAACGGGGGGATACCTGGTTCAATTCAATATTGTCAGTACCGAAACATTAAGGGACGCGCAGGTGCATCCGGAAAAGTATAGAGACCTTCTAGTCAGGGTAGCCACTTACAGTGCTTATTTTGTGGAACTGAGCCCTGAATTGCAGAACGATATCATTGCCCGGACGGAATTTCAGGCTCTGTGAAAGAGCGGCAGGTTTAGTACGGGCAGGATAAGAGCGGTCAATGGATAAACGGGAAGGAATTGTATTCCACATCATCAGAGGGTCTTTTGTGGATGGATACGGAATCAGGACCACGGTATTTTTAAAGGGATGTCCTCTACGGTGTCTCTGGTGCTGCAACCCTGAAGGACAGCTAAAGCAGCTGCAGATCAAGTACACGCCCTCAGCGTGCAACAGCTGCGGAAGATGCGCCGAGGTCTGTCCGTATAATGCAATTCAAATCGGGCCGGATAAGAGGGCATTACTCAACAGGGAATTGTGCACTGATTGCGGACAATGTATAGATGTCTGCTTTACGGGGGCGCTTTCCTTTTTCGGCAAGGTGATGACTGTAGATGAGGTCTGGGATATAGTGAAGCAGGATGAGCGCTATTACCGTTCTTCCGGGGGAGGGGTCACCATCGGCGGCGGTGAACCGACCTTTCAACCTTATTTCACCTATGCTCTCATGAAAAGATGTCAGGAAAACCATATTCATGTGGCACTTGACACCTGCGGATATGTCGACAGCAAGCCCGTGCTGCGGTGTCTGGAGGAAGCTGACCTGCTGCTCTTTGATTTGAAGGGTCTGGATGAGGCGCGCCATAGGGACAATACCGGTGTATCGAATGAGCTGATTCTTAAAAACCTGATACGACTGGATGCCATGGGAAAAGCGATTATTATCAGATTGCCGCTCATTCCGGGATACACGGACTCGGAAATAAATATCGAAGCTACTGCCAAGCTTATATCCGGGCTTAAATCGGTAGAGAGGGTAGATCTTCTGGCCTATCACTTATATGGCTCTACAAAATACGAGCAATTAGGGATGCCCGATCGGCTGCGCATGCTGAATATTCAGCCTCTTGGCGGTGAAAGGCTCGCTGCCGTTATGGATGTGTTCTGTCGATACGATATAAAAGTTCAGATCGGAGGGTAGGAATAGAGCGCCGGAGCCTCAAACCAGGTATTTACAGAGCCAAAAGACGAAGTTATAAAGGAAAATAGCAAACCGGATGGTATTTATATGCAGAAAGCAATTGTAAGCTACGATAAAGGTATCGGGATACTCACGAAAGTTTGCGCATATGTAGGTATCTCAGCCATGTTTTTTGTTGTGCTGCTCACGGTAACGCACGGCACAGGACGGTACATTTTCAACAAACCTGTGCTGGGCATGGTTGAAATAACGAACTTTATGGTAATCAGCGCAGTCTTCCTCACGTTTGCGTATACACTGAAATTGAACGGGCACACGAGTATACGTGTTATAATCGACCGCCTCTCGGAGAGAGGCCAGGCTATCTGCGGAGCGGTCAGCAGCGTAATCGGCATAATTTTCTCTGTCGGAGCGTGCTGGCAGACATTGATGCAGTGCAAAGAGGTTGTCGGCGCGGTATCCGTCATACTCCATTTGCCCAAAGTACCCTTTTTCTATGTGATAGCTGTGGGGTGGGGACTTTTTACGCTTACGCTGATACTGCTGTTAGCAAAAGACCTGTCCAAACTGATGGGCGGGAAATGGATACTGTCTCTTATTCTGCTGACTCTTGCGGCCTCTGCGGCGCTGATTCTATTTACACATTCCGGTAGAGGAGTGTTAGGAGATATGAATCAACTCGCGGTCGGTCTGATCGGACTGCTGGTAATCAGTATTCTGCTCTTCTCAGGTATACCCGTTGCCATAGTTTTAGCGGCAGGCGGGTTTTTCGGCGTTGCTTTATTTGCCGGGTTTCAACCGGCAAACTGTGCTATTGCCACTATCCCTTATGCTACCTTATATAACTATGCCTGGTCGAGCATACCGATGTATATCCTCATGGGATTTTTTGCCGATCATTCAGGATTGGCAAAAGATTTTTATACAGGGGTACAGAAATGGGTGGGACATTTCCGCGGCGGGCTGGCTCAGGCCGTCATCGTCGCCAACGCTGCATTCGGTGCGTGCAGCGGTAACTCGCTCAGTGCAGCAATTACTTTCTGCTCTATCTCCTTACCTGAAATGCGCAAGTACAGGTATGACGACAAGATCACGCTGGGGGCTATCTGCGGCGGAAGCCTGCTCTCCAGCTTAATACCTCCCAGCATAGTGCTCATTATTTTCGGTGCGGTGACACAGACGCAGATCAGCGATCTCTTTATCGGTGGGATAATTCCCGGGCTGCTGCTGTCTGTTATGTTTATGATTCAAATCTACGTTCAGTGCCGGATAAATCCTTTTGTCGGTCCGGCTATGCCGCCGTCACCCATAAGTGAGAGGCTCAGGGCAACCACCGGCATGTGGACGGTGGTTGCTGTCTTCGGAATAATAATAGGGGGAATATACTTCGGTCTATTCACGCCCACGGAGGCGGGGGCATTCGGGGCTTTTGTTGTTCTCCTCATCGGCCTGATAAGGAGAAAACTGGGCTGGGGAGATTTCAAGGATTCCCTGCTGCAGTCAGCTATCACTCTGGGAATGGTAGGATTTTTATTCGTGGCTGCTCTGGTATTCAACCTGTTTATCGTGAGGACCGGTGTGCCCGTGGCGTTGTCTGAACTGGTGAGCAATGTCAGTTCTCCTCCTCTTTTTATGATGCTTGTCGTACTGCTGTATATCATACTGGGCCTCTTTTTAGACGGGCTGGCAATATTGATGCTGACTTTGCCTGTTCTTTTCCCGCTTGCCACACAGTTGGGTATCGATCCGGTGCATTTCTGCATAGTAATTTCAACAGCTAATCTAATAGGTGCCTTGACGCCCCCCTTCGGTATGGTCGTTTATTCGCTCGCTACCGTAGCAAAAGATGTCCCTATTATGAAAATCTTTGCCGGTTCAGTGCCTTTTGTTCTCACTACGCTGGCCTGCAATGTAGTACTTATATTTTTCCCCCAGTTGTCAACGTTTCTTCCTTCTACGATGGCCTCGTAGGATTGTGTTTTATTAATGAAATAAGTCTAATAAAGGAGATGACAGTATGATTTGAACAAAACGACTGAATTGTTTTTCATATCACTATTCGTTCTAAATAACAGGGGAGGTTATCGAAATGAAATCAAAAAGCACACTGATTATTGCGAGTGTTCTGCTGGTTCTCGTAATGCTGATGGGGATTGTCGGCTGTTCCACTAAAGCACCGGCGTCGGCACCGGCGGAGAAGCCACCGACCTCAACAGCATCACCGGATAAGAACAAGGTCTATAAATTGACGTTTTCAAGCTTTAACTCTGCTGAAGATAACAAGAGTAAAGTAATCTCAAAATGGTGGTTCAAATGGCTCAATGAGGAGAGCGGCGGCAGAATAGAGGTTACTTCTTACTTCGATGCACAGGCAGCCGCCCCGCAGGATCAGATAACGGCTGCTAAAAATCATATAGTGGATATTGCGGAACCTGCCTCGCACGGTTCACCGGGGTCTTTCCCGCTAAACGATCTTATCGCTCTGCCATTTGTCTTTGACTGGCCGTCCAGCCGTGCTTTCTCACTGACGCAACTGGCATTACTGGAAAAATATCCTCAATTGAGAGCTGAGATAGAAGATCAGGGAGTGAAGCTGCTGGGCTCCGTTCAGTGCGCCTCACCGTCCGAACTCTGGGCAGCAGACAAACCGATAAAAGTCCCGAACGATATCAAGGGAATGGTGCTTCATTGCTGGGGGCAGATGGAGGCCGATGCCTTGAAGCTTTGCGGTGCTGCACCTGAAACCTTTGCTCCGGGTGAAGTGTATGACGCATTGTCCAAAGGCGTAATTGACGGCACTATGGACAGCTATGTTGCGGCATCGCTCGTATTCGGTCATATCGACAAAGTCAATTATGGAATAGAAATTAATCTGTCCAATGTATACTGGATGCACGTAATGAACCTCGATACCTGGAACAGCCTACCCTCCGATCTGCAGGAGCTCTTTATAGGAGAGAACGCCCGCCGTATAACCGAACTATGGGGCTACCAATTTGAGCAGGACGATAGTTTTGCCAAGGATGTTGCTAATAAGCAGCTTAGTGAACGCGGTAAATCTGAAGTTTATGTTCCCACCGCAGCAGAGATGAAACTATGGAGAGATGCTGTCGTTCAGGTAAAAGACGCTTGGGTAAAGAGGGCAAATGAGCTGGGAGCACCGGGCGAAGACATGTGGAACGACCTGTTGAAATTCGCTGAACAGTACTCCTACAAGAATTATCCCACACAGGATTGGTACCTGCCTACATTACAGAAATATCAAAATGAGGTTCCGCTGCCTGATCACTGGAAGTAATCAATATCTGCAACCTGTATCCGGGATGAGCTACGCTGCTCATCCCGGACAGATATCCTGATATCCGGTAGCATTTGGATACAGGCGCATTGCCGTACGGTATATTCATCGGCTTCATTAGCAGTTCGTACGACGGAATATATTCAGCAGCGACTCCACGCTTATTTTTTGTCAACCCGGTTGTGCGGAGGTAGCATGGATGTGGGGCGGGCGGGTATGAAAAATACCGCTGCTATGGAAAGAACCAGAACGACAGCCCAGCCGGTAAAGAGAATACTGAATGCGGCGCTCATATCATCCATAAGCTGTAGTACGATGGTGGATATCAGTATGCCTATGCTGCTGCCGATCTGCCTGAACAGGATTCGCACTGCGGTGATCGTTGCCACTCTATCGGGCATAAGTTCGATGCAGGCGTTATTCGAAGAAGGAGAAGCAGAGCCGATGCCGATTCCGGAAATGAACATGATGACGGCAAGCACTGCTGCTGCATCAAGATTGAGGCCCATGATCCTGAAGCCTTGAGGTTCGAGTGCAAGCAGGAAAAGGCTAAGCGCCATCACCACCGTGCCTACCAGAATAGGCTTGCGGTATCCCCATCTCATAAGGAAAAAACTGGCGATTGCTGAGGTTATAATCGTTGCGACAGACCTGGGGGTAAGTATGAAACCGCTCATAAAAGTCGACATGCCGTAGACGGATACTGCGAAGTAGGGAATAAGCGTGATAACTCCTATAGCGCATGCGCCGTAAACAAGATTATATATGTTCGTAGCCAGGAACGGTCTTTCCCTCAGAAGCGCGAAATCGAGTATAGGTTCAGGAGTACTGCGTTCCCGGCGAATAAAAAGAAACAGGATAATGATACCGGCGGCAATGAATAATGTGGAAAATAGGGATGATATCCCGAATTCAGCATCTGACAGTGCGGTAAAACCGAACATAGCGGCAAAAAGGGAGAGAGAAAGCAGGCCTGCGCCGGCAAGATCGATCTTTCCCTCGCGATGTCCGCTTCCCCCGTGCAGCAGCAGCCAGGAAAAAAGGAGAACTATAATTCCTGCAGGAACATTGAGCCAGAAGACAGACCTCCACCCCCACGCATCCACCATCCACCCCCCAAGGTTCGGGCCGATTACCATACCAATGGGAAAAATGCTGCTGATCAGGCCTATCGAGCGCTGGCGTGATTCGGGAAACTCGCTGCTGATAATAGCAGTTGCGCAGGGCATAAACGCCGCCCCGCCGACCGCCTGAATCACACGGAAGGCGATGAGCAGATAGATATCGGGAGCGATGGCGCACAGTGCTGAGCCGATCGTAAACAATAATGTGCTTACCGTGAGGACCGTTCTCTGGCCGAAGAATTCTGTTATTTTCCCTGTCAAAGGCACTACCGCAATCCAGGTCAGTTGAAAGGCGGTCAACGTCCAGCCGGCAATAACTACGGTGGTGTCCAGATCTGAAATAATGTCAGGAAAAGCGACCGATATAGCGGTGGCACTGACCGTATAAAGCAGCAAAGGCAGGGTCGCAATGATAAAAACAAGATATCTGCGCATGTTTATCTGCTTGTTTGCAGCCGGAAAATCATAAGGCTTTTTATATCTTTCAATAATAAAACCGGTAATATATACCGGTTTTATTAAGAATTATACCCTTAGTATTGAAATATATAAAACACAGACGGGGACAATCGTAGTATTAGCGGAGAAAATCTGCTATTATTACTGCTGATTTGAGTGAGCGAGGGATACAAAGTATATGCCTGTTTGCTGCTGTGTGTCTGCTATTGATATTTCTTTGTAGCGGCTGCGGCAAAACGGAGAAGCCCCAGGTGCCTTCCGTTTCTCCTTCCACCCCTCCCCCTAACTTACCCCCATCAGCGGAGCAGGCCCAATGTCCTGAGCTGGTGTTTAATGACCGCGAGTTCGCGTTTGAGCTCAGGCGGACCCTCTCGGCGGCGTGCGCCGGAGAAGCTGATTTGGGAGAGTGTCTTTATACCGCCTCACGCATCACAGAGCCGGATTTCGAGAGCTGGTATAGCCAGTGGTACGCGACGGCTGAACATGCCAGAGCAGGCGGCGATGAAAGCCTCGCACAGGGGCATGAGGTAAGCGCCCGCAATGCCTATTACCGCGCTGCCACCTATTACCGCACGGCGGAATTCTTCCTGCACGGCGAACCGGCCGATCCTCGCATCATTGAAACCTGGGGAAAAAGCAGGGACGTGTTTGTGGCGGCGGCAGAGCTCGATACCGTCCCCTTTGAAATATTGGAAATTCCGTATGAGGATACAACCCTGCCCGCATATTTTTACAGTGTCGATGATTCAGGCAAGCCCCGCCCGCTGCTGATAGTACAGACAGGCTTTGACGGATGTCAGGAGGAATTGCACCCCTATGCCGTACAAGGACTTCAGCGGGGATACAACGTGCTCACCTTTGAAGGGCCCGGTCAGGGTGCCGTTATACGGCTGCAGCACATCCCTTTCCGGGCGGATTGGGAGAAAGTAGTCACACCGGTGGTGAATTATGTGTCGGACCGCCCTGATGTGGATAAGAACCGTATAGCATTGTGGGGCATAAGCCTGGGAGGCTATTTTGCCCCGCGGGCTGCGGCTTATGAACCGAGGATTGCGGCGGTGATAGCTGACGGGGCGGTGTATGATGTTGGCGGAAATTTGCTCAACGGCTTGAAGCAGGCGGGCGGGCAGCTCGCGCAGATAACCCGGGAGGAGTTGCATGAGTACCTGCTCACCGACCCGGAGGAATTCAACGATATCATGAAAAGCATGATGAAGAGCAGCACCGCAAGCCGCTGGCAAAATGAGCATGGGATGTATACATTCGACGCTGCTTCTCCCGCCCTCTTCTGGGCAAAGTATATGGATTTTACGCTTGAAGGGGCGGCTCAAGCCATACGCTGCCCGGTGCTGATTTGCTTCAGCCGGACTGACAGCTTCGACCCCGACGGTAAACAGGCACACCTGCTCTACGATAATCTTAACTCTGCCAGGACGCTTATGGAATTTATCGGGGAGTATGGGGCGGGGTATCACTGCCAGATGGGCGCGTGGGCGCAGTCATTTGCCAGGAAATTCGACTGGCTGGATCAGACAATAAACGCTTTACCCTGAAGGCTTCCCTGCCTCCGCTTTTACCCGGCATACATAGCAGAACGGCTCATCATCCTTCATGCCCGCTGCCGCATATCCGCAGCTTATTGCATCAAACGAGGATGTGCTCTTGAAATTATGTTTTGGCTGTGATACTGTTAAACCATACAACAACATTGTTGTGTTATATGATAAGTGTATGAATTTGAATAATCGAGGTCTTTTGTTGAAACTGCTAACGGCTCCCCTGCTTTTTTCTCTCTTTTTCCTGTGTTGGGGACTGACTACGCAGACGGTCCTTGCGGCGGAGCCGGACTGCACCATCACCGCTCCTGCGGAAGTGTGGGCTGAATCAGAAGGCAATACCGCCTCGGTGGCAAATGCCGGCCCCGGTGCACGTTATGCATGGACAATCAGCAACGGCAGTATCACGCACGCTGATGCCAATAGCATTACCTGGAGTGCGGGCTCGGTTTCGCCGGTTGCTATCAGCGTTACCGTTACCGGCGGTGACTGCTTCTCTTGCCAGAGCAGTGTAAATGTAACTGTAAAACCGCTGCCGGGCTGTGATATCAGCGCTCCTGCTTCAGTCAACGCAGGTTCTACAGGCAATAAAGCTACAGTTGAGGGCGGCGGCATGGGTTCTACTTATGCCTGGACGGTAGGCAACGGCACAATTACCGCCGGCGCAGGCACCAGTCAGATCACATGGAGTGCCGGCAATTCATCGCCGGTGACTATTAGTGTTACTATCACCGATGGATACGGCCACTCCTGTCGTGATACTGTGAATGTAACAGTTGTTCCGCTGCCGAATGCGGCGTTCACCGCGTCACCTGTCTCCGGCTGTGCACCGCTTACGGTGCAGTTCACAGATGAATCCACCAATTGTCCGGATTCCTGGAGCTGGAATTTCGGTGACGGCAGTACCAGCGATGCGAGAAACCCATCTCACCAGTATGCTTCGCCCGGTACTTATACCGTATCGCTGACCGCCGCAAACAGCTACGGCTCCGATACGGAAGTAAAGTCCGCTTTTATTGCAGCGCTCTCCTGTAGCACGGCAGTACCTCCATCACCATCTTCATCGAACGGTGACGATTTTGTCCAGAAGCTGCTCACCGATGATCCTTCGGAACATGCCAATTCCTGGTCATGGGCACAGCCGTGTGATGTCATGGTCACCAATACCTGGGCCAATCCACAGACAGCAAAGGCAGGCCAGAGTGTCACCATCTATGCCAATATGGCAAACAGGGGCGATATTCAGGGTACCTATACCGCCACGCTCAGGATAAACGGCAAGATCGAAGAAACGAAAAGCGGCAGTCTGGAAGGGAATACCGCGCTGCCGCTGCAGTTCATCGTCAGCCGGGATAGGCCGGGAACGTATCAAGTCGATGTGAACGGGCAGGAGACGTTCTTTACAATTGTTGATAGCGGCAGTAAGACAATGTCTTATCTGGGCTGGATAATCGGGATAGTTCTCCTATGTGTCTTCTCCGCTGTAGTGATGGTTTTCTTCCGCCGACGGCACAAGGTCTTTCACCGCATATAGACATACTGACGGCTCAGGTGCCGCCCGTAACCGGATATTACAGCTAAAAAACGGCTGTCCTGTAAAGACTTGATTTTATCTCTCTGCGCAGTCCTTGCAGGCTGAATAGATGTTATTGAACAGTTTTTCTATCTTATCGGCGGGTGTGGAGGCAAAGGCAAGTCTCAGCACGCTGATGTCACTGTAGCAGATTACTCCCGTGCTGTATTTGTCCAGCAGAAGCTGCCAGACTTTATCGGGGTCTGAGTTCTTAAGCTGTACACACATGAAATATCCGGAATTATAAGGATAAGCATAGAAAAAAGTGTTGTATTCGGGATGGGCGCTGAGAACTTCCTTGACCTTTACATACCGCTCCCTGATCTTTTCTATATTCTTTTCTTTTTCCTTTTCGTGAGCTTCGGAGTTAAGGGCACGCAGAAAAGCTGATTGTGAGGCATGAGGAGAATTGGAGATATTGCCCCTCACCGCTCCGGCTGTTTTACCTTCAAGAGCTTTATAGACCTCTTTAGTACCGTTCTTTACTGCGTAGGTTACAAATCCGACACGTAAACCCCAGGCATATTCCTCCTTGGTTATGCCGTCTGCTTTAATAGCAAGCAGGTTTTCATGGGCGCCGGCCAGCTTGGCAAAGAGTGATTCTCTGGCTGCGGTGGTATCGAAGATGAGCCCGAAGTAGGAGTCATCACATATCACAACAAGTTTATTGCCGGATTCAGCCGCCTCTTTCAGAACGTGTGTAATATTTTCCATCTCCGCTTCCGTTGGTGTATATCCTGAAGGATTATTGGGGAAGTTTAAAAGCACGATCTTTTTGCCGGTATGGCCTGACATGAGGGTCTCTTTGAAGGCAGTTATATCGAACCCGTTGTTTTTAAACAGATTGAAAAATTTTAGTTTGGCTCCATAGGCGTTGGCGAACACCAGGTCATAATTTTCCCAATAGAGGTTGGAGATTATAATCTCGTCATGCTCATCAACGAACATATAGCCTATAATACTGAGGCCGTTGGTAACTCCGCAGGTAACTACAGGCATGCTTATCTCCTGAGTGCCTAGGGAAGGATTCTTGATGCGTATCAGTTCCTGCCACTTTTCCCGCAGGGGTTTGATTCCTTCACTGGGTGCATAAGGGAAGACATCTCTGCTCTCGATTTCATAGAGGCGTGAGATGCTCGATATAACCATAGGTTTGCCGTCATCTTCGTAGGCCGTGCCGACCGTGGCATTGATCTCTTTGCCCCTGGCTGCTGCACCCTGCGCGAGAATTCCTTTTGCAGGAAAATAGATTGCCTTCCCTTTTTTAGAAAGGAGGTCATACAGCGTTTCATTGTGAGCCTTTAATATGCGATTAAGCTCTATTGCCTGTAAATTAAGCGCAGCCATGGTATATCCCCCGGTTATATATTCATAATTGCACTATTATACAGTTTTTTATCGGGGTAATTCGATTCTGGCGAAAGGTTGTCTGCGTTTGTAAAGTTTATTTTGCATAAAATAATGAGCTGCGAATGCCTGTGGCTGGTAAAACCTGTGTTAATTTAAGGTGATAACACGATACCTTGAAAGGTTCAACTAAACATTGGTTTCCTCTTTCAATGATTCAGGTAAATACTTGTAATCCATTATTTTAAATAGGATAGATTTACATTTCCTTGCATCGCGTGCACGCAACGCATCGCAAAGCCTCAGATGCCCATCCTTCTCGCGTGAGATCTTTAATACTTCATCAAATATTTTTAATCTGGATACCAGAATAATACGCAGATATTGTTTGATGGGATCCTGTGCAGCCATATATGACAGAGAAAACAAAGGATTTTTTGATAACTCGCAGATTTTTAAATGGATGTTATAATCTGCATTAACGAGCTGCTCGATTATCTCATCTTCATTATCAATGGGATATTTAGCATTGGTCAACATCTCAAAAAACTGTACACACAGCGATTCTAACTCGTCAATTTCCTTATCATTACAATTTTTTACGATGAGTCGGGTACTTTCCAATTCAATAAGCTTACGAAAATCCAGCACATCACGTACGGTTCCCGATTTGACCATGCAGGAAGATAGCTCTTTGAAATATTTACCGGCATCGAACTTGATAACAAATGACCCTTCGCCAGCACGTGTACGTACAAGCCCCAGAGCGTTTAGTTTTTGCAGGGCGATACGAATGGTAAGGCGACTCACACCGTATATTTCACATAAACCGTGTTCGGAAGGAAGTTTTTGCCCGGCTTGCCATTGACCTGAGAGTATTTCCTCTTTTATTTGATCATATACCTGATCGGCTAGAGTATATTTGGATACCTTAAGACGCGTCATTTTTCTTGCTTATTTCCATTAATTTAAATTAAAAGATAGCACCTTTTAGCCTAGATAACAAGTTATACTAGTAACCGAAATTTATATAAGGGCAGAGAGAAATGCAAAAAAGTTACACGATTATATGTTTTCACTCCCTTATTATTTTGTAACGGTTTGAAGAATAAGAAATCTTCTTATATGTGCTTGACAATCTTGTCGGGGAAACTATAATATGTATGCCTAGATAACAAGCTAACAAGTAACAAGGAGATAACATGCAAATAACCAGTGTAGATGTATTTAGATGCAACGGAAAATCTCCTATTGATAAAGAAATATTTACTGTAGTCTGTGTAAAAATAAACACCGATGAAGGGATATGTGGTTTTGGGGAAGCCGGGATGTCATATGGCGCCGGAGCAGAAGCAGCATTTGGTATTATTCAAGATTTTGCTTATTTGATATTGGGTATGGATCCCATGAAAATTGAAGCAATATGGAATAAATTGCATCGTAATACTTTTTGGGGTATGGGGGGTGGCGCTGTCATATTTTCCGGTTTCAGTGCCATTGATATTGCATTGTGGGATATCAAAGGAAAGGCATTAGGGGTACCTGTTTACCAACTGCTAGGTGGAAAAACAAACGATAAGCTGCGGGCATACGCCAGTCAGATACAGTTTGATTGGGGTCCTATTAGCCGTGCCATGATAACCACAAATGACTATGCTGATGCTACCAGACGCGCTATTGCCGATGGATACGACTGTATTAAAGTTGACCCTGTTATGTTCGATGAGATGGGGCGGTTTATGCACTGGAATAATTACGGCATTCTACGCAATGAACAGCTAAGAATAGCAGTCGCCCGTATTGCAGCAATACGTAAGGCCGGCGGCCCTGATCTGGATATTATTATAGAACTGCACGGCTATACGGATACTAATACCAGTATACAGCTGGGCAGGGAGCTGGAACAGTTCCGCTGTTTTTATTATGAAGAGCCCACGCAGCCGCTCAATCCAAATTTATTCAAAGAAATATCAGACAAGGTTAAAATCCCTATTGCCAGCGGTGAACGTATTTTTAGCCGCTGGGGTTATCGGCCGTTTTTTGAGAATAGAGCTTTGTCGGTAATTCAGCCGGACATGTGCAACTGCGGCGGTCTGACCGAAGGCAAGAAGATATGTGATATGGCGCATGTCTACGATATCGGCGTACAGGTGCACGTATGCGGCGGCCCGATTTCCACTGCTGCAGCATTACAAATGGAAGCGGTAATACCGAATTTTGTCATCCACGAACAGCATCAGGCTGCACTGGTACAAGAGAATATTGCTTTGTGTAAATACGATTATCAGCCGGTCAGCGGTTATTTTGAGGTGCCTGACCGGCCGGGTATTGGGCAGGAGCTTTCAGATGCGGCAATGAGAGATGCCATTCGAGTTACTATTTCTTAGTAATAAATTATTTTGCTCAAATACTCCTGTTTCAGGCCATCTGTTATTGAGTGAGAGGAAAGGAATAAAAAATGGCTAAGAGAAAGCGAATTGCATTTATGCTTCCGGGTGACATGTGGATACCCACCGAGCAGCATGCAGCGGAGCTGGGTTACATAACCGAAAGACGCACCCCGAAGGGCAAAGAAGCCGCTGATATTGTAGAGGCGGTTGCAGGTGTAGATGCAATCGTTGCTGCACTGGAAAAATATACGCCGGAAGTGCTTGCGCAGCTCAAAGGAAAGATTGAGATTATTACTCGTATAGGCGTAGGGTATGATAGCATCAATGTGCCTGCGGCTACCGAAAACGGTATTGTAATCGCAAATACTCCTGGTGCAAATTCCTATGCTGTTGCTGAGATGGCGGTTGCTTTAATGCTGGCGGCGGTAAGAAAGGTTTGCCTGCTGGACCGTACAGTACGTGCAGGTGGTGGTTGGGGTGGTCCTTTAAGTGTGACAGGGCAGCTCTTAGGCAGTACTGTGGGTATACTAGGTTTCGGTAACGTCGGCAAGAAACTAGCCAAAATACTTTACGCCTTTGATTGTAAAGTCCTGGTTTATGATCCGTATATGGATAAAGACGCACTGGCTTCTTCCGGTGCACAGGAAGCACCGATAGATGAGATTATTACGCAATCGGATTTTATCAGTCTTCACCTGCCCGGTACAGCTGAAACAAACGGGATGGTAAATGCGGACTTTCTAAAGAGGATGAAGAAAACAGCTATTCTTATTAATACAAGCCGCGGTTCTGTAGTGAACGAAAAGGATCTAGCGAACGCTCTGAAATCATGTGAAATAGCTGCTGCAGGACTTGATGTATTTGTTAACGAGCCTCTGGAAATGGACAGTCCTTTACGCGGACTTGGTAATGTAGTATTTACTCCGCATTTCTCCGCTATGACAAAGCAGGCATTTGGTTTGATGGGAAGTATGGCTATAGATAACATTCACGCGCACTTTTCAGGGAAAAAACCAGAAGGCCTAGTAAATCCGCCTGTATATGACCACATGAAATGAATTGGAGGGCTCATCGTGAAAAAAACAATGGTAATGAAAAAGCTCTTAAGTGAGGGGAAAACACTGATACTTCCCGGTGCATATGATTGTTTTTCAGTAAAGATCATCGAGAAAATGGGATTTGATGCGGCGTATTTAACCGGTTACGGTGCAGAAGCAAGTGTGCTCGGCAGGCCTGATATGGGTTTTACTACCATGAATGATGTTTGTGATCTTGCTCGCCGCATGTGTACAACAGTGGATTTGCCGATTATTGTAGATGCGGACCTAGGGTGGGGAGGCACGTTGAGTATAACGCGCACGATTCAGGAATTTGAGAATGCCGGTGTGGCTGGATTGCATATTGAAGATCAGGCTATACCGCTTAAATGTGCAGGCATGCCCGGCCTGAAGTTCATTTCTTGTGAAGAGATGTGTATGCGCATCCGTGCAGCCGTTAGTGCGCGCAATGACCCTGATTTTCTTATCATCGGACGCTGCGACACTTTTGCAAAAGAAGGATTTGATGGTACTAAAGAACGTCTACATGCATATATGGATGCAGGCGCGGACTACCTTATAGCCGGCGGCGGATTCAATGAGGATCAACTATGGGATCTTTCACGGGAATTTCCTCACAAAATGTGCTGGAATGCGGGTCTATCCGTATGGCCGGAGAGCATGCTTCCGATATCAAGGTTCAATGAAATGAGCGCAGCAATGATGTTTTTTGCGCTTGTAGGACTGGCAGCAGCAGGCAAAGCCATCGAGGATACTTACAGCCGCTTAAAGATGGATACGCTCACCCCTGAATATATAAAAGAAAATACCATGGATATGCGGCGTATGGAAGCTACACTCGACTATGCAAAATATATCGAGATCGAAAAGAAATTTTCACTTGATTAGCAATTGTCTAAAAAGAAAGGAGGCAAAACAATGAAACAGAAGTGGGGGATTCTTTCTATCTTAATAGTGGCTTTGGTTGCTTTTTTGGTAGGTTGTTCACCTTCTGCAGCCCCTGCAAGTCCAAGCACTACTCCCAGTTCCGGTACTACGGAAGAGGCAACGGTCACCTACATTGCTGCGGCAAGTGTTTCTGCACCAGGTCAATTCTGGGATCGTCAGGCCGATGCACTGATTGAGCTTTTAAGCGAGAAATCAGGTGGACGGTTTGTAGCTGATAAGCTGGATGCCGGTATGCAGGGCAACAGTCGTGAAGTTGGAGAAGCGGTACAGATGGGTACAATCGAGGTACTGGTGGTCGGCGATATGGAGCTTAATCTGGTCACCGGTAATATCGGCTGGGCATGGATTCCGTTCCTGACAACCACATATGAACAGGCCGATGATGTGTATTACGGCGGCTGGATTAATGAGAAAATCAAAGAAAAGTTTGCTTCGGTAGGTATTGTTAAGATCGGTAACGCAGAAAACGAGTTCCGTCTCTGCGGTACAGTGGATAAGCCGATCGCAACAATATCAGATTTCAAAGGTGTAAAGATCCGAACTCCCGAACTTCCGGATGTAATTCGCTTTTATGAGCTGTGCGGAGCACTCCCGGTAGCTATCTCTCCTCCTGAAGTTATGACGGCGTTACAGCAGGGAACGTGTGATGGTCTTGACAATTCTATTATCAACATAAAGAATATGGGTGTGTATGATATGGTTCAGCATATCACCCGGACCAACCATCTTTATGCAGGTGCTTCGATAGTCTGTAATGCAGATTTTTGGAACAGCCTCTCCTCAAGCGATCAACAGATCTTTCTCGATGCTGCAAAAGAAAACGGCGATGAGTATATTCAATTATACAGGGAGGAAGCTGCCGCTTTACTTGCTGATCCGCATCTGACGGTCCATGAACCGGATGCTGAAATGAAGGAAACGATGATAAACATCGGGTTGCAGATACTGGATGATAACGCAGCAAACTATGATGCGGATATTGTTGAATTGATTCGCAAACAAATGAATACCAATATTGCAGCTATAAAGTAATAATTTACAAATGCCATTTTTGCAGGGCGGTTACGTTAAAAGACGGCTCCGTCCTGCAGATTTTCTTCTACTCGCCTCTATAAACAAATTATATATGAGGTTAACGTAAATGTTTGTATTACGAGGCATAAATAAATTCCTCATGCATGTAGAAAAATTTATTGTCGTTTTAACGGGGAGCGGCCTCGTGGTTTCAATCTGCGTTCAAGTTATAGGGCGCTATATACTGCAAGTGCCCACACCGTGGGCTGAGGAAATAGCCAGATATTTATTTATCTGGATGGTGCTTGTCGGCGCCGGATATGTTCTGGCAATAAAAGACCATATTGAGATTGCTATTTTAGACCAGTTGCTTGAAAAACTAAAAAATCCCGACAAAGCAAAAACGATACTGTTTGTGATTTCTACTATAGGCGGTATGGTTTTTATCGTTCTCTTTTCACTCATTTATTACCGCTATCTGGTAAATATCAACCGCTACGGCGGTCAATTTTCAGCTGCGCTGCAAATCAACATGCTGATTCCCATGAGTGCTTTGCTCGTGGGTAATATCCTTATGTTATTTCACTCCATCTATTTATTGCTCGAGCTAATATTTAATTCACGTTCAAAAGCTGAGAGTGCAAAGCAAAGCAATATAGAAGAGATGGGCATGAACTATGAATGAAATGATGCTGCTTGTCATATTTTTACTTATTTTCTTCGGTGCGGGCATTCTACTGCGGATCAACGTTGCTTTTTCACTCGGGCTTGCATCTCTTGGGTTGCTCTTTTTCGCCGGTGTCCAGGTTATTAACATTGCGGCACCTTCTTTTTCCGCTCTGGATAGTTTTCCATTGCTCGCTATTCCGTTTTTTATGCTGGCAGGAACGGTTATGGAGCATGGCGGAATTTCCAGCAGCCTTGTTGGTTGGATCGATGCATTTGTTGGGCGTGTACGTGGTGCCATAGGTGCTATTACAGTGCTTGCAAGCATGGCGTTTGGTGTGCTCACCGGCTCTGCAATGGCAACTATCAGCTCGATAGGTAAGATGATGCACCCGGAAATGGTACGCCGTGGTTATACGCCGGAATATGCAGGTGCATTAATTGCCGCTACCTGTTTTCTCGGTATTCTGATCCCTCCTTCTATACCGGGAATCATGTATGCGTTATCCTCAGGGCAATCGATCTCCGATGTGTGGCTGTCAACTGTAGGCCCCGGTGTTCTTATAGGGATTGCTTATATCATATACAACTATTTTTCCGGTGGAAAAAAAGACAAATCTGTTGCAGATACCAAAGGTGTACTGGAATACTTTGCCAAGATAGGTCATAAGACGTGGTCAGCATCGCCTGCAATTATTATGCCAATAATTATCTTCGGTGGTATATACGGCGGTGTTTTTACTCCTACAGAAGCAGGTGCTGTCTGTATGGCCTACGGAGTGGGGTTCTATCTTGTCAAGCGAGCACTCAAAAAGGACAGCGTTTCCAGTTCCATGTGGTTAATCTTTTTAACCGGTGGACTGGCCACAGCGACAATTTGTATCATCCAGATTTTTGCTAATACGGCCAGCCGTGCAATTTCACTGGCAGGTATTACCCAGGCACTTGCGGAGTTTATTGTTGCAAACGTAAGTGCGACATGGCAGTACTTATTAATCTGTAATGTGATCTTTTTGATTCTGGGCTGTCTTATAGATATTACAAGTGCGGTTCTAATGATGACACCGCTGTTGCTCCCTACAACACTGGCGATGGGAATAGATCCAATCCATTTTGGTGGTATAATGCTTGTTAATCTGAGCATAGGCTTCATGACACCGCCATTTGCCGGAGGGCTATTTGTAGCCTGCAAAATATCTCAAGTACCGTATATTAAACTGGTAAGGGAATGCATTCCATTTTTAATAATCGGTATATGTGTTGTGATCTTTACAACCTTTGTGCCTGATATAGTACTTTTCCTACCAAAACTCCTGGCGACATCATAACTTTATACAATTTATGAAGTATCGTCTAATCGAATCAAGCGTATTATTGTAAGCATTCAGTATGCGTTTCAAACCCGTTAAGCATCTTCCAGATATTTTTAGTAATTTCTCTATAATGTTGTTTCAAAGGGTTTCGATTCGACACAGTTACCTTTATAGTAGTTGGATAGGGTACACAGATTAACATACGAAGATGTGTTATCATTGTTATTAACCGGCCATTTACGGTCCGGTGAAAGGTTCGAACCCAGCAAACTACTGCCAGGAGGTGTATGATAATCCAGATTACCGATATAGCCAAAGACAAACTTAAAGAGGTTCTCGATGAGAATCCCGGAAAATATATACGTGTTGTCATCGAGGGGATAGGCTGAAGCGGTCCCAGATTGGGATTAGCTCTGGATGAGCTAAAAGAAAATGAAAAAGCGGTGCAGATAAACGGCATCGATATCTTAATATCTGATACGGTTGGAGCTTTAGCAACGGATAAAAAGGTTGATTATGTAAAATCGTCATATGGAGAGGGTTTTGCGATAACTTCTCCGAATCAGACATGCTGCTGATAGTGCGAGGATTTGCTGCCGGCGGGGGAATAAGAAAGTGTGCTGATAATCCGTTGTCAAGGAAAATAGTACACAGCTAAATATACATCGTGGCGCTGCTAGCTTTTTTTGCCGGAAAGCCCCAGCGTAAGGACACGCAGCAGACCGGCAATGCTTTTGGCATCGACGATTTCGCCGGAAGCGATAAGGTTCTGTACCTGCGACATAGGCACCTTCACTACCTCGATCTCATCCGTATCCTCTGCTTCAAGCTGGCTGTGCTCAAGCTGAGTAGCCAGGTAGAAATGCAGGTATTCGGTACAGTATCCCGGTGCTGAGTAGAACCCCCCCCAGCTTCTGAATTTTCTTGGGACGAAAGCCGATCTCTTCCTGTAGTTCCCTGCTTACCGCTTGCACCGGCTGTTCCCCCGGCTCTATACCGCCTGCCGGTATCTCAAGAAGGGTCTTTTCAACGGCCTTTCTATACTGTTTTACCATCAGGACGTTATCAGCCTCATCCAATACTACTACGGCTATGCAGTCGCTGTGTTCCACGATTTCGCGTGTGGTCCGGCTTCCGTTCTCCTTTTCAACCGTATCCACGCGCAAATTGACCGCTCTGCCTTTATAAATTTGCTCGCTTGAGAGTGTCTTCTCAACCACGTTAACCTCCTCCTGCACCGGTTATTCGAACCTGTAAACCAGCGCCACTTCGTCGCAGTCAGGGAATTTGGGACAATGGAAGCATTCTGACCATATTTTGCGCGGCAGCTCCATTTTATCTATATCCTTGAAGCCGCACTTTTTAAAGAACTCGGGTTTATAGGTGAGGCAAAAGATGGTAGCTATTCCCAGTTGTTTTGCTTCTTCCAAACATGCTTTCACCAGCAGTCTGCCGCATCCATGAAACTGCGCCTCTTTGTTTACGGCCATAGACCGAATCTCCGCCAGATCAGCCCAGCTAATATGCAGAGCTACGCACGCCAGAACTTTATCATTCTCTCTGATGACATAGTAGTCACGCAGATTCTCATAAATATCGCTTAAGGCGCGCGGTAGCATCTCGCCTTTATTTGCAAAGCCATTGATGAGCACGTGCATCTGCTGCGCATCGCCTATTTTTGCTTTCTCAACCTTCATGTCGTTTTCCTTCTCAATTTGCTTTCCAGTGACTGGTAGAAATAGTTGCCGGATTGTATTCTCATAAGTTTTGCTGTATAAGGGCTGTCCATCACTTCCACGTAATCTCCGCTCTTAAGCTGTACTTCCACCTGACCGTCTACGCTGATCATGGCTTCATGTCTTGTGATAATTGTTAGCCCGAGGACCGTCTTCTGCGGCAGTACCAGCGCTTTATCGAAAGTAACATGCGAGCATACAGGCATCAATATCATATCCTGCGACTGTGGATGGAGCACAGGACCTCCGGCAGCAAGTGCGTATCCCGTACTTCCGCTCGGAGTTGCCACCAGTACTCCGTCCGCGCGGTAGGTGGCCATAGTCTCGCCGTCTATTCTGCATTCGACATTGACCAGTCTTGCTATACTTCTGCGCCCGATAAAGACATCGTTCACCGCATACAATATGCGCTCACAGGAGGGCAGATACGCTTGAAGCACGCAGCGCTCCTCTATCCAGCCTTCTCCTTTAAGCAGAGCAGGCAGTTTAGTAAAGGCTTCAGCGCTTTCAAGCTCGGTCATAAATCCGAGCTTTCCCAGATTTATTCCAATGATGGGAATGGCATACTGAAGCACGGCACGTGCCGCGCGCAGGATGGTGCCATCCCCCCCGACACTAATAACTATGTCTGTACCTTGCAGATGCAGTTCCGCCTGCTCCGGCTCCCATGCCGAGCATAGCCAGGAGGATATGCCTTCACGTGACAGAAACTTTTCAATTTCCCGGCTTAAAGACAGCGCCTTACTGCGGCGCGGATTATAGAAAATACCAGCTCGCTTCAAAGCATCTGGAGTCTATCACCGCCTGATAAAAGTGTCAAATATAAGCGGCAGGCGGTTGTTACTTTGACATGAAGTGAAGTATATCTAGCCTGTAAAGAGTTTTGAGGCCGCCTGTGCCAGGCTTACAAAACTGCCCGGAATAATACCCAGCAGCAGCACGAAGAGGCAGGCTATACCCAAAGCTACGCGCAGCGCTATGGTCGATGGAACTTTCTCGCTGGAGGCAGGTTCTCCCGTCCACATTACCTTCACTACTCTGAGATAGTAGAAGGCTGAGATAACGCTGTTGATGACCGCGACCACGACCAGCCATACCAGCCCGTTTTGTACGGCTCCGTTGAAAATATAGAGCTTGGCGATAAGTCCGCCGGTAGGGGGCAGGCCTATTAGCGATATCATGCAGAAGCTGAGGGCTATAGCCAGCAGCGGTGCACGCCTGATCATACCGGTAAAATCGGAGATATCATCGCTTGCTATTTTATTGGAGATGGCGATAATGGCGAAAAATGCTCCCAGGTTGGTGACAGCATAGCTCATAAGGAAGAAGATAAGCCCGCTCTGTCCCAGCAGGTCGCCTGTGGCTGCCATGCCTACCGTTGCCAGACCGACCATCAGATATCCTGCCTGGGCGATACTGGAGTAACCGAGCATACGCTTTATATTGGACTGCAGGAGCGCCACAACATTACCCACAGTCATGGTGATAGCGGCCAGCACCGCGATAATCAGCCCCCATTCCAGGCTGAGCCAGACGGTGGATCCGAAGGCGGTGAAAAAGACCCGTGTTATAACCGCAAATCCCGCTGCTTTACTTGCCACGGAGAGATACGCGGTGACCGGTGTGGGAGCGCCTTCATAGACGTCCGGTACCCACATCTGGAAGGGGAAGCTGGCAATTTTAAATCCGAATCCGGCGATCATAAGCACAATGCCCATAAGCAGGCCGGGGCTTGCCAGCAGGCTGGTGAAAGGCATGGTCTCTACCACACCGGCAATGCATACCAGACAGGTATGCTGGGTGATGCCGAAGGTAAATGCCATGCCGTAGAGAAGCACCGCTGAAGATACGGACCCAAGCAGTAAATATTTCAGGCCGGATTCGGTTGATTTCTCATCTTTTAAGAAGGTGGTCAGGACATAGAGTGAAATGCCGCTTAACTCCAGCGCAACAAAGACCGTAATCAGGTCTTCCGCTGCCGCCAGCAGCATCATCCCCATTGCCGATATCAGCAGCAGAGCGTAATACTCGCCCTGGAAGCGTTCGAACTTATTTACGTAGTCCTGAGAAGCCAATATTACCAGACCGCAGGCCAGCAGCAGAACGATTTTGAAAAAGACCGCGAATTTATCCACCGCCAGCATGGCAAAAAAGGTATCAGTTGTGGGATGACTCCAGAGATTGATAGAGAAGCCGCATGCTACCAGCAGTGCCAGTATGCTGATTGCTGCCAGTATCTTCTTCTGCTTGATAAAAACATCGGCCAGAATTATTGCCAGAGCAGCGACCAGCAGTGTGATCTCCGGTGCGACCATGTATAGCTCGCTCACTATTACCATCTGTTCAGGTCATCCCATTTACATAACATTCCATTTATATTCATGATCAGAATCCTGCTATTCTCACTATCGGTTCGATACCTGCCTTGATTATGTTCGTAAGCACAGCGGGGTAGATGCCGACGACCATAATGGCCAGCACGAATAGAAAGATGGAAATCTTCTCGATCGTATCGGCATCAGGAGTTCCCTCATACTTTTCCTGCGGTGGCCCGTAGAAGACCTTTTGCAGCATATAGAGAATATAGCCCGCCGTCAGCACAATGCCGAAGACGCCCAGCAGCGTATATATTTTAATTCCTGTCACAGCAGTACTGGAGAAGCAGCCGGTGAAGGTGATAAACTCGGCGGCAAAGCCGCTGGTTCCTGGAAGACCAAGAGATGCCAACCCGGCTATACTGAAAACCACCACGATAACCGGCATCTGCCTGGCAAGTCCTCCCAGCGTATCTATATTGCGGTTGTGGGTCTTATCGTAGACAAGTCCCACCATAGCGAAGAGCAGCCCGGTGATGATGCCGTGGCTGAACATCTGCAGGGTTGCGCCGGTAAGGCTTATCTCATTCAAGGCAAATATACCCAGCAGTACATAGCCCATGTGGCTTACGCTGCTGTAGGCGATAAGCCGCTTCAGGTCGGTCTGTCTGAGCGTGATGCCTGCTCCGTATAATATGCCTATCACTGCCAGGATTACCAGTATCGGCGCATAGAGGCGTGCCATATCCGGCATGATGCTCACGCACAGGCGAATCATTCCGTAGCCTCCCATCTTCAGCAGCGCACCCGCCAGTATGACGCTCACCGCGGTGGGAGCATCGGTATGGGCATCAGGCAGCCACGTGTGGAAGGGGAACATAGGCAGTTTGATGGCAAAGCCGATAAAGAGCAGGAAGAACATCGCCGCCAGAGGTATTACCGGGCGTATGCCGGCACCTGCCAGCGCTATCATATCGAAGCTGCCGGTAGAGAAGTAGAGCGTTAGAATGCCCGCCATCATCATTGCGCTTCCGGTGAGGGTATACAGAACATACTTCATGGCGGAGTATTCTTTGCGGCCGCTGCCCCAGATGGAAATAAGGAAATACATGGGGAAGAGTTCAAGCTCCCAGAAAAGGAAGAAGAGTATCAGATCCAGCGAGCAGAAGACGCCGAGAATGCTCAGTTCCAGCAGCAGCAGCCAGATGAAATACTCCTTGATTCTGAGCGTTACCTTCAATGATATCAGCACGGTGAGGAAGCCCAGAAAAGTCATCAGTATGACCATGGGCAGGTTGATGCCGTCCACGCCGACATGGTAAGAGGCATTGATAGCAGGAATCCAGGCTAGCTTCTCTTCAAACTGAATCCCGGAGGCAGCACGGTCGAATTGTGAAAAGACCACCAGCGAAAGCACGAACGCGGCCAGAGTAGCAATAAGGGCGGTGTACCTGATCGCTTTTTCCTGCCGTGAAGACAGGAAAGCGATAACTATCAGCCCGATTAGCGGGAGCAGCAATATTGTACTCAGATAACCCAAATTACATTACCTCATCCGAACAAATATACACAAAGTGCAATTGCGATAATTCCAATAACAATGAACATCCCGTAGACCTGCAGCTGGCCTGTCTGCGCCTGCCGGATGACCCTGCTTGCCGCTGAGGTTCCGCTGGCGATGCCGTTGACTGCGCCGTCGACCGCTTTGCTGTCAAAGAATGAAAATGCCCTGAAAATGCCATTGTAGAGGACAGTGCGTATAATAACGTTTTCATAGAGCTCGTCCAGCCAGTACTTGCGTGAGAAAAGAAGATAAAGCGGTTTGAATATATTGCCCAGCGATTCTGCCGAAATAATTTTTGCACTGTAAACAATATATGCCGTCAGAATCCCCGCAAGGGCAACAGCAAGTGAGACCAAGGGTACCGGGTGTGTTAAGATGCCGAAGAAGCCGCCGAAAAAGCCGTGGACTTCATGTGCAGCCTCGTGCCCCATGAAAGCATCGAACCCACCCGCAGCATTCCACCATCCCGCTACAATAGAGAAGAATGCCAGGATAACGAGCGGGACCACCATTACCGGAGTGGACTCATGCGGCCCGTGATGCTCATGTGAGCTATGGCCGCTTTCCTCCGAGGGTGCTCCTCCCCTGTACTCCCCTCCGAATGTCATGAAAATAGCCCTGAACATGTAGAAAGCGGTCATAAAGACAGTTATCATCGCCAGATAGAACAGCAGCGGCTGTCCGCCCGCTCCTGCAACGATCTCGTCTTTACTCCAGAAACCGGATAAAGGCCATATTCCGGAAAGGCTGAGGGAACCGATAAGGAAGGTGGCATAGGTCCATGGCATGGTCTTGCGCAGGCCGCCCATCAACCGCATGTCAAAAGTATTGGTGCTGTGGTTGACGCTGCCCGCTCCTAAAAACAGGAGAGCTTTGAAGAAAGCATGTGTAAACAGATGGAATATGCCTGCAGCTATACCGGCTGTGCCCAATCCCAGCATCATATAGCCCAACTGGCTAATGGTGGAGTAAGCCAGCACGCGTTTGATATCGTTCATCACCAGGCCCATGCTGGCAGCGAAAATAGCAGTGAAGCCGCCGATATAGGCTACGGTTGCCAGGGCGGTGGGGGATGCTTCGAAGAAGGGATAAAAACGCGCCACCAGGAAAACGCCGGCGGCTACCATTGTCGCTGCATGTATCAGCGCGCTGACGGGTGTAGGACCTTCCATGGCGTCCGGCAGCCAGACATGGAGCGGGAACTGTGCTGATTTGCCAGCGGCACCGGCAAAGATGCCCAGTGCCACCCATGTGAGCACGGTTCCGCTCAATGTGCCCGCCAGCACCATAGCGTGCAGTTCCTCGGTATCGAAAGTACCTGTTGTGGTGAATAACATGAGAATGGCGGCTAAAAAGCCCAGGTCGCCAAATCGGGTGACGATAAATGCCTTCTTGGCTGCGTTTGCCGCGGAAGGCTTGTGAAACCAGAAACCGATAAGCAGGTATGAACCCAGCCCCACTCCCTCCCAGAAGAGGAACATAAATACAAGATTATCCGCCATCACCAGGCCCAGCATGCATAATGTAAACAGTGACATGAAGGCATAGTAGCGTGGATACCCGGGATCTCCGTGCATATATCCCTGCGAATATATCTGTACCATCAAGCTGATAAAGCTCACTACCACCGCCATAACCGCTGTCAAGGAGTCAATCAGCAGTCCTGCGCTGATGCTTAAGTTCCCGATAACCAGCCACTGAATATCGGGCATATCCAGTTTGTGCCCCGGAGTGCCCATCACGGCGATCAGCATCCAGATGGACAGCACGCATGAGATGCCTATCGCGGCAATTGTCACGTATCCGCTCAACCGCGGTCTGTCATTAAAAAACGGCCGCAAGATAAAGGCGATGAGCAGCAGCGAAATCACCGGAAAAAGGAGTATCAGCCATGGTACCTGATAGGGCATCAGAGTTTTCTCAAGACCTCCTCAACTACATGGACTCTTTCCTGTGAGACGTAGATGTTGTATCCGGCCTGCAGTTGTGAGCCCGGCTTTTCCGGGTCCGGCAGCAGGCGGGTGGGGATTCCCTCACCCTCGAACAACTCCTTCCACATCTCTGCTATTATTAGATTAGGAGCGCTTTTTACATGAACCCACATATTAGCTTCTCTACCATTTAGTCAGATCGAACTTATCGACATTTATTGACTGTCGGTTGCGGTAAATTGCGATGATAATGGCAATTCCCACCGCTGCTTCTGCGGCCGCAACGGCCATAACGAATATAGCGAATATCTGTCCCGTCAGCAATGACGGGTCTGAATAGCGCGAGAAAGCGATGAGCGCTATATTAACCGCATTGAGCATAATCTCAATACACATAAGTATTATGACGGCATTACGCTTGGCCAGTACGCCGTACAGGCCTATGGAGAACAGAATAACCGAAAGAATTAAATAGTGCTCCAGCGTTACTGCCATAGAATTACTTCTCCCTGATGAGCACGATCGCTCCCAGTATCGCCGTTAACAGCAGCACAGCCGTTATCTCCACTGGCAGCAGATATCCTCCCATCCCGAAAAGGCGTGAGCCTAAAAAGGCTACTGTCGGCTCCTGCGGAGGCGTTGTGCTGATAAACCAAGCTGTATGGACGATCGATAGTATCAGTATTATTGCCAGCAGCCCTCCTATGATCAATGCGGGAAGGCGCAGTCTGCCGGAAGGATTGCCGTGTTGCGCATCTCTAGTAAGCATTATCCCCACGATGATCAGAATGGAGATGGCGCCGACGTAGACCAGTATCTGGACCACAGCCAGAAAATCTGCGTGCAAGGTAATATAGATGCCTGCTATAGTGATGAAGAGCAGCACCAGTGAGAGCGCCGCACGAAAGACATCGCGCAGCAGCACAACCGCTGCCGCTGCGGCAACCGTTATAATCGACAGTATCCAGAAAGCTGCATCAAACACCGCGCCCTCTCTTTTTGCTCAGCGGGAAGTAATAAAGCTTTTGCCCGCCTTCTTCACGTTCTTTATCGCCGTAGACGAGCAGAGTTTGTTTGGGCAGTGAGGCGGCGAACTCCGGCCGCATATAACCGCTGGGCTGTTTCAGCGCCGGCGAGATCTGCTCTTTTGACAGCACCAGATCCTTGCGGCGGTACTGTGCCCGCTCATAGCTCATCCCCATTGCAAGGGCATTATAGGGGCATGACTCCACGCACAAACCGCAAAACATACATCTGCCTGTATCGACCTCAAATTTATCAACGATATAGTGCCCCTTGCCGTCGCTGTGGGTTACTATCTCGATATTGCCCTGCGGGCACGCTTTGGCGCAGGTGGCACAGCCGGTGCACCGCTCCTGCAGCCATACCAGCTCATTGCCGCGCAGCCTGCGCGACATGACCAGTTTTTCCTCCGGGTACTGAACGGTGATGGGCTGGCGGAAGAAATGTTGGAGGGTAAGTGCCATTCCTTTCAGTATCCCTTTGCCGTAGCGCTCAAACTTCAACCTTGCCGCCTCCCAGTGTAAACAGTCTGGACCAGAGCAGAATCAGGACGCCCGCCAGCGCAAAATTGATTAAGAGAATAACCCAGGGGAGTGTCTGGGGTATCCACAGTACCTCCAGCGCGATAATGAAGAGATTGATAACCGCCATTGGGAAAAGCCCTTTCCAGGCAAAGGACATGAGCTGATCCACGCGCAGCCGCGGAAGGGTGCCGCGTATCCAGACGATTACCAGAAAGACGATAAGCATTTTTATTAAGAACCAGATGATTCCCGGCAAGAGAGGGCCTTTCCAGCCGCTTAAGAAAAGAGAGGTGATGATTGCCGAGTATACCACAGTGTGCCCATACTCTCCCAGATAGAACATGGCGAATTTCATGCCGGAGTACTCGGTGTGATACCCTGCTACTATCTCCGAGTCCGCTTCCAGCAGATCGAAGGGACAGCGGTTCATCTCCGCCAGCGCTCCGATAAAAAAGATAATAAAACCCAGCGGCTGCAGCAGGATAAAGGGGACGGTCTGAACTTCCACAATCTGGTTTATGGAGAGTGATCCTACCATAAGCACCACTCCCAGGAGTGAGAGCACTACCGGCAGCTCATAGCTCACCATCTGCGCTACTGTGCGCATGGCGGCAATTAGTGCGTATTTATTGTTGGAAGACCAGCCTGCCATGTAAATACCGACGGCGGAGATAGAGCTGATAGCGATAATATAGACGATGCCCACGTTGAGGTCTGCGTATATCGCCCCGCGGTGTATGGGGATGACAGCGAAGATAAGCAGTATGGGAATGAATACCACCAGAGGTGCCAGAAAATGAATAACCTTATCAGCTTTGGCCGGTACGATGTCCTCTTTGAGAAGTATCTTGACCGCGGTGGCAATAGGCTGGAAAATGCCTTCCGGTCCCAGCCGGTTGGGTCCCAGCCGTATTTGGAAACGTCCTAATGCCCTGCGCTCGACATAGATAAACACGATTACCATTGTGAGTACAAGACCCAGTATGACGATAATTCCGGCTACGGAAGGAAGCAGATATGCCGCCCAGTGAGGCATATAATGTGACAGCCACAGTTCGAACTGCTCCAGAAGCGTCATCATCGGTCTATCTCCGCAAGACAAATGTCAATACTGCCGAAGGTAATAATGAGATCGGCGATCTTCCAGCCGCGTACCATATCCCGCAGGGCGGTCAGGTTAAGCAGCTCGCAGGGACGTACGTGAAAACGGTAGGGTGCAATGGAGTTATCGCTCACCAGGTAGAAGGCAAGCTCTCCCTTTGGAGCTTCGATACGGCCGTAGACCTCTCCCGCAGGCGGACGCAGCAGCAGAGGTACATCTGTACAGACCTCTCCCGGCGGGATATCTTTAACGGCTTGTTTGAGGATTTTTACGCTCTCTCGCATTTCCAGCATTTTCACCATGAAGCGGTCATAGCAGTCCCCGTTTTCTCCCGTGGGGATATCGAAATCGAATCTATCATAGATCGAATACGGGGCAGCGCGCCGCAGGTCCCATTTCATGCCGCTGGCTCTGAGCACGGGGCCGCTGGCGCCGCTGTTTACGGCCAGTTCGCGGGACAGTACGCCCACACCTTTACTGCGTACCAGCAGTATCTCATTTTCGGAGAGCAATTGCTCGTATTCGTCTATAAAGCCGGGCATCTCATCGATGAAGCGCTCCAGAGCCGGCATAAACTCCTCCGGCAGGTCCTGGCTGACGCCTCCGATGCGCATATAATTATAGGTAAGCCTCTGCCCGCAGACCATCTCGAACAGGTCCATAATCTTCTCACGTTCACGCCACATGTAAAGCACGGGCGTCATCATTGCCCCCATATCGTTAAGGAAAAAGCCTACACCCATCAGATGGCTGGATATACGCATAAGCTCGGCCATGATTATTCTGATGTACTCCGCTCTTTCCGGAACGGCTATATCGGCAAGCTTCTCTACCGACATGACATACGCCAGGTTATTGGTCATCGAAGTAAGATAGTCCAGCCGGTCAGTGAAAGGTATATTCTGCGTATAGGTACGGCCTTCAGCCAATTTTTCTATACCGCGGTGCAGGTATCCGATGACGGGTTCCACGTCGACGATGACCTCACCATCGAGCGTTACCCTCATCCTGAATACTCCGTGTGTGGAGGGATGCTGCGGCCCCATATTCAATATGAATGGTTCTGTCCGTAACGCCATTTAGAGATAGTCCCTCCGCAGGGGGTGTCCCGGGAACCCTTCCCAGAGAAACAGCCGTTTGAGATTGGGATGTCCGGTAAAAGTTATACCCATCAGGTCATAAAGCTCTCTTTCCTGATAGTCCGCTGCCCGCCATAGATCGTATACAGAGTCTATGACAGGGTTTTGACGGTCATAGAGATGCGTTTTCAGTACGAGACTGTGGTTGTGTTCGAGCGATACCAGATGATAGACAAGTTCGAAGCGGTCCAGATAGTCGACCGCGGTAAGGCTGGCAAGATAATCGAACCTCATATCCTGCGCGTTCTTTAAATGTTCGGCAGTCCGGTAAAGTATATCTGAGCCGACCACCATCGTGTTTTCACCCTGGATGGTAATTTCGCCCGGTACTGCTTGTGCTATCTTCTGTTTGACCTCTTCGGCATTTAAATGGACTGTCAAAGAAACTATGTGCCTCCGTATGTTTTGCATGCTGCGGGAGTCTAGATTTTATGTCTGGCCAGCGAATCGTTGCCTATCTTTTTATGCAGCATGGTTATTGCGTGAATAAGCCCTTCCGGTCTGGGTGGGCACCCCGGTACATAGACATCGACAGGAACGATATGATTGATACCCGGAACGACACTGTACGATTCTCTGAATGTTCCTCCGCTGATAGCACAGGCTCCCATCGCGATCACCCATTTAGGCTCAGCCATCTGCTCGTAGATCATTTTGACGGCCGGGGCCATTTTCCAGGTGAGCGTGCCGGCCACGATCATAAGGTCTGCCTGACGTGGTGACCAGCGGAAGATATCCATGCCGAAACGGGAGATATCGAAACGCGAGCATGCTGTCCCGATCATCTCGAAGGCGCAGCATGCCAGGCCGAACATGAGTGGAAATATGGAACGGGAACGTGCCCAATCCAGAATATAATCGACTGTGGTGAGGCCTATATTGCGCTTAAGCTCCTCATCGAGCCACGCATCGGGGTCAGGAATGACGTACTTTTCAGCGTTTTCCCGCAGGCGTATTATACGCTCCGCTTCCGCTATATCGATCTCATGAGAGGAAGCGATCTGAGGCCTTTCTATTTCCACTCGAGCGCTCCTTTAAGCCATGCGTAGACATAGCCGACCATGAGTATGAAAAAGAATACTACTATAGCCACCAGTCCGAAAACGCCCAGATTCTTGAGGTTGACCGCCCAGGGATAGAGAAAAACCGTCAGGACATCCAGCGCAACGAACAGTATAGCAAAAAAATAGTACCTGAAATTAAACTGTACCCATGTATTACCGATAGTCTCGATTCCGCACTCATAAGGCGAGGTTTTTACTTCGTTGCTTTTCCTTGGAACCAGTCCCATGAGTCCAAGTAATAAAGGCACCAAAGGCATTATGACTGTAAATACTATGGCAACAATGAGAAGGATGCCAATATAGCCGTAACCAGCTAACACCGGGAATACCTCCTTTGCGCCATCACGCGACGCCAACGGCGAGTATACCATATACTTTTCTCTATTTGCAATGCTTTGTAGTGTCACTGATTTTGTGTAAAATTTGATAATTGGACTAATACGCGCTGCACGGTATAATAGGTACGCACGATTTACACTATGCGAATTACAGGCGGTACAGCAAAAGGGCAGCAGCTCAAAGTGCCGGAGCACGTCCGGATGAGACCTACTACGGACAGGGTGAGGGAAGCGGTATTTTCTCTTCTGGCCTCTTATGAGTGTGCGTGGGAACGAGTGCTGGACCTCTATGCCGGAACCGGCGCATTGGGTATTGAATCACTTAGCAGGGATGCCGTATGGGTTGATTTTGTTGACCGGGAACCCAGATGTTGTGCTATCATTAAACAAAATCTGGAGAAGACCGGATTCATACGCAATGCGCACGTCTATTGCGCCGCGGTCAATAAAGCGTTGACATTTCTCGATGGCATATACGACGTGGTTTTTATGGATCCGCCATATTCCGATACGGCGTTGGAGAACGTGATTGAACAACTGGATAACTCAGATTGTATCGGCGACGGTTCGCTTATAGTAGTCTCGCATTCATCGCGGGTTCTCCTGTCCGCATGCTACGGCAGGCTTCACATATGCAAGGAACGCCGCTATGGAGATACAGGTATTTCTCTATTCCTCAGGGAGGCTGACTAGGTGATTACCGCTTTGTACCCCGGGAGTTTTGACCCGATTACCAACGGGCATCTGGATATCGCCCGCCGTTCGGCAGCCATTTTCGATAAGGTGGTTATGGGCGTTTATAACCGTCCTTATAACAAGAATCTCATGTTCACCACCGACGAAAGAATTAAGCTGGCCAGGGAGGCTACCGCTGATATCGGCAATGTGGAGGTGCAGCCTTACTGTTCCTTAACCGTCGATTTTGCACGCAGCATAGGCGCCCGGGTTATCGTGAGGGGCCTTAGAATGAGCCCCGATTTCGAGCATGAATTTGAGATTGCAGTTATGAACCGTAAGCTTGCGCCCGATCTCGATATGGTTTGTTTTATGGCCAGTGTGGATTATCAGTTTCTCAGTTCCAGTCTGCTCAAGGAGGTGGCGCAGCTTGATGGTAAACTGGAAGATATGGTGCCGGAGAATGTAGCCCGTGCGCTAAAGGCAAAGCTTTAATAAAAGTCTGCCGCATTGCGTAAAGCCTGTCGCCGGACAGCGGCTGTATATACGATGCAGCCTTAATCAATTTTAATAACTATAGGAGGCAATATTAGATGGCTTACAAAATTACTGACGAGTGTATTAGTTGCGGCGCGTGCGAGTCTGAGTGTCCCAACAATGCAATCAGCGAAGGAGAGACCAGCTACGTAATAGACCCGGACAAGTGTACCGAATGTGTAGGAGCATTCGAGACATCACAGTGTGCGGATGTCTGTCCCGTTGATGCCCCCCAGCTCGATCCCGACCATAAAGAGAGCAAAGAGCAGTTGGAAGCCAAATACAAGAAGCTTCATCCCTAATAATCTGTGTGTGAAATAAGCAGACTTACGGTAATACCGTGTAAATAATTTGCAAAACCAATATCGCAATCAAAGGGCTGAAATCTATACTTCCCGTCCGCCCGGCTATTTTAACACCGAGCCGGCGGATGGGAGACAGAATAGGTTCTGTAGTGCGGTTCAAAAAAGAGACTGCAGGGCCGTTAGGGTATGTTGACGTCCAGGAGAGAATAATCCGGAATATAATAAGAAATGTCCATATCTGACAGAGGACCTTAAGAATTATAAACAGGATTTTCAGAGCCACTAGCTGCCCATTTTTTTTGATTTCTCAAATGCTGCCGTAACCGCTTCCAACAGCAAGGTGCGTATGCCTCCCGCTTCCAACTGCATTAATCCCTCGCTGGTGGTTCCGGCGGGTGAAGTAACCATATTACGCAGTTCAGCTGGATGTTTCTCCATAAGTTTTACGCTCATAGCTGAACCTATCACGGTGTCCGTAACCAGTCTCTCAGCTATGGTGCGGGGCAGACCTATATGAACCGCGGCATCCATGAGAGCCTCCATAATGAGGAAGATGTAAGCGGGGCCGCTGCCGCTGACGGCCGTTGCCATATCGATATACTTCTCACTGCTGACGTACACCTCTCCGCCGGTAGCTGCCAGCACTGTTCTGGCCATCTCCTTCTGTTCTTTGTTTACCTGGTCGGTAGCAGTCCAGACTGTTATACCTTCGCTGATTTGCGCCGGCATGTTGGGCATTGCCCGCACGAGGACGTGATGCTCAAGGCCTTTGCTCAGCGTATCCAGCGTGATGCCCGCTGCAATTGAGATTACCACCTGTTGTTCGCTAATGGCGCGCAGCTCCGGCAGTACAGACGGGATATCCTGCGGTTTAACTGCCAGTACCACTATATCCGCTCCGGCTGCAGCTTCACGGTTTTGCGCCGTTGTTTTAATGCTGTACTCCCTGTTAAGTATGTCACGCCGCTCGGGGCTTACATCGCTTACGATGATATCAGATGCCTGTGTGATGCCGTCTGCAAGAATGCTCCTGATGATAGCCTCGCCCATTTTGCCGCCGCCTATAAAGCTGATTTTCATCATTACCTCCTGTCGCGGAATTATAGTAATTATACTCAAACCGGAATGTAAACGGTCTGTTTCTTAAGGAAAAACCGGACAAAAATCGAGATGGAAAGTACTTGCATTACCGAATTTCTATATTTTCTTCTGTCATAGGTGCCCGTTCTGAACGCGGCTACCTGATAACGATATTGAGCAGTTTGCCGGGGACGAATATCTTCTTTACTACGACTTTCCCATCTATGTACGCTTTAACCTTTTCCCTCTCGAATGCCAGCTTCACAGCCTCGTTTTCTCCGATGGAGGCGGGTACGGTGAGCTTGTCTCTGAGCTTACCGTTGACCTGGATGACAAGGGTGATCTCCTCTTCTTTGGCCAGATTTTCATCCCATGAAGGCCATGGTTGATTGTGTATGCTGTACCGGTGCCCGGAAAGTTCCCAGAGTTCCTCAGCCAGATGGGGGGCGGTGGGTGCCAGGAGCAGCAGCAGCGTGCTGACCGTCTGCTGCCATAGATGGGAGGTAACGTCAGCGGCCTCCTGCACTTTGGCCAGGTAATTAGTAAGCTCCATTAATGCCGCAAGCATGGTATTGAAATGAAAGCGCTCCATATCCTCAGTGGCTTTTCTGATTGTTTTATGGAGCATACGTTCAAGGTCTCGCTCAGCGCCTGAATCACGGGTTTTCTCCCTGTAATCAGCCAGCGCCAGATTCCAAACACGGTTGAGCCAACGGCTCATACCCACGATTCCATTATCGTTCCACTCGCCGCCCTGCTCCCACGGTCCTACGAACATGATATAAGCACGAACGGAATCAGCGCCCATCTCACCGACATAGACATCCGGAGTGATGACATTGCCCTTGGACTTGCTCATCTTGCCGCCGCGGTAGATGACCAGCCCCTGGTTGAATAGGTGAAGGAAAGGCTCGTTGAAGTCCACCAGCCCCAGGTCACGTATAGCCTTGACGAAAAAGCGGGCATAAAGCAGGTGCATTACGGCATGCTCCGCTCCTCCGGTATAGGAATCCACCGGCATCCAGTATTTAAGCTTCTCCTTATCGAAAGGATGATCGTCTATCCCCGGACTGGTATAGCGCAGAAAATACCATGAGGAGCACATAAAGGTGTCCATGGTATCAGTTTCACGGCGGGCAGGTGCACCGCAAACCGGGCAGGTGGTATTGACGAAGGACTGGCAGTATTTGAGCGGCGATTCTCCCGTGGGCTTGAACTCCGCATCCGGCGGCAGCAGCACGGGAAGGTCCTTCTCCGGCACGGGAACGATCCCGCATTTATCACAATACACTATAGGAATGGGTGCCCCCCAATAACGCTGGCGCGAGATGAGCCAGTCGCGTATGCGGTAGGATACCGTTCGTTTGCCCCAGCCTTTTTCTTCCATATAATCACAGATAGCCTCGAAGCCCTGCTCGCTGGGCAGGCTGTCGAACTGTCCGGAGTTGACCATAGTCCCTGTCTCCGTATATGCCTGCTCAAGCTCGCCGCCACTATAACCGGACGGGGCGATGACCACCTTCACGGGCAAGCCGTATTTATGTGCGAACTCCAGATCCCGCTGGTCATGAGCGGGTACACCCATAACGGCACCGGTGCCGTAGCCCGGCAGTACGTAATCGCCTATCCATACCGGGACCTTTTGCCCGTTCAATTTATTGATAACATAGCTCCCCAGAAAGACGCCGGTCTTCTCCTTCTCTGTTGAGGTACGTTCGATCTCACTCTCGTGCCGTGTTTTCTCAATATAGGCTTCCACCTCGGCCTTCCGCTCAGGGGTGGTGAGGGGGGGCACCAGCGGATGTTCCGGAGCAAGCACGAAGAAGGTAACGCCGTAGACTGTGTCCGGCCGCGTGGTGAAGACCTTTATTTCGCGTGGCTCCATTTCTTCATTTTCCAGACCGAAGGATATCTCTGCGCCTTTGCTCTTGCCTATCCAGTTCTTCTGCATGATTTTAATGCGTTCCGGCCAGTCAATACGGCTGTGATCGGCCAGTTCATCAGCATATCTGGTGATACGGAAGAACCACTGTTCCAGCGATTTTCTGATGACAGGAGTTTCACAGCGCTCGCACACTCCTTCACCAGTGACCTGCTCGTTGGCCAGCACCGTCTGACAGGTGGGACACCAGTTAACAGGCGCCTCTCCGCGGTAAGCAAGGCCGCCTTTATAGAGCTTGAGGAAGAACCACTGAGTCCATTTATAGTAGTCAGGCTGACAGGTGATAACCTCCCGTTTCCAGTCATAAATAGCGCCTATGCTTTTAAGCTGACGGCGCATGTTCTGGACATTATTCATAGTCCAGGTATAGGGATGAATGCCTCGTTTGATGGCAGCGTTTTCCGCGGGCAGCCCGAAGGCATCGAAGCCTATGGGGTGGAGTACATTATAACCCTGCATGCGCTTGAAGCGGGCATGTACATCGGAAGGTGCCATGGCATACCAGTGACCGATGTGCAGGTCTCCTGATGTATAGGGAAACATGGTAAGCGCATAGTACTTGGTACGGCTCTCATCCTCTCCTACCTCATAAATACCGTCCGCCGCCCAGCGCTCCTGCCATTTCTTCTCTATTTCCTGAGGATTGTATTTTAGGGCTGTATTCATATCAGGCTGATTGTATCCCCCTTCTGAGTATTACGTCAACCGTACGAGGCCATTTCCTTATGCCACTTTTCCAGCAGTTGCAGGCCGGCGTCGGCTTTGTTCTTCAGCTCCTGACTGCGGGCAAGCTCTTTTGCCTTCCTGTAGTATGCCAGCGCCAGATCGTAGTTCTCGTTGCCGGTGGACAGCGGGTTTATCTGACCGGCAGAAGGTTGTCCGGAAAGAATCTCCACTACCCTGTCATAGTCCGCGATGACGTTGTCCCATCGGGCATATTTTTCTACGGCTGCCTCTTTAGGAAAAGGCCCGCGGTTGAGAGATGCATCGCGCGCAAGCGCAGCATCGAAATCGGCAATGGCTTTTGCCCACTGCGCTTTCTTAAAATAAGAGAAACCGATGTTGATAAAGGCCTCGGCAGTATCCGGTTGCTGCTCCACCGCGTTTTTAAGGTTGGGTGTACTGGCAATGTCCCACTGCTCCTGCCGCACCCATTTCCAGCCGGAGCCGGTGTAGGCGGTTGCGAGTCCGGAATCCGCCTCAAATTTCTGATAAAGGTAGAGGATGGATGATTGGCTCCACTGGGCGATATTGAGGTTTGCCCACCCGCGTCCGTAATAAGCGCCTAACAGATCCGGGCTCTGCTCAAGCGCCGCGGTAAAATCGGCGACCGCCAGTTCAAATCCGTTCTCAGCCGTGCGCGCCCAGGCACGGTAGTAGTAGACATCGGCATCGCTGCGCCCCAGCTCCATAGCGGTGGTGAGATCGTCTGACGCACGTATGGAGCGGCTGTCGAAGTAATAAGCTCTGCCTCGCCCGAAATAGGCATCTGCAAGGTCTGCTTTAAATTTCATGGCGATCGTGTAGTTATCGATGGCCTCGGTATAATTGCCCTGTTCATAAGCGGAATCGCCCTTGCTGAGGTAGATAGCTGCCTGCTGGGCCTGGGGGTCCGCGAGCTCCTTGCTCCCGCTGCACTGGGCAGAAGGCGTTATTGCTATGCAGGCAAGCAGTAGAATACTGAGTATTATTTTCACGCTGTCTCTCCGGATGTGCTATTTGAGGCTATTCTATTATACAGTCTCTTTGTACTAATGAGAAACCGGAATAGTTCATGCCAGATGCGTATGTAAGGGCGAACAGCGGGAGATAAATCACATGTATATCGATCCGCTGGCATGGTTTCATCAGGGGGTGGTATGCTATATGTGTGCGGGTTGTTGAGCGCAGCGTACAAAACTTGCTGGAGTGAGATGGTATATGGATAGGGATCAATTTGAGGCCCATGTTTTAAAAGCCGTGGAGGCGCTGCCGGAGGAGTTCAAGCAGAAGCTTGAAAACGTGGATATCGTGGTGCAGGGCTGGCCGGATCGTGAGCAGATGAGGAGTGTGGGGCTGCGCAGCCGCTACCAGCTGCTGGGATTATATGAAGGCGTACCGCAGACAGCGCGCAGCCACGGCTATACGCTGGTGCTGCCGGATAAAATAAGCATCTTTCAGAAACCCATCGAAGCAGTCAGCCGCACCACAGAAGAGGTTGTGGAGCGGATAGGGGAGGTTGTGCGCCATGAGATAGCACACCATTTCGGTCTCAACGATGCCGCACTGTATGAGATAGAGCGGGAGAAGAGGAGGAGGGGGAGTACGAGATAGATTGGCAAATAGAAAACGGCGGTTGTTTTTCTTATGCTATCTTCGATTTACGGCCAGCCGAAACGCCTTTGCCTAGACCTGCCTGCCTATCCAGTGATAGCACTGTCTCTGTAGGTGATATTTTTTTCTGCCGTATCCCGCCAAGAGCTTTAATACGCCCGCCGATATTCAGATACCATAGTAAGACAACAGGAAAGAGGATGACGGGGATGGCAAAGATGAGGGCTATAATAAACTTCCACTCCATTATCAGGCCTCCTTAAACTAGCCCGCTTAACTTCAAAATAGTCCAGTTAAGGACGCATGTAACCGTTGAAAACGCGTAGTCGCAAAATAAAAAAGCAAGTATAAATACCTGTTTTGATAGTCGTGGACGAGATGATGTGACATTGTTAATATTTTATGTACAGGCCTAAACAGGGAAAAATAATATATTCAGCATCATGAAAACTGCAAAATAAATCACTGAAAATCAATTAAAAAGAAAATGGCGTTTATCGCCATTTTTACGGGGGAAGCTGTAAAAAAAGAGTGTGCTTAGTATAAAATATGTGGAATTATATCTTTGGAGATGTAATCAGTATAAAAAAGGCGGGATGTCACATACCCTGATGTAACCGGAAAACCCACCACTAAGGAAGTTGCGCATGTGTATTGTTTCAGCAGGGAAGAGAGGAGAAAACGTCGTAAAACCCGGTTACCCCTTGACAGAGCCCGCCTGTACTTGGCTTCTCTAAAATGATTCCCCTTGATGCTCTCGCACTGCAAAGGGGAACATGATATACCAGACTTATCCAGCATAGAAATAGTTATCCCGGCGAAAGCCAGCGGTTAGCTGTCCTTTCCCGGTGCGTTGTTTTGCATTACCTTTCGTCTTGCTTTTAAAATTGAAGGCTCCAGGGCCCAGTCGCCGAAGTGTTCCAGGAGAGTCTTTTGTAATGTCTCTAACGGCACATCGGGGTAGTGGCGGCCCAGGTCCTGGAGATATTCTATATGCGGCTTCCCGTCCCGGTTGTATGGGGGGAAAACGGCATCGTGGTAGCCGTCGAAATCGACGGGGATAAAGCGGAATTTTTCACACATGTGGATATCGAAAGCAGGCGTCGCTTTTACCCACTTGCCTTCCAGAAATAACTCGGTATAACCATGAAAGGGAAAGATATTGGTACCAATCAGCTGAATTGTATGTGTGGGGATCAGGTTATTCTTTATTCTCGCAAAACTCAGACTGGATGGTATGCCCGCGGCTCGGGCTAAGGCGGAAAGGAGGACAGCTTTCTGGACACAATATCCTTCCCTTCTGGTTAAAATATTACTGGCCTTAAAATGCTCCGGCAGGGATTTGGAGACGAAGACATTGTAGCGGATTTCGTCTCGTACAAAGTAAAACAGGCTTACGGCCTGATCAACGGGTCTGGTCTTCCCGCGGATCAGGTTGCGGGCTTGCTCCTGAATAATGGGAGTAGCGGAGTCTATGATAGGGGAGTTCTCCAGGTATTTATTCAGGTCTTCGTTCGTAAACATTTTTTTCTCGTTTCTTGCTGATAGCCCGCATTTTCGCCGGTGTGTGTAAGAAGAGTGGTAACACCGGTTCCGTATCATTTTAAGGCCGCAAATAAGCCGTTTGTGAGTATCAATCCTTTCTCTTTTTTTATACTATGCCGTTTGAGCGGCTTTGGACGATTTTTCTTTAGCCGCATCCACAAACTGCGCTTCGCGCATCAAGTGGCGGGCGATAGTCAAGCGCTGCATTTCACTGGTGCCCTCATAAATGCTGCAGATTCTGGCATCGCGGAAATACCGCTCCACCGGATAGTCCTTGACATAGCCGTAGCCGCCGAATATCTGGATGGCCTTGTCCGTGACAAACATGGCTGCTTCAGCAGCATAGAGCTTGGCCATGCAGGCCTCTTTTACGAAAGGCAGTCCGTTCTGCTCAAGCCATGCTGCACGGTAGGTGAGCAGGCGGGCGCAATCAAGCTGCGTGGCCATATCGGCCAACATCCACTGAATGGCCTGCAGGTTGATGATCGGCTTGCCGAACTGCTGCCTGTCCTTGGCATACTCTATTGCTTTGTCAAAGGCGCCCTGGGCGATACCCAGCGCCTGAGCGGCAACACTGATGCGGCTGGAATCGATAGCGGAGATGGCGATCTTGAACCCTTCTCCGATCTTGCCCAGAATGTTCTCTTCCGGCACGAAGCAGTCTTCTAAAATAAGCTCTGCCGTCGATGAACCGCGGATACCGAGCTTGTGCTCCAGTTTGCCCACTGAATATCCGGGAGTGCCTTTCTCGACTATAAAAGCGGTTACACCCTTATGCCCCAGGGATTTATCGACAGTGGCGAACACCAGAATAATCTCCGCTTCATTGCCGTTGGTGATGAATATTTTGTTTCCGTTGAGCAAATAGCCGCCGTCTGTCTTGGTTGCGGTGGTCTGAAGTGCAGTTGCGTCACTGCCTGCGCTCGGCTCGGTTAAACCAAAACAGCAGATCTTCTCGCCTTTGGCAATCGGGACGGTGAAACGCTTGCGCTGGTCTTCATTGGCAAATTTATATATCGGTTTCCCGGCAAGACCCGCGGTAACCATGTAAACAGTTGATGTAGAAGCGCATGTACGAGAAAGCTCTTCCATCACTAAAGCGAAGTCGACTGAGCTTCCTCCGCCACCGGCGTATTGCTCGGGAAAAGGCAGGCCGATAAGGCCCAGCTCAGCGAGTTTCTTGATGTTCTCTGCAGGGTAGAGACAGTTCTCATCTATCTCCGCTGCCAGCGGCTCAAAATCTTTGGTACACAGATCGCGCACCATTGTCTTAAGCATTTTTTGTTCTTCCGTTAGTTCATAATCCATTGTGTTTTCCTCCTATATTCCTGCTATTTCTGAGTTGCTTGTTAAAAAACAACTATTTGTTTCCTATTTCAACCGTCACATCCGTTCGTATCCCTTTTTGGCGCATCAGTCTTTTTTCCTTAAGCGCGGTATAAAGGCCGCCCAGATTCAAATACCATAAAAATGCAGCCGGAAAGAGAATGACGGGTATGGCGATGATCAATACTACTATGAATTTCCATTCCATTGTTCAGATATCCTTTGTCCTTGTCCATTTCTTAAAAAGTGAGCTTTATTTCAAGCATCTCTCGGCTGGAGACCTTTTCCATCTTCAAGCCGGTCTTTTCAAACAGGTGCTGCATCGGCTGGTTTTCCTTCAGTACCTCTGCCGTAAATCCCAGCAGTCCCTGCTTCTTGGCTAAAAAAATCAAATATGAGAGCAGTTC
Source organism: uncultured Dehalococcoidales bacterium (assembly GCA_964519615.1). GTDB lineage: Bacteria > Chloroflexota > Dehalococcoidia > GIF9 > UBA5629 > CAZFIM01. The sequence goes on from CAZFIM010000002.1 coordinate 85,195, forward strand.
TGTGCCTATACCCAAATTCTGATACTCGTCCGATACTATAAAAGCCACATTAGCGGTGTGAGTATTTTCGTTTCTCCAGAAACGCCCTTCACCTACTATAGTCTCTTTCACTCCATTTTCTATTACGGCAGCGATAGCCATTTCCTTGTTATAATCGATGCCCACTAATCTCTGAAGGCGCTCATGCGGCATATCGCGGCGCTGCGAGATAAACCTGCGGTACATGCTGTTTTCAGAAATAGAGTAGAACAAATCCTTGAGCAGGGGCTCATCACTGATCCGTACCGGTCTGAGCAGTACGGGAAGGTCGTTTTTAGCGACCATGTGTGTTTCAAGCTCCTCGGGATACTCTCCTCCTTTGCCTTCGATGAAGACCTGATCCTGATAGATGAGCTTGAGGTTTTTAGCCTTCTCTATAAGCTCCTGTCTGAATTGGGGATGAGCGATAGAGATAAGCGCCATCGCGCGCTCACGCACATTTTTACCGTGAAGATAGGCGATCCCGTACTCGGTAACCACATAGTGAATGTCCCCTCTGGTGAGAGTTACGCCTGCGCCCTCGGTCAGGAAAGGAACGATGCGCGAGACGGCCCCATCCTCAGCGGTGGACTGCATGGCCAATATAGTCTTTCCTCCGCGTGCCAGCACCGCACCTCTCATAAAATCAGCCTGCCCGCCTATGCCGCTGTAAAATGTTTTGCCCAGCGATTCCGCCGTGGCCTGTCCGGTCAGGTCTATTTCCAGTGCACTATTTATAGCGGTAATGTTATCATGCTGGGCGATTATCAACGGATTATTGGTATAATCGATGGTTTTGAACTCGATACCGGGGTTGTCGTGTATATATTGATAGGTTTCCGCTTTGCCCATGCAGAAAGAGGCTACCGTTTTACCGCGGCCGACGGTCTTCTTGCTGTTATCGACAACACCCAGCTTCATCAGATGGATGATGCCTTCGGTCAGAAGCTCGGTATGTACGCCCAGATGCTTCTTGCCTTTGAGGCTGGAAAGTATCGCATTGGGCATGCTGCCGTAGCCGACCTGAATGGTATCTCCGTCCTGTATCAGCCGGGCTACATATTTTCCTATCCTGTTTACGATCTCGTCTGGCGCTTTCTCATCATATTCCAGTAAGGATTCATCGTAAGGAACGATGTAGTCAACATCCTCGATGTGGATAAAGCCGTCGCCGTGCACGCGCGGCATCTGTGAGTTGACCTGCGCGATGACCAGTGAAGCGTTCTCAACGGCAGCCTTGACAATATCGACGCTTACCCCCAGGCTAATATACCCTTTTTCATCGGGAAGGGAGGTCTGCACCAGCACTACATCTATAGGCACCAGCTTCTGCGCAAATAGCCCGGGGAGCTGTGAGAGAAATATGGGAGTGTAATCAGCTATACCGGCATTAACTTTCTCTCTGGTGGCATTGCCTATAAAAAAGGAGTTATGCCTGAAATTGGTCTTGAACTTTTCATCAGTATAGGGAGCGATTCCCAGAGTCCAGACCTGGATGACCTGGGTATCGAAGAAGGCCTTGGGCCTGGCCTTCACATACTCGATCAGCGCGCTGACCAGATATTGAGGTTCGCCGCAGGCAGTGCTGATAAAAATGCGGGAGCCAGGACGGATATGATTGAAAATAGCTTGTTCAGATGCGAATTTTTCCGGATATAACAGGCGCATCTGTTCCAGATTCTGGTGGTTTGTATTCGTTTTTATGATTTCAGCTATTTCCATTTTTAACGGTTCCGCCGCCGCTCCTTGCGGTGCGGCGGCGAACCCCTCCGTTGTAGTAAAACTGGCTATTTAACTCTTATTTACCAGGTCACGTTCTCTCTGTTTCAGTACGTTCTTTTGTATCTTTCCGGTAGCCGTTCTGGGAATCTTGTTGAATTCTATTTCCCGCGGGATCTTAAATCCGGCCAGACGCTCCCGGCAGAACTGCTGTATCTCTTCTTTAGTTACGCTTTCACCGGCCGCTACCTGTATCACGGCTTTTACGATCTCGCCCCACTTCTCGTCCGGTTTACCGATAACCGCTACGTCGAACACCGCAGGGTGCTCAATGATGACGTTCTCAACCTCAACACTGGATACGTTCTCGCCGCCGGTGATAATGATGTCCTTGATACGGTCAACTATCTCAATATAGCCGTCGGGATGTACTACTGCGGCGTCTCCGGTATGGAACCAACCGCCCCTGAAGGCCTCTTCCGTTTTATCATGTTCTTTGAAATACCACTGCATGACGTTGTTGCCGCGCATGATGATCTCGCCGCGGGTCTCGCCGTCCCAGGGGATTTCATTCATATCATCGTCAACTACTTTGACGAAGGTGCAGGTGACATAAGGAACACCCTGTCGTGACTTGAGTTTAGCACGCTCCGCAAGGGGAAGGTGGTCCCATTCCTCACTCTTCCATTCACAAATGGTATGCGGCCCATAGACCTCGGTCAATCCGTATACCTGATGGACATCGAAGCCCACGCTCTCGGCCAGACCGATGACCATCGGTGAAGGCGGTGCACCGGCAATATAGCCGAATACCCTGTTATCGAATTGGCGGTTGTTCTGTTTCATATAATCGCCGATAGTGGTATAGACGGTGGGTGCGGCGCAGAGGTTGGTGACCCTCTCTTTGATCATAATGTTATAGACCGGCTCAGCTCTGACAGCGTCTATGCAAACATGTTTGGCGCCGACAGCGGTGACTGCCCAGGCAAAGCACCATCCCTGACAGTGGAACATGGGCAGCGTCCACAAATATGAGCTGTTGGAGGTGAGATGAGATTCCAGCGCCTCGCCCAGTGCGTTCAGGTAAGTTCCGCGGTGTGTGTGGACGCATCCTTTAGGCATTCCCGTTGTACCGCTGGTATAGCAGATGGAGAGCATATCGTTCTCGTCTTCCACCGGAACATCCAGCGAATCGGGTGATGAACTGCTCAGGAAATCCTCATATTTCGTGCCGAAATAGTCGCCGTCTTTTTTGTCAGGGCTGTCGATCTCGATAAAGTGTTTGACGGTTTTAAGCTTGGGAGCAATCTCTTTCACTGCATCTACAAATGCGTGTTCGAAGAGCAGAACCTTGCTTTCAGAATGGTCGAGTATATAGGCTACTTCGGAGGCCGCAAGACGGAAATTGAGCGGAACGCTTACACCGCCCGATATGCCAATGCCGTAGAAGGACTCCAGTAATACATTGTTGTTACGCGAAAGCACGGCTACTCTATCCTGGTATTCTATGCCCAGTTTCTTCAGACCGTTTGCCTCACGGTAAATACGCTCTGCAAACTGACGGTACGTGTAGGATTTGTCCTGATATACGACCGCTTTCTTGTTGGGGAAAACGAGTTCACTGCGTTTAAGAAAATTAAGGGGTGTTAATGGGTTGGTGGTAACATTGCCGTATTTCTTCTTGGCAATTTCTATTTCTTTTCGGTCTAGCATTCTTTCCTCTCTCTATTTTGCGATTTTTTTCTGAATCGCCGGGGCAATCACAAGGTAACGTACATTATCTCCGAAACCGCCGGTTGCCTGAATTTCTTGTATAGAAAGCGTATTAGCCCGCGGTTTCTAGAGTGTACAATGAAGCGATAACTGTACTTAGCCTTATCTTGAATTCCCCTGCTGATTCTCAACTTCCTATAGTTAAGTTAATCATAACTGAAAAAACGCTGCAATCATGCAGGGACTAGGTTTACCTTAAGGTCAGCCTGATGGGGTGAACAGGTATTTAGAACGGTTATAAGGTATATTATCGTTGCCGCGCATTTGACCAGACAGGTATTTGTACCCGATATACACCGGCCTATTTGTGTAATGATTCTGCGCAGGGCAGGACAAGCTCAAAAGGGTTGCAGACGCTTTGCCGGAGCCAGATAATCCGGCAGGTAAATAAGGTATGCAGGCAACCCGGTTTGTTATTGCATAAAGCGCCTTGGGCGCCGGCTCCTGTCATTATCAGATCAGACGTGATGCCAGCGTTATCACCAGGATAGTTAGGATGCATGCGCAGGTGACTATTCCCCACAGCAGGAGCGCCAGTTTTTTATCACCTGATAGAATGGTAAAAAGCTTTATCACGCCGGCCATCTGCTTAGACATATGACCTTCCCATTTATGGAGATACTGGCCAAACGCAAGGGGGAGCTCATTTATATATGCCTCAAGTATTTCCGGTCCGCATGCATGATGCCGGTTCATTGAATTTCTGTTGCGCAGCACAATTGCGTTTTTCATCTTACTTACCTCTTTGCTTGCGGTATGTGAGTACCGGTGAGCGAATGAAGATGCGTGTATTGTATTAGTATATGCCTGCATCTGCCTGCAGCGGATATACGCTCCATAAGCGCTGCTTCCCTTTTTTCTATTACATCCAGCAGATGTTCAATACGCCGGGTGCCCTGCGGGCTGGTCCAGAATATTAACGCAGCGGCAAGAAGGACGAGTCCTGTCAAAGTAACCAATAGTAATAGTGTAAAACCTGCTTCCATCTCTTTTCACCTGCCTCATCAGGTGGCGTTCTCAAATACTGTTATTAAATACATGAATTATAGTTCACTAATAATAGTGTAAAACATATTTCCCCCGCAGTCAAATCGTTTCAGCTTTAGCCGCGCGATTGCTCAAAAAAATTATAAAGATAGCTGCGGTATTTTAGTGAGAAAAAATGACTGTTCTCTAAAGACTATTGACAACAGGCTCTTTCGGTGCTACTATACACATGAATAATAATTCATGATATAATTACCATGCATATAGGGGATCTGATATAGTGTAACACTGGAATAACTGGAAAGAAAGGTTATCGGATATGTTCTTTGACCTGAAACCACATAATGGGAAAGCTAACAAGCTGACGGGTGCGGTCCGTGAATATATGAGCAATAGATACAATCTCTTGCCGGAATACCTTGACAGACTGCGATATATCGAGCTGGATGGGACCGTAAATGGCCGGCAGGTAAAGCGTATTCGAATTTTCAATCCATACAAAGCCAGGGAGCTAAATATCACTATCAATTCCAATGAGGACTTGGAGCAGCATCCAGATATGCTGCTTTTTGAAGGATATATCGATTGCCAGGGCAATGTCTATGTAGCGGACCGACGTCCGCCCATAGTGTGGATCAGGCCCAGATAGGCCTCTCCTGTTTATCGGAATACTGAACAAACTTGTTTATTCATGTGTGAATTCCGCCTGCATCCGGCAGATTCTCAGTTGAAATAGCTTTCCAGTCTATCTTCAAAGCGGTGAAAGGGTATTTTTACGCAAACGTGCCCATAGGGTTTTACATTCACGGGCAGTGAACCTGACACCGGGGCTGGTTATCCTTATTATATATTTGCCTCCCCGCCACAATACACCGGGGTAGGCAGCAGCTATTAATATCAAAACAAGAGCCGTAAACATGGCGGTAAATGCTCCCGAAGCTTCGCCTGTTTCTTATATGGTTAAAAATCAGTAAAAAGATGAACAAGCAATCATGACAAATATATCACCAAAACAGGTCGGCGTCAATTATGCGTTCATACGGGAGTGAAGCGTAAACGGAAGCTCAGATTGTGCTTTTCTGCGCCACACAGAAAAGCTTCTCTGTTTTACTGGTATAAGGGCTTCTATTAAACCATGAAAAGAGATGAATGACCTGAAATCCTGCGCGGCTCAGCATCGGACCCAGGTCCTTGTATTCATAAGGCCGCTGCCGGTGAATCTCTATTGTCCCATCAGAAAATTCGAAGGTCGTTTCAGCGATATTTTTAGCCGGGTTGAAGCGGCAGCTCTGTGTGAATGAGATGCCGTCAAGTTCATTTTTATTTGTTTCTTGTTGATAGTTCAGGTACAGTTGTGTGGTATTGGAATCGAACACCAGAAGTCCGGACGGTCGCATGCAACCGTAAGTACGCCTCAATACGCTCATAATCTGGGCAGGTCTGATCAGGTAATTAATGGAATCGAATGTACAGGTGACCACATCGTACAATCTGTTTGTACGAAACCTGGTCATATCTCCAACGGCAAATGAGACCCTTTCCATTCCGGCAGATTTATCTCTGGCACGTTCTATCATTTCAGGTGAGATATCGATGCCGTGCACGCAATGTCCGCGGCGCGCCATCTCAAAAGCCAGTGTGCCTGTACCGCAGGCAAGGTCCAGGATAGCATCAGCAGATATACCGCGGAGCTCAAACAGCTCTTCCAGAAAAACGGCATAGCGCCGGGAGAAATCAGCCCAGCCCCGGTCATATATCCGGCTTAATAGTGAATACGGTTTCACAACATTGATGATACCCGAACAGGTCCGGAATCTGCAATTGTAATAATGCTTATCAGAAGAGGCCTGTTCCCGGCCTGACGATCAGTGCAAGCGCCGGCATTTTGGCTGTCAGCAGCCAGCGATGGTGTAGGTCAAGAAGACTGCCGATATATTGTGTCTCAAGTATATGGGAGGGGTTATTACTGCATCTTCATTTAGCGGTACGTTTTTCTTCCACCGCCGCCACTCATCAGACGGAATAGCCCCACCAGAATACGGACAATGATAAAAGCACCTATAACCAGCGCTAATACCACTACCAGGGGGGTCATATCGTTATCCTCGATGAAATTAGAAAGCTGTCCTGTCAGGCTGGATAGTTCCGATACCTTGAAAGCATAGTCAGCGTATGACCAGACGCTTTCATTTCCCTCTCCGTCGACGGCCTTAACTCTCCAGTAATAGGTGCCCGGCTCAAGCGGAACCGTATAGACCGTGCTCTTCAGGCCGTCCTTATGTATCAGAGGATGTGCATCAAATGTTTGGGGATCATCACTCACTTCCAGTACGTAACGGATATCGCTTCCGGCGGCGTTTCCGAACCATTGGAAAGTGATAAGCTGTGAGCCGAAAACGCCGTAGCTGTGTCCCATAGGTGATTTGGGGGTGGGTTTCAGGGGTGCCTTGGTATAGGGAATAATCTTATTGCTGCTGTTTCCGCCCGTATTGGGAGACGGAGTAGGGACGATTTCTTCCGGTTCGGGCTCAGGTTCCGGCTCGGGCTCAGGCTCCGGTTGAGGCAGTACCTGGAAGTCCAGACTGCTCGTTGCCGAGCTGTACGCTGATTTTGCAGTCAGTTTATATGTGCCGGCGGAAAGAGTCTTCGGTATAGCTGCACTCATATTAAAGCTGCCTTTGTTATCCGTGGCGATGCGTGATTCCAGTACTTTTGTGCCCAGTGTGACACTGACCAGGTCATTAGCAGGAAAACCGTTGCCGCTGACAGTAATAGAGGTTTCTGCCATAGCTGATGAGGGGCTGGCTTTCATACCGGGGGAAACATGGAACTGAAAATTTACTGCTCCGGAACTGTTTTGCGGAGAAAACCTTATGAAATGCATACCGTAGGCAGCTTCAGGGATTTTAAACGATGTAGTTACAGAAGTTCCCCCTGAGGGAACGGCCCCTGTCTTCAATACCTGCGTATTCTCCCCGGCAAAGCTGGGAGTAGATGCCCATAATATCTGGTATGTGCCCTGCAGCAGCACGGAACGGCCGGTAATGGAGAGCGTTACCTCTGTTCCCGTTTTACCTGATGTGGGTGTCAAACTGACACCGGTGCAATCACCGCTGACTCAGCCGGCTTCTACCGGCATAGACTGCATAAAAAATGCAGCTGTGAGCGTCATCAGTATGACAGCCGTAAAACATATGGGTTTGATTCTACTACACATTTTATTCATTAATGACAACAGCTTATATTAATTGCAAGGTATCCTTCCGTTTCATTTCCGTCCGCATCGGTAACTATAACTGTGATGAGAGCATTGCCGTATTGTCCCTTCGTGATCCAGGTGGCGGTGGGGCCGTTGCCCTCGATCTTGCCTGTAGTGGCAAACCACAGGTAATGCAGTTCACCGTTCTCCGGATCTGATGCGTCACATTTGATCTCGTAGGTACTCCAGCGGGATGCTTCCATAGCGTTAACGCAATCAATGCAGTACATGCCGGTCACCACAGGCGGGGTTGAAGGCTCGGCGGTCACTGTGAGGTCAATAGCTTTACTTATGCTGCCGCCTCTCCCGTCATCCACTATTACCTCTACCGTATAGCTGCCTTCATCCTCAGGTGAAACCCAGAGAATGCGCTCTCCCTGTCCTTCTATTTTTCCGCCGCTGGCGCTCCAGCTATAGTAGAGCGTATCATTGTCAATATCGGTGGCCGTACAGATAATCTCCAGGCCGGCGGAGGGTTTGACCTGCTTTGCTGACGTCAATTCATTTGCTGTTAGATAACGGATAACAGGTGATGTATTATCTGCCTGCGTGGGTGATGGAGTTTGCGCATGCGCAGTGCAGGACAGACATAAAGCAGAGGCAATCAACAGCAGACAAAGTGCCGGCAATGCTTTGTATCCGGTTTTGGCTACACCTTTTTTATTACTGTTTATATCGTGCCTTGCACGGTTTTTACTACTCATATTGAGTGAAACGAAAAACAAATTAAAAAGTGTATATGAAACGAATGTGCTCCATATAATTACACGCTCAGCGGGTAACATGTCCCTTGCCGTAATATTTATTTATGTCTGACATTTCCTTCCTTATCCGTAACATCACTTCTCTGCTGTGTCAGATTTATGCTCTGCTATTATCTATTATTGCGCAAATACAAAAAATGTGAAAACAACTACTGTGAAACTTTTTTCACACAGCAGGGGCCAATCCGCTGTGCTGCCTCCAGCCGTTTTTTATCCTCCAGTGCGAGCTTATTGTCTGCCAGCGCCTTTTTTGCAGATTGGATAATAGCTGTACAATAGTCCTTCAAATTTTCCTGATCTATGGAGTAGAGCGCCCATGTCCCTTCTCTTCTGAGTGCAAGCAGTCCCACATTATAGAGTGCACTTAAATTGCGCGAAGCCCGTGATTGCGAGATATCAAGCGCCTGCATGATTTCACATACACAGCACTCTCTGACCAGGAGGAGGTTCAGAATACGCAGTCTGGTTTCATCCGACAGCGTTTTAAATAGCCTTGTGAGTTCTCTCATGCTAAAAAATTTACTACCTGTTAAAGAAAGGCTAGCACATTATCAGACTGAGTTCAATATCGTACTATAAAAAAGGCAGCGCCGCGATGAAATTATTGCAGCAAACCGGCCTGCCTGTCACGGCTTGACAAGAAGGGCGTACCGCCATAAAGTGTTAAGCGGAGTCTTGTTCCGGGAGGCATGTAAATGAAAGCATCAGAAGGGAAATTCGGACGGGTATTCATCCTCCGTCTGGAGGACGGCGAGGGCATTCCCGAATGCATCGAACGCTTTGCAGAGGGGAAACGGCTGGCTGTTGCGCAAGTTATTATGATAGGTGGTGTAGACAAAGGACAGGTGGTAGTTGGCCCGCGGCTCACGGAAGAAGTGCCGCCTGATCCCATGCTGTTGCCTGTAGACGGCGCTCATGAGCTTATGGGCATAGGTCTTCTAGCGCCGGATAAGGAAGGTAAACCGGTGCTGCATGTTCATGCTTCCCTGGGGAGAGCGGGAAAAACCACCGCAGGCTGCCTCAGACCCGGCGTTTCCACCTGGCTGGTGGGCGAGGTTATCATTTGCGAGATTCTGGGAACCCATGCGCGCCGTCTGAAGGAAGGTAATACCGGTTTTGAGCTGCTCTCGGTACAGTGATTAAGGCGGTTGGAGGTACTCTGTCGGGCTTTAGTTACTGTTTTCGCGAGTTTATGACAGCATTAATCCTGCGGCTGGACAGCATGGTTTTCCTGTGATAATGTGAATGTAACAATAGTGATGATTGAGGATTAATAATATGGAAACGGCTGAGAATCAATCCGTAATGGTGCAGTCACCTGCCGAACCTACTCCCATGCCTCTGATAGCGGGAATAATGGCTATCATATCTGGTGCTTTCAAGCTTTTTTCTCTGCTGGTTGTGGCTGGAGTATTTTTTTTCATTCCTGTTTCATCAGTGCATGCGGACGTGGGGCGAATGGAAATTATAACTATTATGCTGATCGTGATGATCCCGCTGATTGTGCTGGGCGTGCTCTCCATTATCGGAGGCATCCATGCCATCCGCAGGCAGCGTTATGGTATGGCGCTTACCGGAGCTATTGCGGCTTTACTGCCTTTCTCCATGCTGGGAATAGCGTCCGTGATACTGGTTGCGCTTTCAAAGAACGAGTTTGCCTAGATAGCTTCATCGCTGCTTCAGAGGGGGCCTGCTCTATGCTTAATGTTGTGCCAGGATTATACGTGAGTCTACTGCCGCTGCACCCTGCCCTGCCTCATACACGGTAAGCGGATTTATTTCGATGTCCGTTATACTGCTGAAACGCTCAAGCAGCCGGCCTATCTTTATAATGGTATCTGCAATAGCCTCGATATCCTTTTTTGCCTCCCCTCTTACCCCCAACAGGAGCGGGTAAGATTTCAGCTCGCTTATCATAGTACGCACTTCACCGTAGTATACTGGTAAAGCCCTGAATACGACATCTTTCAGCACTTCCACGTAAATACCGCCAAGTCCGAACATGATCACGGGACCGAATGATGGGTCCATTCTCGCTCCCACCACCGTCTCGATGCCGGGCCTGACCATCACGGCTACCTCTACACCCGTGATACGTGCCCCAGGGCAGTTCTGGCGGCAGCGAAAGAGTATCGCTTGATAAGCATCTGTAAGCTCGGAGGCATTTTTCAGGTCTAGAGCTATACCTCCGGCATCGCTTTTATGTACGATATCGGGAGATGCGATCTTGAGCACCACCGGATAGCCTATAGCGTCGGCCTCTTTTACTGCCTCCTCGAGGCTTCCGCACAGGCGGCTGGCGGGGGTCTTTATGCCTGCCGCTTTCATGACCGCTCCTGCTTCATGAGGTAAAAGCAGCGTGCGATTTTGGGCTAGAGCGTGTTGAATTATACTTTCGATTGTAGAAACGTCCGGGTCTTTCTCTTGCTTATGTTTTTCATCAATACGCGTTCTTGCCAGCCAGGAGCGATTAAGTGCTGCCAGTGAAGATACGGCTTCATATATATCGGGATAAACGGGGATATTGCGCTCTTTGAGTGCGCTAACAGGCTCGCTTGTGCGCGCATCTCCGGTAAGCGAAAATATAACCGGCTTTGACGGCTTGTTTGCGGAGAAAAGCTCCGAGGCGAGTTGAATATATCTATCGCCGTCGAACGGTCCTCCGAAAATGCCGATGCAGATGAGGGAGCCAATCTGCTCATCGGACAGAGCCCTCCTTACCACATCGAAGTAGCTGTCCGGTGTGGCATCGCCGGTGAGGTCTACCGGATTTCTATATGAACCGAAGGAAGGTACCACCGGGGCGAAGATTCCCTCCAGCGCCTGGCGGTCATCGTACAGCTTTACGCCGTATTTTTCACAGGCATCAGCGCACATCACCCCCATACCTCCACCATTGGTAATAACCACGGTGTTCTCTCCTGACGGTTGCGGTGCCGCGGAGAGCAATTTGCACCAGTTGAGGGCTTGATGAATTGTTTCAGCTCTTACCGCCCCGCATTGACGCGCTATATCATCGAACATTTTATCCTCTCCCGCAAGCGAGCCGGTATGAGATGCCGCTGCAATGGCACCCATAGGCGATTTCCCCGCCTTGATGACGATAACAGGCTTGATGCGGGTAGCTCTCTTCAGCGCTTCCACAAAACGTGCGCCCTGCCGCACTCCCTCAATATACAGAAGTATGACCCGTGTGCTCTCATGCTCCAGCAAATAGTCCAGCAGGTCTACTTCATCTATATCCGCCTTGTTGCCTACCGGTATTATGGCGGAAATGCCTATATTCTCTTTTTTAGTCAGACCTATCATAGAGACGGCGATTGCGCCGCTCTGGGTGATGATGCCCACGTTCCCCACCGTTATATATTTGGGGCCGAAGGTGGCGTTGATGGGGGATATGGAGGAATAGATGCCGAAGACATTAGGCCCGAGGATGCGCAGGTTATGCGCGGCGGCGTAACGAACTATTTCCCTTTCCTCCTCCGCATTGCCGCTTTCCGAGAAGCCGGCAGCGATGACCACGGCGAATTTCACCCCTTTTGCTGCGCAGTCTTTAACGGCAGCGAAGACCATATCCGCACCTATCACGATGCAGGCCAGGTCTATCTCTCCGGGGATATCGCGCAGGCTTTTATAGACGGGCAGACCCATTATTTTCCCGCCGGAAGGGTTGACGGGATAGACCTTGCCCCGATAACCGCTTGCCAGGATATTATCAATAAATACGTTGCCTATTTTTTCAGGATTGGCCGACGCCCCGATAACGGCAACGGAGCGCGGCTCGAATAGATAACGGATGTCTGCCTGCATAACCGCCGGACCTCCTGTGTTTGGACCTATTATACACAACTTTTTTCCCCGGTACTGAGCTGATAATCAGTGAAATACTCATTAACAGGTCTTTCACGATGACACACGAGCGGGCAGCAGCCGGTGATTCGCATCATAATCGTCTATTATTAGCCAGTGCGAGGAGTCTGCCGCAGGAGGACGACGTGGCAATCTCGTAGAAGAAGAGTAGATGATCGTGTTCGGTCTTTTTATGCCCCATCCCACACACTCCCACCTGTGCCTACCAAATATATCGGGGCGTACGTATCATCCTCAGGGACAAACGCTCAAACTCAAGCCAGCGAACTATTTGGTACCGGGATAATAGCCGGTCCCGATGAAATAATCCGTGCCCGGTATCGGCTCAACATAGCCTATCTTTCTCTGTTCCTCTCCGGTCTGAGGGTGCGGCCAGTAGAACTCTACAAATCCGCCGCCCTTTTTAGCCTCCGCCGAAAGCTCCTGGATTACCAGTTTGCCCTTCATATCCCGGTAATCGGTCAGGTCCGCGCCGGGAAGGGTCTTATCCACCGCGTGGGCTACATTAGTGCAGTTGTAATAGTAGACATAGAAATAGCCGCTCTGGTCATCGAAAAAACGTATGGGGTCAATAAAACGGCGGACCAACTCCACCCGCTGGTCTTCAGCTAAGACATCTTTCAACATCTCGCCCAGCCCGACGGCAGCCACATGGACCGTGGCTGCCGCCACGCGGCCGTTGCTTTCTTCCTGGCTCACCGCCGCGCCGGCCTGCCCACAGGAAACAGCGGCCGTCATGAAAAGAGACACAGCCGCAAGCAACACTAAACAGGGGGCAAACCTTGATTTCCACATATTGACTACCTCCTTGGTATCTTCAAATAACGTTCAGTTCCTGTATATTCCGGATAATAGCCTTCTCCGGGATTTCTCATACTGTCTCGAAGTGAATCGAGAGCTGCGGCTAAGCTGTTCTGGTACGTTTGTTTATCAACGCTCTGGTAAGCTGATAATCGATCTCCAGATTCAACCAGAAGCGCGCGGGTATATCAGGCATGACCTCCTCAAGCTGTAGAGCAGTCTCAGCAGTGATAGCCTTCTTCCCGTTTACAATCTCGTTGATGGCATTTAGCGGCCGCTGCATTCGTTTTGCCAGTTCTTTTTGCGAGATTCCCCGCGCCTCAATTTCCTCGGCAAGAAACTCCCCGGGATAGATAGCAACATCGGGGTAAGCATCTGTTTTAGTCACCATGATAATCCTCCACATCCAGGATACATACTGTGTCTTCTTCGACCTTTTCTATAATAAGCCGGTGATTTCCGCTAAGCATTATCGCATATTGTCCTTCCCTGTTCCCTTTCAAGGGATGAAGGCGCAGCGCATGGAGGCCATATAGCTGTATGAATTTATCCGCAGCCCGCAGAACTGCCAGCCTTTGAATAAACTTCCGCCCCACAGCAACTCCAAAGAGGCGGCTTGACTCCGATAGGCTCACACTCGCACCAGCCATACGGTGTGACGAAAAATCTATTTTCACCCTTACACCCTATAGCTGTATATTATATCAGGATACTCAGACTGTCAAGCACTAAATATGAGGTATCTGCCCGCAGGCAGCCATAATCGAATTATTGTCACACCAGCGTAACGTATGCGCCTGTTCATTATATCATGTGGGGCAACGGTGGGAAGAGGGAAGAGCACGAAACAGCGATTAATCGGAGTGCCGCCTATGGAAAAGCATATATATTGGTGTACCGGTTGAAAAAGCGCTGGTATTAGACTACACTTTTAAATAACTGAGAGTAATACTATGCATCCTGCGAGGCGGAGCGTGAAGAGAGAGTTTACTGTTATTATCGAACAAGATGAGGATGACTATTTTATCGGCACTGTACCTCAAGTAAAAGGCTGTCATACCCAGGCCAAATCCCTGGACGAGCTGATGAAAAGGGTAAAGGAAGCGGTACGGCTTTGTCTTGAAGCCGAGGGGGATAATGACGAGGACGAGCTCCAATTTATCGGAGTTCAGCGCATTGCGGTATGACCAGGCTGCCGGCGCTAACGGGTGAGCAAATAAAAAAAGCCCTGTCCAGAGCCGGTTTTCAGGTGCAAAGGCAAAAGGGAAGCCATATATATCTGAAACACGCTGACGGCCGGGCTACTGTGGTTCCTGTACATAAAGGTGAGACCGTTGGCCCCGGATTACTGCGGAAAATAATACAGGATGCTGAACTGAGCCGTGACGATTTCTTAAAATTGCTTTAGCGGTTTGGGCAGTATGTCCCCTTTCCTTAATCGGAGTGCCGTAAAAAATACCCTAGCTATCAAAGCTCGTATTTTTAAGAGAGTCTGGGAATAGGCGGCACGTAGGAAACGTACGAAACAAGGTATAGACTAAGGACACAGTTATATCTAAGGAATAACCATTCCAGATGGTAAAATGACTACTTTTCTGTGAATTTTATCCAAATCACGAAGATAAGTTGTTTTCGAAAATACAGTTTCTCCGCTGGTATTCTTAGCAACTATAACAGTATAGGAATATTTTCCAGGAAAATAACGTACTGCTATTGTTTCATTTGGCTTTACGATACCTTCCATAGTATCATCGATAAATATGCTGAGAATCATGTCTGTTTGGTTATCGAATTCTATTGGAAAAGCACGTTCACCCCAACAGGATGGCGATATTAATATGAATACAAGTATTACAAATAATAACATATAATTAATTCTAGAAAATATGTTTTTCATATTTACTCCTACCTATATATCAGTATGCAAATGTTTAGTTAATGTAAATCTCCACACCATGGTTAGGGGTATGGCTGGACAGGTTCGCCAGACCAGTCTCGTGCTCGTTTCTCAAAACTAGAAGTATAATATGCCCAATAGGGATCATAGATCGTTGATCTGATACTTTTCTCTAGAAAGTAACCCCGATACCAATTAATACCGAGCAACCCTCCCCATTGCCTTTGTTCGTGATAGTGGAAACCTTCATGGGGTATTAGCCATGACCTATCTGCAATTTTCGATTGTTGAACGAAGGTGCCTATCGGATATATACTTATCCCCATTTGTGACTCTTTACCTAAAACAATACTATAAGCGATACCCATATCATCAACACAATAAACGGGTGTTGGAGGTGCTTGAAGGTCTTTGTGATAGGAGAATACACCGTTAATGCCAAGTTGAGTATAATATCCACCTATTGGTGATCCTGCTTTTGACAAAAATATACCTTCCAGTACCTGTGCTCCGCTCTGGCTTATATAGTCAAAAGGCTCAGGTGAAGAATCACACCATTCAACAAAGGAATCAGTATCCACCACACCAATCACTCCACCGTTATCCATAAAAAATGCATACCCTTCATCTTTCCCCACACCTTGTTGATCACACAAAGAATCATAATAGTAGTTATCATAATAATATTGCCCACTCGGATCAACATATTTCAGCGGATTACTCAGACAATAAGAATACCTGTTCAAGGACTGCGGATTCATAGCGTCGGGTACTATAATGTCTACGCTTATAAACCTCCCCAACCCCGCATCGTAGTAGCGGGCGTTGTAGTAGTAGAGGCCGGTTCCGTCCAGCCTCTGGCCGGTTAAGAGCTTATCGGTGGCCACCCCGCCTGCGCGCGTTGCGCCGTATGGGAAGTATTTGATAGAGCTCAATAGTTCGCCTGCGCTATCACTCATCAGGGAGGTGCCGGTAAGGTGGTCAAGGTGCAGATAGCGCACTTCCTCACCCTCCCGCAGCGCCACCTGCCTTTCGCCGAGATAGTAGTGGGAGGTTTCCACACCGGTGGTGAGGTTCTTCTTGTACGAGGCACCCCGATTTATCGGAGCAGTATAGCGGCACGTAGGAATAATTACCAATTAAAGATATGTTGCCCCCATAAGAATACACAAATGAAAAATGCTACACAAATTGCTAATGTTATCGCAAATATTCTAATAACCCAGATAAAAAAATTTCTTTGCTGTGATTCATTTACATTTCCAAACATTTCTCGAAGACTTTCTTCTCCCAAATATAATAGTCTGGGTGATAATTTTTTTCTTAGTTTATACAGTCTAATACTTATATCTAATGCCCTGTGGGAATATATGGCAACAATTACACACGCAATAAATACCATAACAAACACAATAAATAATATTGTCAATGCAGTAGAATAAAATATTGAATATTGCATCCCGTATACCTATGTGAAAGAATTATACCCGTATATGATTTTCCTTAGGCGGCACCTGCTTCAGGTGCCCCATCCCCATGCTCCCTCACGTGCCGCCCAAATATATCAGGGCGGCTGCATCATTTACTGAAAACACAGACGTTCTGCAATATATTCACCTTTGTCACACCAGCATA
Organism: uncultured Dehalococcoidales bacterium; assembly: GCA_964519615.1. Taxonomy (GTDB): domain Bacteria; phylum Chloroflexota; class Dehalococcoidia; order GIF9; family UBA5629; genus CAZFIM01. The sequence goes on from CAZFIM010000002.1 coordinate 101,918, forward strand.
ACGTATGCGCCTGATCATTATATCACGCGGCGCAACTGTAGGAGTGGAGAGAGCACGGTACAGCGATGACTCGGGGTGCACGGAGAGAATACCCTAGCTATCAAAGCTCGTATTTTTAAGAGAGTCTGGGAATAGGCGGCACGTAGGAAACGTACGAAACAAGGTATAGACTAAGGACACAGTTATATCTAAGGAATAACCATGAGGTGGACCCCGAAATTTAGACAGGTTGTTAAGGTTGGGTCCTGCCCTTAGA
>CAZFIM010000003.1:0-54816 GCA_964519615.1 uncultured Dehalococcoidales bacterium
TCTTCATAATGACACTATTGTAGTGTCACTAATCTATCTGAACTAGTACACAGCACAACAGCCCTATGTAATTAACGACAGCTTGCCGCAATCATATAAAAAACCCATCACTAAGGAACAGTACTATCGGAAGTGCTCGATTCAAGATATCCGCCTCTGTTATCTCTTCCACCGACTAAATCTCCGGTGAGGTAGAACGGTGCAAAAACACTGGCCAGAAAAAGGATTGTGATTATAGCCAGCATGACCTTTGATGCCATCCTGAAATACTTCTGAGCGGCAGCCTTTATCCAGCCCCAGTGGAGGATGAGATGAGTGAGGATCACAATCATAAACAAAACAGATGCTGCCCAATGAAGGCATCCCCAGGTATAATGCGTCAGTCCGAGTATAGCGGCATCAGCCGCTGCATGGGAAAAGCGGTGCAGCAGTATTCCTGTGAATATCTGGCCCATTAAGATGACGAACAGGATTATGTTCGCAATAAAATTTGCGGTGATTTTTTTCATGGTAATTGCCCTCCTTTTTACACTCTCCGTTTAACACGATCATTTTCACGTATTCTCTCCTCTGGTGAATATAAAGACACGTCCTTTTACCGCAGTTTTAGTAAAACCATCTCTCTCCACTTCCTCTACCAGTTTCTCGTCAGAGCCGCACGTTTTCTCAAAAGCCAGCACTCCTCCGGCTTTAATGATATGGTGCATCGCTGTAACCAGATTATCCAGTCCGCCGGCAATATAACGCAGACCGAATACAAAGGCCAGATCTATACTGCCGTCATGCAAGCCGCACTCCGCGGCATTGCCCGTAATAGTCCTTATATTGGTCATTCCGGCTCTTTTCATTTTTTCTTCTACCCTTTTTACTGCCCGTGGATTAACATCAACTGCGTAGCACATTCCATTTTCCCCAATGATTTTAGCTGCCGGGATGGTAAAGAACCCAGGGCCACACCCTACCTCCAGCACCTTCTGTCCCGGTTTCAGTCCCGCTGCCGCAAGCAAATGATAGGGATTTTTGATGAGCGTCAGCAGAGGATTATCATGCATAATGCGTATCATCCAGAAAGCCGCCCTCGATGTATGAAGGTCATTTTTACCACGTCCGGTTTTGATTTCATTATTCATTGTCTTTCTCTCTTTTCTGTTACTTCGTAAACGGTTATTCCTTATCCGGCCGTATTTCCCTGGGCGGCATAAGCTTCAGCATCAATATGGCGCCGGCCACACCGATAACACTTATAATCAGCAGTACCGCCTGCCATCCTTCCATAAAACTACCGCCGGCAACCTGTAACAGACCTTGCCATACGCCGTCCGGCAGCATCGATGCCGCAGCTTGCGCTGCTCCTATCGATGTTTGCGCGGCGCAAGATGCTTCAGCCGGCAGTGAGGGGAAAGCCTTTAATGCCTCTGCCATCCCGGACTGGTAGATACTACTTAACGCTGAGCCAAGGGCAGCCACCCCCACAGCACCTCCCACCTGGAACGAAACATTGCCGATGGCCGAGCCTGCACCGGCACGGGCTTTCGTGACCGCGCCCAGAACTGCGTTGAGGGACGGCGTCATGATATTACCCATAAAATAGCTTATAGCGAACAACAGTACGCCTATCTGCCAGTAAGAAGTATCTACCCTCCAGAAAGCGATCAACGGAGCAAACACCGCCATTCCCAGAAAGCCGGAGGCCACTACAGCTTTCGTTCCCCACTTGCCCACAATGCGGTTGCTCGACATCGAGCCGAATGCGTAGCCGAAGGCAAGGGGAAGGAAGCGTACGCCAGTCTCCAACGCAGAGTAGCCTTTGACGAACTGCATGTACATGGTAAAAGCGAAGAGTAGTCCGAACATAGCCACCGTCATCACGGCGATGCCAGCTGAGCCCGCCGAAAGACGCGCATTGCTAAAAAGCTTAAGGTCCAGCATAGGAGTATCAGCCCTGCGCTCTCTGAGAATGAATAGGAAACCGGCGATAACAGCTCCGGCCAGAGAGCCCAGCACTCCGGCGTTTGTCCATCCCCAGTCACTGCCCTTGATAAGCCCAAATACCAATAAAAAGAGTGTGGCGGCGGAAAGTAGTGTCCCCGCTATATCCAGACGGCGAGGATGAGGATCACGGCTGTCCGGTATCAGGAAAAATCCGGCAGCTATCGCTACAACAACGATGGGAATATTGATAAAGAAGATGGCATTCCACGTGAAATGCTCCAGCAGCAGACCGCCGAGAAGCGGCCCCAGAGCAACCCCGATCCCATTCATCGCCCCCCACATACCGATAGCCTTGCCACGCTCTTCAGGCGGAAAGATATTGGTAATGATTGCCAGCGTTGCCGGCATAATCATAGCGGCTCCTATCCCCATAAACACGCGCGCCGCTATCACATTATCGGCAGAACAGGCTAACACGGCACCAAGACTGGCCAGACCGAAAACAATCATACCGATACGCAGTATAACCGCCCTGCCGATGCGGTCACCGAGCGTTCCCATTGTAAGCAGAAGAGTAGCAAAGGCCAGAATATAAGCATCAACCATCCACTGTAGTTGAGAGAGGGTGGCACCCAATTCAAGCTGTAAGGTCGGCAGGGCGACATTGAGGATGGTGTGGTCTATAACCACGATCAGAATAGCCAGCGCCAGCACCAGGAATGTCCACCATCTACGCTTGTATATCCGTGCCTCACCGGCTACTGCTGCTTGCTTCATTTCAGCTATTTCCTCCTTATTTGTTAGTACTTACTAAGTTTCCTGATTATTATATAAGGCAGCCGAAAGACGGCAGCCTTGTTTCTAAAAAACTATGCTTTTTTAAGTCCGCCCAAATAGATGGTGACCAATGTATTAACCACTTCTTCATCGGGATAAGAGAGACTGGGGCCCGATATGGCCATTGCCTGATCGGCCAGATACATAAATATTGCTTCTACGAAAATGCGAGCTGCGATCTCGGCATTGGTCTTTATATAGATTCCTGCATCAATTCTCTTTTCAATATATTGTGTTATCAAGGTAAGCATGGATGGCCCCGTTTCATCAGCACGGGCCAGCTCACCGAAATGCCCGCCCTCAAGTGAGCTAAAAAGTGCCAGCTTCATAATCCTGGGGTCGTCCCGGTTATGTTTTATGAAGTGCAGCGCTATCTCTGTAAAGAAGTTGATATCATCAGCTTCAAGCAAGCGTTTTTTCAGCTCCCCAGTAACCGGATGGGAGTGAAAAAGAGATGCCAGTGCAGCTTTAATCAGACCCTCCTTAGTTTTGAAGTGCTGAAAGATAAGCGTTTCGCTGATGCCCGCCGCATCAGCAATTTCCCGGGTACGGGTACCAGCGAAGCCCTTCTCTGCAAAAAGGGTTAATGCCGCATCAATGATCTGCAACCTTCTATCATCGCCGCTGAGGCGTTCTCTTCCCTGCTCTACTGCCGTCATTACATATCACTTTTTATTAGTAATTACTTACTAATATTATAACGGCATAACAACTCTCTGTCAACATGTTTTCGGTTTTTCCGTACTCCACTTGCCCAGACCAGAACAGCATTTATTTAGTGGTCGCCTATTATCGAAGCCACTATCGAACCCGGGCCCGCATGCGTGCCACACACAGGCGTGAGCGGCCAGATATGCATCTGCTCCCGCGGGAAGAATTTTGATACACGATCTGCGAGTGCTTCCACATTCGGCTTATTGTCAGTGTATTGCAGTGCCAGTGAGTTTATCTTTTTAAAACTGCCGATATATTCATAAAGGTGCTCCAGTACTTTGGCATGTGAGCGTACCCTGCCGATGGGTTGAAACGTACCGCGCGATTCAAGTATGGGCTTAATATTGAGCAGCGAGCCCATCAATGCCTGTACCCTGCCGATCCTGCCGCCTTTATGCAGGTATTCCAGGGTATTAAGGCAGATTCGCACATAGCATCTGGGGACATCTCTCTTTACCGTTTCAATAATCTTATCCAGTGTTTCTCCGGCCCTTACAGCTTTCAGCGCCTCAAGCACAATCAACCCCACTCCTCCAGCAACACCGAGCGTCTCGATAACCTCAATACGAACGCTCTTTTTCTGAACCGCCTCCTTTGCTTTTACGGCAGCATCATAGGTAACACTGAGGCCGGACGACAAAACGATGCACAAAATTTCATCTGTTTTCTCTGCCAGACGGTTGTATGCCTGGGCAAACGGACCCGGGGTCACCGCGCTGGTCGTCGGAATTTGCGGGCTTGTTTTGAGCCGTTTATAAAATTCCTCCGGCAGAATGTCCACCCCGTCAGTGTATGTCTTGTCACCGAAAGCGATCTCATGCGGCAGTACAGTTATTCCCAGCTCTTTTGCCAGCTCCTGAGAAATATCAGAACTCGATGTGGTTACTATCTCAATACTCATGCCTTTCTCCTGTCTGTTTTACTGAACGAGAATTACTGAAAAACAGATTATAATGGTAGCAAGACAGATTAGCAATAGGTTGGGTTAACAATAATACTGCATAACGTGCAGTCAGCTTGACTAAATAATTAGAATAGATTCCTTACTATATCCGTCCCGGCAACGATAGTGCCTATTGTACTTCCGATATTGGCCATAATCACAACCAGAAGTGCTTTTAAAAACCGGTTTTTATAGAAGCGTTTAAAACTGAAAATATCTTTTGAAATATTATTGATATCCTGAACCGTAGGTTTTCTTATCCACGCTTCCACAAGGCCGGACAGCCATCCGCAGGCAAGCCATGGGTTCAAGGAGGTAAAAGGAGCAGCAACGAGAGATGTGAGGATACTTAGAGGATGTGCCAGTGCCAGTGCGGTAAAAAGTGCTGCCAGCACGCTGTTCCACAATACCCAGGATGAGAGTAACTGCAAACCTGTGTTAATATTCACGGCAAAACCGTAAATGAAAAGCCCCACGATAACGAGAGGGACAGCACAGCCGATGATTTTAACTACGGGATTCCCAGGAGGTATATAGGTTATTTTTTGGATATCCTGTGTCTTGAATATTTCCTTCTCCACTCCCGGCACATGCGCGCCGCCGAGGACGGCAATAACCTTGTTACCGCAAGCCTCTTTAATTTTATATGCTAAATACTGATCGCGCTCGCCGATCAATATTTCACCGATTTTTGGAAATTTCTTGCGCACGTCTGCAACAGCGGCCTCCAGAGTATCCTTCTTCAACAGTTCATTTATATCTTCACCGGTGATTTTTTGATCTGAGCCAATAGAAAAGAGCAGGCTGAAAAACAGCTTGCATTTTTCCCAGAAACTCAAACAGCGCCAAAGACGAAGAAACGTTGTCTGAATATTTCGGTCTGCCAGTACCAGTCCGGCACCCGTTTCCCGGGCGCTTTCTATACCTTGCAGCATTTCCTGACCTACCACGACATTTAGTTGTCCGGCAATTTTTTTTTGGTAGGAGCTTAAAATAAGATTGGCCAAAAGAAACCCTGTTCTTTTTGATTTAATGACCTGAATAATATCAGTATTTTCCCACGCCTTTGGATTGAGTATGTTCCGGTAGCGCCCTTCATCGAGTTCAACGCACACGCTATCAGGCTTTTCTCTCTCGATAACGCTTTTTACCAGCTCGGCACTTTGCTCTGAAACGTGAGCGGTCGCAATCAGAATAATCTCTTTGCCCTGAAAATTGACCCTGACGACATTTTCTTCCATATCTATTTCTAAAGCCCTTAGCCGCTCATAGTATAAACGGCAGTTTATTGAATATCCATATATAATCCCGGGCAGTCACTCAGCAAAAGCGACCCATTACTATCACACCACCCGCCAGCCCCGGTTACCGCACCTCTCATTTGTGGGCGATTATACCACATGCACGTTGTTATTATTGAAAAATGACAGGTAATAGATTTTTCTCACCTGGAAACCAAATAAAGTATCCGGTAAAAGTCCTGTTATTAAAGTCACCCGGCCGCGATCATACCGATTATTTCACGCACATGGCAAAGCTAAAGAGCGGTATTTTTACATTTTACATAGGCATATTCAATATTGTCTCCGTTCCACAGGTTACCTATAATGATGTCAGAGAATAACAGCCGTATACTTGAAGGAAGAGATGCAACTGTTTACTAAATTCACTATTCTCCTGCTGGCCTGTATTACTCTGATCCCTCCCGTACAGTGCGGCGGAGGTAAGCCTCCAGATACAAGTCCGCAGGAAATTGCCCGGCAGCACATCAGGCAGGGAGATGAGTATTTTGGGCTCCGAATGTACGATGAGGCAATCATTGAATACTCTGCTGCGTTGGATGTGGACTCAAACCTTGCCCAGACCTACCTGAAAAGGGGTATAGCTTATCATTTCGGTAAAGAGCTCTACTCGCGCGCTGCCGATGATTATTCCATTGCCATCGCTTTGAACCCCTCCGAAGGCGATGCCTTTTATTACCGCGGGCTTGCAGCAATAGAAAATGGAGTCTATGAGAAGGCCTTAGTAGATTTTAGTACGGTCATCGAGCTTAAGCCCGAACTGACAATGCCTTATTATCTGCGCGCCTGGTGTCACACATACCTTGCGCAATGGGAACTGAACTCCCAACAGTGCTTTTATCAAGTATTGGCCAGCGATAGATATCTGTCTCAAGCCTACCGCGGAAAGAGCTGGTCGTATGTAAAACAGATGCAGTGGCATTTGTCTTCTGCGCCTGATTTCATTGTCACGTCCCTTCCCGGCTCATTGCATGAGGAGAGTTTAACCCTCTCCACTACACCTCTTGAACCGGATACCGCAAAAGGCAAACACCCTGCAATACCTTATATCAAAATGAAGCCTTTGAGCGGGCCGGTCGGTACCCAACTCTTCATTTACGGATGGGGCTTCCGCGCAAATGAAGATGGTATGACTGTTACCTGGGATGACGAGATAGTAATGGTCAATATTCGCACCGAGACAGACGGCAGCTTGAGAATCGATGGCAGTCCCGTCCCCGCAGGCAGCCCAATCCATGACAGCACCACCAGAGCGGTCATCTATGTACCGCAGTCAACACAGGGTACCCACAAACTGGGAGTCTACGGCAGCAGCTTTACACCGAAGGGTATCGTCGAGGATATTGCCTTTGAAGTCATGCCATCAATAGACCTCTCCACCAGTACACATAGCAAAGGTACACAGGTAACCGTTATCGGCACCGGTTTTGCTGCCGCAGAAGCGGTGACCGTAACCATTGAGGAGACGGGGATAACCGCCGAGGCAACTGCGGATGAAAGCGGTAGCTTCGAGCTTGTAGAAGTCTTTGTAGCAGAACAAGAGAGGGAATACAGCCTGAAGGCAGCAGGTAATAAAGGCAACACGGCGCAGTCAGCGTTTACTATAGCCTCCAGAAAAATCGTAACGCCCGAGCAGTCACCCGGCACAGAGGAGGTTTACTTAAACCGCGGGTTTGCCCATTTTAAGAAAGCGCAGTGGGCGCGAGCAATTATTGACCTGGACCTCGCCCGCGAGGACAATCCGAACTTAAACGGAAGCAGTTGGGATAGGGAATGGGCGCTGGGCAAGCTTCAGCATTGGGATAAGGCAGCGGCCGATTACAGCCGGATTATCTCACCGGGCACACCAGTGCCTGACAGTCCTGTGTTACCGCATATTGCTGATGAAATTACGCTTGCTCTGGCAGACTACAGTAGAGCTGCCGAACTTTCGGAGGACCCGGCCTTTAAAGATAAAGCACGCGGCGCGGCATCTTTTATACAGGAATGGAGCATATCGGCAAGTAAATAAGTTACATTTACAATCATACGTTCATCCCTGTTACCGATATACTCTCCATCTCCACATTATTGTCAGCATTTCTCCACATTTTCTCCATATATTTCCTCTATAATAAAAAGCGTGGGATAAAATCCATTACCGCTTGTATGGAAAAAATATGCAAAAAGCAAAAGTAGAGATGAAATTCGCCCTGAAAATAGCGCTGGCCCTAGTAGCTGCGCTCCTTTTTATAATTTCTCAGGCATCATGCAGCATCGTACCGTACCAAACCTCTCATACGGAATTTACCTCTCAATCACTTGAGGAATTAAAGAAGGGTGCGGTATATATCAATCTGGGCAAAACGATAACCGCCGGCAGCCCGGATGTAGTAATCGACGGCAGTAGAATAGCTATCGCCGCCGCGGGCACCTATCTGATCAGCGGCACACTCGATGACGGACAGCTCATCATCGATACAAAAGACTTAGAAGCGGTAAAGCTAATTCTCAACGGAGTAAATATAACATGCGCTGATAACGCTCCCATATACGTGGAAAATGCAGAGGAAGTTGAAATATATCTGGCGGAAGGCACGGAAAACATTATTACAGACGGCGATTCATATATACTTGGAGATACAACCTCAGATGACCCGAACGCGGCTATTTTCAGTAAAGATGATCTCATCATAACGGGCAGCGGTTCGCTTACGGTAAATGCCAATTACAATAACGGTATCCACAGCAAAGATGACCTGAAGATTACGGGGGGAACAATCACCGTGAATGCAGCAAACGACGGCGTGAAAGGAAGGGACTCCATAACCATACGAGATGCCGCAATTACCATTAATACAGGCGGTGACGGAATGCAGTCCAATAACGATGAAGATGCGGAAAAAGGAACCGTCTTAATTGAAAGCGGCACTCTAACCATCATTGCCGCAGCGGACGGCATACAGGCGCAAACAGGTCTTGACGTGAGCGGCGGAGATATAACCATTTCCACCGGCGGCGGCAGCGCCCGCGCCGCAGATCATGCCGAGGCAAGGCAAATGCCTGTGAACGTCCGTCCAAACACAGGTACTGTATGGAGTACGGATAGTATCACTTCAACGGCAAGTGCTAAAGGGTTGAAGGCGGGTAGTAGCATAACTATAACGGGCGGTACGCTCAATATCGATTCCTCTGACGATTCTTTCAATTCAAACAACAGTATAACCATTAGCGGGGGAGACATCACCCTCTCTTCAGGTGATGACGGGATACATGCGGATTCAGCGCTCACCGTCAATGCCGGATCCATAGAGATATTAGAAAGCTATGAAGGCATGGAGAGCAAGGTGATCACCATTAACGGCGGAGATATCCGCCTTACCTCAAGCGATGACGGCATAAACGTCTCTGCAGGCGGCGGGGAGCAGATGCCCATGGGCGGAAGGCGTGGACAGAACGAATTTACAGCTTCCTCAGACAATTATCTGGCTATCAACGGCGGATATCTGTATATCGATGCTCAGGGAGACGGGCTCGACGTGAACGGCCCTATTACCATGACCGGGGGAACGGTCATCATAAACGGACCGACAAATGACGGCAACGGTGCTGTGGATTATAGCGGCTCCTTCAAAATAACCGGAGGATTGCTCATAGCAGCAGGGAGTTCAGGGATGGCAATGGCACCGGGTCAAGCTTCAACGCAATATGCGCTCATGGTGAACTTAGAGCAGGCACAATCCGCGGGCTCGATAGTTCACATTGAAAACGAGGACGGCAAAGATATCCTCACTTTCGCACCAGCGAAAAACTATCAATCGGTGGTGCTCTGTTCACCTCAAATACAAAACGGAGAAACCTGTGTTGTTTATACCGGTGGAAGCTCAAGCGGAGACAGCAGCTGCGGCCTCTATTCTGGCGGGACATATACTGCAGGAACTCAGATCGAAACTTTCACGGTTTCCGATATGGTGACAATCGTGGGATCAAACAACAGTGTAATGGGCGGATTTACCAGTCGGCCTGGTGGAGGAGGGATGATGCCCGGCGTTCCCGGCGGTATGGCGCCAAAAGGAACAGACAGTATACCGGACGGTATGCCCGGTGTACGACCGCAAAGATAGTCATTTCCAGCGAATTCTTCTCTCTTGCTCAGTTCTTTTGTATTAGCAGCTTAAGGCCGTCAGGCGTATCATCCATATCAAGCGTTACCCTGTCCACCCGTGATGCCATATCACGCGACACAAGTAATACCTTAAAACCTCCATATTCTATTACCTGATCGCCGTCCTCCTCCCTTCCCAACGCCAGACCCAACCCCTGCTGTCTGCCCGGATTTACCACCAGCCGCACCCCCAGTTCACGGTTGCTGCTGTGTGCTGTGAGCACCTCTTTGAGCAGTCCCTTTGCATTCTCAGTCACCGTTACCATGTCCAATTCTCCTTACCCACTATATAAAACAGTTGCCCGCTTGCAGCTCATCATGGGGGATATTTTTGGATAACCAGGGATCTTAAGCACCACCCGGCACTGTCATACCTGACGGGAGCAGCCAGATCAGCGAACAGAAGCACACATTACAGACAGTTATCCATGTTCCATAAAGGAAAACGTAAGATGACAGCAGTTTGTTTATGCTTTTTTGCTGACTCAATAACTGGTTTTATGGCGGTTTCTGACAACGATGTTAACTGAAAGATATTGCCGTTCTGCGCTATTGACGAAAACACGTATTTTTGCTTATATGTAAGTATAGGCTATAGTTGTACCAGATACACCGGACTGTGCGGAGGGGGAGATGCCGCAAGTAACTGGATATGTTATATGCCCTGTCTGCCACAGGCAGAAGAGCGCGGAGCGGGCGCTGTGCAGCAACTGCGGCACAAAATCATGTGCCAATGGACACCTTATCAGTCAGGACTCCAACATCTGTCATCAGTGCGGCTGGCAGGAGCCGCCGCAAAAGCCTTTGATTTCCCCACTCCCCGACAGCGCTGATGAAAATCTACCTGTGCCTTGGGATAGAAATGTATTTGTTATATGTCCCCGATGCAAAACCAGGATAGAGAATCAAAACGGCCGCTGTCCTTATTGCGGATTTCTGGGCCTGATGTAAAGCATTATTCCGCTGTACAGGCCATAGAGCAGGCTTTAATCGCCGCCTTGCTCTACTTGATATTTGCCATTATCGGCCAAATAGACAGCCGCCGTAATTTACCTTTTCAGAGCTTCCAGGCTGGCACGTACGGAAGCATCGCGCTCCAGCGTTAACCTGGTAGCTCTCTCACCCGCCTCTATTGCCTCCGCAGCGCGGTGATACTCCCAGTAGCCTATTGTTTTCTCCAGCGGAGTTATTGAGATATCTGCATCAGCTAGATTTTCCATGGCGGTGCGATGTTCAATTATAGAGAGCGACTGGGTAAGTACCTCGAATATAGCCGGATCACCCACATGAACCAGCTTGGGTTTTATGGAGAAAATGGCAGATGGTCTTCTGGCGATAAGCTTTCTCAGTTTGGGCTGCCCGTAAAGCATGAAATCACGGATACCCTTATCAATATTATTTATGCGTGTCTCATGAAATTGGACATGAGTACCGGGAATGATAGGCTTCTCCATCTCATCGTCTGAAGTATCATCGCCGTCTTTATGGCCGTCCTTACCGCTGGCGCTGCTGATGGCAACCGGCATCACACCTAGCGTAGGATCCGGTATAACATTAACACCTATGACAAAGTCTGCACCCATGTCACGGCATACGCTCACCGGAACAACATTAACCAGACCTCCGTCCACCAGGTAACGGCCTTCATGCTGCACCGGCGTAAAAATGCCGGGAATCGAAATGCTGGCCCTGATAGCTTTTATCAGTGAACCTTCTTGGAAGACTATCTGTTCTCCCGTATAAAGGTCTGCCGCCACAGCTGCATAGCTATATCTCAGCCGGGAAAAATCGGCATCTCCCATAATGGACTTAAGCAGCGAAACGATCCTCCTGCCCTGCATGAGACCGCTCTTCGGTAGAGCCAGTATATCAGTCAGGCGCATCACCTGTTTCCAATCGATGCCGCAGGCTATTTTTATCAATTCTTTTGTATCAAGCCCGCTGGCATACATTGCGCCTATAATCGAGCCCATACTGGTCCCGGCGATGATATCAGGCCTGATTCCAAACTCTTCCAGGACTTGCAAAACGCCGATATGGAACATTCCCCTCGCAGCACCTCCACCCAACGCATAACCGATCTTCTTACCTTGCTGACCTGCCATATTATTGCCTTTCTATTATGACTTTTTATTCTTCATTTTCCCAACCGGATTCTTAAACTCGCAAGGGACCCGGGTTTGACAAAGTCCGCAGCCGGTCACTGTTTTCTCATCGTCATAGCCGCCCTTCATTTTCATGGGCGCATATCCAATGCTCTGCAGATACTTTTCGCACTTATTCTTATCGTGCCCCGCCTCTGTGATCGCCCCGGCCGGACAGCGCTCTATACAGACACGGCATTGTACACCCGCGTAGAAAAGGCAGTTTGAATACGGGCCGGCGGCTGTTCTGGGGGTGGGCGGCAATACAAGACTTGTAACCACGCTGCCGCAGCGGATGGCAACCCCCCGTTCCGTTATCAGGCCATCTGAGAGGCTGAACGTGCCCAGCCCAGCAGCATAGGCTATATGCCGCTCAGACCAGTTTGAGTAAGGCCCTTTCTCATTACCCAACACCTTAAAATACGATTCAATGAAAGGAGCCGTAGCCATATATCCCATTCCTTTAAGCAATTCAACTACATGAGCCCGCAGCTTCTCATTGAATTTCTCGCCGTACCAGCGGGTATGAGACCAGAGCCGCCCGGGAAGGCGTGTCTGATCGTAGTTGGATTTACGCGCACCTTCCGCCGTCGGCAGTATCCAGCTTATAACCGATATGCGCGCCGGTATGTCACGCGGGTCTTTATTATATGCACGCGCCAGTGCTTCCTGCGGAGTAAGATGCTCGGGTGAAATTATTGTTTTATACTCAGTGAAAAGAGGATCCTGCCCGCTGGCAAAACCCACAATCGGTTCATCCCAGATAACGTAGTTATCCAGCTGTTTCAGCCGATTGTAGGGACTGGTGAGCGTAAACTTTTTTATGACACTCTCAATTAATTCCGCTGGAGCTGCCATTATCGCATCTACAGGCTTATCACGATATTCCATTTATCACACCCCATGTTCTACATGAATAACAATACTATCTTATATGATAGTACAAATAGTCAATACAGGTAAAAAATCCCTTTACAAGGGTACTTTCTCGCATTACGGCATTTTTAACTTACGCCTCATAAATAATAATACTTATACTGCTTTGCGCAGGAAAAACTCTACTTTATCTGCGATGAGAGCTGCGCCCTGACTATTCAAGTGTATACCATCTGTCAGCAGCAGGAAACCGTTTTTCAGTGATATTTCATCATAACTTTGCCTGAGCAGAGCATGACGTAAAAGCAACTTCAATGTAAGCAGCTCCCCCGGTTGAAACGATTTGCCGCCCGTTCCGCAGTGTGCTAACAGATATTCTCTATGGGCTTCAAAGACAGGTATATATGTTATCTTCTCACTGGATGCCATTTCTTGCAGCAGCAAGCTGTATTCCCCAACGCGTTCGTTGACAGGGGATGACAGGTCTTCACCGATAACAGGTAGTGAACATACAGCTATTCTGGCCGGAGTTGTTTTCTTAATATGGCTGATAATCCCTGTCATATTTTCGTAATACCATTCTATCGATGGCTTACGGGGGAGTCTCCTTCTTAAGTGAGATATGGACATTCTTGCTATATCAGGATAAAGCTCAGCAGTAATGTCATTTGTACCTACCAGTATAAGCGCGCAGTCAGGCATAACGGTCATTTCTCTATCCATCCGGGCCAATACATCAAAAGCAAGGCTGCCGCCCACGCCGGAGTTAATGAAATGAAAACCGTCTTTGGCCATACGCTGTTTAAGGATTTGCACAAAACCAGCGCCGAACATCCCCTTTACTATACTGGCACCGAGACATAGAGTCTTATACATGTATATTCTCCTGAGATAACGTTACCCCCGGTCGTTGGGTTATTTCAACTTCAAGGCACGGCATATTTAATCCCTACGTTAATCCGCTTTTGTATCCCTATTCAAAGGGCAGGCCGTGCAAACGGCATCTGTGGTGCAGGTCCCGCATTCAAGCTGCAGAGTAGTGTGACGGATGCCGAATTTCTTCTCCAGCAGCGCCTTCTCAGCTTTGAGAATATCTCCGCTTTCGCTTACTTTTTGATCCCTTATACGCAAATGCGCGCTGAGGGCATAGAGTCCGGAAGTGATGGCCCATATGTGCAGGTCGTGGACCTGCTCGACACCATCCACATCCTCCATCACCCCTACCACACGCTCAGGATCGATATGGCCGGGTACCGCCTCCATCAGAATATCAACAGCCTCCTTTACCAACTTCACCGCACCCCACAGTATGATGCCGCTGATTAGAACAGCTATAAGAGGGTCAGCGCTCTGCCAGCCCGTAAAAAGTATTACCAGAGCGGCGATGATAACACCTACCGAGGAGAGCGTATCTCCTAGTATATGCCAGAGGGCAGCCCTGATATTCAGATTGCTGCCGCTGATGCCGCGCAAAAGAACAATGCCAAGAATATTAGCAGCAAGTCCAACTACAGCTACTGTCAGCATAACCTGCACATTTATATCAGGGGGATTGTAAAAACGTCGGTATGCCTCATATAAAATATAGAGGGCTACCAGAACCAGCAAGGTACCGTTGGCAAGCGCTGCCATTATCTCTACACGATAGTAACCGAATGTCTTGCGCAAATCTGCCGGACGCCCGGCAATAGTTAATGCAAAAAAACTCAAACTCAGCGCCAGGGCATCGACAAGCATATGGCCGGCATCTCCCAGCAGCGCAAGACTTCCGCTCAGGATTCCACCTGCCACTTCAATTGCCAGTATCATCAGGACAACCGCAAGAGCTCCCGTCAAACGCTTTCTTCCGGTACCTGCTTGATGATAGTTATGCTTGCTCACAAAGCTTCTCTATTATGCAAATGAAAACCGGTAGTATAAATCAAATAATACATCATTATCCGGTATTTTCAATACGACAAGTCACTATAGAGCGGCTAACATAGAACGTTAAAATCTGAGACTGCTATGCTAATAAATAGATTTGACCATATGCCAATAATTTCATAAAATGTAAGCGGTATTCTCTGAGCTGGCTCGCCTAAAGGGATACCTACGGTGAGCAGCCGGTATCCGCCGCGGATGACGGATCGACGGTATTGCTGGAAACAGCATTACCCCCCCCAATGGGAAGGAGAAGAAATGATTAAATATAGCTATTTCGGTAATCAGTTGCGGTTCCTTTTGGACCGCCAGTTCCCATATAACTACAGTTTTCTGCACACTACTTTAAAATGTCCGCATGCCCCTCCGCTCATAGACTTTCCACAATGATGAATATTTAAAGATTATGCGGAGAAGATATATGAGGTTCAAATTAGTAACGATTATTGCTGTATGCTTTTTATTATTAAGCACTATTTGGGGCTGTAAAACAAATGATACTAAACCTATCGGCATTGCCGTGGAATATAATGACCACGCCGCATGCGCTTATATCGCCGAGCAAAAAGGCTGGTATGAAGATGCGGGGCTTAAGGTGAGCACCATTGAAAGCTATGTAACGGGCATGGCATTAGGGGCAGCATTAAACAGGGGAGATATTGAGGCAGCATACATTTGTCTGGTCCCTGCCATCAATACTTATTCCAATGCGGGAGTGCCCATAAAAATCGTTTCAGGCACCCATCATTATGGCTATGGACTCGTTGTCAATCCCGAGATAGTAGAGACTGTAGCCGACCTTGAAAAACCTGGCGTGCGCATTGGTTGTCTGCAGGAAGGCGGCTCCGTCGATGTATTACTCCATAAGATAATACAGAATAATAATCTCAATAAAAACATGGTTATAAAAAATATACAGCGCATGAATCCTGCGAAACAGATATTAGCTATAAGCATGGGAAAATTGGATGCGGCCTTTTTACCTGAACACTGGGCATCGCTTGCTGAGGAATACGGTTTCACCATGCTGATAGAAAGCAAGGACATCTGGTCTGGTATGCAGGGTAGTGTACTGGTAGTGAAAGAGGATTTGCTCTATAACCACCCTCAAATAGTAGAAAAGCTGGTCAACGTAACTCAACAGGGCATAGATTGGATCAATGGGAACAAAGAAGCTTCGGCTGAAATGCTTGCCTCAGCCCTGGGACTGAAAGATGGGGAAGGGATGCCATCAGACTTGCCTGATTCCAGCGCACAGATAGAAATCACCCCTGAAGCACTGATGAGTTCAATGAACAGGCTCACCTACACAACAAGTATTAACCCGCATACAATACAGGAGACCATCGATTTCATGTCGGAACTTGGCTATATTAAACAAAGCTTTGCTGCCGAAGAATTATTGGACCTGCGCTTTATAAAATGAACACGATAAAAACGAGCAAACCAAGCTGGAGCCTGCTACCGGTAGCGGTCTTTCTAGCGCTGTGGGAATTAATAGCCAGATTAGGCTTCTTCCCTGCAGGGCTGCTACCGTCTTTTTCCATAGTCGTTCAGGAATTTTACTACCTCGTATCCAATGGTATTCTGGGTGAAAATTTCCTTATGAGCCTTGTAAGGGTAGTGATAGGCTTCGTGACCGGCTCTCTTACCGGTATAATAATTGGGGTCATCATGGGATGGAAAGAGACAATTAACAAAGCTCTTAATCCTGTTATAAGCCTTTTCTACCCTATACCAGCACTTGGCTGGCTGCCTCTTCTCATGCTCTGGATTGGTATAAACGAGGCTTTACCGATCGCAATCATTTTTATCGCCTGTCTGTTCCCCGTGCTCTATAATACTGTCACAGGCATTAAAAAAGTAGATGATAACTATATCAAGTCAGCCAGAACGATGGGAGCCTCAGACCTGGCTATACTGACAACGATAGTTCCGCCGCTGGCACTGCCTAATATTTTTACCGGGCTGAGACTCAATGCCGGTATGGCCTGGCGGGTTATCGTAGCAGCAGAGATGGTAGCGATTCCAACGGGCATAGGCGCACTTCTTATGAAAGCTGAAAGCCTGATAAGAATGGACATAATCATTGTATGTTTGATAGTATTGGCTGTTATGTGTCTGGCATTTGAAAAATTTTTCCAGTTTATAGAATCAAGATTAACTGCAGGATGGAAATAGCATGCCATCGATAACGCTTAAAGGTATCAGCAAGCATATATGTAAAGATATAGACCTTCATATCGAAGACAAGGAACTCCTGGTCTTTCTGGGGCCCAACGGCGCCGGCAAGACCACACTCATAAATGTAATCGCCGGTCTTATCGATTACATCGGCACGGTGTCTTTCGATGGAAAAGCAGTCGATACCCTGCCCACATGCCAGCGCCAGATAGGATATATGTTTCAGGACCTGGCGCTTTTCCCGCATTTGACTGTCGCTGATAATATAGCCTATGGCTTGAAAATACAGAAAAAGGAAATACACAAAATACAGGAAAGGGTACAGGAGTTGCTGCAGACATTAAAGATCGCACATCTTGCCTCACGTTTTCCTAAAAATCTCAGCGGCGGCGAGAAACAGCGCGTCGCCTTGGCCAGAGCTTTGGCCCCGCTTCCTGAAGTCCTGCTCCTTGATGAGCCTCTTTCCAGCCTTGATATACAGACCTCAAAGAATCTGCGTATAGATCTCAGACAACTCCAACGCAAATTCGGCATTACCACCGTGTATGTAACACATGACCTGCAGGAAGCTGAGGAAATGGCTGACCGTATTGCGGTAATTCAGGACGGGAAAATCGAACAGATCGGCAAACCTGAACAGGTATTCTTTTACCCCGAAAATGAAAGAGTCCTAGACTTTATCGGCGCGCCCAATATTTTAGACTGCGATGAGTGTCGTTCAATAGGACACGGAATGATGGAAGTTAGCTGCGGCGGGCTCTCAGTGCTCATCCCTCATGATGGAAGCAATGTTCAACGAGTTGCAATATTTCCCCGTGATATATATATTTATGAAAGTAAGCCACCCGGACCTGAAGTTAACCGGTTCAAAGCAATGATAACGGATATCAATACCTCCGGTGAAATGGTCCGAATTAAACTAAAAGTGGGTAAGACGATTCTACATACTGAGATACCACATTATAAATTCGCAGATATGAACCTTGAAAGAGACAAAGAAGTCTTCCTGATTTTAAAGCTTAGAAGGATGAGGATTTATGAAAACGGATATTTACCCGAGGTTAATAACTGAATTCAGCAAGATTGTCGAGGAGAATAAACTCCAATTTGAAAAGATAGTCATCAATGCCGTTCCGCTTACGCCGGAGGAGTCTATCGGCAATCCCGAGGATAAAGACTATCCCCTTATCACCGGACGTGAGCGTCTGATGCAGGCTCAGTTCAAACGCTCCTTCGGACAGGCGTTTACAGATATGTACGGAGACTATACGGGAACACTTGAGGAAATCCTCGCAGCGGATCTCTCCAATAATTTCCGCAGGGCTATACTTGTCTCCACTATCAATGCCGTGATGAAGCACCTGAGGCTGATTACATGTTCGGTCCACTGCCGCAATAACGAGCCGCGTGAGTGCAGCCAGTATCTGGCAAACTATATAGAAGAACAGTACGGACAGCCTAAAATTGCTCAGGTAGGCCTGCAGCCCAGAATGGTAGAGGCCCTTGCCGCCAAATTTGAAATGCGCGTAACAGACCTTGATAAACAGAATATCGGACAGGTGAAATATGGGGTTACAATTGAAGGACCTGAAGAAACACAGAGGAATCTGAAATGGTGTGACCTGGCGCTGGTAACCGGCACAACCATAGTAAATAATACTATCGGGCAATTCATTCTCGAAAAACCGGTAATATTTTACGGCGTAACCGTATCCGGCCCTGCCAAATTGCTCGGGCTGACCAGCTTCTGCAGTCTGGGTAAATAGGTGACTCGCCGTTATACCGTGCACCGTATTTTTCATAAAATTTCATATTATCTCCACAGTTTCTCCACTATAGTAAAGCTGAAATCCACATTCACTGCGCATGCAGGTATCGACAACTTCAATTCCGTTTACTATAATTACTTTAAGTATTTAATGACGAGTATGTACCATATGCGTAAGCGATGTAATATGCCACGCTACTATAATAGGGCACTTCGGTATATATCTGCCGGTTTACTCAGCATAAGTCTTTTACTCCTCATCATCAGTCCGGTGTTCGGGGTATCTATAGTTTCCAGTTCTCTCCCTGACGGGCGGGTAGGTACCGCATATAACTATACGCTGGTTGCTGACGGAACACCTCCATATACATGGGCTCCACTTGGAACATTGCCTCCGGGTCTTACATTGAATGCAAACGGCACCATTTCCGGCACACCTACTACAGTGGGTACATATACATTTCAGGTGCAGGTAACTGGCAGTGATCCAGCCCCAGATGTAGACGATAGATATTTTACGATCAACATCACTCAACCCCCCCTCGTCTTCAGCACCACCACTCTTCCTCAAGCGACCGAGGGAACATCATACTACCGCACGTTTTCCGCCTCCGGCGGTACGACGCCCTATTCATGGTCTCTCACCGGCGGCACCCTGCCCAAGGGGATCTCGCTGGAGTATTCCTCTTCATACTGCTACCTTACGGGAACGCCCGCAGCCGGAACGGCAGGCTCCCACACATTCAGCATCACGGTTACGGACAGCTCAAGCCCGGTACAGTCCGTTCAACAGAGCTTTACCCTCTACATAGAGGAGGGATCCTATAACCTGACCGTTACTATCGGCACAGGTTTGGCAAGCGGCAAGACCAAGGTCTACCTGAACGGCGTGCAATTGACAAGTTTGAGCGGAGGTGAATCGAAGAATTACAATGCAGCTCTTGGCTCGAGCGGCACAGTATCGGTGGATGCAACAATCGTCGATCCCGACGATGACGGGATACGCTACCGTGTCAAAGACAATGAGGTCGTTGTATCGGAAAGTCAACCGACTGCCGCTTTTTCCTATTATTCTGAATACAGAGTCAGGATCGCCACTTCGCCTTCCGGCGTGCTCGATGTTTCGGCAGACCAGTGGCTCAAGGAGGACGACACCTTCAGCTTCAATGCTACCGAAGAAGTCGAGGGAGAAACGGGTATACTCTACCGCTTCTCGCATTGGGTTATGCCCAACGGCAGTGAAATAGAGACAGAGAACGTTACATTCGATGTTGACGAGCCGGCTACGGTTACAGCCTATTACGATACTTATTATCTGCTTTCAATAGATTCCCTTTACGGTGAAGTGGAGGGAGGCGGATGGTATAAAGCCAACACAGCCGCACGCTGGACGGTTGTCGATGATACGGTACCCATGACGGGGCTGCTGGGGCTTTTCGGCGCAAAATACAGAGCGGTGAACGATACGGATACGGAGATAATGGACTCGCCCAAGGCAGTAACCGTATTCTGGGAGCCGGACTATACCATGGCATTGATATTTATCCCGCTGGTAGTGCTGGCCATTATCGGCATTATTGTGGGGCTCTATATAGTTGCACAGCGCTCGCGGCCGAAGCCGGCGCCCTACCCCGGTCCGGCTATGGCCGGCATGCCTCCTCCGCGGCCGATAGGGCCGCGGCCGATCCCCCATCATACTACAGTGGTGATGGTACAGGGAGAACAGCAGAAGAAAGAGCTCCCCGCTTCCTCCACCAAGGAACAGCTTATGGCCAAATTCGGTGAGCTGCTGGAGATCTACGAAAAAGAGATTCAGTCCAATATAAGTGAGAAAGGCCTTCCGCAGGCAAAGGCAGCAGCTCCGGAAAGAGGCATCCCTGCACCCAAACCCATCCCTCCGTCTCCGGCGCTCGGCAAAGGAGTTGATGATGAAG
Organism: uncultured Dehalococcoidales bacterium; assembly: GCA_964519615.1. Lineage (GTDB taxonomy): Bacteria > Chloroflexota > Dehalococcoidia > GIF9 > UBA5629 > CAZFIM01. The sequence continues at coordinate 20,701 of CAZFIM010000003.1, forward strand.
AGGAAGAGGAGCCAGAAGAGGAGCGAGTTTGCGGATACAGCACCAAACGGCTGCTGAGAACGGTGACTGGTCCGTGGCGGCAGACTGAAAGCGAAGCGGTGACGCTGCCGGAAAAAGACAGACAGGGAGGCACCTCTAAAACAGGGCTGAGCGTGGTCTGGTCGCGAGATATATATCAGGAATGGGAGGTGCTCACGTGCACACTGCCCAAGAAACACAAGGGCAGCCATAGAGGCGAGACCGAAATAATCTACACTCTCTTAAATACAATCGATGAGAAGAAGACTTATTCATCGCGTCAGAAGCTGAAGCCGCCTTCTCCGCACTTTACAGACGGTATGCCTGAGCTTGACCTCGATGAAGATCAGATTATATCAGCCGACGAATTGCCGGAGGAAACGGTTAAATAGACGGCTCTCGGTGCGGGCGAACTTCTCCTTAAACAGGCACTGACCTCAATCTCAGGCTCCTCAGTGAATAAACAAACTTTTTCCCCGTACACACGTTTTACCGGTATAGTTCAGGGTAGAAGTTGTAGTAAAAAGCTGAAAAGTGCATATAATTGATAGTATGAGTTCACGCAAGGTAAAAAGCGCCGCAATGCATGGATGCGGCCGCATGATTGCAGTGATTATTGCGGCTGTTGTTATTATCATGCTCATCGTACCGTGCGGCAGCGCCGGTGCCGGCACCATGCAGTGGAGTGTGGTCAATACACCAGACAGCACCGATAACATCGTTGTCAGCCCGTCTGAAGTGAACGTTTTCAGTCTCAGTCCGGACGGTATGACCATATTCGCCTCTGATATCGCCTCCGGCAAGTTGTACCGCTCTAAAAACGGAGGTTATTTCTGGGATGATATCAGCGCACGCATTAGCGGAAGCGGTGCTTCCCTTCCCGTCTGGAATATCGTCGTTGCGCCGGATAATCCATCCATTATCGCTGCTGTCACCAGCAGCGGAGGACTTCCCCGTGCCGTTTTCATCTCCACCGATGGAGGCGATACATGGAAGAACACCGGACTTTCCGTCACTGCCGATATCGGGGCGCTGGATATCTCGCCCAACTACGGTACATACGATATTGCAGCAGGAACAAGGACAGGAGCGGGGGGTGGAAAAGTATATACAGCAAAACTGCCGGGTGGCAGCGGTTGGGCTGATCAGGGTATTACCGGCGATGTACTGGCACTCCGCTTTTCGCCCGGTTACTCCGGCGATAATAGCCTGATCATAGTTAACACCGATGCTTCCGGGACATTCCTCAATCTGGGTATCAGAGATACTGCCGCTAATTTAAGCACGTGGGGTACATGGGGACCGGTTGAGATCACCGCTTCGGGCGGCGGCACCTCTCCAAAAGTAAACCAGATCTTAAGCGCAGATATTGAGCTGCCTTTCGATTTCTCCGGTCAGGCCTCAAGCCAGCGCCGAATTTATGTCAGCACAGACGCGCCCGGAGGAAGGGCTTCCGGTATCTTCCGCTTTGACGATACAACCAGCTACCATATTATGCAAGCCACATCTTCAAAAAGGATAGCCAGCATCGCCTACTGGGGTACATACGGCAGCGGCAAACTGCTGGCAGGCGAGGTAAGGGGCGATCCCGCTACTGCCGGCGTACCGATATGGTTTACGGATGCGCCCGTTGTCTGTCCCGATACATGCTGGTATCAGACCAAAAAACCTCCCACGGGTGCTGCCGCTACAGGATACGGCAACGCCAATGTTGCATGGAGTACCGACGGCAGTAAAGCATACTGCGCAACCAGTTCAGCCAATCTCGACGGTGCAGGATGGCCCAACGGGTATTTGACTGCAGGCGCACGTGACGAATCCGCATTTTCATACAGCATCAACAACGGATTGACCTGGAACCAGCTCGGACTGATCGATACATCTATTGATTTCCTTGCCGATGTCGCGCCGTCCCCTTATTCTGATGTGATTTACCTGGCCTCAATCAATACCAATGCCGGATATACAGGCTTCGACAGCATGTGGAAAAGCGTCGGCTATCCCGTGGATAGCAAGTGGGAAAGGGTTTACTGCCTGCTTACCGCCAACAACGATACTATCGTGAGATTAAGCCCGGTTGTGGAGGACTATTCCGTATTTCTGGCTGACCGGCAAACCAGCGATCTCTTTGAATCGAAAGATAAAGGCGATGCCTGGAATACCGTACTCCCGGGTGTTGCCATCACGGACTTTTCCGCCGCTATAATATCGGGAACGCCGCACCTGTATGTGCTCGAGAACATCCATGTACGGGAAGGGGTTTATCATGGCTCCTCCTGGAAATGGGGGAGTAAGACCGGGACGCAGCTTAACTCAGGACACACGATTGCAGCACTAAACGACGGCAGAGTGGTGGTGGGTGATGCCGGAGGCGGTATGGTCGCCTATTCTCTCAACGGGGCCAGTGAATTTATACGGCTTGCCGCCGTACAAACGCCCGGCAATATGCATGTCGGCCTGGACCCGAGGTTCGGCAACTATACCGTTATTTATACCGCAAGTGATGCTCCCGGAGCAAAACTTTATGGTATAAACGTAACGACTTCATCCTCATGGATCGATCTTCAAGCACCTGACGGCAGTTTCTATGGTGTCGCTCCTGCGGGAACGTTTTATGGAGTATGGTCAGCGTCAGGAGCAAGCGGTGTTGACCGGACGCTCAACCCCGAGGCAGGTCCACCGACAATCGAATGGGATGCCATGACTGCCGGTCTGACAGCAGGGGTACTATTTACCCGCGAACCTTCTGCGCTCAAATATTCTGACGGTGTGGATTTATGGGCTATCGACAACCGCCCTTATACTGCCGCAACCGGGAGATTGTGGACCTACTGTGATTGTCTGGCCTCCGGCCTCTATCCGTCTTCAGCTCAGCCGGACCGGGAGGTACTGCTGCAGTCCCCCACCCTCACCACGCCTGCTGATAACACGCATATCCCACCGGTGAACGGGACAGATATGCTTGCTGATATACAATTCAAATGGAAGCATCCCACACCGGCAAGCGGCTACGAACTGCTTATCGCCGAGGATAAGAATTTCGCCAGCGTTATCGTGCGTGAATCCATACGTCCTGAGATCCCCAACGCGCCGGCGTGGACGCTCAGTACGCCCTCGAACACATTAAAAGCAGGCCGAACATATTACTGGAAAGTAAGGGTGAACCGCGATGCGCTTAATGCTAAAAACAGCGGACAATGGTCTGAGACATGGTCATTCAATACCGCGGGAAGCTCTGCTGAACCGCACACGACCTTGACAGGGCCGTCCCTTTTCTCACCACTGGATGGAGCAGCGGGTATTGATCCCTCCCCCACCTTTGCCTGGGCACCGCTTCCTGGTGCAGCACAGTACAAGGTTACCATATACAGCGATATCTCTCTCCTTCAGCCGGTAGATTCTGCGCTGACTGCGGAAACTGCTTATGCCTATGAAGGTGAGCTCAGCAAAGATACAACCTATTACTGGCAGGTCAGGGCGGTTGAACCGTTTGAAAGCGAGCCGCATGCGGCATTCAGTTTTACCGTTCGTTCTCAAGCGTTCCCCGGCGTACCTGACAGCATTATTACCGATTTACTATGGCTCTGGATCGCTATCGGGGTGATAGTGGCGGCGGGCATAGCAGCAGTTGTACTGGTTGCATTACGCAAGAAAACACATTAACAGGGCGTTGCATCTCTTCTGATAATCCGATCATCACAGTGAGTTATGACCGTTTCGCTGTTCTATTCATAAAGTATCTGGACAAAGCAGAGAGGCTACCGTTATAATCTTGCCTATGACCACCGAACTCAAATTACTTATCGACCGGCAGCAAATACATGAAGCGGTGATTAGACTGGCATGCGAGATAAGACGTGACTATCAGGACCACCATCCGCTTTTACTGGGGGTATTGAAAGGCGCTTTCATATTCATGGCAGACCTGATACGGGAGCTGGACATGCCGCTGGATACGGATTTTATCCGTCTTGCAAGCTACGGTTCAGGCACAAAGACATGCGGCAAGATAACCATGGTACAGGGACTGAAAACACCGGTAAAAGGAAGAGACATTCTCATCATCGAAGATATCATCGATACCGGCCTTACTATTTCATGGTTGAAGCAATACCTGCAGGAAAAAAAACCGGCTTCCATACGGCTCTGCGCGCTGGCCGATAAGCCTTCACGGCGGCTTACTCCTCTTACCATCGATTATCTCGGCTTCTCCATACCTGACAAATTTATTGTCGGCTACGGGATAGACTGGGACGAGCACTACCGCTACCTGCCGGATATCTGCTACGTAAATACACCTTCGGAGGATTGACCATGAATTCAGGTGAATACATTGCAGTCGCGCGGGGAGACAGCCGCGCTGATCTTCTGCTTAGCAATGCCCGTATTATAAACACATTTACCGGCACCATAGAAGAGGGCAATGTGGCTGTTTACGGTGATAGAATTGCCGGTATCGGTGATTATACACTGGCAAAACAGACGATCGATTGTAACGGCATATACCTTGCACCGGGGCTGATAAACGGACATACGCATATAGAAAGCTCTATGCTGCATCCAGCGCAGTACGCATGTGCCGTCGTTCCCAGAGGAACATCAACCGTAGTAACTGACCTTCACGAAATCACCAATGTCTGCGGTATCGACGGCATAGAGTTCGTAATGAAATGGGCTGAAAGGCTCCCTCTCGATATGTGTTTCATGGTGCCCTCCTGTGTCCCGGCCACACATATGGAAACAAGCGGAGCTGTTATCAGCGCTTCCGATATACATAAAATACTAAAACTGACAAACGTAATAGGACTCGGGGAGATGATGAATTATCCCGGTGTCGTTTTCGGAGATGAGCAGGTTGGCAAGAAAATTGCCGCGGCAAGGGGCAGGGTCATCGATGGACATGCACCGGGCTTGAGCGGCAAACAGCTCAACGCCTACATTGCCGCCGGTATAGGCTCTGACCACGAGTCCACCGCATTCGCTGAGGGACAGGAAAAACTGAAGCTGGGCATGCATCTGATGATACGTGAAGGCTCCTCTGAGAAAAATCTGGAGGCACTGCTTCCCCTGGTAAATGAACGTACCAGCAGGAGATGTCTGTTCGTCGTTGATGACAGGAGTTGTTCCGACCTTCTGCGCGAGGGAGATATCGATGCTGTTGTCAGAAAAGCGATACACAAAGGCCTCGACCCCATCACGGCTATACAATTGGCCACTATCAATCCGGCGGAGTATTTCAGGCTCTACGATCGCGGTGGAATCGCTCCCGGTTTTATTGCCAATTTAATCAGCATCACTGACCTCAAGGATTTATCAATCGATATGGTCTTTCACCGGGGCAAACTTGTTGCCCGTAAGGGCAGCCTGCTTGTGCCGCCGCTTCAAGTTGGACAGGAACTTACAGACACCATGCATATCAAACCTTTCGATATTAGCGCATTAAACCTTAGCGGTGATGATGAAGCTTTTCCTGTCATAGAGATCGTTCCCGGACAGATAATCACCCGCAAGAAGATAGAAAAAGTATCATACAGGGACGGAGACGTAGTACTGGATACCGCCGGAGATATTCTCAAGCTGGTAGTCATCGAGAGGCATCAGGCAAACGGTAATATAGGAATTGGACTTGTTAAAGGTTTTGGGCTGAAGAGAGGAGCACTCGCCTCATCAATAGCTCATGATTCCCATAACATCGTTGTCGCGGGCACCAATAACCGCGATATTTATATGGCTATTAAAGAGATAGAAAAGCAAGAAGGGGGGCTGGTCGTCTGCGCTGAAGGCAAAATAATAGCAGGGCTGCCCTTGCCGGTCGCGGGACTTCTCTCTTCCAAACCATTGCCGGAGGTTGTACAGGCATTTGAAACCGTTGAAAGAGCTGCTGTTGAACTGGGGGATGTTCCACCTGCACCTTTTGCGATTTTATCATTTCTGGCGCTGGCAGTAATTCCTGAACTGCGTCTTACCGATAAGGGGCTGGTGGACGTAGTTCAATTTAAAATAATACGAAGTTAAGATAACTCAGTGAACAATTAATGGGCTGTTTTTTTAGCTTTAGAGCGTTTACTCTGTGCCAGTACTCTGATTGCCTCCAGTAAATCCTGACGGCGGCAGTCTTTGGTTAAGTACCAGCTTGCACCGGCGGCAAGTGCATCTCCGACATAATCTCCGTACACGGTCAAGAACAAGACTTTGGCATCCGGCATGATTTCCTTTATTCTACGAGTTGCCTCTGCGCCGTCTGCCCTGGGCATCTGTGCATCCATGAGAATAACATCGGGATTCAGCTCCTGTGCTTTGGCAACTGCATCAAGACCATCGACAGCCTTCCCCACCACAACAATATCCTCATGAGGAGAGAGTAAACTCTCCAGACCTTCTCGAACAACCTCGTTATCATCCACCAGCAATATCCGTATCTTTTCCATTCTACGCTCCTTGTTAATAATAGTGCCCTGACTTAGTAATTTTTTCTTGCATCAATCACCATAAGGCCTGATTCGCTTTCCCTGAGACTGCTGATTGCAGCAGAAACAGCAATACGGCCTTAGCCGGACATTTGCAGTATACAATAGCATCAAGCTTCAGCAAATCAGAAAAGTGGTTGGTTTTTTTCAGGAAAAGGGCTGAGTACAAAATCAACCTTTTGCCGTTCAATCATACGACTACGGTATGACTATAATTTAATGATGCCTTTCTTTATTGCCTGAGTGACAGCCTCAGTGCGGTCCGATGCATTCAATTTTTGAAAAATGCTTGTTATATGCGTTTTCACCGTGCTGTTGGTGATATTAAGCTGCGCGGCGATCTCCTTATTGGCTGCACCTTTGGCCATGAGATTGAGCACTTCCAATTCCCGATCAGAAAGCATTTCCGGGGATTGTGCCTGCCGGGAAAGCTCCGCAAAACGATCCAGCACTTTAGATGCTACTACCGGCTGAATAAGAGACTCTCCTTTATACACAGCACGAATCGCCTTGAACAGATCCTCGCGAGGTGCATCTTTAAGCAGGTATGCCCTGGCTCCCACCTCGATACCCTTAAAAATATATTCGTCGTCACTGTATGTGGTCAATATAATAAACTTGATCTCTGAATCTATAGCGCTGATTCTCTGAATGGCTTCAACACCATCCATTTCGGGCATTCTCAGGTCCATAAGTACTACATCAGGCTTCAGTACCGTCGACTTTTCAACGGCTTCCTTGCCTGTCTTGGCCTCCCCCACTACCTCAAAATCCTCTTCACGACTGATCATGGTTGTCAACCCTTCACGAACTACCGGGTGGTCATCTGCAATCAATATTTTTATACGATCACTCATTTCTCCTCCTACATGGTAGGAATTGCTACCTTAACCATTGTACCCTTACCTTTTTCACTCTGGATTTCAAATTTTCCGCCCACATTGCGTGCCCTCTCCTGCATGCTGATAAGACCGAAACCTTTATGTTCTCCTTTTTCGCCTTTGATCGTACCGGTCTTCAGCCCCTGACCGTTATCCCTCACCGTGAGAGAAACACCGGAGTCATCGAAAGCGATCGCAATGCGGACTTCTGTAGCTTTAGCATGTTTCCTGATATTATTGAGTGCTTCCTGACATACCCTTAACAGCGTAGTTTCCACTTCCGGCGGCAATGTCCTGGTATTCTCCGAAATATCGATCCTGGTCTTGATATTGGTCGAGGAAGCAAAACTACCAGCCTCCTGACGCAATGCTTCCAGAAGGGAAAGCTGCTCCAGCGCTTTCGGCCTCAGGTCCCAGACAGACCTGCGTGCTTCATTGAGGCTGCCGCGTGCCAGGCTCCTGGCTTTATTGAGATGCTGAAGCACATCGTTATTATTGCTCAGCGCCTGCTCAGCTGCTTCCAGTTGGAGAATAATACCGGTAAACCCCTGTGCCAGGGTATCATGTATCTCGCGTGCCATACGGTTTCGCTCTTCCATCACCGCGATCTGCCCCGTTTCTTTATAAAGCCTGGCATTTTCGATGGCAATACCGAGCTGATCCGCCAGCGTCTGGGCAGTGAATAAATCCGCATCGCTGAAGGCGTCAAGATTCTCACTCTCGATATCGAGAACACCCATAATTCTGTCACCTATTTTAATAGGGACCGCAAGTTCTGACTTTGTTTCATTCAATTCCTCGATGTAACTATAGCGTGGTTCCTGTGCGACATCATTGGCCAGTAGAGGCTCTCCCGTCTTTGCCACCCATGCAACCACACCCTCTTCGCCCATTTCCAGCGGCACATCAAGCGGGATCAAACCCTGGTATCCGCTCAAACAAATGGCCTTAAGCACCAGTTTCCCTGAGTTCGGCTCGAACAGAAAAATATTGACGTTGTGGTAGTTGAATGTCTGGCGTAGCAGGTTAGCTACATAGGGAAGAAGGTCTTCAAGTTTGATGATGGAGCTGATCTTTTGGCTGATCTCATTGATAGTACGCAGCTGCTCCGCCCGCTGGCGCTCCTGCTTGGTCCTGTCCTCGACCTTTTGTTCCAGATTGGCACGCGATTCTTTCAGAGCAGTTGTCATTATGTTGAACTGCTCAGCCAGCTTACCTATCTCATCAGTGGTGTTTACTTCTATCGTGTGGTCAAGATCGCCTCTGGCGATAACCTCAGAACCCCTGGTTAATGCTACAATCGGTTCCGTGATTGTCCTTGCCATAAAAGTGGCAAGTGTGATAATAATGGCGACCATACAGGCAATAACTATGATAAAGGTCCACTGAGCAATAGTCATCTGATTATCGATATAACGTGTGGTACTTAACACCGCAGCCGTTATACTGCTCTCAGTTTCCTCAGCCGGGCGTGAGAATTCATCTATAAATGTACTGGCGGAGACAAGCAGATTCGTCCCCTCGATGGGGTATATATACATGTACTGCGGGCGTATGTTGCCGTTTTCATCTTCCCAATCGAAATAACCCGCGGCTTCCCCGTTCACACTGCTGTTAAAAATGTTCTGAAGCTGCGGCACACCCTCCGCCAGTTGCTCGAGCGTACTCCCGACCATATCCGAATCATTGTGAAAGTAAATAACACCGTTATTAGCAAACACCATTGTATAGCCGGAACTTCCAACGGATTGTACCGCTATTGCTTTCAGGGCTTTATTTTCCACCAGTTCGTAGACATCCATATCAGGATTATCATCAATGAAATTTTCCACTTCCGCCGAAACCACCCTTGCCTGCAGCTTGATTATCCTTCGACCGGCATCCTGAAGAGCGGCGATATTCTCTGCAACTGCGCTCTCACCAAGGTTAATGCTGTTCTGCCTGGCGGTATTACCAACCATGCTCATATTGCGGAGTGCAAATATGCTGATTACACCAACAGAAATAATAGATACAGCCAGAAAGGAAACAAGTATTTTAGCAGTGATACCGAATCGTATCCTCTGAAACTCACTGCCGATTTTCTCCGGTTTTCCTTTCACTAATTTTCCTTTGATACTATTTCATCCTGCCGGTGATGACATTAAGTAGTATCTAATCATCAATTTATTGTTATCTATTATAATACTTTTTGACACCTCGAACGGATGGACAATACGTTACGGCAAATCACAATCCCGAATAAGAGCACTTTCTCCTGTTGCCCGAATATCAAATATGATAAGCTTCTTTACTGGCTTTGTAAACAATTTTACTCTATGCGACTATGCACACGTCTTCAGGCAAATTCGTACTATTTCTGACTCCATGGCCGCTTATGGATATTCTACCGGTTTCACCTCTGCAGTCTCTATAACATGGTATGAGAATTAACATCATTTACCTGGAAAAGGTTCAGTAGAGATTGAGAACAAGTTCACGACTACCACAGGTAAGCTTTATCGGGATATAGCCGGATAGAACCGGAAATGTTCGTTTTCACGTTCTTTCCCGCCGTATTATTCCGTACCCTTTGTTAAATCCGATGACCCCTAGAACGTTAATTTATCATGCAGGGCATGCACAAGATCCGGTACCGCTACACGCACCTGTTCCATACTGTCCCTGTCCCTTACCGTCACCTGTTTGTCCTCCAGAGAATCGAAATCTATGGTTACACAGAGAGGTGTCCCTATCTCGTCTTGACGCCTGTAACGTCTGCCGATACTCTGTGCGTCATCATATTGAGTAGCAAAGCAAGGACGGAGCATATCATAAATTTCTCTGGACATCGGTTTCAACTTTTCATTACGGCTCAGCGGAAGAACTGCAACCTTCACGGGAGCAACAGACGGGTGCAACCTGAGGATCGCTCGCACCTCCCCTTTCACTTCCTCTTCATCATAGGCATCTATTAACACCGCCAGAAGTGTACGGTCCACGCCGGCCGAAGGCTCGATCACATAAGGAATATAACGGTCACCGCTCTCTTCATCGAAATAAGTCAGATTTTTCCCGCTGTGCTCGGCATGTTGCCTCAAATCAAAATCGCTTCTATTGGCAATACCTTCCAGCTCAGACCATCCCATGGGGAAAAGAAACTCAACGTCATAACATCCTTTGGCATAATGCGCCAGCTCATCCTTGGCATGTTCGCGCAGCCTCAAGTGCTCGGGCCTGATTCCCAGTTTTCTGTACCAGTTGAACCTTTCATCAACCCAGTACCTGAACCATTCGTCATCGCTTCCGGGTTTAACAAAATATTCCAGCTCCATCTGCTCAAATTCTCTGGTGCGGAAAATAAAGTTACCGGTGGTAATCTCATTACGGAACGACCTGCCTATTTGCGCAATGCCGAAAGGCAGCTTTTTTCTTGATGTGGACATGACATTATCGAAATTTACGAACATGCCCTGAGCCGTTTCAGGCCGCAAATAGACAATATTAGCATCATCCTCAACGGGTCCCATATATGTCTTGAACATCAGGTTAAACTGTCTCGGCTCCGTAAGCTCGCCGCCGCATTCAGGGCAAACATTTGTCGTAAGGTCAGTCGAACGCCAGCGCATTTTGCAAACCTTACAATCAACCATCGGATCAGAAAAACCGGCAACATGTCCACTTGCCACCCATACCGAAGGATGCATGAGAATACTCGTCTCTATGCCCAGAACATCTTCCCGCTCACGAACCATGGATTTCCACCATGTGTCTCTTATATTCCGTTTCAGCTCAATGCCCAGCGGGCCGTAGTCCCAACAGCTTCCCAGACCACCATATATATCACTGCTCTGAAATATAAAGCCCCGCCTTTTACAAAGCGAGACTATCTTTTCCATACTAACCTGAATAGGTTCTTGAAGCACGGTAACCTCCTGTATATTGCCACAAGCTTATCAACTTTATTAAATAGTGTCAAAGAAAATACGATGGTCTGCAGGGTTTTCTAGACTTATTCAATAACTTCGGGTATCTTAGTAATATAACTGGAAGTCCGGCAGAACTATGGACAAAAGGTTAAGTCATACAGGTAGAGTGTTTTTTATACTGTGTATCTGCACATTTCTCTGTGCCGGCTGCGTTGAACCCCCCAGCCCAGATAGTACCCCACAGCCTTCTCCTCCCGATAGCTCACCCCAGCAGCCCGCACCGGACATAGATACGGCTCCCCCTACAGTTGAGGTTATACAGGCAGATGAGCCCCAACCAGGTGCAGACACGCTACATTTCGAATGGAGCGGGAGCGATGATACCAGCGCTTCCTCCGATCTGGTCTATTCTTGTTTTTTAGAAGGATACGACAGCGACTGGTCGCCATTTACACAGGCAACCAGTGCGGACTACAGCGGTGTTGAAGCAGGGACATATATATTTTATGTAAAATGTAGAGACGAGGCGGGAAATACAAGCCCGGTCCCTCCTGAAGTCCAGATAGTTTTGCTTCCTGCCGATGAAGGCGATATTCTTCCAGCCGGGTTTGATCTCTATCCCGGCAGCGATGTCAGCGCTCTGGCGATCGGCAGCTACGGTAATGTGATATATGCGCTTGATGCAAACGGGCATGCTCTCTACCGCTCAGAAAGCGGCCCGCTGGGATGGAATGACCTCTCATCAAGGTTGAATGCCCCACCATCGTGGGATGACCTGTGTTCGGCACCAGACGATAACGATTTTCTGGCTGTAGTTACCTCTTCCCGTAGAGAGGTCTCGCTGACAAATGACGGTGGGACTACCTTTTTCTCCACCGGTTTGGCGGGCGGGCTCAATGCCGGAGAGTATATACAATGTATCGCTGTTTCCCCGCACTATAACAATACACATGAGATAGCGGTGGGAACCGCAACCGGCAGCGGCAGCGGCAGAGTATTGATGCTTAAGGCAGGTACCTTTTCCGGCAGCTGGCAGGATATGAGTACCGGTATTACGGGATGGCAGTCACCCACAGGGACAGGCATTGACGTATTTGCGCTTGAGTATTCCCCTTCATATACCTCTGATAGCACGCTGCTAGCACTGGGAGCCAGCGGTCCGGGCAGCGCGACGGGGAATACCTACCTGTATATGGGAATTCGTGATCTTGCGAGCACCGCTATGACTTGGAATTCCCTGCCTTCATTCCCCTTAGAGGTATCTCAACCTGGGGAAGATACTCCGGGCACTCCGCTTGTCTGCGCGGACCTGGCGCTTCCGGCGGATTTTTCGGGAGCGCCGGCCTCAGGCAGGCATATCTATGCAAGCTGGAGCGATAATCCGCCGGGGACGAGTACGGCCGGCAGCAATCATGATGATGTCTACCGCATTGACGGTACAACCTGCACACATTTGAATGTTCCACATGATGCAATAAACAGTCTAGCCTATTACGGCCGTACAAGTTCAGGCATCCTTCTGGCAGGAGCATTATGGTCATCCTCGCAAACCGATTATCCCGGAGTTCAGGTCTATTGTACATTTGATCCGGCTTCAGCCAGTCCTTCATGGCAAATCAGCATTAAACCTCCGACAGGGCAGTATCATGCCCTTGTTGCATGGTCACCGGACGGGCAGACAGCTTACTGCGGCACGATAGGTCAGGAAAGCGCTCTTTCCTTCAGCAGAAATGGCGGGTTGACCTGGAACCAGTAGCCAGCAGATTTGACATGACCGAATGATTCATAAATAATATCGCTGATGGCAAAAGCTGTTTTTTTCGACTTCTTTAATACTCTGGCAGGATATGACCCTTCCCGCGAAGACATCTACGAGCAGATATGCAGGGGCATGGGCATAACCATAAAAGCCAAAGATATCTATAATACTCTGGTGCATGCTGATATGTTCATGCGGGATGAGGAATTGATTCTCCCAATAGAAAAACGGACAGCTGACCAGCAGCGGGCTTTCTATACACAGTACCTGAACATGGCTTTTAGCGGAAGCAATATTGAAGTAGATTCCAGTACGGCACTTAAAATCTTTGCGGAGCTAAAAAAGCTACAATGGAATTTCCTGGTCTTTAAGGATGTCATGCCAACACTCAAGGACTTAAAATCCCGCGGACTCGTTCTGGGATTGATTTCTAATACCGGTAAGGATATGAGCCAGACGTATGAAAAGCTCAAGCTAGACAAATACATCGACAGCTTTACCAATTCTCTTGAAGCAGGCTATGATAAGCCACAGAGAGAGATATTCCTGCTGGCAATGGAAAAATGCGGCGTTACCCCGCAGGAATCGATATTCGTTGGGGACCAGTATGAAATCGATATAGTGGGAGCACGCAATAGCAATATGCTGCCGCTGCTCATAGACCGTAACAACTGGTTTACCAATATAAAGGATTGCGACCGCATAACGAGCCTTACCGAGATTACCCGTTTTCTGTAATACACTTTACTGTATTCGCTACAACCCTCTCATAAATTCAGGCCTCAGCAGCCCTGGATCTTTATCCGCCAGTATCCGCTCAAGCTCAGCGATCGTCCGTTTTTTATCCTGCGGCAGTCTGGCTCGAATAGTCAGGTAGTTCGAGGCATGTACAGAGCTAAAAAAACAATTTGAAAACGTTGACTGTTCAATAATGCCTTTCAATTCACTTATGTATTCAAACGGAGAAAGCGGTTGGAACTGCCCGTCTTGCAGCAGGTCAGATAAAGGAGTCCCCGGGACAAAGGTCAAGGTCAATGCCCCCACATACTCAGGATCGATCTCGGTCAGTACCCTCGCCGTTTCAAGTACGTGCTGCTCGCTACGTTCCCGGCCTCCGAGCCCCAGTATTATTGTCGCAGAAAGAATGATACCCGCTTTTCTAACCTTTTTACCTGCCTCGATAATCTCATCACATGTAGCCCGCTTACCGATCCATTCAAGTATCTGCGCATCGCCGCTCTCTATCCCTACATAGAGTATACCAAGCTTGCGCTCCTTTAAGGCTTTAAGTTCTTCTACGCTGCGGTTTAATATATCCCTGGGTGTAGCGTAGCTGGCAATCCGTTCAATAGCGGGGAAACGCTCATTGAGATAGTCCAGCACCTCAATAAGCTTTTCCTGCGGATAGACAAGTGCGTCGCCATCTTGAAGGAAAACCCGTTTCCCGTCCCAGTTGCGTAAGATCATGTAGACTATACCGGGCATACCGGATACGCAAACGCCGTCACGCAAATAGAGATGAATGGCATCTATTTCCTTTTTTACCTCTCCGATATCACGCATCTGCAGTTTACAGCCGTAGAACCCGCAGAAGATACACGTGTTATTGGAGCAGCCGGAAGTAAGCGGCAGAAAATAACTGGCGTGTTCACTGGGCGGCCGGAAAATATCAGGCCTGTTAAATGACAGCATATATACCCGCCTTATACAATTTCAGGCTACCTCATCATAGCGATCGAGCTATTCAACGGCACCCCGATTGAATCCGCTACAGGTTGACATTTGGCAACCAGACAATGAAATACGCGTCCGCATGCAGCAAGCTCGGAAAGCGACTCATAGTACCCCATACCTTTGGCAAATATAAGGTCAGCATCAGCATATGCCTTCTTGAACTTTTCGGAAGCCACCTCAAAATCAATCCCCGGGGTAGCAGTTCCGGTGTCCATAATTTTCCCGAATTCATGCTCTAGGCCCGCTGCCCGTATCTCTACGCGCGTGAGATCATTCTGTACCGGACGTGCCTTAACGATATAGACAACATCCGCGTACCGCCTCATCCATTTAAGCAACGGGAGATCAAAAAACATCTCGCCGGCATTGTCAGCCAGAAAAAGAATGGTTTTAGCCTTTATTAATTTTTCCTTAAATTGCATTGAATCATCAATGGCAAATACCGGCTCCTTTTTCATATCTTCCCTGATAGCATCCGCAGAACGGAAGAAATCCAGCGTATTGCCCAGCGCAGCAAGTTTTAACAGCCCCTGAAAACCGCTGTTATAACGCTTCTCTAATTGTGCGCAGGCCGGACGGGCCAGGGCCAGCTCGTTTTGTTTCATAGCATAATAGGGATCGGCATTGCCGGTTTCCGCCTTAATAATATCATGCAAGCCGGCAGCAATCACTATTGAGACTTTATCAGGAGAAAAGGTGTCTTCCAGCTTTTTCAACCCTTTGGCAATAGCTCTATCCCTGGCTTCCACATCCTCAGTTGCCAGTGAGGCGGCCTGATAGACAAGCCTTTTAAGACATTGATAACATGTTTGAGTAATCTTCACATTCGCTCCATCGGCGTTTGTGTCTCATTATAAGCTATTTACAGGTACCGGCAAAAACGACCGTTCATTACGGAGAGCAGAGAATTCGCTGTTACGCCGGTTTATTAGAAGATAAGCTTTAGCAGAGAAGCGAGAATCCAGCCCAACAGCCCGCAGGCAGGAAACGTCAGAATCCAGGTGAGGACTATATCCTTCGCGATACCCCAGCGCACGGCTGAAAGCCGTTTTGTAGCACCAACACCCATAATGGCAGAGCTCATACAATGGGTGGTGCTGACCGGGATACCGAAATGTGAGGCCAGTTCGATGATTCCGGCGGCAGACGCGGAAGCCGCAAAACCGTGAACCGGCCGCATCGTCGTCATCTTTAGACCTAATGTTCTGATTACACGCCATCCACCTACGGCTGTTCCGAAGCTGATCGAGACAGCCGAAAGCACAATCACCCACGGTAAAATCTTAAAATCACTCCATCCATAATATACCATCAATGCCATGGAGATAACACCGATAGGCATCTGCCCATCGTTCTTGCCGTGGCTGTAAGCCATGAAAGCAGCAGAAAGAATCTGCAGCTTTCCGAATATGCCGCTTACCCGCGCAGGCAGTGCGTCTTTAAAGACCCAGTATATAATAACCATCACGATAAACCCGGCGATAAATCCCAGTAACGGCGCTATACCCACAGCAGAAATCACTTTAACAAGAACATCCCATACAATAGAAGGGGTACCGGATATTGCTGTGCCGGCACCTACCATACCTGATATCAGACCATGTGTCAGGCTGATTGGCATACCGGCATGCGTGGCGACAATAGCCCAGATTACAATTGCACCTGAACCTGCTATCACAGTCTGCAGTGTAAGGAACTCAGGGGCAACAATGCCTTTGCCGATAGTTACGGCCACGGCAGTTCCGGTAGCAGCCCCTGCAAAATTGAAAATCGCGGCCATGATAATAGCCTGGCGCGGAGTTAATGTGCGGGTACCGATGACAGTAGCTATAGCATTGGCGGCATCATTGAATCCGTTAGCAACGCCGAACCCGATAGCTACCAGAATGACGATAATAAGAAGAATCAGTGACTGATCAGGCATGTTTCAGTACGACTGCTTCCAGAACATTAGCCACATCCTCACCCCTGTCAGTGGCACTTTCCAGAAGATCATATATTTCCCGCCATTTAATAATGTTGATTGGGTCCTCACTGTCCTCAAAAAGTTCCGCCTGTGCTGCATGATTGATATCATCAGCCACGTTTTCCAGACGATTGATCTCCACACATTGCTCCAGTACCTGGCCGAATTTATCACGGCGGCGCAGAAGAGGCATTATCTCGTTAAGTTTATGCGCAATCATTAGGATAACAGAGGCAAGTTCTTTTGCGCGCTGCGTAGGCTCCGTAATTCTATATAAAATACAGGTTCTGGCAGCTGCCTCAGTAAAATCCATTACGTCGTCAAGACTATTGGCAAGATGCTGGATATCCTCTTTATCGATCGGGGTAACAAAAGTGCGGTGCATACTCTGTATTATCTGGTGAGTAATGACATCGCCCTCATGTTCCAGATCCTTTAGCTTTTTAACCTTGCTTTCAATTTCCTGATAGTCCTCAAACAAATCAACCAGCTTTCCGGCGGCGACAACGAGGTTGGCAGTACTCCTCTCAAAAAGGTCGTAGAATTTGGTCTGCTTGGGCGTAATGGAAAACTTAAGCATCATGTGTCTCCTTTATCAGGGGGAAGATATAACCGCGAGGGGAAGAGGGTAACGTGTTACGTGGTAATTCGGCGGTTACAATGATTCCAGTCAATGCTGCCAGCCTTGCTCTTTCGATAAATCCGCTTGAAGCCGGTACTCTAATGAAAATTTGGACACTCCACAATACGATAACAGGTACATGTTCAAGACGCTTTTATTATAACAGAGTCAGAGCAAAAATCCGACTCGGTAAAGGGAAGGCAAACCGGTGTATAATTGCCATATAGTACTTGCAGAAGCTGTTAACTGCTTTGCCGTTTGCCAAATGATACCGGCACCCATTTCCCCAGGTTGAACAATCCCGGAAAAAGAATTTTCCGTATTTCCTCTATTAAAAACAACGATGCTCCTGCAGCAACGGCAATACCCCATCTTCCTAAAGATAAAGGATACGTGCCGAATGCCTGCTGTAGAAACGGAACATAGACCACAGCCATCTGCAGCAGGATGGCAATTACGATCGTAAGCAGCAGCCAGCGATTTTTAAATATGCCTAGTTTAAAAATTGTTAATTCGTCGGAACGCGCGTTGAAAGCACGGAACCACTCAAATGCAACCAGTGAACAAAAAGCCAGTGTGCGCGCTTCAGCCAGGCTCCATCCGGCATTCAAAGCCCAATTAAATATCAGCACCACACCTGCCCCCATCATGACTGCAAAGAAAGCAACACGTATGAGCAAACCGGGGTAGAGCAGACCGACTGCGGAATTTCGGGCAGGCTGTTTGAGTTCCCGCCCTGACTTCGGCTCCAAACCCAGGGGTATAGCTGCGGACGTATCAGTTACCAAATTCACCCATATAATTTGCACTGCCAACAGCGGAGCCTGACCTATGAACGCTATACTCAATATCAGCGCTAGAAGTTCACCGGTATTAGTGCTCAATAAAAAGAAGATAACATTTCTCAGACGGTTAAAAATAGCCCTCCCCTCATCCACAGCGGCAACTATAGAGGCAAAATTATCATCAGCCAGTATCATATCTGAAGCCTCTTTGGCCACATCAGTACCCGTGATCCCCATGGAGATGCCTATATCGGCTGATTTCAGTGCTGGAGCATCGTTAACTCCATCGCCAGTCATGGCAACAATATAACCTCGTGCTTTGAGGACATTGACAATTCTCAGTTTTTGGAGCGGCTCAATCCGGGCAAATATAGTTATTCCGTCAACCTCCTGAAAAAGCTGGTCATCCGACATCTGAGCAAGCTCCGTGCCGGTTAATGCTTTACCGGATGGCATATCAAGCTGTGACGCAATAGACTGTGCGGTAATCTTGTTATCGCCTGTTATCATGATTACTTTTATTCCCGCCCCACCGCACAAAGCGATAGACTCTTTTGCTTCTGCCCTGGGCGGATCCGCCATACCCACCAAACCCGTAAATACCAGATTGTTTTTTAGATCATCATGGCTTAGATACTGATAATCGGCAGGAAAATCGCTATAGGCAATGCCCATTACCCTCATGGCTTCCTCGGCCATAGCGGTAGCGGCAGCCGTAATGCTGTCTTTTCCGGCCTGATCCATTACAGCAGTACTGCCGTCCTTGAGAATGGAGCTGCTTCGCGGCAGAAGTTTTTCTACTGCCCCCTTCACATATACCACATGTCCGCCTCCACGGGGATGAAGTGTTGCCATATACTGCTTTTCACTCTGGAAAGGGAGTTCATCTATTCTCGGGAATTCCCTCTGAATGCTCTCTTTCTCCATTCCGGCTTTTGCCGCCAGTACCACCAGTGCGCCTTCAGTAGGATCGCCCATTATGCTGCAGCATTCATCTTCTCTCGAGAGCAGCGCGTCATTACAGAGAAGACCGCCCTGCAGCAATTGCATAAGAGACGCATTTTCCTGTGCAGATATTATATTGCCGTCAATAGAGAACTGCCCCTTCGGCATATAGCCCTCACCGCTCACATCTATCCATTTATCGTCAATATATACCTTGCGAACAGTCATCTGATTTAATGTGAGTGTACCGGTTTTATCCGTGCAGACGGCAGTTGCCGAACCGAGGGTTTCAACCGCTATGAGCTTACGTATGATAGCGTTCCTGCGTGCCATGATACGCATTCCCAGAGCAAGCACAACCGTCACAACAGCCGGTAAACCCTCCGGTATTGCTGAAACAGCGGCCGCCACAGCAATTAAAAATATCTCCAGCCAATCAAGTCCCTGTAATAAACCAACGATAATCAGCAGTACACATATACCTAGAAAGAGAAAAATAATCGTGCGGCTCAAACGGCTAATACTATGCTGCAGAGGTGTTTTTTCAGCTTTCACCTCTTGAATAGCCGTGGCTATCTGGCCTATCTCGGTATTCATTCCCGTATCGACTGCAACGGCCGTAGCCCTTCCATAGGTCACTGTAGTGCCCATGTAGATGCTGTTTTTACGGTCTGCTATAGGCATCTCCTGTCCGATATCACGGGTACTTTTATCGACAGGCATCGATTCACCGGTAAGCGCAGATTCATTAACCTTGAGGTTATGTACCTCTATTAGTCTTCCATCGGCAGGAACCCTATCTCCTGTTTCCAGCAGCAGCATATCACCGGGCACTATTTCCCGGGCGGGAACCTGTATCACCTTGCCGTTTCGCCTGACCTTGGAACGCGGCGCCGCCATTTGTATAAGAGCTTCCATGGCCTTTTCAGCCCTCTGTTCCTGAAGGAAACCGATCACCGCATTAAGTACGAGTACGCCGAATATCACACCAGCGTCCATATAGTGGTTTACAATTAAAGAAATAATGCCTGCCGCCAGCAGTACGTAAATGAGCGGGCTGAGAAACTGGCTCAAAAAGACAACTACCGGGGATGCCTTTTTTCTGTGCTGTAGTTGATTGAAGCCATAGGTTTGAAGACGTTGCGCCGCCTCGTTTTCCGAAAGACCCGAACGGCTGGACCCCAGTTTCTCTATCAGCTCTGCCCGTCCGAGCATATACCAGTTTTCAATCATGCATATTACTATAACATAAAACTGCAATCTCACAGCAGTATGACCTCAACAAACAGCCGGCACATGTTTACATCAGCATCACCACAAATTTATAATGAGTATACTATGACGTTCATTTTAACCGGCGGCGGTTTTCTGCCGGGCAGTAAGAATACATTACATTGCGGGGATGATCATTAGTGCCGTTATAATATAAATGCATTCGGTACAGGAGAGAGATGACTAAAACGCAAGAACCGCTGGTAATCGGGATAGATGTGGGAGGCACAAAAATTCTATCAGCAGTGGTAGATATAGAGGGAACAATCCTTTCCAGTGATTATACCCCTACTCCGGCAAAAGAGGACCACCATACGGGCATTGCCTCAATCATAGAATCAGTTCAACGCTCATTGAATCAGGCAGGCATCCCTCTCTCAAACATAAGCGCTATAGGTCTGGGTATTCCCGGCATCTCAAATCCCTCAAGCGGTATACTATTTGCATCACCGCATCTGCCGCAGTGGAGCAACGTCCCCATCAGAGACCTGATACACGATGAGACCGGTACTAACACATTCCTGGTAAACGATGCCAATGCAGCCGCGGTAGGTGAACTGACATGGGGAGCGGCACGGGGGGCATCCGATTTTCTTTACGTGACAATAAGCACCGGCATCGGTGGAGGTATTATTATCAACGGTGAACTCTATACCGGCTGCTGTGGTACGGCCGGTGAGATTGGACATATGACCATAGATGACAGCGGTCTGCCCTGCAATTGCGGTAATAGAGGCTGCTGGGAAACATTGGCCTCCGGCACCGCCCTGGCAAGATCAGCAAAAGAGAGACTCATGGAAGGAGCGGAATCAAGTATACTCCGTCATGCGGGCGGCTCCATGGAAAACGTAACGGCACCCGTAATTCACAGCGCAGCTCTGGAGGGTGATGAGCTTGCCCGGCAGCTTATCGAGCAGACCGGATACTATGTTGGCGTAGGGCTGGTCAATCTTATAGATATATTTAATCCGGAATGCATTGTTATCGGCGGAGGGCTGACGCAAATAGGGGATATGCTGCTTATACCGGCTTTCAACGTCGTAAAAGAAAGGGCATATAAGGAAAATATTCGCACACTACGCCTGCTTAAGGCGGAACTGGGCATCAATTCGGGGGTGCTTGGTGCCGCCGCCTACGCTTTGAAACAATTGCAGACATGCTAATTCTAACTTAGCTTAAGTACATCCAGAAACGCTTCTTTGGGCACCTCTACCTGCCCGATATATTTCATTTTCTTTTTGCCCTCTTTTTGCTTTTCCAGCAATTTGCGTTTACGTGTGATATCTCCGCCGTAGCATTTAGCCAGAACATCCTTGCGTTTTGCTGAAATATCAGCCCGCGCCACAATACGGCTGCCCACAGCAGCCTGTATCGGCACTTTGAACATCTGACGGGGGATAACTTCCTTTAGTTTTAAGACCATGGCTTTGCCCACATCCTGGACTTTATCAGGTTGAACGACGCGGCTGAAAGCATCCACCACTACATCATTGACCAGTATATCGAGTTTCACCAGCTTCGATTCCCGATAACCGATAAGCTCATGGTCAAGAGAAGCATAGCCTCGGCTGCGGCTCTTTAACTGGTCGTAGAATGTGGTAAGCATTGAGCGCAGGGGCATCTCATACTCCAGCCGTACTCTCTGTCCCAATTCATCGGCAATCGTTATCTCTCCCATATACTCTGTCTGCCTGTAATTTCCGCCGTATTCCGCAACAAGTTCCATCAAAGCCCCAATAAAGCTGGAAGGAGTGATGATAGAAATGCGCACCCAGGGTTCCTCGATTTTATCAATGACAGTCGGCTCAGGAAATTGAGATGGATTGACAACAGTAAGCTTATCGCCATTGGTAAGGGTAATAAAAAAGCTTACACCCGGGACAGTGACAACCAGAGCCAGCTCAAACTCCCTCTCCAGACGTTCCCTGACAATATCCATATGCAGCAGTCCCAGGAAACCGCAGCGAAAGCCGTTCCCCAGTACCGGGCTGGATTCCGGTTCAAATGACAGAGAGGCATCGTTAAGGCTGAGCTTCTCAATAGCTTCACGTAATTGATAATAGTCATCAGGCTGAGTAGGATAAATACCAGCAAAGACCATCGGTTTGGCCGGGTGATAGCCGATGAGAGGCGCTTTGGCACCGTCATATAGCAACGTTACCGTATCGCCCACCCTGCACTCGTGTACGCTTTTAAGCCCCGTGGCGATATAACCGACATCACCGGCTGTAAGCTCTTCTACTGGACAGGGTTCCGGTGCAAAATAACCAACCTCAAGCACTTCTATCTGGGTCCCCTGCCCCATAAGCCGCAGGTTGCTTCCCTTCTCAATTCTGCCGTCGACAATCCTCAGATAGGCAATAACGCCCTTATAGGCATCATAGCGCGAGTCGAAGATCAGCGCCCTGAGCGGGAGATCCTCTGCTCCCGCCGGATGCGGTATACGGTGCACGATCTCCTCCAGCAACTCAGGCACCCCCTGTCCCGTCTTGGCACTTATGAGAAGGACATCATTTGCTTTATATCCCAGTACATTTTCCACCTCGTAGAGAACGCGCTCGGTTTCGCTGCCCGGCAAATCTATTTTATTCAACACAGGTATAATCTCCAGGTTATGCTCCATAGCCAAATAGATATTTGCCAGCGTTTGTGCCTGAATACCCTGTGTAGCATCAATGACCAGTACCGCGCCTTCACAGGCAGCCAGGGTACGCGATACCTCATAGGAAAAATCCACATGGCCGGGTGTATCAATCAGATTCAATCGGTACAAAGAATTGTCAGTTGCTTTATAGAGCAATCGAACAGCTTTGGCCTTTATGGTGATGCCGCGCTCACGCTCCAGGTCCATACTGTCCAGCACCTGTTCATGCATTTCATTGCCGCGCAGAGCGCCCGTAAGCTCAATTAAACGGTCGGCGAGCGTGGACTTGCCGTGGTCTATATGTGCAATAATACAAAAATTTCTGGTTAAAGACTGGACCATCGTCCGGAATACCTCTTGTTACTTAATCTCGGAACATATAATTATCATATTTAACTCATTTTAGTTTCTACCGCTTCCGGCAAAAAACGCCAGAATACCTCATTGGCAAGCAGTCTGCCTGCCCGCGTAAGCTTTATATGACTGCTATCATACTCCAGCAGGCCACAATCTGCCAGTTCCGCAATCTGCTTGCTAAAGTGAGTCTGTATATCTACGCCAAAACGTGCGGCTACGGAAGCATAATCCACACCGCAGCACAATCTCAACCCCAGGATTACCGTTTCCGCCAGCTCCAATTCCGGGCTTATCACCTCATCCATTTCGCCTGCAGCATCTTTGCCGTCTATATATGCGGCCATATAAGTATCTATGCTTGCTGTATTAGACAGACGGTGTCCCTCCATGCAGGAGTGAGCTGCAGCTCCCAGACCGATATACGGCAGATTCCGCCAGTAAACCAGATTATGGAAACACTCTCTCCCCGGATGTGCCCAGTTGGATATTTCATAATGCCTGTAACCCACCTCTGCCAGCATATCTTCGGCCAGCTCATACTGATCTGCGGCGAGATCAGTGTCTATTGGCGGAAGGCAGCGCTCTTCAATCAGTCTCTGCATCGGTGTATCTGACTCCAGAGTAAGGCAGTAAAGCGAAAGATGCTCCACATCCTGCTCAATAGCCCGCAAAAGCGTATCCTGCCATTGCTTCCGTTCGCGGCCCGGCAGACCGTAAATAAGGTCGAGACTGATATTCTCAAATCCGGCAGCGCGGGCAGCCTTCACAGCCTCTCTCCCCTGTTTTGCATTATGAATACGTCCCAATAAAGCCAGATCCTCATCATTGAAGCTTTGTATACCCAGGCTAAGGCGATTTACCCCCTGCTCTTTGAGCGCGCACAAATAGGCTTTGTTTACTGTGCCCGGGTTTGCTTCTATCGTTATTTCGATCCCCTCCTCTATCTCACATTTCGATTTTGCTGCAGATAGTATGTCCGCCACTTGCTCGGCAGAAAGCAGACTTGGCGTACCGCCGCCGAAATATACACTGGTAATCTTCCTGCCAGCGGCACGAGCATTTATCTCCTGTTTGACTGCTTCCACATATGAAGGGATATCCGCTTCCCGCCCCTGTTCCGAAACAAAAGAACAATACCCGCACTTGCGCCTGCAAAAAGGCACATGTATATATAGAGCATTATTATGGGACATAGTACAATTGTAGCAGATAAAGGAGAAAATGCTCCAATTTGCACATATATACCGCAAAATTAGACTTCCAATAGATACTGTCAGGTATTATAATCGTGTATGCTGATATAGTATAATTGCTTGGTGGCATTTAGTTGATTTAATACTTGCCGCAGGAACGCTATTATTTTTGAAATTAGCTGTGCTGCGTAGTAAACTAAGCAAAACCCTGTTGGGAGGGCCAGTTTATGGAGATTAGGCTCAATACACACGGACCCGATGCACTATCCACAAAAGTCTTTTTCAGTGAGGAAAGCGGATTTGAAGTTGCGTCGGTTATCGTCATGGGCAAGACCGATGCAGTCCTCATCGATGCACAGTGGACACTTTCAAATGCCTACCGTGTTGCCGCTGAAATACTGGAAACAGGCAAACACCTGAAAACCATTTATGCTACTCATGCCCATCCTGATCACTACTTCGGCCTCGGAACTATAGCGGAAATTTTCCCCCAGGCGCGGGTGATAGCCGTCCCCGCAGTAGCTAATTTAATTAACAGCCAGTTTTTCGGCAAAATAGAACACTGGGAAAAAGTAATAGGACCGACAAACGTTTGCAGAAAAACTGTACCTATTGAGCCTCTTAAAGAGAATTACTTTGAACTGGAAGAACACCGCATAGAGATTATGAGCGAAGTAATGGGTGATATGAATTTCAATACGGTGGTATGGATTCCTTCCATTCGAACCATATACGGAAGTGACGTGCTTTTCAATCAGGCCCATCCTTTTA
This sequence comes from uncultured Dehalococcoidales bacterium, assembly GCA_964519615.1. Taxonomy (GTDB): domain Bacteria; phylum Chloroflexota; class Dehalococcoidia; order GIF9; family UBA5629; genus CAZFIM01. The sequence continues at coordinate 46,023 of CAZFIM010000003.1, forward strand.
CCTGCGAAGTTACTAAAGAAGAGCGTCTACAGTGGATAAAAGAAATTGAGCGCATCGAGTCAATGAATGCGGAGGTTATCATCCCCGGACACCAGAAACCCGGCATGCCTTTCGATACCAGTTCATGCGCGTTTACAAAAGACTATATTATTGCCACCGATGAAGAACTGGACAGGACCAACGATGTTGCCGGTTTCTATTATGCAATGGTAAAACGTTTCCCTGAGGCAAATTTATTTATTAGCAATGAAATGAATGCCAATGTCTTTAAAGGAGACCTTGACTGGAACTGGCGCGAGTATTAAGTTTTCGCAGGAAAAGCTTTATCGATGCCATCCCTGGGCACGATAAATCGATAAATATTCTCTATTCCCCTTTCTCTTTCGCTAACAGAAGAAATAGAATACTGAGAATATAAAGGAGAAGGGATTCTATGTCGGCTAACCTGCCTCCAAAATATTTCGAGGCCGAACGGCGGTATGAGAGAGCCGGAACTGCTGAAGAGAGGCAGCACGGTAAAAGGTGCCGCCGAGGCCGTACATAAAGACTTTGGCCACAAACTGAAATATGCCCTCGTATGGGAATCCGGCAAATTCGATGGTCAACGGGTAAGTCAGGATCACATACTCCATGACGACGATATTTTAGAGCTGCATATCTAGAGCAGGCGGTCTGCTATTTGCCTTTTTTCATACGCAGCAGATTCAATGCCAATTCCCCGATATATGCTCCGTTCTCCAGTTTCATACGCCACTGCCAGGGTATGGCCTCAATACCCAGATACGCACCCGACAAAGCTCCGGTCATAGCCCCTATGGTATCAGTATCGCCCCCCAGGCTGACAGCATAGAGTACCGCATCATGATATGAAAACGGATGAGCTAAAAAGGCATAGATTGCAGCAGGAATAGAATTAACTGCTTCTATGCTGTTGCCGAGCCTGTCGATCACCGCTTCTTTATCCGATTGAGGCAGAAGCACCTTAATATGATTGAGTTTTTCGCTGTAAATATTGCTGTCTGACCATCTCTCAAGAAAGGATAGAAAATCAGAGGAAGAAAAAACTTTACAGGGTGGCAAACGCACGGCAAATGCCACCGCCAGCGCCTGCAGTGCTGCACCCTCTTTGCCTAGTTCATGACAATGCGTTATGCTGCTGGTTTTACAGGCGATTTCCTTTGTAAGTACAGGATCATCACCGTACAATACTCCCACAGGAGCTACCCGCATTGCTGAACCATTGCCATATGATCCTCCGGGATATACCATTTCCGAAACCGTGTCCCAGGAATAACCCTCCTCCATCAACCGGAATAATTGCGGAGGCCCGGGGCCATATCCGCGCCATGATTCAGAGCGGTAATTGCGCATAAAAGTATGCGCCATATGTTCTCCGTCAAAACCGTTTTTTTCAATCAGCGACTCTGCCAGGCCTATCATCATATGGGTATCATCGGTATAGCGCAGCATATCCCGATCTTCGATAAAAGTTTCTATTAAATACGGCTCGTATCCGGTACAGCCCTCGAACCCTGCACCCACTGCGTCGCCCGCTGCCGTACCAATCAAGGCGCCCAGAAATTTTTTTGTTTGTGCATCATCAGCCATCTTTAATCCATTCAACATTACTCTACGTTCTTATTATATACTTGCAGTTAACAGGTATACAGAGATGAAGAAAGATAGTGCGGCTGCAATCGAGCAAATACGAGAAGATAGATTACACGGGGCAGGATGGTTGTCCCGGCGGGCAATCAACGTAATGGCAGATGTGGCAGTATATAGCCGTATAGAGAACACAAGCGATCTGGTGGCTCATCTTCTCCAAACTGCCCTGCAATTAAAAAAAGCCAGGCCGGATATGGTCTCTATTAACAATTATATATCGCTATTTGAAAACCAGCTTAAACACTTAAGTCCGCAGGAACATACAACTGAGTCTCTTAAGGAATACTGTGTTAAAACAGCGCGTAAAATAGTGAACCGCTCTCATACATCCACCCGCAAAGCAGCCGCATCGGCTGCAAGTTTGATTGATAATTGCAGTACTATTATGACCTGCAGCTACAGTTCAACTTTATGTAAATCTCTTTACAGAGCACATAAAAGGGGGAAAGTATTCAGAGTGATTGTTGCTGAATCATTGTGCGGCAGGCAAGCATACGGCCGAATTGCAGCTTCACAGCTAAAACAGTGCAACATTCCCACAAAAGTAATAAACGATAATGAGATATTACGTTATATAGTAAGAACAACGCTCGCTGTGATCGGTGCGGACTGCATATACGGAGACGGATCTGCAATCAATGGCACCCCAAGCTATGCCCTGGCGGATGCCGCGTATATGAAAGGAATACCGCTCTATATAATATGCGAGACAGCAAAATTCAGCCCGCACACAGCAGAAGGCAGGATAAAGAGTATTGAAACCGGATTTGATTATGTACCTGCCGGCCTTATAGGGAAAATAATAACAGAGAAAGCGGTCCTTCATCCCCGGGATATCAATTATTTTAACAGCCTCCGGGGGTAATTGCCGGTCTTATCGAAAACGGTTACAATAACTGAAACGCGAAAATGCTTGATAATCATATACGTAAAGCTATTATACTGGTGGGAGGCGCGGGCACCAGACTCCGCCCGCTCACCTATGCAACCCCTAAGGCTATGCTGCCGGTCCTTAACATACCCTTTATTGAACGTATGATCTCTTATCTGAGAAATTATTACATAACTGAAATAGTACTGGCCATGGGTTATAGACCGGATTCTATCAGCGGTTATTTCAGTTCACACACCATACGAGATATCACGCTTCATTATTGTGTAGAAGAAATTGCATTGGGTACGGCGGGCGCAGTAAGAAATGCTTCACATTTTTTCACTGCAGGGGAATCATTTTTTGTCTTTAACGGCGATATATTCACAGACCTCAATCTCCATACCATGTTGAAGTTTCACCAGAATATTCACGCAGGAGTTACCATTGCCTTAACACCTGTCGATGATCCCTCTCAATTCGGTGTGGTAGAGCGTAACAGCGCACAGAGAATCATCCGTTTTACAGAGAAACCTCAGGGAAAAGACGTAACCGGTAATTATATAAATGCCGGTACGTATATCATGAATACCGGCATATTCGATCATATTCCGGAAAATAAATTCTGTATGTTCGAAAAGGATGTTTTCCCTCACCTCATTGAAATGGGCGAACGGTTGTTTGGCTATAGCAGTGATGCCTACTGGATAGATATGGGTACGCCGCAGAAATATATGCAGCTTAACCGTGACCTGCTCTATGGAAAAAGTAGAGGGGTACAACCTCCTCTAGACGGACTTATTGTTGGAGGAAAAACAATAATTCATCCGGAGGCCCATATAGAAGGACCGGTTATTATCGGGGACGACTGCACCATAGGTAAAGGTTCTGTAGTTAAAGGCCCCTCGGTTATAGGTGACGGATGCAGTATCTCGGATTATGCCTTTATCAATAGTTCGATTATAATGAGTAGAACATCGATGGAAGAAAATGTTAAAGTAATTAACAGTATTTTATCGAGCGGACTGACAATAACGAATGGCAAAACCGTTGAAAACAGCATAATAGCTTGTGAACCTGTCGCCGGTCAAACGGTTACATCTCAGCTTTAATCAATACAGGAGGAAAATAATGTCTGAAAACGTAAAACAAGTAAATCAGGATAGTTTCCAGGAAAGCGTCATCGATGCTAAAAAACCTGTCCTTGTCGATTTCTGGGCGCCATGGTGCGGCCCATGCAAAGCAGTGGGACCTGTAGTTGATGAGCTTGCCGCTGAATATAAAGATAAAGCTGGTTTCGCCAAGGTAAACGTTGACGAAGCGCCGCTGCTGGCCTCCAGCTACGGCGTTATGAGCATTCCAACGCTGATCGTATTCTCAAACGGGAAACCGGCCCAACAGGTAATAGGTTATCAATCTAAAGAAAGCCTGAAGAAACTGCTCGATTCAGTTATTTCACAATAATATTAGTATGGAGCAAGCAACACAAATACCGCTTATCGTAGCATTCAGTGCGGGGCTGTTATCTTTTTTCTCGCCATGCGTACTGCCTCTGGTCCCTGCATATATTGCCAACCTGGCAGGGTCAACCGCAATTGATACAAAAGCGAGAAAAAGTTATCTTCCCACTTTACTGCATAGTATCTTTTTCGTCGTTGGTTTTGCCATCATTTTCGTAGCACTGGGAGCCTCAGCCGGTCTGATCGGCAACGTGATAAACGCCTACACCAACCTTCTCAGACAAATAGCCGGCGCCCTTATCACGCTTTTCGGGATTTTCCTGATAGCAGCCTATAAATTGCCCTGGCTCAACTATGAAAAACGGCTTCACGTCAACACAGCCCGAAACCCGAGCTATCTGAGATCGGTTGTAATTGGCGCTCTTTTCTCCGTAGGCTGGACGCCATGCGTCGGTCCTATACTGGGAGCAATTCTCATGTATGCCGGCATGTCCCAGACCGTTGGCTCAGGCGCGTTGCTTCTTCTGGTGTATTCCCTGGGCATGGGTATTCCCTTTATTGTCATCGGTCTTGCATGGGGATTCATAGCACCGCTGTGGAAAGGTCTCAATAGACATCTGGGAATAATTTCCATTGTCAGCGGAGTTCTGCTTATTATTATAGGCATACTCATATTTACCGGGCAGTTGTCCATTCTGGGACAATTTGCCAGTTAGTTTAAAGAAGATAAACGAAAGGAGTATTTTCTACCATGAAACTGAAGACGGTAGTTCTTGTACTTTTTATCCTGAGTGCTATTCTCTTTGTTGTTAGTTGTGCTCCGGCCTGTCCCGATATCGGCGATAAGGCAAAGGATTTTACTCTTAAAACGCCCGGCGGCGGTGAAGCGAGTCTAAGCGATTATAAAGGAAAGCTGGTAATGGTCAATTTCTGGTCCACACGCTGCGGACCCTGTGTATCGGAGATGCCCCACCTGCAGGATATCTATAATGAATGGACCCCTCAAAAGCTGGCGATCCTTGCGATAAACGTGGGTGATAGCGCATCTACAGCTAAACAGTTTATCGACCAAACCGGTATTACCTTTGATGTCTTGCTTGATCCTCAGTCAAACGTACCCCAGCAATACTGCCTTCAACCGGTAATACCGATTACTCTTTTCATAGACAGAGAAGGTATATTACGAAAAACCCAGATAGGCGCTTTTCGCAGCCCCGATGAAATCAACAATATATTAGAAGATATCTAAAACCACATCCTCCTGACAACGTGTTTATGCCAGGAAGTAGATGAAATAATGCTCTTTTCATCTCTGCTATTCGGTGTAATTAAGAGAGCATACTCCATACTGTTGTTAAATCTGAAGGTAAAATAGCAATAACAAGCGTAATATCCTGTTATTGAACTGGCTGAAGCTAATCATAAAAAACGGTGAGAAATAATTACATGTTTACAAGTGCCGGCGTAGCAACGCGGACAACTGAAAAGGTGTAAGGTTGCTGTGACTCTATTTCATCAGCGGAGAAAAGTACTATAAAAAAGGGCATCGGAAAGTCATACTGTTTTCCGTTTATGATTAATATTAAAGCTGGATGATATCTTCTTGATGGTCCAGCGCTATTAGCACAAGCAAATAGTTCCTCAGATAAGTGGTGACCAGGAAATTCTGCTTTACATGTTCTCTACCGTTTTTCCCGAGCCATTGCGCATATTCACGGTTCAACAGCAACTGCCGCAGATCATAGGCAGCACCCTCAACAGAGTAGCACAGCAGCCCTGTGAGCTTGTTTTTTACCTGAAGAGGAATACCCCCCACAGCAGAGGCAACAACAGGCTTTGCCTTCCACAACGCTTCGCTGATAGTGAGACCGAACCCTTCTTTCAACGATTTCTGAATTATTACAGTCGCCGCACTCTGAAGAGCGTTTATCTCTAGATCGCTTTCAGGAGGAATCAGCAAGATATGAATATCCTTCTCTCCTTCCGCCTTTTCCTGCACTTCATTTAATACGACGCTCGATTCGGGATCATCGTCAGCCGTACCGCCGGCCAGGACGAGCTGGCAATCGACATGCTTGCGGACTATCTTAAATGCTTCCATGACTCCCAGAGGATCCTTCAAGCGGTCGAACCGCGAGACCTGCAATACCATGGGTTTTCCTGAGGTCAGACCGTATTTTTTTAATACTGAAGCGATAGCCCCCTCGCTGAGCTCGCGATTTTTATCGCTCAAGGGGTCGATTGCCGGAGTAATCATGAACTGGCGTATAGGCAGGCTTTGAGCAAAATTAGGCGCAGAAAAAATCGCTGCATCGTAATCTACCACATAGTCATGCATAAATCCCCACACTTTTTTCTGCGGTCGTGACACATCGATATGGCAGCGCCATACCCACTTTTTCCCTATCTCCCTCTTTTTTGCTATCAATCCCGCCGGCTGCGGATCATGGATATAAAAGATATCTCCATAATACTGCATCTCTTCAAGGTTTTGCTTTGTTACCTCCCTGAAAATCTCAATCTCGGATTCAGACAGAGGTTCTCCATTGCCGTGTAACGCATTATGAATTTTCTTGGTTACATCGAAGAAACGGCTATCGCCGCGAATGATGTCCCATCTGGCATCGACTCCGAGCTGGTTCAGCAGCGGTATATTACGTTCAAGCATCTCTGCAACGCCGCCGCCCACAAAAGTAGAGTTGATATTCTGAACAACTTTGCCTGACAGTACCTCTGCAAGTATCCGCAGTTCATCCAGAACACTTCTGCCTACTACGGTTTCGTAGTCACGCAGCCTGCCCCTTATCGGTATACGCATCTCTTCCGGCACTTCGCTTACCTATCTTATCCTTTTTTCAACCAGCTCGATAATCTGCGTCCGCAGGTTTTCCAGAGTAAAAACATACGGATCCAGTACGGCAAGGTTATCAGCCAGTTCTTTATCGCCAACGCATTCTTCTATCCAAATTGAAAAATCGTTCACGCCTTTTTTAAGTTTCAGCCTCGCCTCAAACATATGATAGCTGAGTGAATGTATGCTAATGCGGCGCAGTACCTCCACGAATTCTCTCAGATCATGTGCGGCATAGGGCGTGGGCAATATATAGCTCACTGATTTAATAAAATAAAATGCATGATCATCGCTTACCGTACGGCCATCCTCATTGGTTCGCAGATATTCTTCAATAACCGCAATTATTCTGGCCCGTAAAGCAGCGATAGTAGGAAAGGCAAAAGTATCCACACTGGCTATCTTCTCTCCCAATAGCTCGTTCCCCAATTCATCAGCAATCCACAGGGCAAAGTCATTTGCCGGTTCGGGAGAAAGAAACTGGTGTTCTTCCAGGAAGTGGTGTGTATGATAGTAAATAACCGAACCGGGGACATCCGCCAAAGCCTGTATCATCTCAGTCAAATTATGTGCTTTGCGTCCGGTCAATTCCTTTAAATGTACATGCGCATAAAAACGGAAGGGTTGGCATGCTTTTTTCAGCGGACGCCCGTAGTTAATAATGGTACTCTGGACAAGCCGGCCGTTAGGTATAAGAATAAGATTTCCGTCCAGCGCCCTGATACTGGTCGTACTCCATGATATATCGCTCACATATCCTTCATCGCCTGATTCCAAACGAATATAATCACCGATTTCCACCTGCTGTCCGCGAGCCAGTTGAAAACCTGATGTCAGATTTATTACTACATCCCTGAATACAAAGATGAGAATAACGATAAGGGCAAAAAGAGCCAGCACAATAGGAGTTGTGGAAACGCCCCAGATATCGAGTACCAGTAAAATGGCTATAATCGCAATGATTATCCTCGCTGCGTTGACGATAACGGCTGTGGAGCGTTTCAAGCGTCTGATTTTTCCGGCGTAATGACGGATAAATTTTCCTGTAAGACTCCCGGCTGACCATAAAATGGAGATAACGAACAGGCTGTAAAGTGCCTTATAGACAAGCGAAATAACGTATTGGTCTGCATCGGACAAATTTGATAGTGCATAGACAGCGGCAAAGGCACCAACCGTCATCACCCAGTTAAGAAATTGAGTCCAGGTCGCCTGTACGACAAAACGGCCGCCCTCCCACCCGGACTTTTTCACCCATGTGTTGAATATCCTGTAGACAAAGCGACGCAGCCAAACACCGGCAAAGTAACTAGCAAATAGTATTGCCGCCGCAACAACAATAGCTATCCAGTTTTCACTAATCCACTCAATCATTTATCGTAAGTATGTTGCAATTATAACATTTCTAAAAACTTATGCACTTTCTTAACATCCGGTACGTAATATTGAGCAGCGGAGCACCGGCAGGGTTTACCCACGAACAACGAGATGCCACCGTTCTTATCCACTTCCTCAAAAGCACCTTCATCCGTCAGATCATCACCTATATAGATGCAGAGCGGTGGTATACAAAATCCCGTTTTTACCCCTGTATGATCGATCAGCCAGCGGACAGCCTCTCCCTTCCCCCACTTTACGGGCGGACGGACCTCATAGACTTTTTTCCCCCCTGTAAGCACGATACGCCCCTGACTTTCAGGCACAGCGGTAACCTTTTCAAAGATTTGCTTCACTTTAGCGATATCACAGGCAGCCACAGCACGATAGTGAACGCTTATAGTCAAACTTTTGTCCTCAATAACAACACCCGCTATATCACTCAAAGTGGCAATTAGTATCTTGTATAATTCCCGCATATAACCGGCATTACCGGCGGCAACAGCATCAAGGTAGGAATAGCCAGGTCCTTCTATCTCAAGGCCGTGATTTCCGGCATAAATTATC
>CAZFIM010000003.1:54826-88148 GCA_964519615.1 uncultured Dehalococcoidales bacterium
AAGTTGATTCCTTATATCTTCCGTAAGCACGGCATCGGCGGGATCCTCAACAATAGGGGTCAATGTGCCATCGAAATCGCTGAGAAGGAGCACATGTTCAGCAGAAATTATACGGGGCAATAGCGCATTCCATGCAGCAAACAGGTATTGCATAACAGAGGTCAAATCTCTATATTCATTAACTCGGAGATAATATCCCCTGCCCATCGGTAAATATTATTTTGTTTGACGGCCTGGCGCAGCTTCTTCATTCTTTCCCTTCTCTTTTTTACGGGCATCTCTATCGCTGCTTTTATCGTATCTGCAAAATGATCTATGGCATAGGGATTGATCAGCAGCGCATCAGTTAACTCCCGTGCGGAGCCGGTAAATTTACTCAGGATGAGCACGCCATCCTGATCGACGCGCGAAGAAACATATTCCTTGGCAACTAGATTCATACCATCATGAAGCGAGCTGACTATGCAAAAATGCGCCAACCGGTTGAAGGCGATAATGGTGGATGGCTCATTATGCTGCTTCAAATATATTATCGGTTTCCAACCACCCGCCTGATATTTCCAGTTGATCTCCTCTACCAGGTCATCTATTTCAGCATTGAGTTCCTTATATTTGTGAATGTGGGTGCGGCTCGGTTCTTCAAGCTGGAAAAACAGTATCTTGCCCTGATAGTGGGGATAACGCGCCAGAAATTTATCAATGGCCTGAAGCCTGTGTGGAATGCCTTTAGTATAGTCTATTCTATCAACACTGACACCGACAATTTTATCAGTAAGTTTCCATTCCCTGCGGATTGCCTCCATCTCTTTCTTAACCTGTTCTCCGCTTGCTTTACTCGAGATATTGAGGAAGTCTACACTGATAGGAAAATACCGTACCAATGCGGTATGCCCCGCTCTATTTATTGACCATGTCTCGTAATCGGTCTTTGATTCAAGTGTGCGGTTAACGGTTTCCATAAAATTGTGGCAGTGATATGCGATATGGAAACCCAGCAGGTCATTGGCGAGCATACCTTCGAGCAATTCCTCACCCCATGGGCAAATCCTGAAAACCTCCGGATTAGGCCAGGGAATATGCCAGAACAGCGCGGTAATAATGGTAGGATTCTTCTCTTTTATTAACTTTGCCAGCAGAGCCAGATGATAATCCTGAATAAAGACAAACGCTTTTTTATCTCCGACCTCTTCAAGAACAGCATCAGCAAAAAGACCGTTCACCTTACGATAAATATCCCAGTCAGATATATCAAAAATAGGCGGTGTGTAGGCAACATGACAGAGAGGCCATAATGCTTCATTGGAAAAACCCAGGTAGTACCCTTCCTCTTCTTCTTTTGACAACCAGATTCGCCGCAAAGAGTAGCTGTCTTCCCCGGGGGGTACTTGAATCCTGTTGCGCTCATCAACAACATCTTTGTCAGCGCTCCCGCTCCCGTGCGCTATCCATGTGCCTCCGCTGGTACGCATTACCGGATCGAGGGCAATCGTGAGACCGCTGGCAGGTATAGAGTATTTGATCTTTTTCCCGATACGGTCATGTATATACGGCTCCCTGTTGGATACCACAACGAGCAAGCGATCCGCAAGTGTTTCCTCTATATGTTTGTGTAGTTCCTCTTTGGTGCCGATATTCGATTTGATATCCATATCTCTCATATGAGCACTCTCCATTATACACCACGAACGGCATTAAAAGTAGAATCAAGGTCAACAAAAGCAGTTTAATGCAAATAATATTATATAGATTATGATAATTTAACTTGGATAAATGATGAATAATGGTAATAAAAAAGCGTCCGCCTGATTAACAGCAGAAAGCTCGATTTTACATCATTATCAAATAGTTGTGCGTGGTCTATCTCAGATAGCCTGCCAGCTTGCGGCTGTATACAGGATGTCTGAGCTTCGCCAGTGCCTGTTTCTCTATCTGGCGAATTCGTTCTTTGGTCAGACCGAACTCCATACCGACCTCTTCCAGTGTTTTATCCACTTCATTACCAAGGCCGAATCTGGTCTCGATTACCCTTCGCTCCCGTTCGGTAAGAACATTCAGTACTTCCTGCAACTGGTCCAATAAGAGGCTATCTATAGCCTGTTCTTCCGGTTCAGGTGTACTGCTATCCTCAATAAAGTCACCCAACTGCCCACCCTCATCCCCTATAGGAGTTTCAAGTGACAACATATGCTCAGAACTGGCTTTCATTATTCTTTCTAGCTTCTCTAGCGAGACATCCATTGCTGCGGCAAGCTCTTCACTGCTGGGTTCACGACCATGCTCATGCCAGAATTTTTCGCGGGCTTTAGCCAGTTTTCTGGTTGAATCCACCATGTGGACGGGCAGCCGTATCAGCCGTGATTGCTCCGCTATAGCGCGGCCTATGGCCTGCCTTATCCACCAGGTAGCATAAGTGCTAAATTTATATCCCTTTCGATAATCGAATTTCCAAACTGCACGCATTAGACCGATATTGCCTTCTTGAATAAGGTCCAAGAACGTCATACCTTTTGCTGTCCGCTTTTTCGCTATACTCACAACCAGACGCAAATTCCCCTGCACCAGTGTATCGGCAGCCTGATGCGCTCTTTCACGTATTCGGTCGAAGTAATGCATAAGTTCAGACTCTTTCCTCTGGATTTTCATCTCAAATTGCTGATAATCCGTCAATCTATCCAGAGCATCTGCTGTCCGGATTGCTGCCGATTTATCCAGTATTTGCCATGGGACAAGCCGACTGACAATCGAGAGATTAACGAGCCCTTCGCTGACCCTGTTATGCTCCATACCGGAAGACTTCATGACATGCTCGATTAACTGCTCATCTACCAATCCGTCAAGAGTATCACGGAAAACAGGATTTAAAAGCGTTTCAAGTACGGGGCGTCCTGCTTCGATACCGAGATAAGCGCAGGTATGTTCAAATAGCATGCGTTCTTCGTTTAAACGTTTAAGGAGCATACGTAGTATTTTTAATGCAGAGGGAGCAACTCCCTCATCGCTTTTACACTCCTCCTCAATTGCACCAAGCGTTTTCCCCAATTCCAACCTCGCGCCCAGTTCTCTTTCCTGTTCAGCATCGAGCAGCGTAGTCTGCCTGCACTCGGCCAGATAAATACTTACAGTATCGGTATCCGCAGGGCTGCTTTCTTCTATAGAGGCCTGCTCCCGTTCGACCTCATCAAGCTCTATTTCGTTATCAACATCAAAATCCAGTTCCTCAGAAATATAGTCTTCATTCCTGTTGATTTGCTCTAAAACCATTCCAAGCTCCCACTTTCCCACGGATAAATTCATGACCATTACGCTCCCCTGACAAATTAAGCAACGGTGCGGCAACTGTTTACTGCCTCCCCCTTACCTGATATAGCTTAATTATCAGTGATAAGCATAATAAGTCACAATAAGGTTATCCTGAGAATCATTATTACACAGACACTACTTCACGTATGGAGGGAATTTGCTGTTTTAATGCTCTTTCCACACCGTTTTTTAACGTCATCGTGGCCATAGGACACCCACCGCAGGCCCCCTTCAAGCGTACACTCACCACACCATCGATCACATCCACTAATTCAATATCACCACCATCAGCCTGTAAAGACGGACGTATTACACGCAGTATTTCTTCTACCTTTTCTTTCATCGCGCTTATCTCCTTTTATTTTTCTAAGGCCATTTTAGCTTTGCCGGCCGGGCATGTATGCGACTTTTGTCTCATAGTATGTGGACTCACAGAGCAGGGGGAAAGCGGCGGACAAGGTAAATTCATGGAATGTTAGCAAGCTTCTATTCGCTGGAGGCCATAAAAGAGGAGGTACGGTCAGTCCGTTCTCACGGGCTCGTTTTTCTCAATCCTTTTACGCGCCGTACTATTGCCGGCAAAATTTGAGCTGTTCTCCCGGCAATAAGGTAATCCGAGATACCCTCTGATGTAAGAACGGTTGATACCCCGTTGACTTCGATAATGATAGTGCTGCCCGCATCGCTGCGTTGCCGCGCCAGCCGCGGAAGCACGGCGAAAGGATACACCACCGCCGATGTTCCGCAGATTAACATCGCATCGCAAATAGAGGCCTGCTCCATACTCGCAGCGGTAACATCTTCCGGTATAGCTTCTCGGAAATGCACAACATCGAACTTGAGCGGGGAATTGCAGTTGCGGCAGCGGGGTGGAAGCTCACCCTTCTTCTTCAGATCCTCATAACAATACATATTTTTTTCATATCTGGAGCCGCATGAAGGACAACGAAGCTTGAACAAGTTCCCGTGATATTCCAGCAGATGTTTGGAGCCTGCTTTCTCATGCAGCCCGTCGATGTTCTGCGTAATAACGCATTTTATTATTCCCATCTGCTCCAGCTCTGCCAGAGCGTAGTGCCCCGGATTTGGAGGTGCCGCCTCAACGTCCCCATAAAGACGATTCTGTTCCATACGCAATTCCCAGTACCGAGCCGGATCTGTCAAAAAGACATCATATATCTCATAAGCCTGCTGCTCCAGCTCCGGATGTTTTGTCCAGAGACCATCAGGACCACGGAAATCGGGAATTCCCGATTCTGTGGACATGCCCGCACCGGTTAAACAAACCGTATGTTTACTCTTCAGTAGGTCCCGTGCCGCCCGGGTAATTAATGCATCCGTATCCATATTCATGTTACATTATACCTGATTAGCTTTAGATCAGTGATAACGATCTCGTCTGAACCTGTCGATATATAACGCGTGATATTAACCATGTATAATAAACCGATATATAACGGAAAGCAGTAAAGGAGCACTTCCCCGTTTTATGGAAGAATTTATTTTAGTAAAAGACTTCGCTATCATCATGGTGGTAGCGGGAGCAATTACACTGCTTTTCCGCAAGCTGCGGCAGCCGGTTGTTCTGGGTTATCTGATTGCCGGCATGATTATCGGCCCCTACACCCCTCCCTTTCCTTTGGTTACCGATATCAGTACCATCAATCTGCTTGCGGATTTAGGACTGGTTCTGCTGCTTTTCGGTATCGGCCTGGAATTCAGCTGGCATAAAATACGAAGGTTCGGCTTTCAGGTATTGGTTATCGGTGTTATCGAAATAGTCACCATGATATCCATCGGTTACGGGCTGGGGCAGGCATTCGGGTGGTCTACCACTGATTCTGTTTTTCTGGGGGCAGCCCTTCATATCAGCAGCTCCGCTATAATAGTTAAAATACTTAAAGATAGCGGCAAGCTGCAACGTGTCTCCTCGCGTATCATAGTCGGTATCCTGGTAGTAGAAGATTTTGCTGCTATTGCCATTATCGCCATTCTTTCAGGTGTTGCTACCACGGGTGCCGCTGACATCGGTGCTATCGGCTCTCTTTTGCTGCGGTTGGTCATCTTTGTACTTGCATCGCTGGTGATAGGGGCCGTTTTCGTGCCACGGCTTATTAAATTTACCCACCGTTTCAATTCCAGAGAAGCTCTGCTGGTCACAAGCCTGGGATTATGCTTCGCTCTCGCGCTGATCGGGGATTTTCTCGGCCTCTCAATTTCAATCGGCGCCTTTCTGATGGGCTCATTAATCGGAGATACGGAGAATTCGGAGGAGGTAATAGAGGTTATAAGCCCGGTCAGAGACATGTTTGCGGCTATATTCTTCGTGACCATAGGAATGCTTATAGATATTTCCGAAATTAAACATTTTATTGTTCCCGCAGCAATCGTATCAGTCGTTTTTATCTTCGGCAAGATTTTTGCCAATACCATTGCCACATTCATCACGGGACATGACGGCAAAACATCTCTTCAAGTGGGTATGGGGATGCCGCAAGTTGGAGAGTTCTCCCTGGTGATCGTGCGTGTGGGCACGCAGGGGGGTATAGTACTGCCGCAGCTTTATCCTGTTATAGCTCTTGCCACTGCTCTTACCTCTTTCACCACACCATATATTAACCGTTCGGCAGACGTTACAGCGGACTTGATACAGCGGTTCTGCCCTGTCCTGCTTAAAACTTATATCTCGCGGCTTGCTGATTGGCTCAGTGCTCTGCGCAGTACTTTTTCCAACGATAGTATTACCGCGCTCGTTATACGACATGCAATCAAGCTAATTATCATCAATTTGATCATTATTATCGTACTTGTCAGTCTGGCCACTTTCTCGCTGCGTTACGTTGAACATCTGGCATTGTTCATTGGGATTCCCAATCACACTATTGGCCTGATATTCGGATGTCTGCTGATAATACTATGTCTTCCCTCTCTCGCCGCCATCTGGCGCAATCTCCGCAGCCTGGTAAGTGAGGCAACCGCACATATGTTGCGCAGGCGGCTCTCAGCCAAAAACTGGAGGCACGAAGCATTACGCATAGTTCTGCGCGATAGTATTATTATAAGTCTAACGGTATTAATGGCTCTCTGGTTCATCCCCTTTTTCTCCGGGCTTTTCTCTCTGGGCTCGAGCGCGCTGGCCGTGCCCATTCTCTTACTGGGATTGGCAGTCTATCTGATACTCAGATATTCTTTCAATATTCACGGACAACTTGAGCGTACTTTCAGCCGCACTCTCATGGGAACCGAATACACATCAGCTTCTCCCACTACCAGGTTGACAAAGGCCATAAAGAAGAGGGTAAGAATACTATTAGAACGCACGCATTTTAATAAAGAAAAGCACAACGGTGATCGCCGATAGCATAAATTTCAGGTGCATACGCTAGGCAAAAAACATCCTACAGTGTAAAATATTTCATGTAATTCTAATAGTGAATATAATAATCAGTTCATTAAAAGTAGTAATACGTGTCGATTACTCAGATATATGATCACATGTTTCATGAGGGAGGAGTATGAATGGCTGAATGGACATTTGTTACAAATCATGCTGTCGTTCTTAGTTTTATAGCTTCCCATGAGCAGATTACTGCCCGCGATCTGGCTCAGGAAATTGGCATAACCGAGAGGGCTACACGCAAAATAATCGCCGACCTGCTCAGCACCGGGTATATCACCAAAAAACGTATAGGTCGCTGTAATCATTATGTAGTAAACCACGTTCTTCCCTTGCGCCATGCCAGTCATAGTGATATTGAGGTCGGCAAACTCCTGCGGGCACTGGGCTGGAAAAAGAATATTAACAAGACCAGAAAATCTACCTCATAATTTTCGGCACAATATAATACTGTTTCTTCCCTCTCCGGATGATAAGCTTCATTTTAATTTGCCGGTTTTCACCTCTATACCATTCATGCATTAATTTTAGTGATTATTTATTCATATTTTATTATTCATGAATGGTACTATCCACATAGTCAAAGATAGTGCTGCCCTTATTGGACATTGACCGCAAGGGTTTATAATGATATATAGCGAACTATTTTTCAGATGCCGGAGCAATTTAAGGGTGATTAAGCCCGATGTGATTCAACATTTTGCACGATTCCGGTATAAAAACAAAGGAGAAAGTACAAATTGACAACACACAACACTACCGCAACAATCAAAGGCGGCATGGCTACCGGCAGAATTAGTCAAGTCACTGATAAGGAATCTATTGCTGCGCAAATAACCCAACTGGGAATATATAGTTCTATAAACTATCTATGTGAGGAATGGAATCAATCTTTCCTGATAGTCATTGATCTAAACCCGGATTACCCTGAAAAAGGAAAAAAATTCAGTGTCCGTTTCGCTGATCTTATCGAAGGGCATGCATCAAAGGACACCATAAACGTTGCTCAATCCAATAAACCGAAACAGATTGCCAGATGGCTGATCGGGAGAAAAGCAACACTCTACAGCAGGCAGCCCTGATACCTTGCTATTCATGACAATAATCGTCACATATAGCAAGGTACTCTCCAAATATAACCGGTAAGCGGGATAACCTCTTACCGGTTTTCCTTATTACCAGCCAGTGATTTCCACAATTACAGTCATGATTCCCACTGCTGCCGGTACGGCAATAGCTCATTATCGACATTGACTATATTTGCCATTATGATATAATATTCATGAAGCATATATCATATATTAATATTCATGTTTTGTATTTGTTAAACACCGGCCTGGACATTTTTTCTGATTGAACATCACGATGAGAAACAGCCGGTCATACGCAATTTAATGGAGGATAAAAAATGTTCTGGAACAAAAAGAAATCTGAGGTGAAAACCACTCCCACCCCTGCGGCAGCTGAAAACAGCGCCGTTCATCAGGAGGCAAAGAAACCTGATGGCAAGAAGCTTTCGAAAAAAGACATCGTCCAGGGGCAAATAGAGATGCTCCAGGCAGGACATGTTCTCAGATATATTACCAAAACATGGTCAGGAACTGATATGATGGTAGTGGAAGTAAATCCCAACTACCCTGATAAAGGCAATAAATATATGGTCAGCTATGAAGAAATGGTTGACAACCAGCCGACAGGAAAACGGCAGCATATCGGTGATTCCAATAAGGTCAAACAAGTTACTGAATGGATAGTAAGCAGAAACGGTGAGCTCTATACTGAGCAAAGCAGCTAACAACACCGCCGATTTGTAATATAAGCTGTTACTTAGTCTCCGTACAGATTGATCTGGGATTCTAATATTATTGAGCATGGCATAGTAGTGCCATGCTCAATTTTTTTACTGGAACTTATGACGTAGCATTCTTTTTTATGACGTACGAGAACATTCGACTTACGCGTCAATAAACATAAAAACCTAAGCCTGCGTCCAAAGAATATATTGAGCTTTCCGCAATAGAAGGGTACAATAGCACACTCGCAAACGGAAGGGACTATTGCCATTAAATGAAATCATCTATTATTATTGTAGAAAATAAATGGGTATAAAAAGCGCTTTTCAACCCAGAGAGAACTTAACGGAGCAGGAAGTCAACCGCGGGTTGAAGTTGTTGAACCTGGAAGGTATGACCTCCCTGGGTTTCTTCAGCATTACCACCAGCGGATTCCTCGCGGCTTTCGCGCTGGCGCTTGGTGCCAATAACCTTCAGATAGGTATCCTTGCAGCCATACCCTTTATTGTGCAGCCGCTGCAAATTCCGGTGATACTGCTGGTCGAGTATTTTAAACGCCGTAAAATCATCGCTGTCTCCAGCTGGTTTATCGCCCAGGCCTTATGGTTCCCTGTGGCGCTTATACCCTATTTCATCGAAGCCCCGGGCAGTTGGGCGATCTCGGCTCTGCTCATCTTAATGGCAGTCAGAGGTATATTTTCATCTATTACTTCCTGCAGTTGGAACTCATGGATACGCGACCTGATCCCTCCTCAAATACTGGGGAGATTCTTCTCCAAGCGTCTGGCGCTGGCAACAGTGGTCACCGTTGTCTTCAGCCTGGCGGCAGGATACTTCGTAGACTACTGGCCGAACTGGTTCCCGGCGGAAAATCCGGTTTACGGTTATACCATTGCTTTCCTCTTCGGAGCATTCTTCCTGGGAATGGCAAGTCCCGTCCTCATGTCATTCATGCCGGAACCTGAAATACGTACTTATCACAATCAACAAATTTCCCTGAAAAATTCACTCTCAGCCCCTTTACGTGACTCCAACTACCGCCAACTGATGAAGTTCCTGCTCTTCTGGACGTTTGCGTCCAATCTGGCAATTCCCTTTTTTGCGGTGTATCTGCTCAAAACACTGGGGTATCCGATATCAACAGTAATCGTGTTGAGCGTTCTCAGCCAGCTCTTTAACCTGCTCTTTTTGCGCATATGGGGGCAATTCGTGGACCGCTTCGGCAGCAAGGTTATTCTTTCCCTTTGCGCATCACTGTTCCTTCTGGTGATACTGGGATGGGTCTTTACCACTTTCCCGGGCAAACATATTCTTACCCTCCCGCTGCTGATAGCCCTCCACATCTTCGCCGGTATCGCCACCGCAGGAATCACCTTAAACGTAGGCATGATAGGGCTGAAGATAGCACCGCAAGGAGAATCTACATCCTACCTGGCAGGAGCTTCCCTCTCAACGAGCCTGGGGACGGGTATCGGTCCGCTGGTCGGCGGACTTATGGCGGATTTTTTTGCTGTAAGGGAGTTCACCATCAACCTTGCCTGGACCGGGCCGGGGCAAACGCTTCAATTACCGGCACTCTATATATCCGGCCTGGATTTCCTGTTTGTCATTGCTTTCATACTGGGCGTCATCAGCCTGAACTCATTGAGTAAGCTACATGAGGAAGGAGAGGTCAACAGAGAAGTGGTTCTCGATGAGCTTCTCTCACAAACACGCACCTCGACCCGTCAGGTGAGTACAGTGCCAGGGCTGCGTTTTGTCACCATGTTTCCTTTCAGTTACTTAAGGCGTGTGCCGGGCGTGAATGTAGCACTCGGCGTTACCGCATATCAGATTGCGGATATGGCTAAAATGACAGCCATGGCAGCCACTCGCGGGCGGCTAGCGACCAACAAACTTGCCAAGTCTCTGGAAAGCGGCGTATGGCATCTTATGCCCAATAATAAAGCCGTTCAGACAAATGTAGCGGAAATAGCCCGGCATACAGTACGCGGTGTTCTGCTGGCATTGAATGAGAATAATGCCAGCGAGGACTACCTCGTAAATGAAGCTGTTCAGGGTATACTCATGGCAATGAAACGGGCACATGCCAACGCACGCGAAACATTCCGCGGAGCAGGATACGGCCTGGTCCAGGGCGCTATTGAGACCAATACAGACCCGATTAATATTGTAGCCCGCTCCCTGGAGAGCGCAAGAACGGCAGCACACAGGCTCAGGCAGCCTGCGGAGCAGGCAGCTATTGAGCTGGCATTGGGTATGATAGAGGCCGTTAAAGATATCTATCCTGATCTTTTACCAAAGTTTAAAACTGTTCTTTCAGGTGAGATCAGAAACAGCGACTTCCTGAAAGAGATCAGCAGCAGCGATCATACTTCCGGTGAAAAGAATACCATCGAACAGTAAATATGTGCGTAGAATAATTTCAAACTGAGCGAATGCAGTGGAAAAACAGACGCTATTGAAACTTCTTATATCATACGGGCAGAGTTCCCGCCGCAAGGTTGTTGCCGCCATCCGCGAAGGAAGGATAAGCGTAAACGGAATTACAGTTGAAGATCTGCTCTATCCCGTTGACCCGAGTACGGACACCATAGAGATAGACCACATCCCACTCAAAGCCCGGCACCAATCGCGAGTGATACTGCTTCTTAATAAGCCGGCAGGAGTGCTCTCGGTTACCAGCGATACCAGGGGACGCAAGACCGTTATCGATATTCTGCCTCAGCCTTATAAAGGTCTTAAGCTCCATCCGGTGGGCCGTCTTGATAAAGACAGTACCGGACTTCTTCTGCTCACCAATGACGGTGATCTCACCTATCGGCTTACTCATCCGCGTTTCGAACATGAGAAGGAATACTACGCCACAATCAAAGACAGGCTTTCACCTTCCGATATACAAAAATTTACAGGCGGTCTTGTCCTGGAGGACGGATTGACCTTTCCCGCCCGCATAAAGGAAATCAAACAGGGAAACCCCTTTACCTACAGTATCGTTATCCACGAGGGAAGAAAGCGGCAGATACGCAGAATGTTCCAGGCAACAGGTCATACGGTTACAGCGCTGAAACGGGTGCGGATGGGCGGCCTCCATCTGGGAAAGCTGGCAGAGGGGAAAGTTCGCACGCTCTCCCGTCTGGAAGAAAAACAGCTCCTTGCCCCTCCAGGCATCACACCGCCTCGGCCGCACCGGCATCCGGGGTCACGCTAACTTCTCTATCAGGATATGATCGGTGACGTCTTCTCCTTGAAAGGATTGGTGCGCACCGTAAGCGAAAACAGATAAGGATAATTGGTTTTAAGATGTTCCGCATAGTCCACCCATTCCGAAATAAGAATTTGATAAATACGATGGACATCGTTGGAAAGATGAGCAAGATCGCTTTCCGGAAGCTCTTCAAAAGAAGAGCGTGCTTCCAGTTCCTCGGTGAGATGGAAGGTTGCCCAGAGCAGGTCTGAGAAAGTTTCGTGTTCCAGCAAATTGGGGTTTTCCAGCAGCCTCAGTAAGAAATTACGTTTCTGGATAAGAAATGATCTGAGTTCTTCTAATTCCACAGCACCGTAGTGCGGAAGACTTTTGTGAAGGCCGGTACAGGTTTTAGCACTGAGAAAATCCTTATGAGTCCAGGCCAGATCCACAGAGAGCTCTTGCGAGATCTCTGCGCAGCTGTCATAGCCCGGCAGCAGCTTTTTAATAAGCGGCGTGCCTACCTCACTGAAGAAGGCACCTATGACCATGTTCATCTTGTTGAGCATGGACTGCTTCTCCCTCCGCGCTAGAATCCGCTCGATGACGATCACAACCAGAAAGACCTCCAGTGGTAGAAAAGCAAAATCGCCGACCATATATATAAAAATGTGGTGAACATCACGAAAAATAAGGAAGTGTATATAGTAAAGCAGAGCAGAAGCGGCAATAAATGCCAGTGCTACCAATAGTATGGTCCTGTACTTTTTCATGTATCCCCCTGTAAGATGTAGTTATATAAAGATAATACCATATCTTCAGAAAACAAAGCGCACTACCAATGCTTTGCAACACCTGTCAACCGGACAACTATCGTATTGACAGTCAGGCATGAATATTGATACTCTAGCGGCACTATAGCTAAACTGGAGAAGGAGGTATGCTATACTGCGCGTTGGATTGACCGGTGGAATATCATCGGGTAAAAGCATCGTTGCCGCCTATTTGAAAGAGATGGGTGCCTATGTTATCGACTATGACCGAATCGCCAGAGATATAGTCCAGCCCGGACGTCCCGCATGGCAGGACATAAAGGACCATTTCGGCGCGGAGGTTATCAGGGCAGATGGCACTATCGACCGCTCCCGGCTGGCAGCGATCGTCTTCAACAATACCGCGCAGCGCATAAAACTGGAATCTTTCACACACCCACGCATCCTCGATGCCGCAAACGCTATTGAAAAGGCTATTTCAAAAAGCGCCTCTGTAAGGGTGATAGTTCACGACATTCCACTGCTGTTCGAAGTACATGCAGAAAAATTAGTCGATCTCATAATTGTAGCCTATACCAGCCATGAAAATCAGATGGAAAGATTGATAGAAAGGGACGGTTCGAGCGAAGAGGAAGCCCGAGCACGCATTGCCGCACAGATGCCGCTGGAGGAGAAAACCAGGCTTGCGGACTATGTTATCGACAATAACGGCACCTTAGAGGATACCAGAAAGCAGGTTAAAGAGCTTTATCTCCACTTGCTTGAGCGGGAGCGCAATTACGGACCTCGGCAACTTAAATAAAAAGACTGCGGCGGTCAGTTCATTTCCGCAAATGCTCGGCTAAAAAGTCATAAAATATTTATGTCTGTCATCGTAACAAAAAAACTTATCAAACAGTTCAAAGATATAACAGCGGTAAACGGCATCGACCTTGAGATAGGAGAAGGAGAATGCTTCGGCTTGCTGGGACCCAACGGCGCCGGCAAGACCACCCTCATCAGAATGATTACCGCCGTCTCACCACCCACATCAGGCGAGATTACCATTCTAGGCAAAGAGCTTGCTGCCAATGCGCGCAGTATCAAAGCAGTTATCGGGTTGGTCCCGCAAAAGGAAAATTTCGATCCCGACCTTAACGTACTCAAGAATCTGACCACCTACGCTCGCTATTTCAATATTCCCAAAGACGAGGCATACCGCCGCTGTATGGAGGTCCTGAAAT
The DNA here is from genome assembly GCA_964519615.1 of uncultured Dehalococcoidales bacterium. GTDB lineage: Bacteria > Chloroflexota > Dehalococcoidia > GIF9 > UBA5629 > CAZFIM01. The sequence goes on from CAZFIM010000003.1 coordinate 68,500, forward strand.
TCTTCCAGATGGAAGACAGATTTAAGAGCAAGATAGATGAGCTCTCAGGGGGAATGAAGCGGCGGCTGCTCATTGCCCGCGGGCTCATAAACAAACCAAGAATATTGATACTCGACGAGCCGACAGTCGGACTTGATCCGCAGGCGAAATATCTTGTCTGGCAAAAGCTCTTGCAGCTTAAAAAGGAGGGGGTAACACTGCTGCTGCCAACGCAGAATATGGAGGAGGCCTATGCTCTCTGCGACCGCATCGCCATTATGCATAAGGGCAAAGTCATTGCGCTCGATACACCTCAAAACCTCATTTCCCGCTATGTAGGACGGCACATATGGGAGATAGGGATGGACAGAGGCAGTAGAGAAGAGGCTTCTGCTGTCCTGACAAAAGAAGGTCTGGAATTCGAACTGCTCGAGGACCGTATTCATATCTTTCACATGGATTCGGCAGATAAGTTGAAGGACCTGTTCAATTCCAGCGAGCGTTTCTGGAAACGGGATGCGACTCTGGAGGATGTATTCTTCAGACTCACAGGGAGGTTATTGATAGAATGAGGCTTTTCTCATGGCGTTTTATACGCGTATGGCAGCGCAATATGGATGTGTTCCTGGGGCTGTGGCATTCCGAGGCGCCCGGCTTTATTATCGAGCCCGTTATCGTCCTTCTGGCTATGGGTGTGGGGCTGGGAGCATATGTAGGCCTTGTCGACGAGCAGCGCTATATCGATTTCATAGCGCCCGGCATAGTTGCCGCCTACGCCATGTTCAGCGCCTGCTTCGAATGCACCTACGGCAGCTTCGTACGAATGGAATACCAGAAAACGTACGACGGAATAATCGCCACGCCGCTCAATGTAGAGGATGTCATCGCAGGTGAAATATTCTGGGGCGCGACACGGGCCAGCCTTACCGGTACGATGATACTCATCGTAGCCGCAGCATTCGGACTTATTCCTTCCGTCTGGGCGCTGCTGATACCGGCTGCATGTTTTCTTGAAGGTATTATGTTCGGATCCATAGCCATCTTTTATACCTCCATTGTCCCGTATATCTACAGCTTCAACTACTTTTTTACCCTTTTCATCACACCTATGTTCTTTTTCAGCGGTGTCTTCTTCCCGCTTTCATCCTTTCCTCAGATCGTGCAGAAATTAAGCTGGATTGCTCCACTCACCTCACCGGTGCTTATCGTCAGATCACTGATTGCAGGGGAATTTCATCTCGATATGGTTTGGGCGCTCCTTTTTATACTGGCCTTAAGCACGCTTTTCTTCTGCATAGCGCTGGTAACTATGAGACGCAGGTTAACCGCCTGAGTGCGTTATATTCTGCACCTGCCTTCCATTACCAGATACCGGGCAGAAGAGCCTTGCGTTCTTGCGGATAATCCGCAAAATGCTCTCTATACCACCTGTGGTGAGCACGGGCGCGCGGTATAAGATTGGCTGCCGTCCATATAGCAAATGACAGGCCGGCCAGCGACCAAGTTGCCAACGCCCAACCGAACCATATCATCAGCTCTCCCAGGTAATTGGGACAGGATACCCACCGGTACACCGGTCCCAATGGTACGGCATACTCCTTTGCCCCGTTCTCGCGTATACGCTTAAGCGTATTGTCTGCGCTACGGTTGATGATAAAACCGGCAATAAAGATGGCTGCACCACAGATAAAACGGGGATCGGTAAGCCACGCTGTCTCATAGCCGCCGGAAAAGGTGAAAAGGTAGCGTCCGTTGAGATAGGCATTGGCAGTATTGAAAAACACGGCTAAAAACATGACCGCAAGCGGCATATGCTTGCCAGGTGTATGCAGGCTAAAAGGATAAATAAAGGCACGATGAATATAGTGTGCTTCCCACATGAGCAGAAACACCACCATAACCGGAGTAAAACGGAAGATGCCGAATGCATAGCACAGTGCAAAAGCGATGGAAGATACGGACTCCATCAGCAGCCATCCCAGACGGTTATTGATGGTAGCCCCCCACCCCTTTCTCATATAACGTCCGTAGGGAGCGTTGATAAAAAACAGAGAGATGAACACCACCACCGCCAGAACGAACCAGCCGATGATCAAACTATTAAAAATTTGCGCTTCCAGATTCACGATAGCGAAAGCTCCTTGATGCGTCGTGAAAGATATCCGTTGCGCGCAAACCAATCCAGCGTATCGTAAAGGGTATTCAAGAAAGGTCTGGGGTTATAACCCAGTTTACGGGATGCTTTCTCATGGCTGATAGTACGGTTCCCGCTCAATGCCTTCAACGTGACGCCGGTGAAAATAGGACGCGTGCCTTTCAAATGGGCAAACACGGACATGAAAGGAACGCCGGCAGGCGCCAGCCACATTGGACATACAAATGCCGGCGCCTTACATCCGGTTATCTTCTCTATCATACAGGCAATATCGTACATAGAGACCCAGTGACCTGAAAGCAGGTATTTGGAACCGGCGGGAGCATGTTCCCGTGCTGCAATCGCCCCCTGTGCTACGTCACGCGCATCTACCCAGTCGAACCCACTGGAGATAATAGCGGGCAGTTTGCCTTCAGCCATACTGATCAGCGCCTGACCGAAATGAGAGGGGTAATAATCATACGGCCCCACCACCGCGGTGGGATTGATAATCACTGCGTCCAGCCCGCGTTCTATACCCTTGCGAACCTCCATTTCTCCCATTGCCTTGCTGCGGTCATAGGGAGGATCACCATCGCCGCAAACAAGCGCCCGCGTTTCATCCAGCGGAATATCCAGCGGCTGCTGACAGAAAGCATGGATAGAGCTGAAATGCACGAGCTTGCGCACTCCGGTACGCAGACAGGCCTCCACAACATTGCGCACACCTTTTACGTTGATTCCTTCAATCTCATCCCAGCCGTTCATAGAGAGAGATATACGGGCTGCCAAATGATAAACCACCTCAACTCCTTCAAATGCACGGCAGAGTGAATCAAGCTCACGCACATCCCCATGCTTTATATCCACATCCAGCCCTTCAATGGCCTTCCCCTGCCGATGCACAAGCGCACGTACCCTGTCACCTCTCTCCAGAAGTGCCCGCACCAGATTTGCACCGGCATGTCCGGAGGCACCGGTAATAATTACACTTTCAGCCATATGTACAGAGATGCCTTTCCTTACGGTATCAATAAAACGCCGGACTGGAACTACTACCCTCGTTATTCGAGGTAGCTAAATCTGGTCTATTATGCACCATAAAAGGCGGGGTGTCCAGAGAAAATAAAATACTTTTACAGTATCCGTGGAAGTACTCAGTCCATATGTTCCGGTATGCGATTGGCAGGCTGTTTGCCCATCAATACCAGAGCATAGTGATGTATTTTCTGCCCTGTATCAGGGTCCATATCGTGCCAGCGGGACAGAAATTCCTTTTCAGTCATCCATGTACGGCGAATCGAAGACGGGTCTTCAAACACGATAACGCGCCCCTGGTGGCCGATTACGACGGCATAATGGCCGTAGTCATAAGCCGCTCTCCAGTCAGACAGCGTCATATATTTATCCGCCCATGCCTGCAAAGCTACTATTACCGGCAAACCGCGGTCAATAAAGCTTTTCACCTGTGTCATGGTGACGTTTTCTGCGGAAAATACGTCAAAGCCGTTCTTCTTTGCCACGCTGACCATGTGCCCGCGGCTTGTCCCTTCACTGCCGGTTTTCAGTTCTTTCATCAGCTCATCTTCACGTGTTTCCACACCGAAATACTCCATAACCAGCTGCAACGCCTTGGCCCCGCAATCGAAATCAAACGTTTGCCTTCCTATCCTTAAATCTATCACCGGATTCCTCCTGCGAGCTATACAAACACTTTTTTCTTCATATGGAGGAGCGCTGAGGCAAATGCCCTCCTCAGCGTTTCCAGCGCTATGTAATCAGGTGTCCCGTCAGCATTCATGTAAAGTTTTTGATTGGTCTCCTGCAAGATAGCAGGCACCCTGTTGCGAGCCGGTGCAGCGGAATTTATGGAATGTTCTGCGCAGACATGGCCGTAGACCTGATCGTAGCGTGATTCGTTTACCGTAACTCTGATCCCGGGCAGCAGCTTCATCAGGGCAGCGGCATAGGCCTCAATAAATATATCCGGGCAAAAGAAGGTCTTTCGCCCGGTGCGGGCGTTAACCTGATAATTCATAAGCTCTATCTGGTTATCTACCATGCCTTTTGCCGAGATCGTCGAATGCGAATCGAGCATAAATAGTGCGCCCTGAGCTATGTGCTCTTTGATTCCCTTATGGAATTTTTGCAGATATCTCTTTGATAGAGCAGCGCGGAGGCCGCTGTCCGGTTCAAAGCCCCTTTTAAACACAGGTTCGGCGAGAACATCCCTCAACGGTACGCTTTCAGCGATCCTGTCTGGATGGCGGTTCGCTTCTAAAATCAGATTGCAGTAGGGAAAAATCGTCTGGGAATTCCCCAGTATATCGCGGAAATCATAGAGCCAGTTGGTATACCAGTCCACGTTCCTCATGAGCCGTGAGAAATCTTCGGATAAAATGTCCAGTGAAATCTCATGCGGCACAAGAACTCCGCTGTGAGGAATGACAACGAGCAAATCCTTAAACCGTAAAGCCGCCATCTGACTGTACCACCTGTACTATTTTACGGGCGCGTATCACGGAAATGCAACAGGAGCGTGATGTACCGGCAGGTACTTGACAGGCTTAATTACCAAAGCTACAATTTTCGCACCCCCTTAATACCGGAGTAGTGATAACCTTTCGAGGTCGAATAAATTGTCTATAATTGAGACGCTTGAACTGTCCCATAGTGAGGTTTCAGATGTCTTTTGTCAGGGAAGCATAGCGGGGGAAACGGGAGACGGGCATGGGAAAATCTTTTAGTTTAAAGGCTTCAAAGGGAACTCATGTTACAGAACATCCCCTCGATAAGCCGAATACAACCATCGGCCGCAGTGCTGACAACACCATTGTTCTGGAAGATCCGCAGGTCTCCAGACATCACGCGCGGGTGGAATTCGACGGAGAGACGACCCGCATAACCGATCTGGGCAGCAGCAACGGCACTCTTATCAACGGTGAAAAAATCGAGCCGAATATTCCCCATGAGCTTAAAGCGGGTGATTCCATCGGTCTGGGAAGCTATACCTTTAACGTACAGGCTTCATCTCCTGCTGCGAGCTCAACCTCCTCAATGGTAAAAGAACAGCCTGTTTCTGCTTCATCGATCCCGGCCGCAGCTCCCGTAAAAAAAGGTATACTGCGTGGAAAAGCGCTTGCGGGGCTGGTTGCCGCGGTGGTGGTCGTCGCAGTGGCAGCAGCTCTGCTGCTCACCCCGGGTGTGGTACGCAACGTCCTTATCGAGCATACCGCACATGTAGAAATTGATACGTCCGGACTGCGTGACCTGATAGAAGACATCGATCTCAGTGGAAAGACCTCCGAGCAGGGGCCGATGATCGCTTCATTCAGCGCCAGTTCCGAGGTCGTTAAACCGGGAGAAAGCACTGTTCTCTCGTGGATAGTGCCCGAGGGTACTCAGGTAAACATCGAACCCGGTGTGGGGAATTTTACCGGTTCAGGTACCGCTGAAATTTCCCCTGATTCAACCAAAACCTATATTATCACCGCCACCAACAGCAAAGGTTCCGTTACGAAGTCAGTTACCGTCGAGATCGCCACGGATACACCCGCGGAATCTCCTGATTTACCGATTATCAAAGCCTTCAGTGCAAGCGATACCAGCATCAGCGAAGGCGAAAACACCATACTTGACTGGGATGTCTCGGGGGCGGATTCCATATCGATCGATCCGGGAGCTCCCTCGATACCTGCTTCCGGCAGCGCTACCAGTTCACCTTCAGACACAACCACGTATACATTAACTGCCACCAATGACGCCGGCTCTGTTACGGAAACCGTCACAGTGACAGTGACGGCGACATCATCTCCTCCTGCTCCCGTTGCACTGCCGTCCATACTCGAATTCAGCGCGGACCCTACCGTAGTCACTCTAGGAGGCAATGCCATACTGATGTGGAATGTCTATGGGGCTTCAAGCATTTATATCGATAACGGCATCGGGCAGATACCGTTCAGCTCCGGTTATATTGTGGTCAGCCCATCGGGCAGCCGCACCTATACTCTTACAGCCAGCAATTCGGCAGGTTCCGTAAGCGCATCAACCGGTATAACAGTCAGCGCACCTTCACTGCCTGTCGTCAACAGCTTTACAGTTAATCCCGCCGGCATCACTGCGGGGGGCAGCACCACTATCAGCTGGAATGTGAGCGGTGCTACGTATGTTACTATAGTGCCGGGAGGAGGGTCTGTACCCTCTTCCGGCAGCGCTACGGCCTCGCCCTCGGCTACGACCACCTACACGCTTACGGCCAGCAACGCAGCAGGCTCCGTGACCAGGCAGGTTACCGTCACGGTTGCCGCCGCCGCGCCATCGCTGCCCGTTATCGCCAGCTTTACGGCGAGCCCCACCAGCATCACAGCGGGTGCAAGCTCTACTTTGAGCTGGAGCATTTCAGGAGCAACATCAGCGTCTATATCCCCCGGCGGCGGCATAGGCGCCTCCGGCAGCGCTTCGGTCACACCCGGGTCCACCACCACTTATACGCTCACTGCCAGCAACGCAGCAGGCTCCGTAACCAGACAGGTTACCGTCACAGTTGCAGCTGCCGCGCCATCGCTGCCCGTTATCGCCAGCTTTACGGCGAGCCCCACCAGCATCACAGCGGGTGCGAGCTCTACTTTGAGCTGGAGTATTTCAGGAGCAACATCAGCATCCATATCGCCCGGCGGCGGGATAGGTGCATCCGGCAGCGCTTCGGTCACACCCGGCTCCACCACCACCTACACCCTCACTGCCAGCAACGCGGCCGGCTCCGTAACCAGGCAGGTTACTATTACCGTTGCCGCTGCCGCACCTCCGGCACCAGCGGATACCGCCTCCTGTGAACAGGCGCTTTTCAATGCCGTCAACGCCAAGCGGAGCGCAGCCGGCGCAGCGCCCCTGACGCGAAACTCCTATATAGACAGCCTCTGCCGCCAACACGCTCAGTATATGGCAGCGGCAGGCGCCCTCAGCCATGATAATTTCGATTCCAGAAGTGCTCAGATCACGGCAAATGTCCCCGGCATGATGAGCACCGCTGAGAACGTGCTCGATAACTTTGCCCCCTGCGACGCCGCCGCCATGGCACAGCAGTGGTATGACTCCTCCGGCCACCGCACGAACATGCTCAATCCGGCATACACCACCGCAGGCATGGGCATCTATATAGACGGTACCGGCAAGATATGGGCCTGTCAGATATTCGCAGGACCGTAGAGAAAATAATCTTCTATGGAATCTATTTCGGTAATAGCCAGTCTGCTATAAATTCGCATTTTTTTACAAGATTGCCGCAAACTCTGGGCGGATTCGCATGGACTTGATAGATGTATACCGTCAAACTTGAGTTTGCACCTGATTAAACCTTATGCGTCATCGCGAGAAGTCCGCCGGAGGAGGATGGCAATCTGCTCAGGCAGCTTTTATGAATTAAAAACGATCGGCTGTGCTTCGCTTTTATTTTATAAGTGTCAGCAGTTCCGCAAGTGACTGAACTTAAATGATAAGGTGTGCGCTATAAAATCAGGAGGCAGCCTGAGAGAACAGGGCATACGTTTAATTACACTACCCCCTTACACAACCACCCCGTTTCACCTATAATAAGCAGCATATAAACAACTTCTATCATCTATGGAGGTATATACATGAATACACCAAAATCCTTTAGCTGGCCTGAAGTGCTGCAAAAAGGCGCACCGAAGCTTGTGAAAAGGTTCCAGGAGCAGGAGAAAATGGTAGTGACGGACGGTGCTATTCCCGCCAAAACCAAAGTATTGATGATGATGCTCTGCGATGCGCTTCTAGCACATGAAGGCGGTGTTGCCGCACTGGCCGGCCGCGCCCGGGCGCTGGGTGCAAGCGAAGCTGAAATTACGGAAACACTGGAAGTAGCCTTTCTAATGGGAGGTCTGCCCGCTCTGGCCAGCGGCGCCAACGCCTTCAGAGAGATGACGTAGCATTGTTTATATCCGCTCTGTTCTTACACACGGACAAACGAGTCTATGAAGCGGGTTATCTCATCGCAGAGAAGGTTGGACTGGCAATAAGTACCGACATGTGTTTCATCGATCTGGACAAAGCGAGGCCTGCCGTATGCCTCCCACAGGTATTCGGTTGATTTTGCCGATACCATCTCGTCCTTGTTTGCGCTTACCATAAGTACGGGGCGCGCCCCAATGTAACCGGCAAAGGTAAGCGGGTCGAAGAGAAAGCACTCTTTTGCCGGTACGGCAGATTCGATGCCCTTTTGTGCTACCTCAGCAAGATAGGCGGGATAGCGTCTATATATTTCTGCGCATTCCTGCCGTGAACAGCCGTGACCCGTAAACAGCGTCTCCACTTTACCGCCCCAGGACAGTTCCTCCATATGGCCGCCTGTTACAATGAATATCCCGGCAGCTATTCTCCTGTCCACCCCCATCGCTATGGAGGAGATTATCCCCCCCAGACTGATGCCTGCCGCTACTATTCCGGCGCTGTCTATCTCGTTCAGTCCTTCCACCCAATCGATTATCCTGCGCAGCTCTATTACCGAACTGCGGTACATCTCCAGCCATTCACCGGGAGTCAAAGGCTCATACGTGCCCTTCAACGCTTGAGGCAAACGGCGTGAGTGAATAGGCAGATACCACGTAAGTGCTGCAAAGCCCTGCCTTGCAAGCAACCGCGCCAGCGTCAAGCAGGGAGCAAGGCTGGTATCTCCGAAACCATGCGTCAGTATCACCAGCGGCACCGGCCGGTCGCTCCGAGGCACAAACATGTCGCCGTATACGTTGTTATCTTCTTTCCATCCGGCAGGAGCGGGACTGGGGAAAGCAAGCTTATAGTGAATCCTAGTAGAACTTTCGGAAAGCTCCGTTTCAAACTGCGGTTCACCGGCTTCATAATCATACACATGCATACGCCAGACCTCCTGAAAAGAAAAGTGTTGCGCAGGCTAAAACAGCTTTATTAAATTATAATTATTCGGGTACGATTTGTCTATAGGTAGTTATTTTACCTTCTGGCCACGATGTATCCTGCCGCGAGTATCAGCAGTCCGCCGGCAAGCATAAGCGGCGTGGGCGGCTGGTTGAGAAAGATAAGGCCGAATACCACAGCGCTGGCAGGCTCAAGATACATAAAGACCACGGCTTTCTGCGCTTTGGCCATGCTCAACCCTTTGAGACAGAGCGTAACGGCAAAAGCCGTGTTCAATACGCCCAGGACCAGCAGCAGCAGCCACGGCACGGGTTCCGCAGAAAACTCTGTGCCGATAATAAAGGGGGAAAGAAAAACGGCAGCTACTGCATATGAATAAAACGCCACTACCTCATCGGACAAGCTCGAGAAGGCCATTTTGGAAGAGATGATAAAGGCAGCGTAAGCCAGCCCCGCCAGCAGCGCCAGCACCACACCCGCAAAATTGAGATCGCTGACATCGATATTGCGCTGTAAAGAGATAATAACTATCCCCACCATAGACAGGAACAGGGCCAGCATGGTAGATTTCTCCAGTTTTTCTTTAAGAAATAAAGGAGCAAGCAAAGCGACGAATACGGGACCGGTGGAATTGAGAAGGACTGCGTTCCCTATTGCGATAAGTTTCATAGCATAGAACAGCAGCACCCATCCCAGGGCAAGCAGTATGCCCTGCCGAAGAATGACCTTCCATGCGCGCAGTGCGCTGGCCGTCTCCGCTCTGGCGGTCAGCAGCACGTAGGGCAGCATAGCAAGACTACCGATAAATACTCTGAAGAAAGCGATAACAAAGGCATTATAGGGGACCCAGTTTACGATCACGCCATTCATGCCCCAGATAATGGAGGATAAAGCTACAAAACAGTACCCTATATAACTTGATTTTGTTTGCTCCAAAACGGGCGCTCCGTCCTATTGAAATAACAAAGACATCTCACATTATACCCTATACGGCTGACCGCCTCTTGCAAAGAGCAAAACGGAGCTGTACCACAAGGATACTGTCAGAGGAAGCGGATGAAAATCACCTAAGGTCAACCGGAAAGAATAAAACGTACCAGCAGAAGCCCGCAAAGAGAGGCAAGAAAGATGGGAGGGAGCGCTGGAGTTGGCCTGCCTTTCAGCAGATAGAAATGGATAAGATACGTGCCCAACAGACCGGCCAGAGAGAAGGCTGCTATCACAGAAGCCAATTTCAGATCCGTAGCAAACCAGGCGGCTGCAGCAAGCCAGAGAGGAAAGAATATATCTCCACCGCCCAATACCGAGAACTGCTTGCTGTCCGGGTCGCTGAATATGTTTTTAACCAGCGAACCCTTCAAACTCATCCTGAAATTTGCAAGCTTGTAGGGGATAAAGAATGCCGGCAGTGCCTCAGCGTTTGAGAGTTTGCCTGCCATCCACTGCATATAGCCGAACTTCACCGCCAGCAGGTCGTACACCGCAATGACAAACATTATCAATATCACGGTCCACGGCGAGAACATCGCTCCGAACACCGTCCCCAGGCTGACAAGTGTCAGAACGAGCAATCCGTTATGCAGCCAGATCCTGGGGATCAACAGCCATGTGATTCCGGCGGCTGCCGCTATTGAAATGGCAGCAGCAGTCGGCAGGAAAAACGTAACAAAGATGAATACCCCCCAGGCAAAGCCCAAGCCAAACAGCACCCGAAGCAAAAGCCAGAGTTTGGAAATAGGTACGAAATAGAGGGCAACGCCCAGCAAAGCCGCAACTACGAAAAAGTAGAGGATGGGCACTCCCGTAGAATCGACTGTGATGGCCTCCTCTATATTTTCAATGCCGGCGCCACCCGGCACCCCTTCAGCCGCCCCGGATATGCTGGGAATGATTATTTGGCTGGTTTCGATAAACGTGGAAAGACGGGAGATCAGCAGGAACATGAGGCCGAAACAAATGACAAACAGTATACTGCTCCAGATAAAGGGGATATACTTTGGTTTAATATTCATATACTCCTGTAATTGATACGTATTTCAGGCCAAAATAGTATAGTATTGTTATACTAAATTGCAAAACCTCGCCTGCTGCACATGGATAAAGGTTATTTAATAACGAATTTTTCTGTCTAATCTTCTCCGTTCACTCTCTTTCCTGTCAGCTTCTAAATAAGGTATCATTGACACGTGCGCAATCAGCTCATTGCCAAACTATTGGAAGTGGTGGCAGCGATCATGCCGCTGGTCATCGTGGTAGCTGTGCTGCAATTCGCCTTCATTAAAATGCCTGCCGATCTCTTTCTTAAGTTCATTATCGGCGCGGTTATGGTCATTGCCGGAATGGTGCTTTTTCTTCTCGGGGTCGAGTTGGGCATCATGCCGATGGGCAAAGCCCTCGGCGCAGACCTGCCCAGACGCGGCTCCCTGCCGCTCATTATCGTTATCTCCTTCCTCATCGGATTTGCTGCGACTGTCGCCGAACCCGATGTCATCGTCCTGACCAGACAGGTCGATATGGTCTCAGGCGGAGCGATAAGTAAAAACGTCCTTGTTTATGTTATCGCCGTGGGAGTTGCTTTCTTCATCGCCCTGGCAATGGTCCGCATCCTTTTTAATGTACGCATCGCATACCTGATGGCGGCCGGATATATAATCATCATCGTCCTTTCTTTTTTTACTCCTGCAAATTTCGTGCCTGTGGCCTTTGACTCCGGCGGTGTCACCACCGGGCCTATGACCGTGCCGATAATACTGGCGCTGGGGCTGGGATTCAGTTCAGTGCTTGCCGGCAGGTCCGCTTTATCCGACGGCTTCGGGTTGATCGGTCTTGCCTCGATCGGGCCGGTCATCGGAGTGATGGTGATGGGGATGGTGCTGAATTGATTGGGCTTGCCGTCTGGGAGGGATTCGGACATACCATAGTGAGCATTATCAGGGCGCTGGCGCCGCTCCTGATACTCTTCATCATATTTCAATTCACAGTATTGAAGCTGCCTCTAAGTTACATTTTCAATCTGTTGAAAGGGATTCTGCTTGCACTGGCAGGACTTGCCCTGTTCCTGCAGGGAGTACATATAGGGTTCTTCCCCGCAGGTGAGCAGATTGGAATAATTCTGGGAACTATCAGAATGCAGTGGCTGCTGATACCTTTCGGCTTCATGATGGGATTTCTGGTCACCTGGGGAGAGCCGGCCGTACGTATACTCAGTTCACAGGTCGAAGAAGCTTCCAGCGGCTCTATCCCCAGAAAGATAGTACTTTATGCAATATCGTCAGGGGTCGCGCTGTTCATTGCGCTCGCCATGGTCAAGCTGGTCTACGGGATACCTCTGTTGTGGATTATTATACCGGGTTATCTGCTGGCTATAGCATTGCTGTTCTTCAGTGATAAGAGTGTTATCGGCATTGCCTTCGATGCGGGCGGGGTATCTACCGGTCCAATGGCAGTTACCTTTTTGATGGCCATTACCATTGGCCTTGCCTCTGCCATCGAAGGGCGCGACCCGGTAATAGACGGCTTCGGTTTGATCTCTTTGATCGCATTGGCCCCGATATTGACCACCATGACCATGGGGATTATCATCCGCATAAAAACACGTAAAAAGGAGGAAAATGATATGTCCGAGCTTTCTCTCATCGTCAGCATTGTCAGAAAGGGGTGGGGTGATAAGATACTTAAAAGCTCATGCCAGGCCGGTGCAGAAGGAGGCACAATAATGTTCGGCCGCGGTATAGGCATTCATGAAAAACAACAGATACTCGGGATCCCGATTGAACCGGAAAAGGAAATAGTATTTTCGGTTACTGATTCAGACAAGACCGATGCTATCCTCAACCAGATCACGCAAGCTGCCGAGCTGAACAAGCCGGGAGCAGGCATTGCCTTTGTAGTTCCCATACAAAAGATCGTGGGAGTTGTGCATCGTGAAGACGGCAGCTGCGCTTTCTAGCGGCTCTGGGCCGTTCAGCCCGCTGCGGAAGGAAGCAATCTAATCCCGGCAGGTATCATCACAGGAAAACAGCCTGCCGGCTGTCCGTTTGTCATCTCATGACCTTCACTTATCCTTAACCTTTTTACGCATCTTTCACCTCTGGCAAATAGTACAGAGCTTTCCCCCGTTGCATATTATAGATACCTGCAGTATTATGGATGAAAAGGAGTACATGTTACTCACATCAGTCTGAATCCCGGATAAAATAATGGGCGATACAGAGAAGAAAACAGTCCCCGGCGATACTGCATCCACTGTCCTTTTTGCCGATATTTGCGGCAGCACATCTCTTTACGACACACTGGGCAATCTCACCGCACAAAGGCTGGTGACGGAATGCCTGCGCTGTCTGTCTGGAGTAGCCGTACGCCACAAGGGCAGGGTTGTTAAAAACATAGGTGATGAGATACTCTGCGTTTTCCCGGATTCGGACCGGGCGGTAGAAGCGGCCAGAGACATGCACCTTATGATGCAGGAAAAATACTCCGTCACCCCCGCAGGGAAAAAACTGACCATCCGCATAGGCTTACAGAGAGGCCAGATCGTTCATGAGGCAAATGATGTCTATGGAGATGCGGTGAATGTGGCAGCTCGCATAACAAATTACGCCAAATCCAGACAGATATTGACCACTGAAGAGGTGGTACAATCACTGAATGCCGTAGAACGAACTATGGTGCGGCATATCGATGCTGCTACCTTAAAAGGAAAACGGGAACAACTGAATATTTATGAGGTTGTCTGGGACGGGCAGGGGCTTACCGTAGTCGTCCAGAATCCCGAATTTGTTAAGGGGCGTGAGCTTGCGCTCATATTGATCTACAAGGATCAGAGAACGCAGGTTGACCGCAGCAGGACAGGTATATCCATCGGCCGTCATCATGACAACGACATGGTTGTAGAGGACGCTTACACATCCCGCACTCATGCTCTTATAAACTTTATCAACGGCAAGTTTATTCTTGCCGATACCAGTACCAACGGTACCTACCTGATCACGGGAGATAAATCCACCTATCTGCACATGGACCAGTACCCTCTTCAGACAAGCGGGGCTATCAGTTTGGGCCGTCTGCTTCCGCAGGACTCAATCGATGTGATACGTTTCAATGTGGAACAGCGGTGACACAGTACGTACCGCTGCAGGGATACGCCATATCATTTCAAATAACAGGGAAGGAGCGGATATGATCGGTGCTATTGTATTATTTGAACTGAAGGATGAGGTCAAGAAAGACATGGCAAATATAGAAAACGTAAGGAAGCATTTAAGCAATGTGGTGCAAGCGTACCGGAGTGTGCCGGGGCTCAAACAGAAGTACTTTATTATGAATAAGGATACTCTGGGCCAGGGAGCATTTCTCATCTGGGATACGCAGGAGCACTTCGACCGTTATCTTGCCTCAGACCTCTGGAAAACAGCCGTCCTCGATATAGCGGAAGGGACGCCTCAAATCCAGACATATGTGCTCAGTGCCAGCTTAAGCGACGGGGTACTCCTTTAAAGCTTATTTCCTCACGTCCATCTCTATACGTCCGTCCTTAATCTCAACGATGCGATCCGTTTGTTCAGCTATCTTACGATCATGCGTAACGATAATAAACGTAGTTTTATAGGTTTCATTAATCTGCCGGAATAGAGCATATATAGATGCAGTGGTCGTGGTATCAAGGTTGCCCGTGGGCTCATCAGCCAGTATGATGCCCGGATCGTTGATCAACGCCCGTATTATCGCAGTACGCTGCTGCTGGCCGCCGGACATTTTGGTTGCAGGGTTATTCTTTACTTTAGCTATCCCGGCAAGCTCGAACAGCTCATCTGCACGCCCGCGAATGCGGCTGTCAGCCCTGCCGTGCTCAATCATATAGGGGATCAGTACGTTCTCAAACGCGGTGAACTCCGGAAGCAGATAATGAAACTGGAAGACAAAGCCAATGGTCTGATTTCTGAGCTCCGCCAGCTTATCACGTGAGAGAACGTCCGTTCTGGTGCCATCTATATACACCTTACCTGAAGTGGGCACATCGAGCGTACCTATAATATTCATAAGAGTAGATTTGCCGCTGCCTGACTCACCGACAATGGAGCTGAAAGAGCCTTTCTCAAAGCTTAAGTCGATGCCGAAGAGCACCTGCGTATCCTCAACACCGTGATATATCTTATCGATTTTCTCCAGCTTGATAACTTCTGTCATTCTATCCTTCACGTATCACGTCGATCGGGTTAAGCTTAAGCGAACGGCGCGCCGGTATCACTCCTGCGAGTACGGCAGCCGCCAGCGCAATTATCCATGAAATCAGCACAAAACGCGTTTCTATATTATAAGAGACCACGGTGGCTCCCTCCGGTGTAGTGGCGAAGTTGACGAATGACCAGAACAGGCCGATACCAATTCCCATCCCCAGTAGCGTACCGGCAAATCCCAGCATCAACCCCTGATAAAAAAATATCAGGCTTGCCGCTCTATCCTTGATACCCATTGCTTTTAATATACCTATTTGTCTGGACTTCTGGAAAACCGTAATTGCCAGTATGCTCGAAATGGCAATGACCACAGACAGCAGAATAAATGCCTGTATCATAAAGCTGGAAAGCCGCTGACTTTGCAGTGCATTCAGCAGATCCTGATTTAACTGCTTCCAGTTCTCTGTTTTAAGCTGCCCGGTGTCTATATTCTGCTTTATCTGTGCGGCGACGGCATCTGCTAAAAAAAGATCATCCACCGTTACATCTATTGCCGTAACACGATTGCCGTAGCCGAAGATATCCTGCGCCGTCTCCAGCCGCGTTATTACCCAGGACTTATTCACGCTGGCGGTGCCCACATCATAGAGCCCCGATATGCTGTAGATATTCTCCTGACCGGAGGGAAGCACTACTATAAGCCTATCACCCACATCGAGCGCAAGCTCGCCGGCCAGCTCACGCCCTATCAGGACATCGCGGCGGGAGCGGTAGGGATCACCCCTGTATATCGCCTTGCTGAAACCGTAGATGGCATCGGCATCAGTAAAATCGAACCCCCGTATCAGGACAGGTGCGGTAGTATCACCCTTCTTAACGAAAGCATTGGCGCTGGCCGATACCGCTACAGCAGTAACCGGAGGAATGCTTTCTATTTTCTCAACCAGAGTATCCCAGCGGTTTATAGTTACATCTTCTACCGCTGATGAAACTGTAATATGGGGCAAGTTCCCTGTAGTTTTCTCCACCAGATCGAGCTGCAAGTTATTGATAAGCAGTCCGACGAAGAGCTGCACTGATATGGCAACGGCAATGCCGAGTATTATCAGCACCGTCTGCGCCTTGCCGGAACGCAGGAAACGCCACGCTATCTGCAGTGAGATCATTGGCTTTCACTCTCGCAAAACGTTTTTATCTCCTCATAGGTTTGGAGCAGTATATCTGCACCCATTTCCTTATACAATTCGGGATTACATTGAAATGCGCTGCCGCCTACAATGATCCGGTATCCGTTTCCCTTCTTGCGCCGTATATGAGCAAGAAGCTCAATCAGCTTTTTGGCTGTGATAAGGTGATAATAGTTAGAGACACTGATCCCCACATACAGCGGCCGTAGATAGTTGACAGCGGTGACGAGCTCAGTCTCCGGTGTATTCGCTCCGATAAAGGTCACCTCATACCCGCACAGAGCAAAAAAATCGCACGCCATACGCGCGCCCAGATCATGGTATTCATCGGAAGGACAGGCGATTATCATTTTCCCCCTGCTGTCCGGCCCCACCTCCGCATCTCTTTGCGCAAGCACATAGGGATAGCAGCATTCGATAATTGTCCGGGCAATTGAAGTGCGCACATGTTCCAGCCAGATAATGGTCCGGTTATCATCTATAGAAAGAGGAGCCGCATTAACCGCAGGAGTAAGCACCTCATTATAGAGTGTAACAATATCTATGAGGCCTTCCGCCAGTTTGGAAAGCACAAAGCTCACGCATTTTCGCTTATCTTCACTATTGAGATAAGCAAGAAATTCCTTATAATACGGATGCATTCCATCCTCCCGAATTACCGGGCCCGCCGGCACATCTCAAGCCTGACAGTGATTTCCATTTATTGCTAATTTACATTATGATTTGTATCATGACGGAGGTCAATAATATTTCCGAAAAGAAATTGACTTTTAACGGGCGTACTTGTATTCTATGCAACCAACGCTCGCAATGGAGGAACAACCAGTGAAAATATTGATGGTATATCCGCAATATCCGGATACCTTCTGGAGTTTTAAACACGCTTTGAACTTCATATCCAAAAAAGCGGCCTTCCCGCCGCTGGGCCTGCTGACCGTAGCCGCCATGCTGCCCCAGGAATGGGAAGTTAAACTGATCGATATGAACATAGCCCATCTCACCGATAAAGACATCAAGTGGGCGGACTATGTTTTTATCAGCGCCATGTCCGTACAGAGTGAGTCCGCCTGGGCGGTCATAAAAAGGTGCAAACGTCTGGGTGCAAAAACGGTAGCAGGAGGCCCCTACTTCACCATGCAGCCCGATGAATTTATCGGGCATGTCGATCACCTGGTGCTTAACGAGGCGGAGGTCACACTTAAGCCTTTTATCGAGGATGTCATCGCAGGCAAGCCTAAACCGCTTTATCAGACAACGGAATGGCCCAGCATCGAGTCCACACCCGCCCCGCGCTGGGAGCTGCTGGACATCAATAAATATTCTTCAGTATGCGTACAGTATTCGCGCGGATGCCCGTTTGACTGCGAATTCTGCGATATCGTGGTACTGAACGGACACACGCCCCGCACCAAGAGTGCCGAGCAGCTTATCGGAGACCTGAAGGGGCTGCACAAGCTTGGATGGAAACAGAGTGTTTTTATTGTCGATGACAACTTTATCGGCAACAAGCGCAAACTCAAGACGGAAATACTGCCGGCGCTTATCAAATGGATGGACGAGATCAAGCACCCCTTCTCTTTTGTCACTGAAGCCTCGGTCAATCTTGCCGACGATGAAGAGCTTATGCGCCTGATGACGGAAGCAGGGTTCGATACGGTCTTCGTGGGCATAGAGACGCCAAATAGTGAGAGTTTGGCTGAGTGCGGAAAGAAACAAAATCTTAACCGCAACCTTGTGGACGCAGTGAAGATCCTGCACAATAACGGGCTGCAGGTACACGGCGGATTCATTGTTGGATTCGACAGCGATCCCGCCTCCATTTTTGAAAACCAGATCACTTTCATTCAAAAGAGCGGTATCGTCACCGCAATGGTGGGACTGCTCAACGCCCCGCACGGCACCAAACTGTACCACCGCTTGAAACGTGAAAACAGGCTGCTGACCAATTTCAGCGGGAATAATACCGATTGCAGCATGAACTTCGTACCCAGGATGAATTATGAGACGCTGGTAAAAGGATACAGGAATATCCTTGAAACCATCTACTGCCAGAAAAAATACTACGAGCGTATTAAAACGTTCCTTGATGAATACAGGTCACGCGATAAAAAGCCTTTTGTTCTGCAGTATGACTACGTATGCGCATTTCTTAAATCGCTCTGGGTGCTGGGAATAAAGGATAAGGGCAGGGGATATTACTGGAAATTGCTAATATGGACCATCTTCAAACGCCCCCACAACTTCCAGCTCTATATTACGATGACGATATACGGATTCCATTTCCGCAAGGTGGTAGAGGGGTTCGGCCCTTTGCCCACCCGCCAACAATTCTTAAGCGCATAACCGGTAGAGCATATCCTGATACCGCGCCGGTGGCGGGCAATCCGGGCGGATATAATCCTTAAGGCCTGTGCCTGCGTTACATATATTTGGAGCACGCTCGCGGGGCTGATAGTAATGCGTAGTTTATGGAGTGATAGATAATGCTGATAGCCGTAGATGCAGACGGCGGAGATTATGCTCCTCGTGAAATAGTGAGAGGCGCCGCCGACGCCGCTGAGGAATACCATGTAGATATTGCTCTGCTGGGCAAAAAGACCATACTCGATATGCTGGTAAGGAAGTATTCCAGGAGCAAGCGCCTTTCCATTATTGAAACTACCCAGACAATCGATTACAAGGAATCACCCGTACATGCGGTACGCAACAAGCCTGATGCCTCCATACCGGCGGGCACAAGGATGGTTAAAGAGGGCGCCGCGGCGGCGTTTGTATCGGCAGGCAATACAGGCGCTGTGCTTACCGCAGCGTACTTAACTCTTTCCAGAATAGAAGGGGTGCAGCGCCCGGCGTTGTGCGGAATAATTCATGTCCTCCCCTCTAACCCCGTCCTGCTTATCGATGCCGGAGCTAATGTCGATTGCCAGCCGCCTTTCCTTGTACAGTTCGCACAACTCGGCTCTACATTTGCAAAAGGATTTCTGGATATCGATTCCCCCCGCGTCCGGCTGCTTAATAACGGGGAGGAAGAGATAAAAGGCAATTTTCTTATCAAGGAAAGCCATCAACTGCTCAAGAAGGCAGACCTTAATTTTCTGGGTAATATCGAGGGGCAGGATATACTCAAAAACCAAGCGGACGTAGTGGTTACGGACGGCTTTACCGGCAATGTGGTTTTGAAAACGCTGGAAGGCGTTGCGGACTCTTTTCAGAACCTGCTCGGGGTCGGTCCACCTCGCGGCGCCGGCGGGAACGTAATCCTGG
>CAZFIM010000004.1:0-78651 GCA_964519615.1 uncultured Dehalococcoidales bacterium
GAGCGATTCTGTACCGGCATAGACGTCCAGCGGCCGTACTCCCCACATTTGATAAATTTTCTCGCGAAAAACGAAGCTGTCCGTCCCTCCGCATGCCATGCCTCTGATGGACCAGAGGTCTTTTGGCAGCATATAATCACGGCCGGCGAGTTTACTTTTTATTTTGCCTCTTATCAATCTAGCCATTGTCTTGGGCTTGCCAAGAAGCGATTTTATCTTCACATTTTTAGCTCCGCTCTTAAAGCGCTCACCAATTGCCACCAGAGCTGTGGGTAGGCCATAGAATCCATCCATTCCGTCTTCAAGGGCCTGCCAAAATCCTTTTTCCAGACGCTCCATAAATGTTATCTGTTCGGATTCATTAAGTGAGGGGAAATACTCATAACCAAACTCGTCTTTCATCCGTTCTGCCATTATGCCGGTGGTGTATGGTGCGGGTGCTGTGGCATATAATACACGAGCGTGTGTCCTCAGTCTTATATCTCCCCGTTTTTTACCGGAAGCAAGAATCCTGGCTGCACACAAAACAGCTCCCATTTCTTCCCATGCGCGCTCAGATATCGGAACCCATTTAAACGGGTATTCACCGGATTTACCGGAAGTATGCGCCCAGTGGACAGCCTTGGCCGGTAAACAATCCGTCCGTTTCTCCAGCAATTCAGGACAATAGTCTTTATATGTTGTGAGAGGAACCTGCTCTCTGAACTCCTCGATAGTTTGCGGCATTGCACCCTTCATAACTTTTCTGCCCAACTCACTTGCTTTCAAAAGTTCTATCTGCTCAAGCAGCAAACGTTTTTGAATGGCCATAAACTGATCTATAGTGAGGTCAAGGAATCCGCAACAAAGCTGCCATAACTCCTTATGACGTTTGTGTTTGAGCAGCTCATTAATCTGTGTCAAAATACACCTCCGGGAATTCACTAATTACCACAATAATTACATGGATTAATCGGATATGGAAGTGATTATCTTCTAGAATAATGTTCTAGTTGGAGTGCAGGTTCAATTGTTTTTCTGTTAAAAAAAGCAGTTAAAAACTGCTTATCCATACATTAAAGAGATTATTCTGACTTTATGCTGAATCCCAAT
Source organism: uncultured Dehalococcoidales bacterium (assembly GCA_964519615.1). GTDB lineage: Bacteria > Chloroflexota > Dehalococcoidia > GIF9 > UBA5629 > CAZFIM01. The sequence goes on from CAZFIM010000004.1 coordinate 1,093, forward strand.
GCCTGAAGTTTCTGCCCCAGCCTGTCTATCTCTTTCTCGGTGGTATGCTTACCCAACTCGAGACCATAGCTTAGAAAGAACTCCAGAAAATTGCGCAGAAGCTCACGTATACCCTGTTCGAACTGCTGAAATTCCTCTTTCGTAACATGATCGGCAGAAATAACCCCTGCGCTATTCATACCGTTATTGGTGTTCTTTTTAAGCTGACTGTCGATAAGAAAGTGCACAAACTCCGAGACGGTCATATCGCCTCTATTTTCGTCTATCTTTTTCGCCAGGTCCGCATCGATAATCAGCATGCGTTTTTCAGTCATGCGCAACTCCTTATCTTCCTTTAACAAGTGGGAATGATCTGCGTGCTGTATTCAATAGTGCCGCTATGAAAGGACTTTATAAATAGGCAGCATCTTCTAATTCGAGCACCTCCAGAACCGCATCTATACTTTTCAGCAGGCTGCGCCCCTGCTCTGTTACCTGATAAGTCACTATCGGATTCCCTACCTCCACTCTATCGATAAATCCCTGGCTTATCAGAAAACTCAGGTATTTCTGTAACTGGCTGTAGCTCATATTAGCACTATACATAATCTCTGTTTTACCCGCCCCGTTTTCACCCACCTTCAGCATATCACGGATAATTTGAATGCTGGACCGCCTCCGTCCAACTGCATGCACCTTATGCCCATTACTGCGTATGGAAATGTTATCACGACCCTCTTTAACGCCGGTATCATTCACAGTGCCGCGATTTATCAGTTGAGTAAATTCCTGGTACTTTGTAACCATGACTTTCGTACTATAATAACATGGAAAACAGGTTTGTCAATAGAATATAGTTCTAGTTGCGCGCAAATTTCAGAGCAGGCTAAGCGTAGGACTTTATGGAGTCTTTCATTTCCGCTATAACCTTTGCCTTCGCACCCAGTAAACAGAGCATTTTATCGGTGGGATTAATACGCGGAGGTAACACCGGCGTGCCGCTAATATCTTCTATCCGACACCGCTGTAAATAATTGTAAAATGCCCCGGCAGGCAAAAGCGTTGCCTTGATAGGACTTATTCCTGTCAGTTTTTCCAGACTGGCAATATCCTTGCTCATAAAACCCTGGTTTAATTTTTTTATCTGGTTATACACGGCGGCAGCCATACCTGCTTCACTTGCGATGTAGCCTTCTTGTATTTCTATATACATATGCAGAACCGGCTTCTGCTCGTGCATTTCTTTACGTGCCGTCCAGTTTATATAAGGAATGTGGGTATTATCAATAGCATGCTGAAGTAGTTTTTCAGTAAGATACATATAGCCCAGATCGATAATATCGTCAATCTTCCGCTCAAATACCATTTGAGGTATCTCAATACCATAACGTTTATCACCGGGTGCCGTTATTCTGATGATATCGCCGGTCCGGTAACGAACGAGTGGCCCGCCGTGAAAATTCGTAATAACCAGTTCATAGCTTTCTCCCGCGGTCACTTCATCAATCACAACAGTGCGGGGTTGATAACAGCGGTCATTGAGCCAGATTTTATACTCGCGTTCAGGTATAAATTCCAGAAAGTTCAGTTGTGGAATAAACGTAAGCGCGCTGCGGTCCCATGTTTGCATAGCAACCACCATCGATTCCGCGCTGCCGTACACGTACAACGGAATGATTCCCCAATTACGGTGAATTTTATCCCGATAGAATATCCTGTCAGACCCGGTGGCAATGACGGCCGCAATTCTCCACAGGTCTCTGGGAAACATGGTACGCCCCGCTATTTTGCACCTGACCAATCCGGATAATAGGCGCAACCATACCCGGTAATCCCCTGCCTTAGAGAGGTATCCCGTATCTCTCAGTGTAAACTCAAAATGCTGTCCAACTGCCGCCAGCAACCACGCCTTGCCCATCGCACCGCAGATACCTTCTTTGAGAATGAGTTTATAATTTTCCTTAAGCTGTTCTTCTAGAGGCAAATCATCGGACACATGAGGATGTGGAAACAAAATAAAATCCAGTGTCTGTACGCTATCATCCTCAATCGAGCTGAAATAACCGGACATGCCGCCAGCCAATTTCCTCAGTATTCTCCGGCACTCGCCGGAAAGCTCACCACAATTTTTCCCTCCGGCAAAAATGACCGCTGCCGCCGCAACAAACTCCAGTTCCTCCCAGCACCGCTTTGTAACCGGTATCATTTTAGCGGGGTACTCGTCATATAATCCGAGGTCGCGTATCCATGTAAGCGGTTTCGCAGGAAGAATATCTTTACGTTTGCTAAGGAGATCAGCATAGTAGTCCCTGTAGTTTGTAAGAGGAACTTCACTTCTGAATTCGCTTACGGTATCAGGCAGCAAACCACCCATCATCCGTCTCCCAAGTTGGCAGCGCTTCAGCAAACCAAGCTGTTCCAGTAAAAGAGAATTCTGAATGCTCATGAATTGCTGCAAACTAAGCTCGATAAAACCACAACACTTCCGCCAAACATCTGCTGATCTATTCGCTCGTAGAAAGTCTGAAATATCCGACATATTACCTATTCACGCAGCATCTGCTTTATGCACATTTACTGAGTACTGTATTACCAGCGCGCAGGGGAAAAGACACAAATAATCCCACCGGTATTTATGCTAAGAAACAGAAAACAATGTGGCAAATCACAACTATGGTATTGCCCCTCAAGCATTACCACTAGATTACCATATCGCTATTCATCGGAGTCAATGGGTTTATTGACATAAGGGGAAAAAATAATAAAACAGCCAAAACCGGCCGCGGTTCTCACGTAATGAAGCAAAAATATTACAGGCACTGTATTACAAACGGGTATTTAGAAAAGATGATCAGAGGACGAACAACGTGCTATTTGCGGAATATACGAAGAAAACGATCCTGATATTGATCCAGCAGTCCCCAGTGTTTCAGTTCGCTAGCCAGTTGAGCGGCATATGAATGATCACGTTCAGTCATTTTGAAAAGTTCTTCGATATGCGCCCGCGCATCTTCCGGTACACCTTCACAGTCCATTCGCAAAAACCCTCTATTTTTTAACTCTGTCAAATTGCTGCGAACCGAACTTCTGGTTAATTCAAAAGTGAATTTGAGTAGAGAAACATCCCACAATTCCTCGACACCTTTAATAATAGCGCTTAATTTATCGCCTCTCTCTTCTATTCTGCGGTCAATTTTTTCGATAACCGCATTGGTGGATTCCGAGGCGATATTCATTTCAAGAGGTTCATTTTTATAGCTATAAAAAATGCCTGCCTCCTGTGGAAACCTTCCCGCCAGCAATTCAAAGAATCTTTTTGCCTGGCCACTGAAACCTTCCAGATTTATCAGGTACGAAGGCGTTACAATTCTCGGACGGGAAGCTATCACCCTTCCTTCTCTTATTACATTAACCGTATCAACAAGCTCACAAATAAGGTAGTAATAGACATTTGTGCTCCCGAAAGTCGCCAAACTTTGTCGTGGCGCTCTAACAACTTCGGTATGTTCGATAGCGTACTGTATTTTCTCGTCCATTTCCATTGTTAAGCTCACTCTGCCTTTTTAGCAATATAGTTTTGCGACCTGGAAATTCCTCTTATTCTGTTGCCTGCCCTCGATTATAGCACCGTACTGCGTGCTATGCCCGGGCACCAGAATATCCACTTCCAGTTCAGAGAGTTTTTGTATACTCTTTTTCATCTCCATATGGTTTCCGCCCGGCAGATCGGTTCTGCCGATGCTGCCGTAAAACAACACGTCGCCGCTTATCAATATATTCTTTTCTTTCCAGTATAGACATACCGAGCCCGGGGAATGTCCGGGCATAATAAATACTTCCAGGGCTACTTTAAGCGGGCTCCCAAAACACAACGTTCCACTCTGAAGAAAAAACAGCGGCGTGAATTCGGGGCCATCCCCTATTACAGCGGATAACCTTTCTTTGTTCTTTTGCCTGAATATATGTTCCTCTTCAGAGAGAGTTATATCGGCTCCGCTCTTTTCGACGATGAGAGAATTCGCTTCACAGTGATCGGGATGAGCATGAGTATTGATTATCAACCCGATATCCTCAATAGAATATCCGTCATCTTCTATAGATCGCTCAAGTTCTGCAAAACAGTTCTCGCCCAACCCGTTGATAATATGTCCGGGGTCAATCAACACGTGAGGATGGCCACCGGTCAATACATCGGCGAAGAGAATACAGTTGCAGTTGTTGCCTCTTCCCTGCCAGAGATAGACAAAGAGATTATCCGTGATCTCTCTGGATTGGTAGAGCTTTCCGTTTGCTGTGCTCATAGCTTTGAACCTCAATTGAATTATAAGGTAAAATTCATACCAAGGCCAATTAGAAAAGGAGAAGCATCCATCAAATGAGTGATATCAGAAGTTCCTGGGAGATAGCTCAGGATAGAATACGAAATATTGGGGAGCTTTCTGCGGAAGAGCGTCGGAAACAGAAAGAGGCAAGGTTGCTTGCCCTGGGCAAAGGAGCAGCCGAGAAATACATCAGTACAGCTGATACTGCCATATTGGAGGAAGAACTACTCAAATATCCTCCCGCTGAAAGGGCGCATTTCAAGAAGGCAGTGATGCAGCATCTCATCCATTCAATTGACTTACACAACAGTAATACAGCATGGATGCTGGCATCGGCTATCAGTAAGCTTACAGACGCACCGGGCGCAGCAGCGATTATAGAACAAATAACTACCTGCATTAGTAACTATCAGCAGGCTGAAGAGGCAGGGAGGCTGTGCATCAATCAAGAGGGAATGGATATACTTAACCGGCGTGCGCTCTCCGGTACTGCTGTTAAAACCTTCAATAGTAGTGCCAGAATCCAGTGGGAAAACTCTCTTGAGCGTATCGCAGAACCGTACAAAGAAAAAATGGAATCATTAAAAAAGCAGCTTTCAGAGCTGTGATTAAGCGCTGTTCCGTCTAAGCTAGGTTCATAGCTTTGTGAATGGCAATGTCAACATTGTTATGGGTATCATCAGCTATGCTGGTAGCAATGATATTGGCAACTTGCAGCAGTTTCTCACCCTGCTGCTGGTCAGCAAGCGATTCCGCCAATTCTTCAATCTTCCTTCCCAGAAGAACCTTCCGTTCAAGAGATATTTTTTTTGTTTTCGGTAATGCCAGGAGAGGGTGTGCAAGAAGTATCGGCCTGAGCAGAGCAGTTTTATAAATAAAAGCAGCTTCCCTATCGGTTTGAGCAGCAGAGAACATTCTGTCATTTTCTAACGGCGGTTCAATCCATTCAAGTGCAAAGGCAGCCTGGCAATCAATGAAATTATGCTTGACCAATAAGAGAGTTGCTTCCAGGTCCATAATAGCTTCCGATACATTGTTGACTACCTGTTTCAATACATCAGATGAAATACTTTTTATCACGGCCATTTGCCGGCAATCTTCAGGAATTTTATAAATTTGAAACTCTAAAGAACCGTGTAGTACGGTATGGGCTGCCTCATGCCGCAACGCGCCGGCCCGGGCCATTCTGGAATATGCATTGTAGCCTTCAAGGGAAACAGCGATACGTGGATATCCTCTCAATGAATCATGGGAACATACGGAAACTTGATGCTCCTTGACCGCAATACCTATCTTGAATTTTTCCTCATTGAGGAAATCCAGCATCGTAGCCTCATCTTCACCGATGAAAAGCTCAACCTTGTAAGGTGCTAAAGAGCCGAATTTATTGTAACAATCACGCAGAGTATGCGCTATATCGCGTTTTACTCCACCCGGAACACGCCCGCGCGTTATTACCTGCATTTCGACTTTAGCCATTTGCATATGCACAAAGATAGCAATGTTCAAGATTAAAGTCAATAACTTGAACTATAAAAAAGAAAATCGCTCTATTTTTATCAACTATTTCCACTGCGAAAGTGCAGTACAATATCATTCTTGTCTGATTTGCAAAATAGCCATTTCTGATAACTCTGAACAGGAGAACCATGAGAAGGTATATAGCTATCTATTATGCCGCCGCTGCCGCTATATTACTCAGTGTTCCGATATTTTCGATGGTAATATCAACTTTATCTCCGGGATTCAGCGGGCCGACACCCGAGGGCGTCCCCGTAGCAATAACATCTCCGGGAAGCAGCGTCATAATGCTTGAGATAAAGCTTACCTGCCGTGCCACGTTGAAAATGAGATCACTGGTACGCGATGACTGCTTTAGTTCGCCGTTAAGGCGGGTCTGGAGTAATACATCGTCCGGATTCAGATCAGTCTCGATCCACGGCCCTATTGGAGCAAATGTATCATAGCCCTTGGCCCTTGTCCACTGTCCGTCTTCTTTCTGGTTGTGCCTCTCAGAAACATCGTTAAAGCATGTATAACCGAGTATATAGTGAAAGGCATCCTGTTCTGCGATATTCTTTGCTGCCCGCCCGATAACCACCGCCAGCTCACCTTCATAGTCCACTCTCCCGGAACTGCAAGGAATGATTATTCGGTCGCCCGGCCCTATCACAGCGGTAGAAGGCTTCAGAAAGATAAGCGGCACTCCGGGGATTTTCAAATTGAACTCGGCAGCGTGTGCGCGGTAATTCAAACCAAGACAAACAATTTTGGTAGGAGTACACGGCGCCAAAATTTTCACATCACTCACACTGTAAGCTTTGCCTGTTAACACAATTGAAGGTATGCCGTCCTTTTTAACCGGGAACGGACTACCTTTGATAGCAGAAACCTGTTCACCTTCAAGTAATCCATATTGAACTTTATTGGCAGTTTTAAAACGGGTTATTCGCACAAGTGGTATTCCTTCCCTCCATTGTTTTGATGCGCAGCGCTTGATAAACGAATTGTGTCAGCTGAAATTGCTGTCTATTTCTTTAAGGAAATTTTCTATATCCGGAGAGAGAGATGATGCTTCATTATTAAAACCGCAGCTTTGCGATTCATATAAATGCTCGAGCTGCCGGACAACCTGCTCGAACTTGGGTTCATTACTGACTGCTTCGCTCACCTGTTTATATTGATCCCTGCCTCTATCCTTTATCCATTGCAGATCTATAGAAAAGTTTTGCACGGGACAGACAATCTCAAGCAGCCGCGCCAGTCCTGAATAGTCCTCTTCCAGCTGCGTATATTGAGGCAAGTGGACAATAAGAGTAATAACTTCTATATCATGCTTCATTGCTTCCTGAGACACAAGCAAGGTGATTGTAGTAGGCCCCTCATATTCACTGGGTTGAACTCCAAATGTCTGCAAGTTTACTCCCATATCCGCGCCAGCCGTCCCGCTCACCAGAAGAGGTCTGGTATGAGGAACAGCGTCATGCATGCCACCGAGAAGATAGTAGCGTTCTACTCCCAGTACATCCAGCATTTTTAATAGCGAACGTGCATAGACCTCACCAAACATATGGGGTTCAAGTATATTGAGAAATACCAGGTCATTACCTTCATCGCGTCTAGCATAACTGATATAGGAGTTCGGTATGGTAACAACCCGCTGGCACTGTTCATACCTGACCGTAGGACGATAACGGGTAAAATCAAAGAACGTACCCGGCTTTTTTAATTCCGCCAGTACCTGAGCGTGAAAGTGCTCTTCAAGTATTTGCAGAGTAAGATTGCCAACACTGCCGACATCTATCCACGGACGTAGTATTGCGAAAGCATGCGGATTGCGCAGTTGCGGTAAAGGTTCAATTAACTTAAATGCTCCAATGTGCATCATGTTTATGCTGCCAATATGACTGTACTATAACAAGTTTATATATATTATACTTCATCAACCAAAAGCATCTAATGCCTGCAAAGCGCGGCAATGGCATAAGCACAATATATGGCGGGGCTCGATATGCGCCTCTTATTGCTATCATGTATAATACCGGGGTACTTATGCGCTTTTATTGTCACATTGTCAGCAGGAGGCAATCATGGATACTATTTGGGCACCCTGGCGCATAGACTTTATTATGCAAGGGGAGCAACCAGGCTGTTTTCTATGCCGGAAACCGGCGGAAAATAATGATGATAAAACATTTATTCTTTATAGAGGTAAGTATAATTATATTATCTTAAACGCCTATCCGTATAATCCCGGCCACCTGCTGGTTGCACCTTTTCGCCATATCGGAGCCATTGGAGATCTGACTGCTGATGAGGCAAATGAACATTTCTCACAAATACAACTTGCCGTTAAGCTGCTCGATAAGACCTTTCATGTCGCTGCTTATAATACCGGCATGAATCTGGGAAGAATCGCCGGAGCGGGAGTGGCCGATCATATACATTCGCATATCGTTCCCAGATGGCAGGGAGATACCAATTTTATGCCTGTTGTAGCGGATACGAAAGTACTGCCGGAGGCATTGGAAAAGACTTACTACAAGTTAAAAGAACAGCTTAAAAATGTCTGTTAGGCGTTAGCTGTCTTCCGCCCGCGGATAGGAACCCAATATTTTAATAATAGTGGCTTTCTGTTTAAGCGCTTCAAGCGCTTGCCTGCACAGCTCATCTTCCTCATGTCCTTCAAAGTCCACGTAAAAAATATACTGCCACGGTTTATCGCGGCTGGGCCGCGACTCCAGCTTGGTAAGGTTAATGTTACGCGTGGCAAAAGCCCCCAGACTATCGTAGAGCGCCCCGGGTAAATTTTTACAGGCGAATACCAGCGAGGTTTTACTCTTTTCCGTCCTCTCAGCTTTCTGTCTGGAGATTACAAAGAACTTGGTATAATTGTTCTGATTGGTCTGTATATCGGCAGCCAGTATTTGCAGGTCGTAGAGTTGGGCAGCCCTGCTGCTGGCAATAGCTCCACAACCTTTCATGGCGTTTTGCTTTATATCCTTGGCACTTCCTGCAGTATTGTAACTGGGAACAATCTTAACTTTTAACGTGCGTAAAAATTCCTGGCACTGTGCCAGAGCCTGCGGGTGTGAGTAGACTATGCTGATATCTTCCATCCTTTCTCCCGGCAAGGCCATAAGACAGTGATTAACCTTGAGATTAATCTCACCGATAATAGAGAGTGGATACTGCAGGAGCAAATCATAGGTGTCATTAATACTGCCGGCCTGCGAGTTCTCTACCGGCACTACACCATATTCGACATTTCCCTGAGAGACTGCCTCGAATACCTCTGCCCAGCTGGGATAGGGGCGTGTTTCAGGACTGCCGAAAAACGTAATGACAGCATCTTCACTGAAAGCGCCATGTTCACCTTGAAATGCAACCCTGATCATAAAGGGCTCCTGTACCTCATCCACCCAGCAGTTCATTACGAAGCGCTTCTTCGCTTTCCACAGTCGTCAGAGCGATAAGACGGTCATTGGCTTTTAAAACCGTGTCCACTGTCGGTACACGCGGCTGCTGGCCGTTACGCATGAGCAGAGTCAGAACTGAATCCCACGGTATATTTAAATCCTTAATAGCTTTCCCGATAGCTTTCGATTTTTCATCCACCTTTATCTCCAGAATTTCAGTTCCCTCCTCCCCCATCGTCAGCAAATGAACCAGAGCATGAGACGGTATCTCTTCCTGAATATGCTTGAGTATTATATTGGTAACAACGATAGTACAGTCAACGCCTAATTTTTTGAATATCGCCTCATTTTTGGGATTGCTCACTCTGGCGATAGTCCGCGGTACACCAAACCTGTGTTTGGCTACCTGACAGGCTACCATATTATCTTCATCTTCATTGGTAGTAGCAATAAATACATCAGCACGGGAGACGCCCACATCTGCCTGCGTCATTACCTCGCAGCCATCTCCGCGAACGCATACACTGCCGAGCTCTTCTCCAAAACGTTCGCACCTGTTTCTGTCCTTCTCCAGCACGAGTACTTCGTGACCTTCATTAAGCAGTTCCCTGCAAAGATAATAACCGACACTACCGCCGCCGACAATTACAATATACATCGTCGAACCTCTTCCATCATTCTCATGATAACAGCTTATCCTTTAAGATATGCGCAATGATCGTTGTAGGGCTTATTGCCTCCAGCCCGACAGTTTCATACACTTCTTTACGCAGCGGGTCGTATATTCTGCAAATGACCCTGGGGACATTGAAGATATGTTTGGCAATTTGAGATGCCATTGCATTACGGTTGTCACCCTCCGTCAAAGCCAGAAAAGCATCGGCTTTCTCTATACCTGCCTTGATGAGCACATCCTGTTCCGTTCCGTCACCTATCAGCGCAGTTCCTGCAAAATCCGACGGCAATCTTCTGAAACTGTATTCGTTGATATCCAGAACAGTAACATCATGACCCTCTTCGGCCATTAGCTCCGCCAGAAGCGCACCGACCCTTCCACACCCCATAACAATAATCTTCATAGCATATCCTCACTGCGTAGATTCTCTATACACCAGAACTGGACAGGGAGCCTCTTCCAGTACCCGCGGAACAGCCGAACCGAGGTCAAAAATGCCAAAGCGTATTTTATGGCTCATCCCCATAAGTATCAAATCCACGTTTCGTTCTCGCGCCTCATCGACAATAGCCGAACCAGCATCACGTGCCTGAATCAAATCTGTCTCCACTTCATAATCGTTATCAGCGGCCACATCTTCGGCACGCGTAAGTATCGCTTCAGCTTTATCCACTTCAGATTCGACAACAGCATCAAGCGGTAAACTGCGTTTCACCTCGATGATATAAACCACAAAAATTTCCGCTTTTGATTTTTTAGCGAGCGTACAGGCCAGGCTTATTACCGCCTCATCGGCCACATTTCCGCTTATAGCAACAAGGATTCTTGCAAGTTTCATAGACTACAACCCATCATTATCATCAGAATCTTTCTTTCTGTCAACTCTGATTTTAACCTGCCCGGTCAGGAAACGGTCCCTTACCGTCACCATGCGGTCGGAGCGGGCTACCCCGAGTATCGGCAGCTTCTTCTTCCATCGGAAGATTACATAGACTATCAGCCCAACGGCCATCCAGGCCAGCCCCACCCAACGGCTGTACGGTTGTGTGATCAGGACAATAATCCAGATAACGGCTGTACCCAGCAAGCCGAGAATAGCGGTGAGCGGCAATTCATAACCATGGAATCTGATATTCAAGCCCAGTTTAAAAGGACGCAGCCAATCCGGATTCATCATGCGCAAACGGAGAACGGAAGCGTGTGCAAAGACAAATGACAACAGTGAACCGAAAGCATAGAGCGTTCCCAGTTTTTGAAAATCATCAGGCGCAAAAAAACTGGGGATTATTATCACTATTGCCAGAGATGCAAACAGTATAATAGATATATAAGGGGTCTTGGTTCGTTTATGCACGCGGCTGAGTGCCGGCGGTATCAACTGAAATCTGCCCAATGAAAAAGCCAGCCTTGAAATCCCCATCAACCCGGCATTGGTGGCGATAAACAATATACTGGCAGCAAGAACAGCCACCAGCACCGGAAATACCGACTGTACACCCTTGAATAACCATGTTAATATGATGATCAATTCCTCACCCGAGGCAAGCGATTGTGCCATCTCCGCCGGTGAAGTAGCTGCAGCGATCTTGGCTGCAATGCCTGCAATAGGGTCTGTCGCCCACTCCATGGCCAGTTCCTGAGGCGTCATCACTGAAAAACCTACAATCGATACGCCGCCGAATAATATTAATACCGTGATTATCATAAGCGTCAATGCCTTGGGCACACGTACAGCGGGACGCTTTGTTTCCTCAGCCATCTGGGACATAGTCTCCACACCCGTATAAGCAATGGCAGCTAAAGCTATGCCGAGAAAAAGGTTTTCCCAGCTCGGCCAGAATGCCGTCACATTGAAAGCCAGATTATTAAAATTGAAAACGATAAAAAGTCCCAGTACTATGATAAGTATCTGTACCAGCAGGTCCATAACCGCCGCCATCACATTAACAACCGTTGTCTCTTTAACTCCGATGACATTGATTACCATTAGAAAGAAGATAATACCCATCGCAACTGCCGGACCCACAACTGCCGATTCCTTCAAAGGAGCCCAAAAATAGCCCAGATAAGGCGGAATAACAAAAGCGGAGATAGCTATAGTAACGATATAGCTGAGCATCAGAGCCCACCCGCTCATAAAGCCTCCGATATCATTGAAGGCATGGCGCGCGAAGCTGGCGGAACCCCCGGCCTCCGGCAGCATGGCGGTGCCCTCGGCATAGGTCAGTGCTGTGAAAATGAAAAAGATTCCGGCTATGGCAAGAACTATCGGCGTTGCCCCCATCGCTACCAGTGTGACAATGCCGAGCGCATAATAAATAGATGAGCCCACATTGCCGTATCCAACGGCATAAAGGCCGGGTATACCCAATGCTCTTTTAAGAGGATGGGCTTTAACCCTTGGACGACGTATAAATTTATCGCCCGGTTTGGGCTGTTTGCTTGTGGTCACAATAATAATGCTTTAATGAAAATAACTGTGGCGAATTTTAACCATAGTACCCGTTCTTGTCAACGTGCTGTCTACTTCATCTGTTACTATTATAATTGAACTGTCAATCAGTCTTACGTTATAATGTTTCTTTATGGATTTATGGTGAGCGTGGCCTAGCGGTTAAGGCGCCAGGTTGTGGCCCTGGAGATCGAGGGTTCAAATCCCTCCGTTCACCCCACTTCCCTTAATGTCACCCTCGCTATTACTTATTCCCATAGACGTCGAATGGAAAGCGGCTCGTCTCGCACGCCTGCCTTGCCTTCTGGTAAAATACAACTTGACTCAGGAGCATGCGCCTGTAGCTCAGCGGATAGAGCACCGGTCTTCGGAACCGGGTGTCGTGGGTTCGAATCCCACCAGGCGTACCAGTTTATCAACTGCCAAACCTCTTGAACACCACCACCCCATATTATATACTCACGACGCTTTGTATTGAAACTGGCAGACACAGAATACTCATCGTTGCCAACTGCAAAATGCCGGAATTCAACAACAAAAACCTGACCGCAACAGGATTACGGTCAGGTATAGTGAGGAAGCAGCGCTTTATTAAGCGCAAATCCCTTCATTCGCAATAAATTCTTATTCTTCGTACCCTATTTTTTCAATGCGGCCAGTATCCTTTCAGGCGTTATCGGCATATCCTGAATACAGATACCTGTAGCATCATAAATAGCGTTGGCTATTGCGGGAGTGACGGCAACCATCGCCCCCTGTGAAACGCCTTTAGCGCCGTACGGTCCTGAAGGAACCGGTTTATCCTCATAGAGAACTATCTCAATCTCCGGCATATCGAGCATAGACGGCAATTTATATGTATTGAAATTATTGCTTTCCAGAAAACCCGTTTTGTTATTGATAATATAGTCTTCGGTAAGCGCATACCCTACGCTCTGTGCTATAGCACCTTGCAATTGTCCTTCCACCGTTGCAGGATTTATGACTTTCCCTGAGTCACTGACATAGAGGATTTTCAAAAGTGACACCTGTCCCGTTTCAATGTCAACCTCTACTTCGGCAAAGACAGCCGCAATCGGCGGAGGATTCTGTACCGGTGAGAAAGAGCCTTTGCCGGAAATATTTACATGCTCTCCTTCAAAATTAAAAATTGAAGTCCGTGCAACCTCAGCAATGGACATGCTCTTTGCGGGATCTGTTTTTACACTGACCTGCCCGTTTGCGATATCCAGTTCCTCAGGCTTCACACCCAGCTTGATTGCCGCCTGCTGCAAAAGCTGTTCTCTCGCAGCTAATGCCGCCCTCATGACAGCATTGCCTGTCTGATAACACCCGCCGCTGGCATGCTGTCCGTGATCGAACATGGTAGTATCAGTATCTCCTGTTACCACATGGACACTTTCATACGGCACACACAGCGTCTCCGCTGCGATCTGTGCCATCGCCCCCATGAGGTTCTGGCCTATATCAGGTCCCTCTACCATCAGGTTGACGGACCCATCCTCATTGAATTTAATAAAAGCATTTTTGTTCTGAAGATTAAAGGGTTGTGCGCCGCTCACATCCATCATGATTCCCATGCCTATCCCATACCTTTTCGGTCCTTTATCCTTCTTTTGCGTTCTCTTGGCATCCCATCCAATTTTTTCTTTGCCCAGCCGGATGCATTCATCAAATGTGCATGTTTCCATGGGAAGCCCGGTTGAACTCGGATCGCCGGCATGCTTGATATTTTTCAGCCGCAACTGCGTTGGGTCCATTCCCAGTTTCTGCGCCGCCTCATCGATAATTTGTTCCAGCACATAGGAATTCTCATGATTGCCGTAACCCCGCACACCACCCGTAGGAGGTACATTGGTATAGACAACAGTGGCTTCCGCGGCAACATTGGGGCAGCGGTAGAGACCGAGGAAGGCCCCCATGCCTACATTTGTAGTTGACGTATTATGGGTAAAATAGGCACCACCGTCAACGACTATTTTCTCGGAGATAGCTGTTATCGTCCCATCTTTTTTAAATCCTACTTTGCCGGTGATAAAGTACCTCTGTCTGGGCTCGGTACCAAACATATCTTCTTCTCTGCTGAAGGCTATTTTGACGGGCCTGCCTGTTTTCATTGCCAGCACCACGCATACCGGCTCTATGCCGAAGCTGCCGTATTTCCCAAAAGCACCCCCTATATGAGGAGAAATCCAGCGGACCATCCCTTCCGGCATGTCATAAAGCCCGGCTATCATTTTTCTGTGCAGAAAAGGATGCTGACTGGGAGACCAGACCGTAAGCCTGCCTCCGGCATCAAACGATGCCACACAGGCGCAAGGCTCCATCTGGCAAATATGGTTACGGGCATTTTTAAACGTCTTCTCCACTATAAGGTCAGCATCCGCAAAACCCTTCTCCACATCTCCCCAGGCTACCGGAAAACCGTACTTTATGGAAATATTATTTTCAGCATAGTCATGTATTTTCTCCGCACCCGGCTTCACAGCTTCCAGTGCATCAAAAACAGCCGGCAGCACCTTGTACTCAACTTCGATAAGCCCTAAAGCTTCTTCGGCAGTGGCAGCATCTACTGCTGCTACCGCCGCTATTTTATCTCCGATATAGCGGGCTTTCTCGCTTAATACATACATATCCTTGAATTCTATCTCAGGATGCCGCAATATTTGCCCCAGTTTATTGGGATTAAAAAGTTTATGAGGAACATCTTCCCAGGTAATAACCGCTTCTACTCCGGGCAATTTCTCTGCCTTCGATTTATCGATCTTTACAATGTTAGCGTGAGCGTGCGGACTGGTCAGGACCTTGCCTGTAAGCATCCCGGGCAATTTGATATCTGCTGTATAGCGGGCGGCCCCCGAGACTTTGTCATATACCGCCCAGCGGGAAACTCTCTTTCCTACAACCGATAGATCTTGCATCGCTTATTTGCCTCCTTTTATCATCATCTCAGCCGCAGACATAACCGCATCAATGATCTTCACATATCCGGTACAGCGGCACAGGTTGCCCCCGAGAGCTTCCTTTACTTCCTGTCTGCTGGGATTTGGATTTTCATCCAGAAAAGCTTTAGTCGTCAGTATCATTCCGGGCGTACAGAATCCGCACTGTACCGCACCGTGCTCAACGAAAGCTTTCTGGATAGGATGCAGTTCAGTACCCTTTGACAAGCCTTCTATGGTGAGAATGTCTTTATCACGTACAGCCATAGCGAGGGTTGAACAGGAAAGCACAGGCTTACCACCAACTAGAACAGTACATGCACCGCATTCACCGGTACCGCAGGCCAGCTTGGTGCCGGTCAGTTCCAACTGATCCCTTAATAACTCCAGAAGGGTGATATTGGGAGATATAAGGACCTCATGTTGTCGGCCGTTTATTTTGAAATGAGCAATTTCTTTTTTCACTGCATAATCCTCCATAATTAAGCGGTCTTTATTCCCAAAGCCTGATGTAACGCCCTCATCACCAGAATACGCGTTACTTCTTTCCTGTATTCAGCAGTGGATCTCACGTCGGTGATGGCACGCGTCTGACCGGCAGCCGCTTCGGCTGCTTTCTCTATAAGCTGAGCATTTGCTTTCTGGTTATCCAGTATAGATTCTGCGCTTCTAGCGCGAAACACTGTGGGTGCCGCTGCACCGATTGCTATCCTGGTATTGCTGCAGACACCGTCATTATTCATCACAGATACAGCTACGCTTACCTTGGCAATATCGGCATGCGTTCTAACAAGATTAAGAAAGGCGGTCCCGGTGTTGGCTTTTGCGGCAGGAAGAGAAACAGCCGTGACCATTTCACCGCGCTGAAGCGAGGTACACTGATAATCAACGAAGAATTTTTCAATAAGTTCGTTACGCTGGCTGCCTGTGCCGGCAATAGTTAACTCTGCGTCGAGAGCCATCAGTGCGGTAGCTACATCAGAAGCAGGTGTAGCCACACAAATGTTTCCGATAGCCGTGCCCATACACTTGGCTTGATACGAAGTAATTTGATGGATTGCTTTATAGAATGCGGGGTAGTTCTCGCGGATGTGTCCGGACAGCTCTAATGCGTGAAGTGTGGTCATAGCAGTAAATCTGACTCCGCCGGACCGCTCAACTGTAATTTCATCCAATCCGGGTATTTTCTGGATATTTACCAGATAGTCCGCCTTTATAGCTCCCCGCCGCATCCTGGGCAGTAAGTCCACACCACCGGCCAGTATCTGCACTTTATCTCCATACTTAAACAACAATTGAGTTGCTTCCTGCAGTGTTGCAGGTTCAAAATAATCAAACGGCTTCAATACTTGCATCTACATGCTCTCCTTCCGATAAAATAATCTATACTATTTCAAGCGGCCTAAAAAAAGACTCCGAAAAATACACGATAAGAGTCTTTTCATGATCCGGAAAGGCCGCATTTATCCGATACACCGATATAGACATCAAGTACTTCATCCTGCTTGGCCAGCTCCTCAGGAGTGGATTCATAAACAACCTTACCTTTATTCACCACATAAACATAATCGGCAACTTCCAGAGCAAGATTAATATTTTGCTCCACCAGAACTATTGACAAACCCTCCCTATTTAGCTTCTTAATAGTAGTACCAAGTTCCTGTACGATAATTGGAGCAAGACCTTCAGATGGTTCATCCATAAGAAGTATTTCAGGATTTGTCATTAACGCTCGGCTGATACAAAGCATCTGCTGCTCTCCCCCGCTTAGCAAATTACCTTTGTGTCGTTCTCTTTCTTTTAGACGCGGGTAAAGTGAATATATTCTATCCAGATTCCATGCACCCTGCTGTTTACTGCCTCGTTCAGCAATAATAATATTTTCTTTAACACTCAGTGATTGGAATATTCTGCGCCCCTGGGGAACCAACGCAACACCCATAGTGGCAATTCGATTAGGCTCAAGGCCTACCACATCTTCTCCATCTATAAGAATTTTCCCCTTAGCCGGAGGCGTAAAACCAATGATGGAGTGAATTATTGTTGTTTTGCCCATACCATTGCGGCCCAATATAGCAACTACAGAACCTCTCTTAACCTTCAGGTCTACGCCCCAGAGGATCTGGCTATCCCCGTAAAACGTCTGGACATTAATCATCTCCAAGATATCAGTCATTTTTTAAAGCCCCTAAATATATCTCCCGTACCTTTTCATTACACTGTATTTGTTCAGGTTTGCCATCAGCAATAATTTGACCGAAATAGAGAACTACTACCCGTCGTGCCAGAGTAAAGACCACATCCATATCATGGGCGGAAAAAATCACTGTTGTTTCAGCTGCCAATTCCTTTACCATAGAAATGAACGTTTCAATTTCAGCGACCGATAGTCCCACAGTAGGTTCATCCATCAAAAGCAGTTTAGGCTTTGATGCAAGGGCAAGTATGATTTCTAATCTGCGCTGCTCACCGTAAGAAATGCTCGCGGCTATCTCATCTTTTTTATCCCACAGGTCAACTTGCTTAAGCAGACGTTCAGCTTCAGAGTTAATGTGATCATAACGAGTGGCACGACGAAACATCTGATATTTCGAGGGACTCACTCCCTGCAAACCAAGGGCGATATTATCCAATACGGTGAGATTGAAAAAGAAGCGTGTTATCTGGAAAGACCTCCCCATACCGATATGTATACGCTGATGAGTTGGCATTCTGGTGATATTCTCCCCAAAAAAGTACAGATTTCCTGCCGTTAACGGAATCTCTCCGCTGATCATATTAAAAAGCGTGGTTTTACCTGCTCCGTTGGGGCCGATAATTGCCACATACTCTCTTTCTTTGACAGTCAGAGAAAGATCTTTTAGTACCTGAAGCCCGCCGAAGTTTTTATATAATCTGTCTATCTTAAGTACGTCCATAGTAACGATCTTGAACCTTTTCCCATATTCGAACAAGGCGTATACCCAATCCACCGCGCAGGAGCAGGACAGCCAGTATAAATACCGCACCCAGTACTAGAGGCCAGCGATCAGGTATATAGAGACTGGCAATATGCTCCAATAATACTATTACGGCGGCACCAAGTGCTGGACCCCAGAAAACCTGATCACTACCGAGTATGACCATCAGCAATACCATTGCAGATGTGAGAAGACTGAGAAATCCCGGCCCGACAACTCCACTGTGAAATGTGTATATTGACCCGGCAACACCTGCAAAAAGGCCACCGAGAATGAAAGCTATATATTTATAGAGCCAGGTATTATAGCCCAGATGCTTCATGCGGCGTTCATCACCATAAACTCCCTTGAGCGCACGTCCAAAAGGTGATTTCCCTATTAACGAGAGTAGAACAAAGCATATGATAAACACTACAAATACCAGGTAATAAAAACTCGTTGGCGTTAATCTCAACCAGGATATACCCATATCCGGATACATAATCCCCGCTATGCCGTTAAAGCCTCCGGTAACATCTTTCCATTTTATACCTACGCTGTACATCAATTGACCGATAGCCAGAGTCACCAGAAGAAAATACGTCCCGGATACACGCAGTGCAATAAAACCGAAAACCGCAGCGGCGATAGTAGCAATTGCGATACTGGCAATAATCAACAGCCAGAAGCTTTCTATTTCAAAACGTGTCGTCAGTATTGCTGCAGTATATGCTCCTATACCAAAAAAGGCGGCATGCCCCAGAGAGAAAAGCCCCGTATAACCGAATAGCAGATTCAAACTCAAGGCAAAGACACCGTATATAAGTATCTTGATTACCATGCTCCTGATATAGGGCGTAACAAAAGTAGGTAGAATCAGAATAATTACGGCAATGAGAACATACCAACCGTATTGTAAAAGCCATTTAGGCATTTTAGACTTTGTTTCCATGGTAACGCTTTTCACTGCGTTCTCCCTAAAAGTCCGGATGGCCTGACGATTAGAATGATAATCATTGTGAGATAAACCGTATATAATGCAATATTAGGGAAATACGCTCTCCCAAATGCGTCAACGACGCCTATCAGTATAGATCCTATCAACGCCCCCTGAATACTTCCCACACCTCCAACAACAATTATTATCATGGCAAAAAGCAGTATATCCAGGCTAATTCCCGGTTGAATGCCAATGACGGGTGTACCCAAATAACCTGCAAGCCCACCCAGAAACGCTCCCATAAAGAAAACGAAGCTGGCATACATGTTATAATTGATCCCCATACCTATTGTCATCTGCTTATCATCCATCCCCGCGCGGATCGTTGCCCCCAGGCGTGTTTTCTCTTGCAAATACCAAAGGCCGAAAAATATAAGCAATCCGATAAGAACAATAGCAAGACGGTATTGAGGATAACTGGTATCACCTATTTGTACAGCGTTGCTTAGAAGTACAGGCGGTTTTCCGATCATAGCCATAGGTCCCCAGACCCAAAGAAAAGTATTGGAAAGGATAAAGACTACACCTAATGTCAGAAGTACCTGTTCGTTTATCTGTTTATAGAGACGCCCAAGAAACAGCCGCTCTAACACGAATCCAACGACACCTACAGCTAATCCTGCAACAAGCGCCGCCAGAGCAAAATTAAAACCATATCCAGCAAGGCTCAGACCAATATAGGCACCCAGAACATAAAGAGCACCATGCGCCAGATTGAGAATCCCCATAACACCGAAAATCAATGATAAACCACTGGCAATAATGAACAATATCATGCCATAAGAAACGCCGTTTAGTAGATTGATTAATGTTTCCATACAAAGGCACCTGTTCAGCTATTGTAAACTACATACGATCACACGCCAGTATAATAATTAATCCAGCATATCCCGTTATTACTATAGCAATTTAAAGGAAAAATTTGGGATAGATTCAATTTTATGGTGTATAGCTGTTTGTTAAATCCTGACTGTTATCTTATATTTCCACTATTTCCACTCCGAAATACAACTGATGGGTTGGTACGCAAAATTATATCGTTATCAATTTCCATAGCGATAAATGAACGTATTAACTGAATACTATGCCGCGTTAACACTATAATCAACTAAGAATACCGTGTCAATGATTTCTACCGGTATACAGCACATATTTTTTTCTCAATTTTGTTGAATAAATTGCCGATTATAAAAGATCTGAATTACATCCTGGCAGGCAACGCCAAACGTACGACTAATATAACACAGTGACGAGAAAAATTCAATGTACTACATCAAAAATAAATGGCATTGATTGACATTTAACTTCTAAAATGATAAAATTGTCAATCCAATTATAAGTATTGTGATAGTTTTTATTAGAATACCTTATCTTAACATACATGGCAGAATATTTATATATATTTACCCCTACTCATCGGCATTATTTGCACCGCTTATATAAAAAACTGTAATGGATGGAAAGACTATATTAATCTTATAGTCAACGTTAGTAGTTAAATGTACTGTTCTATCAACCGGTTGGGATAATATCCGGAGTGATAAGGGAGCCAGAGAGTTTACCTGGAAACACAGCTGTATGAAAAATGACCTCGAGCCAAAATAAGGAGGTGAAATAACAGGATTTCTTAAATCAAAAATAAGGAACATTTTTATTAAAGGAGGTAATGAAAGTGAAAAGGTCTTCGATTAAAATATTATTATTGACCATATGTCTGGTACTGGTACTGATGGTGGCATTACCGGCTTGTCAAACCTCTTCACAGGAAGGAAAACCGCTAAAGATAGGTCTTATCCTTGAGTATTCAGGCGCTGCTTCTCCGTGGACCGCTCCGTACACTGAGGAAGCAGTAAGACTTAAGCTGGATGAGATTGGCTGGGAAGTTGCAGGCAGAAAAATAGAATTAATAACAGAAGACGGGGCAAGCAATGTAGAAGTCGCTATTGAAAAAGCAAAGAAATTGGTAGAGAATGACCGGGTAGAAGTAATACTCGGTGTACTATTCGGCCCCTCTGTCATAGCTGTCTCCAAATATGCGAGCCAAGTAGGTGTTTGTTTTGGCACGTACATCGGACAGTCAATGGATGTTGTAGGCTCTGATCCTAACTACTCGATACTTGCAACGGGCACACTAGCCGGCGGCAACTATGAATTGGGCAAATATGCCTATAATGAATTGGGTTACAGAACGGCAACTACTGTCTATCAGGATTTTGTATCTGGGGAGGGATTCATCGGCGGATTCGAAGTGGGATTTAGACAAGCAGGAGGGGAAATAATCCAGCGGCAGGCAGTCCCACTAGGGACAGTAGATTTCGCTCCATACCTGACAAACCTTGAAGATGCAGACTGTCTGGCCTACTGGTTAGCTGGCACCATGAACATTTTCCTCGGGCAGTACTACGATTTCAATATAGACATCCCAGTAATCGTACCATCTTCCTGGTGCCTTGACATGGCGCCTTTAGTAGAGATGGGCGATACTCCGCTGGGCATTCTCGGCTGCGGTCATGCCAATGAGTGGGTGACTGATATACCTCAGAATGCCGATTTCGTGAAGGGTATGTATGATAGAGGCTATGAACCCATACAATATTCATATGCTATATACATAGCAACCGCTACATTCTTAGAAGCAGTAGAAAAAACAGGTGGTGATACCAGCCCTGAAAAGCTGCACGATGCCTGGATCAACGTCAAAATGAATACGCCTGCCGGTCCAGTACGATTTGATGAATATGGATGTGCTATCGGGAACCTGTACCTGTACCAATATTCAAAAGATGATAATGGGGAATATTATTGGAAAGTAATAAACACTTTTGAAGATGTACCGATGAAGTGTCCCGAGATTGATTACTAACGGCATATTTACGCTGAACATTACACTGCTATATCGTTTAAAAAGGACTACCCGGAATCTCGGGTAGTCCTTTTTTCTTATACCAGTGATTCTAAAATCCCGGATAGATTTCCGCTCAATGAGCACTATACCTCCCATTCAGCGCGGTAATAAAGTATACTTACTTTATATATAGTGATGAAATGTAAAGCCTCAAGGAAAGTAACCTTATGTCAGCATACAACGAACTAAACGAGCCTTCCTCGGGGGCAACAGCCAAATTAGTGCTGCCGGATAACAGCACCATCTCCTTACAGTCATCCGGGCGCTGGATCGGACGCAGTGATTTTACCGGGCAGGTATCGGAAAGCGTCATCCAGCAGATCTCCCGCGAGCATCTGTTTATCACTATGGAAAACGGCAGTTTCTATTGTGAAGACCGCAGCAGCACTAACGGTACGCGCCTGAACGGGCAGGAAATAAGCGGGACAGGTAGACACGTTTTGAAAGAAGGAGATACACTGGTCCTGGGCGATATAATTACTGTACATTTTCAGGGGCCGGTGCGCACTACCGCACCCTCCGGTTACATTCAGACGGCGGCAGTTCCCTATAATGAAGCGCCTGCCGCACAAGACGTTCACTACAAGGAAAATACCTCCGGCCAGGGGAATCTGGCAATTGTCCCTCCTGAGATCAAGAAATGGCACTGGGGTGCTTTCTTTCTTAACTGGATATGGGGTATAGGAAACAATGTCTGGATAGCGCTGTTGTGCTTTGTTCCGATGGTCAATATCGTTATGATCTTTATACTCGGTGCCAGGGGAAACGAATGGGCATGGCGCAATAAAAGGTGGGACAGTATCGAACATTTCAAAAGGGTTCAGCACAAATGGACTGCATGGGGATTAGGACTATTTTTGGCAGGCATAGCAATCAATATCATATATTTCATTGCCATGGCGTCATGCATGCGCTCTTTTTAAGAACCCTTGCGTATTTTATTTGTTTTTCTGCCGGCGTGACTTAAAATCCGGATTGATTATCCATTCCGGCCAGGTATTATGCACGGTACTTGCCACCGCTTCATATATCCTTTGCTTATATTTAACGGATGATTCTTCCGAATAATAGGCCGAATGGGCGGTTATGATAACATTATCGAACTTGAGCAGAGGATGATCGGCACCTATTCCGGCAGGCTCTTCTGCCACCACATCAAGTGCGGCACCGGCAATCAAGCCTTCCGCAAGCGCTGTACATAGGGCACCCTGATCCACAAAAGCTCCGCGGGCAACATTGATAAGATATGCCGTATTTTTCATTGAGCGGAACTCTCTCATCCCGATCAGCTTCCTTGATTCCGGATTATAGCTGGCCTGAATGGAGATAAAATCACACAGAGGAAGCATATCCTCAAGCGTTGCCCGTGTTACACCCATGTCCTTAAACACCTCGTCTGCTACCCCGGGATCACAGGCAATAACCTTAAGACCGTAACCCAACGCTTTAGCAGCCACCAGCCGGCCTATCCTGCCGAAGCCGATCAGCCCCAACGTTCTTCCGCGAATGGGAAATGTAGGCGGAAGTATCACATTACGGAATTCACGCTTCTCAAAGGAATTCCATTTATTTTCTCTCACTGCCCTGTCGAGCCGGGTGATCTTGCGTGCGCTGGCAAAGAGCAGGGCCATTGCGTGATCGGAAACCTCTTCCATGCAGTAGTCACCGGGATAGGAAATACATATACCTTTTTCCGTAGCAGCCTTAATATCTATAGTATCGAAGCCTGTGCCGGCATTAAAGATTAAACGGCATTTATCCAGCTTCTCAATCACCCTGCGGCTGAAAGGCTGCATCAGAGTAATAATGGCATCCGCATCGCGCGTGGCTTCAATGAGCTCATCCTCCGTAGTGCATGATACAGTCTCAAATTCAACGCCGAGGTCGTTTTTATATGACTCGATTTCCCTCCTGCTCAGAACCCTGGCAGTCATTACAACTTTAGCACTCATTTGATTCTACCCCTGTATAAATATCAATTACCATCTCCGGACAGAGAATCCGGTTTACAGCCCCTGAAAATCTATCCGAAGATGGTAAGAACGCTTTATAAATGGCGCATATGCAAACCACCGGCCACTCCATCCCTGTTGTATGCGCTTTTACCGTTTATCTGGCAGACCCGCATCAACCCACAGCGGTGACGCCGCCGTCGACGTAGAGGATCTGTCCGGTAATAAA
This sequence comes from uncultured Dehalococcoidales bacterium, assembly GCA_964519615.1. GTDB lineage: Bacteria > Chloroflexota > Dehalococcoidia > GIF9 > UBA5629 > CAZFIM01. Next base: position 25,408 of record CAZFIM010000004.1, read on the forward strand.
ATCAGCCTCATCAGATGCCAGAAAAACACAGGCGCCTTCAACATCAGAAGGAACACCAAGGCGTTTCATGGGGCTCTTATCGGCTGCCAGCTTGATGCGCTCCGGAGCTACCTCTCTCTGGATTGTCTCTGTAAGCACCAGTGCCGGGCCGATAGCATTGACGTTAACGCCAAAAGGCGCCCATTCCGCTGCCATCATGCGGGTGATCATATCGACCGCACCTTTGGTAGCGCCGTAGCCGGTATTGCCGCCTGCGGTTCCGCGCGCGCCGCGAATAGAGGAAAGATTGATGATTTTACCCTTTTTCTTCTCAACCATCATCTTACCAAAGACTTTACAGGGCAGCATTACACCCTTTACGCTCACAGCGAACATGGCATCCCAATTCTTGACATCGATGTCGGTTGCGGCCATTTTAATATTCAATCCCTGTGAATTGACCAGAATATCAACCGTGCCGTATTTTTTCACTACCGCATCAGCCAGTTTTTTAACGCTGTCTTCATCAGCAACATCAACCTGCATAGCCGAAACCTCGTTTTTGGTCTCAGACTGAATTTTACTGGCTACCTGCTGCAATTTCTCCAGATTGCGGCTGGCGATCACGACCTTTGCACCCTGCTTTGACAGCGCCAGTGCGCAGTGTTCGCCCAAACCACCGGCACCACCGATGACAACCGCTATTTTTTTGTCCAGACTAAACATTGTACCCTCCTTAAATATTTATTACTTCACAAATTACTTAACGAGTTAATAAAAAAATCATCTAACCGTAAGACTCCATCCGAACTTTAATCCGTTCTGGGCAATCAGCATAACATATTGTCTGAAATGTTATTCGTTTATACCTGCCAGCTTTTTAGCCAGTTTTTTCTTGGACTCCAGATCCGTATTACGCAAAATAGTCATCTTATGTGTCTCGGGCGACCCTGCGCCGTGAATATTGGAGACGATATCGCGGCTTTCAAAGGCCAGCTTCTCTATCAACCTGAACATACGAATCCTGTCTTCAGTGGACACATTGTCAGCGCCTTTTAGGTATTTCTTAAGCAACGGCCCTATATCCGGATCTGCGAAGTCTTTTTCCGAAGGCACATCGGCGACCATGCCGCCCGCGATCTCTATCATATTACGTATGACTTCATGCAGTTCCTTGCCCTCATAAAGTTTAGAGGTGTTAGAGAGAACGGGGTCAACCGTATAAATACCTGATGGCGTTGGAGTAGCTTCTACTGAAGCGGCAACAGAGCAGCCGTAAATCGCCTGTATAGTCTTTATCATTTCCACCAGTTTGGCATTGATATGAGAAACATTTTTCAAGCCGTTGTAATCCGCAGCAACAGCCGCTGCACCGATCAAAACATCGCCCACGCCGCATTTGCAGCCGCCGTGCGAATGCCGGTGATAGTTGCCGAAATTACGAACCATCGGCCCTGCGTATTCATATTCACCGCAGAGAAAGACATATTCCCAGGGGACAAAGACATCCTGGAAAAGAAGCATGGGGGCGAACTTGCTGTACTCCACATTACCAAGGTCGCAGTTTTCCATCGCCCTGCTCTCCAGCGTTCCTCTGCCGTATACATGAATTAGACCTTTGGTATCGGTGGGCACGGCAAAACAGACGGCGTAGTCTTTATCGTCCTCACGCATTTCGCGAGCGGGAACAATAAGCGCCCAGTGCGCACAGAGAGAGCCTGTCTGATGTATCTTGGCACCCCGCACGAAGATACCATCCTTGTTCTTATCAACAACGCGCAGATACATGTCCGGATCTTTCTGCTGAGACGGCCGGAGAGACCTGTCGCCTTTCACATCAGTCACACCACTGCAGACCACATAATCGTTCCTCTGTACCATTTTAAGGAAGTCAGTCAGCCTTTTGAAGTATTCCGTATCGTATTTCTTATCGCAATTATATATTTCAATACCTGCGGAATTGATGGCATCCATGCCGGTACAGCGCATAAAGCAGCCGCCTATACGCTGTGAGAGATATTTGAGCATTCTTACCTTTGCCAGCAAATCCTCCTGGCTCTGGTAGAATTTTACGAATCTGCTCACCTCTTCATTAATCAGGTCGGATTTTGCCACTAAAAAAGCCCGCCCCTCCTCCGTATTCGCCAGCGCATAAGTCTGCGCAACTGAAGCAACCATATGCTTGATCAGGGGATGTTCTACCGGATTCTCTACTTTCTTGCCCAAAATATATGCTTGAGGATGAACTTTCTTGAGCGATTCATAATATTGTTCCCTAGTCATTACAGCCATTAATAAGTCCTCCTATCGTCAAAAAAGGTACATGAAGTATACACCTATTTACACACAAACCGTTAGTTGAAGTCTTCTATCAGACTATACCGCTGCAAGTATAATAAACCGATTTTACGGCATATTTTATCTACAGATCATCACATTTTGTAATTTCGATCAAACAGGAGTTAGATGCCATTCCTGCGCAGTTCTGAGAAAGTATACGAGAAGGAGTCAAAATACTCACACAACCTCCCCTGTCTGTACTGCCCGCCGTACCCACCTGAAGCGGATCATACTTTGCACAACTACCATAACAATGTACCACGCCGGGCCTCACTCTCTCCGTTAATTGGGCAATGCCTAATACAGAGCCTCTCTCGTTATAGAGCTTCACAATGTCACTATTTTTGATACCGCGTATTGCTGCATCTGCCGGGTTAATACGCACTGTCCTATAATCATACCCGCCCTTGTTGATCCTGTTATTGGGGATAGCATCAATCCATTTGTTATGAGTTTCATGATGGGTATGATATGACGAACGCGGATGAGGGGAGATGAGCTGAAGAGGATATTGAGCGGTTTGTGTTGACTGGTACCCCTCCCAACTCGGTATATAGCGCGCCATAGGCGGGCGCTCGGTATCGTCAGGCATATATTTAGTCAGACTCTGTGAAACATACTCTATTTTACCGCTCTCGGTTCCCAGTTCCTTAGCTTTTCCGGTGCCTGTTTTGGGATTATTGTCAGGGGTATCGCATTCCCTGCCCTCATAATACCACCGCAGCGCCGGTGTGCGCTTGTAATCAGGCGGCAGCGGCACAACAAAATAGCCCTTTTCCCTGAATGTTTCCCAGGGAACATAATCCGGCAGCGAAGAGTTGTCAAACGCAACCCTGACCCAATCCTCCATAGTCTTGCCTTCCGTATACGCATCTTTAAATCCCAGGCGTTCAGCTAATGCGGAGTAAATATCATAGTCTGACTTCGATTCCCCTAAAGGCTCAATACATTTTTTCTGGTAGACCACCACACGATGGTTCGTTGCGGTACTTTGATCGTGCACATATCCTCCGCATTCACCTGACAGGCTGATGTCAGGCCTTTCGAAGTTGGTGCAGGCCGGCAGCACGATATCAGCAAATCCGGTGGAGTTATTCCACCAGCAGTCCTGTACCACAAAACATTCAATACCGGGACTCTGCAGCAGATGTACCCACTTATTAGTCTCGGTCATACTGCCGATAAAAGAGCTGCCGTGGCGGTAGTACATGCGGCACTCGGAATGGTCTTTTTCCGGATAGGTAAAACGGTGGAACTGGTTGAGCGAAGAACCCCTCTTTTTTTCGAACATCCAGCTTTTAGGCGGGGTAAGAATAGCATCCGGCATCAGGTTGCGGTAAAGACGCTGCGTTACCGGATTGACTATTGTTCCTCGCTGAATGCTCTTTTCCGCATATAGATCTATACCACCGTAGGCATAACCCGGAAAGAAGAAATCGCGGTTGAAAGGTGCGCCGTTTGCGCTCGACCACAAATTCACACCGGGCTTGCCCATACCCTGCATCGCCAGCAAATATACCATGAGCCTTGCCCATTCGGTGCCGTAAGCCTGGCGGCAGGCACCGCCTCCCAGACAGAAAGGATCGACCATAGTCCGTTTGGACGCCCATTCACGAGCAAGAGCCGTAATCACGCGGGCTTTAATACCGCAGATATTCTCTGCCCAACCAGGCGTTTTCTCCACACCGTCGGTCTTACCCATTATATGCTTTTTCCACTCATCGAAGCCCAGCGTACGATTACTAACATATTCTTTGTCATAAGTATTCTCTTTCAGCCAAACATAGGCGATCGCCTCCGCCAGCGCTGCATCGGTCCCCGGCCGGGGAGCAAGCCACTTGTAAGCATGAATACAACTGGTATAGTTGTTATAAGGATCAATAAATATTTGCCGTATACCAAGCTTCCTCATCCACAGCCGCCAGATGGCAGCCTCCTGTCCGCCATATAACCCATGGGTAGAATCAGGGTCTGAGCTCCAGTGAATAAGCAGATCGGTATTCTGCAGACAATCCTCTAAAAGGTCATAATGCTCAGGCATCCCCAGCCGCCAGTAGAATCCGTAGGCATGAGCCGCACCCCAATACCAGCCTTCCCAGCTATCCGGATTGGGATCGATCATGGTGAATCCCAGCATATGAAAAAAACGGAAAAACACGCTGAAGTGATAGCCCAAAATACCCCAGTTATGGTGTGATGAACGGGTGCCGGTAATAGCCTCCTTGCCGTACTTCTTCTGAATACGTTTCATCTCTCCGGCCACTATAGCGAGGGCCTCATCCCAGGATATGCGCCGGTAGGAAGCTCTGCCTCTGTTTTCGGGATGGCGTTCCCCGTCAGGATTGAAGTCCCTCCTTATCATTGGGTATTTGATACGGTTTTCAGAATAAATACGGCGGCGGTCGGCAATAGTAAACGGGGCAACTGTAGCTTTACGCGGCGGTACAAAACTTTGTCCCCGTGCTGAGATAGTCCAGGACGGAGCATCCGATTCATCCAAAACAAGCGGACGAATGCGAGTTATTCTACCGTCCTCTACATGCACCAGCACCGGACCGCCAACCGTACAGTTTGTATATATCTTTTCAGACACAAAAAGACTCCTTCGCTAACGAAATTTGCAGCATCCTGAAAACCGGTAGCTTAGCAGTGACTTCTTTTTCAAACTACATCCATCTTCAGCACTCATGAAGGCAGTCCTGCAAGAAATATCCGCAACGGCTCAAACTGAGTGAAAAAACAAAAAGGGCTGCAACAAGCAAATGCCGCCCTCCTCTATTTTACACTATCAAATGGTAGTACATTCAACTACGCAGGACAAGCACGGTATTCAGAAACAAGACCATTGTGCAATACAAACAACCATCCTGCCGTATATAAATTCACCTTTGACGGATAAATAGTCAGAACCCCCACGTTTTTCTATTGCCAAACCTGCTGCAACACACTTGAATATCTGTATTGCTGACACTTGGTTTGCTAAAGTGAGAATTAAATATACAATCTATTCTTCGTTTTAGCAGCAATACAGTAACGAATATATGAACACAATAATTTTAACTTACGAAAGTGGCGATGAATACACATATTTTATCATATTAAACGGTGAGTATCTACAGATCGGAACAAATATACTGTATTATCATTGCTATTTTCTCGCTTCTATAGTATATTTTATGGATATGATAGATGCCACTGACCGCAAAATTATTCTGGCGCTGCAAAAAAATGGTCGTTTAAGCAATGCTTCTCTTGCCCACATTGCCGGAGTCAGCACATCTACAGTGGCTAAGCGCGTTGAACACCTCCTCGAGAGCGATACTATCAGAATCAGGGCAGTACCCAACCCCCGCAAGCTTGGTTATTACGCCGATGCGTTCATTACAATGGATGTCGACCTGCTTAAGATCGATGAGATATGTGCTCAACTCAAACCTATTTTCAATGTAAACTTCATTCATACATGCTTTGGCCGTTTTGACATACTACTTATCGTTTTTTTCCCCACCTGGGAAATTCTGCACAGCTTTGTAAAAGATCGCCTTGCTCACATTGAAGGTGTACGGCATATAGAAACCTTTTCTTTCAAAGACATCGTTAAGCGCCTGGAAAATATTTTCTCTGAACCAGAGCAAAAGTCGCCTGCAGTACCAAGAGATGAGCTGGACTTCCAGCTTATGAACGAGCTGGTTATAGATGGAACAGCTAGTTATAAGAATCTGGCAAGCAAAACCGGCGCCAGTATCCCGACGATTGCCAGACGCATTACCAATCTGCTCAATAAAGGGGTGATAAAAATTATTGCCCTGCCGAATCCATCCAGAGTTGGCTATATTCACGGTGCGGTTGTCGGTATACGGGTCCAAACCGGTAAAATTGAAAACATATGCCAGCAGCTTGCGAAAAAAAAGGAAGTACACTTTGTTTTTACCTTGATCAACGGTTTCGATATATTAATAGGCATCCACAGCAGCACCCCGGAAGAAATGTACTACTTCATCAAGAATTTCCTTGCACACATTGACGGCATCATCGATATTGAGACTTTCATCCGTGCTGAGATACAGAAACGTTATTACGGATGGATGCTTGAAGACTGAGTAATACATTTCCTTATACTACCATTTATATCACTTTCAATTTGGAGAAACGCTATGAAAATTACTATTATCGGATCAGGGAATATCGGCAGTCTTTTGGGTGCCCTTCTTACCGCTGCAGGCGAAGACGTTACACTGGTTGAAATACGGGATGAGGTAGTTCAGACAATCTGCAAAGAAGGCATACTCATCGAAACTCCGGACGGCACAAAAAGAACTATCCCCGTTAAGATAGTAAAAGATATCAACTCTACAACTGCTCCCGACCTGCTGATAATAGTAGTGAAGGGGTATTCCACGCGCAGTGCGATAGAAAGCGCGCTTGGGGTTATCGGACCGGAGACCTACATCCTCTCGGTTCAGAACGGGGCCGGCAATATCGAAACCATCGCAGAAGTGATCAAAGACGATACCCATGTGATGGGCGGTGTTTTTTACTGCAATGTTACCCCTCTGGCCGTCAATCATTTACTCTGGATCACCGGTACCGGAGGCATCAAGTTAGGTCCAATGAACGGTGTGATGAGTCCAATGGTGGAAAAGGCTACACAGGCATTTTGCAGAGCAGGCATCGATGCACAAATATATGTCAAAGTTCAGGACGCAATTTGGAATAAGGTGTTACAGAATGCACCTCTCAGCTTGACCTCCGTACTGCGTATAACCAATGATGAGATCCTGAATCACCCCTCTACAAGGACACTAATGTATAAAATCGCTGAGGAACAGATCGCAGTCTGCCGGGCTAAAAAAATCAACCTCGTTAACCCCGATGACCCCATACAGGCACTGCTTTCAACTCTGAAAATGTTTAAAGAGTCCGGTAAAAAGCCGAAATCATCCATGCTTCAGGATGTGGAGGCAGGCCACAGGACCGAGATAGAGACGATCACCGGCAGCGTGGTAGCCGAGGGAAAAAGGTTGAATGTTCCCACCCCCGTCAACGAGACTCTTATGCTTTTGGTAAAGGCAATAGAAGAGAAGACCTTCAATATAAGTTGACGGACATGCTCCATCTCAGCCGGTAAATATAACACAATGAGCGCGGCCAAAGCTGAAATATCAATAGGCAGTACCGGCAAGAGCTTTGCTCTGATATTTACCTTTGTATCCTGCGTAGATGCTGCTAACAAAGGAATAAACCGTCCTGCTGATTTTACAGAGATTGTATTCAGACCTTAAAATCATAAGAGATCACTTTATTAATAACTCGGAGGGGGTAACGGATTTTGGCTAACCGCACGTGGATATATTTAATTGTTGGCATCGCAATCGGGGTTTTAGCAATGTGGGGATTAAATTCAATACAAAGCCCGGCGTTACGGGGTGTTACCCCTAACGTCATTGAGGGCTATTCAACCGGCATTAATTTTGATGGGACAGCGATAGGGATATCAAAGGAACCCGGAGGGGCAGGAGAAGGTTATATCATTGCAGGAGCCAGATGGCGGGAATCAGGGGGACCATGGCATGATGCAGGAACTCCACCAAGCCTGGCTCACCCTGACACAGGCCAGAAGGTGCGGCTGGGAGTAATCAATATTGAGCCAACACAGCAAGCGCCGGGCGGCCCCGTTGTTGCCTGGTTAGAGGTTATAAATCAATAGTGTTGACCTCGAGTCGCGGGCCTTTTTGCTGCTTTAGCTCCGAAAATTGTAACTGCATCGGGTAAAGGCAGTTAATACCCTCTCTTCTTATTAACCAGCTTGATAAGTCTTTTACCGCTCAGATATCTCTTCAGGTTCTCACAAAAGATATCTGTGGCGACATCATAGTAATTTTCCAGTCTGCCGGCAAGGTGGGGCGTGATAATCACATTGGGAAACTGCCAGAGGCGGCTGTGCGGTGGTAGAGGTTCCTCAGCGAACGTGTCCAATCCCGCACCGGCGATTATATTATTCTCAAGCGCCCATATTAGCGCATCCTCATCGATTACACTACCCCTGGCGATATTGACAAGAAAAGCCCCCGGTTTCATCGATTTCAATTCCCGCCGCCCAATGAGATTGACCGTCTCCGTTATTGATGGAACGGCAAGCACCACAAAGTCACTTTGTGCAAGCAGTTCATTCATCCGTGATGATGGCAGCAGCAGATCAACATTTCTTCCTCCGGTGACCTCACGGACCGAACGTCTGGTACCCAGCACCTTCATTCCATATGCTTTGGACATGCGTGCGATCTCTTTTCCTATATTTCCCAGTCCCACGATTCCGATAGTCTTACCGCAAATTAACATGGGAATGAACCTTTCCCATCTCTTCTGCTCCTGCATTTTAAGTGAAAAGGGCGAGCGTTTGGCAAACATCGATATCATGGTGAATACAAGCTCGGTAATCTGGATACCGTGCATACCGCTGGTATTGGTTACTATTACGGGACTTTTAAAGATATCGGCGTATATTTCCTGGTCAACTCCCGCCAGTACGGTTTGGATCCATTTCAACCGCGGGGCCCTTCCGATAAGGTCCTCGGGCGGCAGTAAGCCGTACACGATATCGGCACGGGAAAGAATAACATCGAACTCAGCTTTGCGGCTGTAATCACCCCCCTGCTCAGCAGCATTCAACTCAGCAGCATCCACTACCTTAAAGAGGGGACTGACCGCGGCAATGCGTGCCTTATTGCTATCATCCAGTTTGCAGGCGATAACGATGGTAAGCTTATCCATAATACTCCTTATTACAGGTCTTTATTGTAGCGTACCGAAATCATGAGTACCTTTGCAACCTCACAGCGGCTTTATTTTTTTTCAATCTTCGTAAAGCTGCCCGTCAAGCTTTTTTTACCCGGGGGATTCACTGGGTTATAATTGCTCATATACCTGTAAAAGGAGCAGAAAAAGAACCATGGGTTGAAGACCGATGGACATGAGTCTCGTGCAAGGACTCACGGAAAAACAGACCCGGGATAAAGAACTCTACCTCAGCAAGCTGGTTCTTTTCCTTCAATCCGCCGGCATCGACGCTTCCTTCAACCATGAGACGGTGCTCAGTCTTTATAAAACGGTGAGAGAGAATGAACCGGTCATAAACGTAACAGGCCAGTATATCAGTAAGATCACCTTGCGCACGCGGTTATTTGCCTACTGCGGCTCATGGAAAAGCATTTCATTCTTTGATTATGAGTCCTTGCTGACAACATCTCCACCCCCGCGGTTCTGCGGTAAAATGAAGGCCTATGTCAGACCCGTCGTACAAGGCCGTTTTCTGGGAATATTCGGAGGCAGGGTCGCTGCAGTCAAATGGGCGGGCGGGGAGCTGGCAGAACTGCTCAATAGTGACAGCGGGCTTGCAGAAAAGCTTTTTGCATTATCGGGCAGCTATGGTTACCCCGATGTCATCGTTCAGTTCAGAGATACAGCTGTTGCCGAGATATCGGGACCTCAGTTCGATTCACCGCCACCTTTCCTTAGTAATGTTATGTCATATCCCGATCTGCCGGTACAAAAAGACGACTTCTTCTATGCCTTCGGCCTCTATAACACCATATCCCGCTACCTGAGCCGACTGGCCGATGACGACGTATAAACCTACTTACTTTCGTTACCGCATAAACGGAAGACATATATTACACTGATGCTCAATTATTGCCCCACAAGATGTTGAAAGACCTCAAGATGCAGATACGGTCGATAAACCTTTCATTTGCTTAGACGTTCTTATACTAAAGAGCAATGGCCAGGGGGAACAAATAGTCATCATGAAACAAATTAAGTTACCGTTCCGGAAACCACAATTAAGTGAGGTGCCGCCGCTCAAAGAAATGTTGGCTCCTTGCCCGATATGCGGAGGTACAACCGATATCAATTGGTCGGGACATATCGCCTGCCATAGCTGCGGACAGGAATGGAAGCTCAGTGGCGTTCCGCTGCCTGATGCCGGTGGCCAGGAAGGTCTTTTCTTTCAGTTCTAGATTTGTGCTTTTGCACGGGCCGGGTCGTCCGGCACATGTCCTCTACCAATTACGGCCATGGCCGCTAACAACCATTGTTCAATCAAATAATAGAGGCCGTCCATAGATTCACCATAGACACCGCCTGCTTTACGTTGCCTATTTATACACAGTTTGTTCCTGCCGAATATAGATATCACAGCCCGGTGCATCGGGATAATCAAATATCAGCGCATCGTCGGGAAACGGGCGCAGTTTGATAAACATCATCACATCCCCGATACCAGCGGCCGTGAGAATACCGCCCAGCACGGTGAGCAAAAGTACATTGGCGGCAATTCCGACAATGAGCGGTACTGCGCCGGTAAGCAGGATGGGAAGAAGAAGCGCTATCCTCACACCCTTCAGCACAACAGGTTTGCGGTAGTGTGTATAGAAACTCATATAGCGTAACATGAAACCAAACCTGAACTCCGCAGGAGAAGCTTTTGCAAACAAAAGTAAACCGGCCGCATGCAGCAGCTCGTGCAGTACAAAACCGGCCAGTAACAGCAATAATAACAGCATGACACTTGCTATTGTCAGAGTATAGTCAATGTGCTGCCAGATGACAATTTGAACCGTAATACCTGCTGCCATAAGGATTATTGTCGCCAGTGTTCCGAACATCTGCAGCTTTTGGCTGGAGAGTTTAATACTGTGTTTTCGATATTCATCCATATTCATGACAGTCAATAGTATAAAGGATATTCGGTTCTGATACATCCGGCCGTAGTAACCTGTGATAGAATTAATTTTACCATCGACTTTCGCAGACAGCAGCAAATAACTATCACAGGAACTATCATGACATCGATACGCAAAAGCAAGTCTATCCTCTACAGCGACAGGCCTCTTGGCCCCCTGCCCATGCACCGCATCAAGCGGGTTGAACGGCCGACCACGCTCATTACCGATGAGGTGCAGCGCATAGATGCACGAAAGACGGCACTATTGCAAGCAGCCGACGGCAGTTACGGAGAAGCGGTAAAAAAGGCGTCAGTGCCTTTCCTGCCTATGAAATATCCCATCTCGGCCGCCATAGCAGAGGTTAAAGATAAAATGGCGTCGATAAGAGAAAAAGAAGTGGACGGTATCGCAAGACCGGTCAATACAGATCCTGCCGTCCTGAGCCGCCATATCAAGTCCCTTGGCTATTTTTTGGGCGCCGATATTATGGGTATCTGCCGCCTGCCGTATTACGCAATCTACTCCCATGATAGAGACGGCAATTCCGTAGATATCGAATATAAAAATGCCATCATGATGGTTATGCGCAAGGAGCCGCATACGCTGGCTGCTTCTACTGGGAATGATTGGATAGGAGACGCTGTTAGTTTTCAGTCGTACACCAGGCTTGCTCTGGCAACTGAGATAATGGCATGTTATATCAAAAGAATCGGCTATCCCGCCTCACCGCAGAATATGGTTTCAGGTTATCATGTCCTTTTACCGCCTCTATTACTGTGGGCGGGGATCGGCGAGGTAGCCCGCACCGGCATCATACTCAACCCCTTTTTGGGCATGGCCTATAAGGCAGCCGCTGTATTGACAGATATGCCGCTGGAGCCTGATATGCCCATCGATTTCGGCCTGCAGAATTTCTGCAGCCTTTGCCGTATATGCGCAGATGTCTGTCCCAGCAAAGCCATATCGTCACAAGACAAGGTATTGTACAACGGCTACAAAACGTGGAAGCTTAAAGAGAAAAACTGCGCTGTCTACAGCGTGACCAATAATACAGGTACTATTTGCCAGATATGCGCCAAGGCCTGCCCCTGGACTAATCCTCTCACCTGGCCACACAATACCGTACGACGTATGGTACAGCATTCCGCTCTTGCGGCCAGAGTAGCTATCGCAGCCAGTAAGCTCACCGGCATCAACAGAGGCAATGCCGAGCAGCAATGGTGGTTCGATATGCACTATGATAATAACGGCAACCTGGAGATATTGGACCGCGGCGAACAATAACTGCTCTATCCCGAATCTGCATCATACTGAAAGACTTCTTCTAGAGCGGCGCCCAGAGCACGGGCTATTTTGAATGCAAGCTCAATCGAAGGTACATATTTGTTCTGCTCCAGGGCAATGATAGTCTGGCGCGTACAGCCGGCGCGCAGAGCCAGTTCCTCCTGAGTCATCTCATCGCAGGCAAAACGCAGCTTTCTGATACGGTTGGTCACTGCAGGCACGGCTTATCTTCCTCCCTGCGCTTGCCGGTAGCCCAGCACAATACCCAGAGAAAGCGCAAGGGTACTGATGATAAGAGTGGATAGTAAAATCAGGGTCAGAAAAATAACCGGGACCTGTCCCTGCTCATGATAGACCTCGGTCAGAACGATCACCCAGGCTGCCAGAGAAAATACGGCTGCCGCCCACTGCGCTTTAGGCGCCTTACCCAGAACAAGCCTGTCCCGTTCATCCAACTGCTGCGGTTTCCTGAGCGTAATGTTCACCAATATCAGATATATCAAAGGTACAGCTATCCATATAACGTAGACAATTATCCTGAATCCGCAATCCTGCTCGAAAGCGCTGATACCACCTTTGACTATAAAGACCGCAATAATGACACAGGAAAGAATGAGCCCTATCACAAGGCTGTACAATGCACGTTTTTGCACCGGCGCCATTGATGTCCTCCTTCTGTAGTTATCCATACTATAGTAACTTCAATATAACATATTGTAATTTATTATTTACATATTGTCAACTATTTATTACATCCCTATCACATTTTTCTGATCGCTTACCGGAGAAGAATTACACATCTACAGTATTCTCATCCAGTACCCCCACCAGTACCTTTTACTCATCTCCAAAATAGACTATCGGCCTATTTACGGCAAGCTGCTCCCCTGAGATACTGAAAGGGCACCCTCGTAGTAGTAAATTTATGAAGAAAAGCGGCAAATCAAAAAACCAGCCGGTTATCGCTTTTACGGAATTCAGGCAGCTTGCGGATAAGCATTCCGAGACCGATATCGAATACCGCAAGATGAAAGCGTTCTATGATATCGCCAGGGCAACTACCGGCAGCCTAGATCTACAGGAAACACTGGAGAAGGCACTGCATGAATTGCTGGATATCACGTCTTCTGACAAAGGCATTTGCTATCTGCTGGATGCGGACAGGGGTATACTCACAGCCAGAGCGCAGGAAGGATTTCAGAAGATAAAAAATATACATCCGGTAGGACTTGGACACGAGGAATTGCGCTTGCTGCTGCAGTGGAAATCGCCTTGTCAGGAGCCCTCGGAGATAGTAGGCCCGACAACGCTTCAGTGTCTGCTTAAGCCGCTGGAGCGGACAGCAGAAGATCCATACCTGTTTGTCCCTTTTACAGGAAGAAGTCATATGATTACGCTCATGCTCCTGGGGCGTAAAGGAGTCAATATTTATACCAGAGAAGATCTCGCTTTGACAGGAGCGTTAGGCGCTGAATCAGGGGTGTGCTTTGAGAATGCTCTCGCTTTTGAGAATGTCAGCCGGCTTGCTACCAGAGATATGCTCACAGAGCTTTATAATCAGAATTTCTTTTTACAGCGTTTAAATGAAGAGGTAGAACGCAGTGCGCGCTACGGGCAGAAATGCTCGTTCATCATGCTGGAACTGATAGATCTGGATGTATTTAATAATATCATGGGGCATCCGTGCGGCGAAGCTACGCTTAAGGATGTAGCAGATTGTCTGCGCAAATGCCTCAGGCATATGGATATAGCCTGCCGGTACGGGAGCGCCTCTTTCGGACTTATACTGCCGGAAACAGGCAGCAAAGAGGCGTATCAGGTGGCGGAGCGCATACGGCAAGCGCTTCAGAAGCGGTCTATTTTACATGAGACTCTAGATGATACCAGGCTTGCCTATAATATAGGCGTTACCTCTTTTCCCGGCGACGCGCCCTCAGCAGAGGGTCTGATACGGAGGGTAGAGATAGCACTGGGAGCCGCAAAACAGAAGGGCGGAAACCGGACCGTTCAGGCATCCGAGGTGCTGGGCACCATCGGAAGTGCGAAACGCTCGGTCTGGGAAGTAGCGGAGTATCTGGAGGCAGCGGGAGTCAATACCATTTACGGTATGGCAGCGGCAATCGATGCCAGAGACCCCTGCACCTCCAATCACTCCCGTAATGTTGCTGGTTATGCCGTCACCATTGGAAATGCGCTGCATCTCCCTTGTGGGGAGATGCAGCGTCTGCGAAGCGCCGCTCTAATACATGATATTGGCAAGATCGGTATACCTGATTCCGTGATCAATAAGCCCGGCCCTCCCAACGAAGCGGAATGGAAAATGATACAAAAACATCCTGAACTTGGCTCGGTCATAGTCAGCCATATGCCGGACCTGAGTCCTTGTGTTCCTATCATACGCCATCATCATGAGTGGTATGACGGCAGCGGTTATCCGGATGGACTTGAAAGCAATGAAATACCCTATGAATCACGAATCATCGCGGTCGCCGAAGCCTACGATGCTATGATCAACCCCCGCTCATATCATCAACCGCTCTTGCCTGAAGAAGCTGTTGAGGAACTGCGCCGCTGCTCAGGAACCCAGTTCGATCCGGTAATCATCGCCGCCTTTCTGCCCTCACTGGTATAAGCTCCTTAAAATATAGTACATAGTAACTATTTTCTCTATTTCTCCTCTTTTCTCCCCCCATATGCTCTGTCTGTGATAAAATAGTGAAGAATTACGCGCTGGGAATGAGCAATGAGCACGCCGCATCAGGTTATCCTTGAAGAGCAGAATTTGAATATCAACTCCATCAAGCATGGCAAGTTGACATGGTATTATATAGAGAAGCCAACCGTTCAGGAGGTCGCCTTTCTTTCACAGAATTTCAGTTTTCATCCCCTTGACCTGGACGATATACTCAGCCGCGTGCAGCGGCCCAAGATAGACGAATATGAACACTATCTTTTTCTCGTGCTCCATTTCCCTGTTTTCAATAAGGAAAACAGGGTTACCACCTCCAGCGAAGTGGATATTTTCATCGGAGAGAACTATGTAATCACCGTGCACTGCTCAGCAGACTTGAAACCGCTTTCCAAATTGTTTAAGGAGTGCCAGATAGATCTCGATACCAGGAAAAAATTCATGAGCTACAGCTCCGGTTACCTGCTCTACCATATCCTGGACCGGCTGGTGAACTACTGTTTCCCTATTCTGAATAAAGTAACCGATAATATCGAGAAGGTCGAAGATCTCATCTTCACCCGGACAGTGCCGGAAACCGTGCGGGAGATCCTTATGATTCGCAGAGATCTCATCTCCTTCCGGCGTGTCATTCATCCGCAGATAAGCGTGGTGGATTCGCTGGAGCATGAGGATTATCCTTTCCTGAAAGAAGATCAAGAGATTTACTTCGGCGATATCGCCGACCACACACACAAGATATGGGATGCACTGGAGGACTGTAAAGAGGTAGTAGACGGACTGGCTGAGACCAGCAATTGGCTTACCTCTCACCGGATACAGGAGGTAATGCGCATTCTCACCATCTTGACCGCTATCCTTGCTCCGGGTACGCTTATAGCCAGTATTTACGGCATGAATGTAGAACTGCCGGGCGGAGGGTCCGGCAGCTTGATTCCTCTTGTCATCATTCTCTTTATTATGCTGGGGATCGCCGTAACCATGCTGGTCTTCTTCCGCCGCCGCAACTGGCTCTAATACCTTTGCCTGTGTATAATAGCAAGCTGTATCATGAACGTTTCATATAGACTGGTAGTTCTGGCGGCGCTTTTCGTCACCTGTATAATAACTGCTAATATACTGATAGTAAAACAGATAGCTGTCGCAGGCTTAACGCTGCCTGCCGCCATCATTATTTTTCCGATAAGCTACATCATCAGCGATATTTTGACCGAAGTCTACGGGTACCGTCAGGCCCGGCGCATAATCTGGCTTGGTTTTGCCTGCAACCTTATAGCCGTCGTTGCCTTTTGGCTCGGCAAAATCCTGCCGCCGGCGCAAGTGTTTCAGGGTCAGGAAGCTTATGAAAGCATCCTGGGCAGTACACCTCGCTTCCTGCTTGCGTCTTTTGCCGGATATATTGCCGGTGAATTCGCCAACTCATTTATACTGGCTAAAATGAAAATCGCAACAGGCGGCAGATGGCTCTGGATGCGTACCATCGGTTCCACACTGGTGGGAGAAGGAATAGATACGGTCTTTGCGCTGACAATCGCTCTGGCAGGGATACTGCCGTGGCCGGTACTGGGTGGCATGATTATCGCGCACTGGCTGCTTAAAACAGCGTATGAAATTATCATTACTCCCCTCACCTATTATGTGGTAAACTACCTCAAGCGCAAAGAGGATATGGACGTGTACGATGTGGGAACCGATTTCAATCCCCTGCAAATAAATTAATGAGTGAACGGTGGTCCGGGGATAGCAGTATGGCGCCGAGATTTATTGTCGACCATAATGTAGGCAAACTTGCCAGGTGGCTGCGGATGATGGGCTACGATTCGCTGCTGTTTACAGGGGCCGATGACGGTATTATGGTAAAGACGGCACTACAGCAGAAACGTATAATTCTGACCAGAGACAACGGGATCGCAGCACGCCGTCTGGCAGCAGAGGGAAAGATTACCGTCATTCTTATAAAAGGAGGGGAGCCGGCCAGACAGCTCAGGCAGGTAGCGGAGGCTCTCAAACTGAAACTGAAATATCGTCCCTTTACACTCTGTCTGGAGTGTAATTGCGAACTTCAAGCACGGACAAAGGAAGAGGTACGCGGCCGTGTGCCGCCTCATGTTTTCAAGACCCGTTCCAGCTACATGGAATGCCTCTCTTGTCACCGCGTCTATTGGCGCGGCACTCACTGGGAGGCAATGTGTGATACATTGGAGAGATTTGAAAAGGAAATAGCAAGTTAATATAAGGGCAGGATAAGCTTATGAAAGTTGTCACCGCTGAACAGATGAAAATGATTGATACCACAGCAGCCGAGCAAGGGCTGCCGACAGAGATATTGATGGAAAACGCAGGACGGGCGGTAGCGGAACAGGTCCGCCAGCACATGGGGCAGGTGGCGGGGAAAAACATACTGATACTGGCCGGACCCGGGAACAACGGCGGGGACGGTCTGGTGGCAGGGCGTTATTTAAGCGATTGGGGTGCTGATGTCACGCTCTATCTGCTCGGCCCGCGTTCCGAGGGCGATAAAAACCTGGCAATGGCAATAGAGCGCGAGGTGCTCGTACTGTCAGCGGCGGAGGACAAGCGTTTAGGCCAGCTTGATAAACATCTGACATCTGCACACACGATCATAGATGCCGTCTTCGGCACCGGCAGGACCAGAGCGATATCGGGCATTTATAAAGATACGCTCGTAAGAATTATCAACGTAAAAAACAGGCGCCCTGAAATTATGGTTGTTGCCGTCGATATGCCTTCCGGGCTGGATGCCAATACCGGAGCGGTAGACGCCAGTACGCCGTTTGCAGACATTACAGTAACGCTGGGAATGCCCAAGCCTGGACTGTACAATTTCCCCGGCGCAGAAAGAGCAGGAAAGGTCGTTATTGTCGATATCGGCATTCCGCAGCAGCTTTCCAATGACATCATCACGGAATTGATAACAGAGGACTGGGTCAGGTCCATACTGCCTAACCGCCCTGCCAGCGCCAATAAGGGTACGTTCGGAAAGGTCATGACGGTAGCTGGCTCTATTAACTATATGGGCGCTGCCTATCTGGCCTGCATGGGAGCGGCGCGAACCGGGGCAGGGCTGGTTACCCTGGCAACGGCAAAAAGCCTTCAGACCGCGCTTGCCGCCAAACTGACTGAAACAACCTACCTTCCTCTTGCTGAAGCCACAGCAGGAAGAATTGCTCCAGAAGCAGCCTCTACTCTGGAAAAGAATATAGGGGGCTACAATGTTCTGTTGATGGGATGTGGGCTGGGACAGCACCCGGCTACAGTGGAATTCGTCAGATCCGCACTGCTGGAAAAAAACATGACCGCCAATAAATCGGTCGTATTGGATGCTGATGCACTCAACGCACTGGCCACCATCCCGCAATGGTGGCAGAGACTGAAAGGGAATGCTATACTAACCCCGCATCCGGGAGAGATGGCGCGGCTGACCAAGGCTGATCTGGAGGAGGTCCAGCAGAACAGGCTGGAGTCCGCCCGGGGCGCGGCCGCCTGGTGGAAACAGGTGGTTGTGCTGAAAGGCGCCTATACCATAGTTGCGGCACCGGATGGCAGGGCGAAAATCAACCCCTGTGCGAGCGCAGCTCTGGCCAGCGCCGGCACAGGGGACGTACTGGCAGGCATTATCGCCGGGCTTGCCGCACAGGGGCTCGATACGTTCGATGCAGCCGCCTGCGGCGTATATCTGCACTGCCGTGCAGCCCAGACCGCAGCAGCAATCATGGGAGACAGCGGAATACTGGCAGGAGATCTACTGCCGCTGCTGCCGAAAGTAATACATACTATAAAACACCCTGAAGAGGACAGGTAGAATAAGAGCCGGAGCGCAATAATGTTACTGGCAATCGATATAGGTAACTCGAATATCGTTCTGGGCGTTTTCAACGGCAAAGAGCTCATAGGAACATGGAGGATAGTGACCGCTGTCCACCGCATGCCGGATGAATATACCAGCCTGATCCTCAGCTTCTTCAACCGCTCCGGCATCGATGCTGAAGATATAAGGGATGCTGTCGTGGGGAGCGTCGTACCTCCGCTCGTTCCGGTATTTACGGAAGTATGCCAGCGAACGTTCTCCGTAACGCCTTTGATTGTGGAAGCAGGCATCAAGACCGGCATACGTATCAATATGGACAATCCCCGGGAAGTAGGCGCAGACCGCATTATTAATGCGGTGGGAGCCTATAAGCTTTACGGCGGCCCGGCTATTATCATAGATCTGGGCACGGCAACCACTTTCGATGTAATATCGGCGGACGGGACCTATATGGGCGGGGCTATTGCACCGGGTATCGCTATCGCCACGGAGGCCCTTTTTTCCCGTACAGCCGTACTACCGCGTGTGGAACTGGTACATCCCAAACGGGCTATCGGCACCAGCACTATAGCTGCCATGAATTCCGGCATCGTCTACGGCTATGTAGGACTTATCGAAGGACTGGTAGCACGTATAAAAAAAGAATTAGGTGATAATCCCAGGGTTATCGCTACCGGCGGTTATGCTAAGCTTCTGTCGGCTGAAACATCTACCATAGATACGGTCGAACGGGATATCACCATGGTGGGAATGCGTCTCATATATGAGATGAACAGAGACTACGACAAAGGGGAGGGGAAATGAGTTTGAAGGGAAAGACCATCGTGCTGGGAATAACCGGCAGTATCGCCGCCTATAAGTCGGTAGACCTGGCCAGCAAGCTTTCTCAGGCCGGAGCGCGGGTGGACGTTATAATGACGGAATCAGCCATGGAATTTATTACTCCCCTCACCTTCCGCAACATCACTGCCAGACCGGTGGTGACAGGCATGTTCGACCTGACATCTGAGTACAGCGTGGAACACGTTGCCTTGGCCGAGGCTGCGGACATCGTGGTGATCGCTCCTGCGACCGCTAATATCATCGCCAAACTAGCGGTGGGACTGGCCGATGATATGATAAGCTGCACCGTTCTGGCGACAACCGCACCGGTGATAATTGCCCCCGCCATGAACGTAAATATGTATGAGAACTCCGTCACACAGGAGAATATCGCAAAACTCAAGTCGCGAGGCATAACCTTCGTCGGCCCGCAGTACGGCAGACTGGCATCGGGCCGCATGGGGTTGGGACGGCTGATCGATATAGAGGACATCGTTGACAGCATCAACCGAACGCTGGGGGCCAAAGGGGACCTGGCAGGAAGAAAGATCATCGTCACAGCAGGGGGCACACAGGAGCCGCTGGACCCTGTACGCTGTCTTACCAATAATTCCTCCGGCAAGATGGGCTACGCTCTCGCTACGGCAGCGCGCAACCGCGGAGCGGAGGTTACACTTATCAGCGGAGGCTGCTCGCTGCGCAAGCCCGGAGACATCACAGTCATTGATGTATGCACCGCTCAGGATATGTACGAAGCGGTAGACAAGGCATCCACGGATGCGGACGCTCTCATCATGGCGGCGGCGGTAGCTGACTACCGCCCGGCGAAAGCCTCATCACAGAAGATAAAGAGGGAATCACAACCGGAGTTGACCTTAAAGCTGGAGCGCACGCCGGATGTGTTGGCACAGGTACGGGGCAATTTCCTGCGCGTGGGTTTTGCCGCCGAAAGTCAAAATCTGCTGGAGAATGCCAGAGCCAAACTTCAGAAAAAAGAGCTGGACCTGATCGTGGCAAATGATATCACTCTCCCCGGCAGCGGTATTGGCGCAGACAGCAATCAGGTCACTATCATCGATCGTGACGGCAACGTACAGGCGCTGCCCCTTATGCCAAAAGACGAGGTCGCAGATAAAATACTGGATAAGGTGGCTCTGCTTTTGTGCAAAATCTAGCCCGCCTGTATGGTGATTATTGCTTCAAGATGCTAATATTATGCGTTTTCAGCTATACTTAGTGATATTATTTTAACAGGCGGCAACTGCCGTTTTTAAGAGGCCGCTCCATAGAGGCCTGTTTATTCTAACCGTTAATAAAGAGAAGGACCGAACCATGTCAGACATTCCAAAAGCATATGAACCGGGCAGCGTGGAGCAGAAGTTGTACTCTTTCTGGATGGAGAAGGGATACTTCACTCCCGTTATCGACCCCTCCAAGCAGCCCTTCACTATTATTATGCCGCCTCCCAATGTTACCGGCGGACTGCATGTAGGTCATGCCCTTACAGCGGTCCTTGAAGATATCGTAACCAGGTGGCACCGTATGCGCGGCGAGCCCACCCTCTGGCTTCCCGGAGTGGACCATGCCGGCATTGCCACACAGGTTATCGTGGAGCAGAAGCTGGCTCGCGAGGGAATAGACCGCCACCAGCTCGGGCGCGAGAAATTTATCGAGCGTGTCTGGGAATGGGTGGCACAGGCGCGAACGGAGATAACCGTACAACATCAGCGGCTGGGTGCCTCCTGTGATTGGACGCGTGAACGCTTCACGCTGGATGAAGGTCCTGCTCTGGCGGTGCGTACCGCCTTCGTACGCCTGTTCGAGAAAGGGCTCATCTATCAGGGTGAACGCATCATCAACTGGTGCCCGCGCTGCCGCACCGCCCTTTCTGATCTGGAGGTCCAGCACAAGGATATCACCGGCAACCTCTACTATATGCGTTATCCTTTTGCAGATAGCAGCGGATACGTCACCGTGGCCACCACGCGCCCTGAAACATATCTGGGAGATACTGCGGTAGCAGTCAATCCCGATGACCCCCGTTACCGCGGTATGGCAGGAAAACAGGTCAGGCTGCCGGTTATAGGCCGGGTCATACCAATGGTGGCGGACAGTGCAGTTGACCCCTCCTTCGGCACCGGCGCAGTCAAGATTACCCCTGCTCACGATCCCGCTGATTTCGAGATGTCGCAAAGGCAAAACCTGCCTATTATCCATATTATGAACCCTGACGCCACCATGAACTCCGAGGCCGGTCCCTATGAGGGGATGGACCGCATCGCGGCGCGCAAAAAGGTCATAGAAGATTTTGAGAGCGCCGGACTGCTGGAAAAGGTGGAGCCCCATGCCCACGCCGTGGGCCACTGCTTCCGCTGCGGTACTATGGTAGAACCCAATGTAAGCAAACAGTGGTTCGTGAGGATGGAGCCGCTGGCTAAAAAAGCCATTGAGGTCGTCAAAGATGGGCATATAATTATCGTACCGGAGAGGTTCAACAAGGTCTATTTCAACTGGATGGAGAACATCAGGGACTGGTGCATCAGCCGCCAACTCTGGTGGGGACACCGTATTCCCGTCTGGTACTGCCAGCAGTGCGGGCAGGTGATTGCCTCCATCGAAGACCCAACCGCGTGCCCGGCATGCGGCTCATCCGAGCTCCTGCAGGACCCGGACGTGCTCGATACCTGGTTCAGCTCCGGCCTCTGGCCGCACTCCACACTGGGCTGGCCGGCACAGACAGAGGACCTTGGCTACTTCTATCCCACCTCAGTCATGGTAACCGGATACGATATCCTCTTCTTCTGGGTGGCCAGAATGATAATGATGGGCATAGAGGATACCGGCGATATTCCCTTCCGCGCCGTCTATTTGAACGGTCTTATCAGGGATGAAAAGGGCGAAAAGATGAGCAAGATGAAAGGCAATGTACTCGATCCCGTGGTTGTTATTGAGCAGTACGGGACGGATGCACTGCGCTTTGCCCTGACCACCGGCACCACACCGGGCAATGATATCAACCTGGGCCAGCACAGGCTGGAGGCAGGCAGGAACTTCGCCAATAAGCTCTGGAACGCCGCACGCTTCGTTCTGCAGAGCATGGACAACAGCACGCTGAGCCCGGAACAGTTCATACGGAAAAAAGTAAAGGTGGACAGCCTGGAGGACCGCTGGATACTGAGCAGATTAAGCAGCCTTACCGTGAAAGTGGAAGAGCTCATGGATAACTTCCTGTTCGGTGAAGCCGAACAAGCTATACACGATTTCTTCTGGAACGAGTACTGCGACTGGTATATCGAGATGGCCAAACTGCGCCTGGCAGACGAGAAAAACTCGCCTCTGCCGGTGCTGGCTGCAGTGCTCGAGATCACTCTGCGGCTGCTGCACCCCTTCATGCCCTTCATCACTGAAGAGCTGTGGCAGAAGCTTAAAGACCGCCTCCCATCCGGCACGCTGGAAGCAGAGGCGCTTATTGTGGCACCCTATCCCTGCGCAGATAAAGAGCTTCTTGATTCCGGGGCGGACCGCGCAATGGAGGCCATCATCGAGATCGTCCGCGCCATCCGCAATGCCCGCGCCGAATACAAGGTACCCCAGGGCAAATGGATAGAAGCCCACATTTATACGGACAGTCTCTCGCAAACCGCCGCCGGGCAGGCTGCCGCCATTGAAACACTGGCTAAGGCCAGGCCGCTCTCCATACTGCGCCGTAATGAACGCCTCGCCGAGGGAGAAAAGGCGCTGGCGATAGTACTTGCGGAAGGTGAAGTAGTGCTTCCCTGGGCGGATATGGTGGATGTAGAGGCAGAGAAAGTGCGCCTGACAAATGAGATTGCCATCCTTGAACGGGAGATTGGGCGTCTGGAGGGCAGGTTAAAGGATGAGGCTTTCATCACCAAAGCACCCGCCCAGGTGGTGGATAAAGAGCGCAGCAAAGCCGCATCATATCAGGATAAATTGAAGCGGCTCAACCAGGAACTGGCACAGCTTTAGACGCCGGATCGTCCGTTACAGCATTTTCATCTTGCGCTCCATGTGAAGCATGGCCTTCTTCGTATCGCTTGCCATACGTGATTTATCGCTGTGCTTAAGGCGGTATTTGAAAAGCCAGTAAAGGAACTCTTTCATCTCCCCCAGATCGATATGCCGTGGGCGGGGATAATGCTTCTCTCTTCTGAACTCATCGAGCAGCACCTGTTGGGGAGCCCCGTAGATACGGTTGTAGGCGGTAGTAAGGTTATCATCGTCGCTAGCTCCGCCGAATACGCGGGTTTCCTTGCGTACTTCATTAACTACCGCTGAGATCAAAGCCTCCTCCACCAGAACACCGTAGAGGTAGTTAAGATAGGCGCGGTATTTGGCCGGACCCATCAATGACTTCATCTCGTCTTTATTTAACCTCTGCGGCGGCCTGTCATTAAAAAGCAGAGCGTTTCTTTCTTGCTCAGGTACCGCATCGCCGCTCTCCAGCAGCAGTCTTTCGGCAAGGAGCAGCCAGTCGAAGGCCTCATTATCTATTAAATAGCGCCAGTGGCGTCCGTTGTAATCCTCCTCGGCGCTCGTCCACAAGCTGATTGCTTCCAGCAGAGCAATATACCAGTCCTTTCCCTCAGCCAACGCCTCTTTAAAATGAGTAATAGCCTTGCTATCACATTCCGGCATCTGCTGCCGCCTATTTTGTTCTTCTGATGACATGGCCCCTGATCATTCTCTCCCAAGAAATTTTAATACATCTGCAAGTGTACGCGTATTGAGGATATCCTGCGGACGGCACCAACCCCGCCGCGCCACCCCCACACCGTAGCGCATAAAGTCCAGATGCCCGCAGTAGTGAGCGTCCGTGCCCAGAGTAAGCTTCACCCCCAGCTCGCGTGCGCGGTAGACATGAACGCTGCCAAGGTCAAGCCTGCTGGGCATGGCGTTAATCTCCAGTGCTTTATTATACTTCAAAGCGGCCTTATAAACCGCCTCCAGGTCCACTGCCACAGGTTCGCGCGTCCCGATTAGCCGGCAGGTGGGATGGGCGATTATATCGACATGCGGATTTTCAAGCGCAGAGAGAAAGCGTGCGGTTATCTGCTCCTGCGGCTGATTCATGCCGGCATGTATGGCGGCGACGACGATATCAAGCCCGGCCAGCACCTCATCAGGCATGGCCAGGCTGCCGTCTGCCTTGATATCCACCTCAGTACCGGCAAGCAGGCGGATATCGCCGCTGCGTTTATTGAATGCCCTGATCTCTTCTATCTGCTTTTGCAGGCGTTCGGCGGAAAGCCCATGCGCCACCCCCAATCCTCCCGAATGGTCGGTGACGGCAAGATAGCCGTAGCCGCGCCTGCGTGCAGCATCGGCCATATCCTCCAGAGTATTATGCCCATCGCTCCAGTTAGTGTGAACGTGCAGGTCGCCCTTGATATCTTCCTGCCGTATAAGCTCCGGGACATCACCCCTTTCGGCAAGTTCTATCTCCTGCCCGCCTTCGCGTAGCTCAGGTGGTATATACTGCATGCCCAGGCGCCTGTAGAAGTCCTGTTCGCTGCCGAACTTCTCGAGCTTGCCTGCGGCCGCATCGGTGATGCCGTATTCGCTCAGTTTAAGCCCTCGCCTCTGCGCTCTGCTGCGCAAAAGGATATTGTGCTGTTTGCTGCCGGTAAAATACTGCAGTAGAGAGCCGAAGGAGTCATGCTCTACAATACGCAGATCCACCTGAAGTTCTCCGCTAACAATAACACTCGCTTTAGTAGGCCCGGCAGCCAGTACCTCTTTCACCTGCGGCAGCTTCACAAAGGCCTCTATCACCTGCACGGGATTATCTGCGGTACCCATGAGATCTATATCACCCACCGTCTCACGGAAACGGCGCAGGCTGCCCGCCGGAGTGAGGTTCTTCACGCCCGGCAGCTTCTCCAGCTCAGATAAAACCTCCTCCACCACGGGCAAGGCCTGTCCTATGGGTATGCGTGTGTCTTTGCTCCGCAGCGTCTCTATCCGGTGCAGTATAGTTGCGGCGGTTTTTGTACCAAGTCCTCCTATCTGTTCAAGGCTGCCGTCGCCGGCCGCTTTCTCCAGATCATCTATAGTCGTGATTCCCATATCAGAGAGCTTTTTTGCCGTCCTGGGCCCGATGCCGGGAATTTCAAGCAGATCGGTTATGCCGGGAGGGAAATCTGCTTTCAATTCCTCATAGAAGGCAAGCTTGCCTGTTGTTATCAGTTCGGTAATCTTTTTGGCAATTGCCTGGCCTATCCCGGCAATCGCAGTGAGGTCATCCCCATCATCCAGCATCGCTTGCATTTCGCGGGGCAGATGTTCTATCGTGCGGGCGGCGCGTTGATAGGCGCGTATCTTAAAAGGATTATCGCCTTTTATCTCCAGCAGTTCGGCAATATCCGTAAAAACCGCCGCGATTTCGCTATTATTCATACTACACACAGCACAAGAGTATTATATTCCACACCCCGCATTATAGAATAAAAAAGGGATCGGTTTACAGGGTAGTGATGACGTTATAGTGAATTTATCGCCGTCTCTATCCGGCGTAGGGCCTCCTCAAGGATGCTGCGCGGGCAGGCGATGTTCATACGCTGAAAGCCGGAACCGCCTGCGCCGAAAAGGAAGCCGTCGTCCAGCCCCACACGTGCATTGGTGCGCATGAAATGGCGCAGCGTCATATCATCCAACCCTAGTTTGCGGCAGTCGAGCCAGAGTAGATAGGTTGCCTGCGGCTTGATAGGGGTAACGCGGGGAATTCTGCGTACAAAGTAGTCGAGCGTAAATTCCAGGTTCTTCTGCAGGTACGGCAGAAGCTGCGCAAGCCACTCATCGCCGTGGCGGTAAGCGGCCTCCATGGCCGTAAGCCCGAAAAGGTTGGGGAAAGGTATGCCCGCCCTTGCTTCTTTGAAGGCACGTCGCATCTTTCTATCCGCTATAATTATAGAAGAGGCCTGCAGCCCCGCCAGATTAAAGGTCTTGCTGGGCGCCATGCAGACTATGCAGTTCTGCTCGAAGTCCTTAGAGATTGAGCCGAAAGGTATATGCCTGTAGCCTTCATAGAGTATCTCGCAATGTATTTCATCGGAAATAACGGTGATGCCGCTGCCCAGCGCGATCTCGCCGAGCTGCGCCAGCTCTTTTTTGCCCCAGAGGCGGCCTATGGGGTTCTGCGGATTGCAGAGTATGAGCGCTTTTACACGGTTGGGAACGTCTCCCATACCGGCTCCGGGACGGAACTTGCTCCGCAGGTCATCGAAGTCCATATGGTAACGGCCTCGGGACAGCTTCAATTCATTGGTCGCTACCTGACAGCCGTTCTCCTTCACCACCGGAAAGAACGGATAGTACACCGGTTCCTGCAGGACAACCGCATCTCCGGGACGTGTAAGAGACCTGACCGCCATGTGCAGAGCGGAGATAACGCCGGGGGTATAGACCACCCATTCCGGCTCGATTTGCCAGCCAAACTTTCTCCTCACGCGGTCGACAACGGCCTCAGTCAGCTCAGGACCCGCGCAGGTATATCCGTAATACTCATGCTCAATCCGCTTTCTTAAAGCATCCGTAACCGGCCGGGCGGCGGGAAAATCCATGTCCGCCACCCACATAGGTATCACATCTGAACTTCCGAACAATTTCTCCGTCAAGTCCCACTTTACGCTGCCGGTATTCTGCCGGGAATAGAGGCGGTCGAAATCGTATTTCATGCTTCTCCGTTCCTGCTCAATGAACTTTAGTTTGCTTCTCTATTGTAGTACCCGGACAGCGGCAGAACAATAGACGGGGACATTTCGGCCGGGATGATTAACCATAAGTACCTGTGAAGTTAAAAAACAATTTGCCCGCAGGCGCGTCTATCGTCAGCAGATAACTCCCGCAGCAAACCTGCTCTTGATCATTATTAACACGGTTACACTTCCTGTGCTATGATGGATGCATAGTAAGTTCAGTCAGGAAGATGTCATGCACAAATCCATAGTCGCTTTGGTTAAATGCACCACATATGAAGAGAGCCGTGTGTTTGAGGCTGTACAGAAAGGGATAGACCTCTTGGGGGGTATCTCTCTCTTTGCTCATCCCGGTGCAAGAATAGTGATGAAACCGAATATCCTTATCGGCTCTGCTCCGGAACAATGCGTGACCACGCATCCTGCCGTCTTCAAAGCCGTGGGCACCATGCTTGCGCAAGCGAAAGCCAGTGTCTATTACGGCGATTCCCCGGCTTTCGGCAAAGCGGAAGCGAGTTTAAAACGGTCCTGCCTTAAACAGCCCGGCGATGAGCTGGGCTTTACGCTTGCCGATTTCGATTCCGGCAGGTCGGTAAGCCATGAAGACGCTTTGCTGATGAAGAAATTCGTCATCGCAAGCGGAGTGCTGGACAGCGATGGCCTGGTGAGTCTGCCCAAGCTCAAAACCCATGGTCTGGTACGCTTTACCGGCGCGGTCAAGAACCAGTTCGGATGCATACCCGGTCTGCTGAAAAGCCAGTACCACGTCAAGCTGCCCGACCCCTGGGACTTCTCCACCATGCTGGTGGACCTCACTACACTGATAAAGCCCAGGCTCTATATTATGGACGGCATCACGGCGATGGAAGGCAACGGCCCTCGAAGCGGAAAGCCCCGGCAGCTAAATGTACTGCTGTTTTCGGCTGACCCCACAGCGCTGGATGCTACCGCCTGCAGGATTATCAACCTGGATCCAGAGATAGTGCCCACAGCAACAGCGGGCGAAAAGGCGGGATTGGGAACGTACCATGCTGAGAACATTGAGCTTGCGGGAGAATGCATTGAGTCCTTCCTTACCCCTGATTTTAAGGCGGACCGGACCCCTCCGGCGCACATTGCCGGCGGCCGTATGAGGACTTTTCTCAAAAACAGGATGACACAGAGGCCGGTAATAGATAAAAAGAAATGCACCTGCTGCGGCACCTGCGTGAAAATGTGCCCGGTTGAACCGAAAGCTGTCGACTGGCAAAAAGGACAGAAAGCCAGCCCGCCCGTACATGACTATGACCGCTGCATCCGCTGCTACTGCTGCCAGGAGATGTGCCCGGAAGGAGCAATCTCGGTAGCCAGCCCGCTGCTGGGGAGGATTATGGGCAGCAAATAGGGAAAAATAGAGAATAAAAAACTATTTCCGCTTATAGCATCTGTGGCAACCAGAGCGCCAATTGAGGGAAAACCGTTAAAAGGGCGACAATAATCATCAGCACGATGAAAAAGGGAAAGCAGCCCCTGACGATATCCATGAAGGGATAGTCCGGCCGAAGGCTCTGAATAACGAACAGATTGAATCCTACCGGCGGTGTGAGTAAAGCCGCTTCAATAAGCATCGTCAATATAATTCCGAACCAGATGGTATCACAGCCCAAAGCTGCAACGACAGGCACCACAACGGGAATTGTCATTATCATTATCGAGATTCCGTCTATCAGCATCCCGAGGAGAAGATACATCACTATAATGCCGATGAGGATGAAGACAGGCGCAACATCCAGCCCTGTAACGAAATCGGCTATTCCTCTGGTTATGCCGGCATTGGATAAAAACACCGTCGCGAGCTGACCGCTCAAATAAATACAGATTATCATGCTGCTGGTTATCACCGTCGCGGTTATTGCCCGCGCCAGAGCACCTCTGCTGAATTGACGGTAAACAACGGCGATGATGATGACAAGAAAACAGCCGACCGTAGCCGCTTCAGTGGGCGTCGCCCACCCCAGATAGATAGACCCGATCACTCCAAGGACAAGTACCAGTACGGGCCATGCCCTCAACAGCAGCAGCAAGCAGCGGCCCCAGGGTTCTTTTTGCCGTACATTTCCCAGTTCCGGGTGTATTGCCAGCCGTATTACGATGTAAGCCATATAACTCAAGGTAAGGATTAAGCCCGGTACCACTCCGGCAAGAAACAGCTTGCCTACAGATTCGCCTGTCTGCAAACCATAGATGATGAGCGTAATACTGGGTGGTATAAGAATACCCAGGGTCCCACCGGCGGCTACCGAACCGACGGAGATTTTGCGGTCGTAGCCCAGTTTTTCCATTTCCGGCAGGGCTATAGAGGCGATAGTTGCGCATGACGCCAGGCTGGAGCCGCTGCAAGCGGCGAAAGCCGCGCTTACTGCGATATTTGTATGCAGCAGGCCGCCGGGCAGAATGCGATCGATAAAAGGGGACAGCCCAGCGTAGATACGCTGGCTCAAATTGGTCTCATGAAGCAAATAGCCCATGAACACGAACAGGGGGATAGCAGCTATGGAAAAAGAATTGAGCCCTTGCCAGGCAACGCGGCCGAGGCTGGGCCACATGCCGGAGCCGAAAGCGATCGATACCGAACATACGCCGACAACGCCCAGAGCGAATACAACGGGCATGCCGCTGAAAACCAGCACAAGCAGGGCAACGATCCATATGACAATACTGCCAAGTAAGTCCATGCGGTATTTGTTTCCTTGCAACAGGAGCTATAGCCTATTGCCCGCTCAGGCTATCGCTCCTGTTATTACTTTGTATAAGAGTTCTTGTCGCTATAATTATTTCTATAAGCAGCTGCAGAGCGAACAGCCACAGACCGAAAGGCAGCAGCAGTTGAGGATATGCGAGCGGCGTTTCCATAGCGGTTATGGCAACATATCCCTTCCTGAGAGAGGTCATCGCCAGATTGAAGGTCTGAACGCCCATAAAGGTTAGAAAAACAAGGCCCTGAACATAACCTGCTATTATCAGCCATTGTCTGGCATTTTCCGGCATAAAGCGGAGAAAATGGTCCACCCGCACATGGCCGCCCTTTTTCAATGTATACGCCGCTCCCACAATACCCACAACAGGTATCAGGTAGGCAACATATTCTTCAGCAAAAGGAAGCGCTCCATGCAGCAGATTACGGGTTATCAACTGTGAGCCCACCAGCAGGAGCATAAGGCATAAACCGAATCCGGCAATAGCAATGCTCAGCTTAGGCAAAATGTCATCAGCCTTTCTCACTATCCGGAGCAATACGGTGTTAATAACCTTTATGGCAGCTCTGGTACTATTTCGCATACCGCTTATTCAATCTTCCGGTACTCTATCGATGAGCTTATTTACGGCCCAGGATATCAAGCACTTTATCCATTATTTGTGCCTCTTCAGGACTGAGTCCTGCCTGCCATTCCGACCAGACGGTCTTGCAGACCTCGCGTGATTTCTCCAGGTCAGCCTCCGACGGATACACCTGTTCCTGTCCGTAGTCGATGAAGAATTGCAGTCTCTCCTGGAATAAATCGCCGTCCGGCGCCAGCAATAGCTGCTGACATTCCTCCGCGGTAGCGGCCGACTCCTCCACCAGGATTTCCTGCAGGTCTGAGGGCAGACCGGCAAATGCCTCCGTGTTTACGAAATTGATGTAATAAGCGGAGGGCATAGGCCAGAAGTTCTGAAACGGGCAAATCTCGTAGAACTTCATATCATACATGGAAATCGCCTGGTTGAGAGTGCCCTGAATGACTCCTGTAGACATGGCGGTGTACATTTCAGAGTAATCACAGGTAATAGCGGCGGCACCCATCCTTTCCAGGTATGTGGTCACCATCTGGTTCCATGTTCGTAGTTTGGCTCCCCTGAAATCATCCGCAGTGCCGAGCTTGACGGTTGAGAACCAACTGCACATCGGCCAGGCCCATGCGCCGAGCA
The DNA here is from genome assembly GCA_964519615.1 of uncultured Dehalococcoidales bacterium. Taxonomy (GTDB): domain Bacteria; phylum Chloroflexota; class Dehalococcoidia; order GIF9; family UBA5629; genus CAZFIM01. Next base: position 56,740 of record CAZFIM010000004.1, read on the forward strand.
GCTTCATATTCATTGAAGCGGCCGTTTTATCCATATCAGGTCTTATCGATTTATACACATTAATACGTTCAGCCTGCGTATCGTAGATAAACTGGTCCAGTATCAAGAACACGTTTTGTTCGTTGAAGGCGGATGATACCGTCTGTCCCATTTCAGCAAGTCCCTCGCTGACAACACGATGCATCTCATATGCGCCGTAGCCCAGTTCTCCCACATAATGAATGGTAATATTAAGCTGCCCGCCGCTGCGTTCAGCTATTCTATCCACCATTTCCTCCTGTATTGCCGCGGTCACGCTTGACGCCGGGTCGTTAATGGTAAACCGCCAGTTTAAAGGCTCGCTTACGGCCAGAGTCTGTGGAGTCTGTGGAGACTGCGGCGTTGCCGGCTCAGGTTGAGCACAACCCGCCAGCGACAGCGCCAGCAAGACGCACACCATGATAAGGGACAATGCTATATTCTTTTTCACCTGGTTAACCTCCTGATTGATACTTTTTTTATATTGAATATGGTTGGTCATGTATTCTTATATCTGTATGGCATTATTGCCGGACCGGAACAGTCCGGCCCCGACCCGTGGCAATCACGGGATAAGAGCTTTCATCTGCCCTGCGATATCCTCCAGCCCCGAGGCGCAAAGCTTCTTTTCAGCCGGAATGCCGGTTTTCAGGTCACAGCCCAACAGCCGGTAATACTCATCCAGCACCATATCGTAGTTTTCCATACTCAGCGGTTGATTTTTATAATCGAAACAGGGATTCTCTTCACCGTGCTTTAACTGCCACCGGAGGAAAAAGGGATAGTCGTCAATTCTCCTTATACCTTCCCTGGCATTATAGGCACGCTCAAGAAGTACTTTCCTTTCCGCCGCCGCAACCAGTGCGTCCGTGGTGTATGCCTCTCCCAGCACAAGTGTAAGAAGGTCGCTTAAATCTTTTAAGGCAATACCTTCAACGCAGAAAGACTGCTCCGTGGCGAATTTGCATATCCCCGTCATATCGCCTAACGAGCCGAGGATCTCCATATCATAGACGACCCTGGCCTTCTCCGGACTGGCGGCCCAGGCGCTGGTAAGAAGTCCTGAATTTCCGTATTTTTTCTCTCCGAGTCCTGACAGGAGTTCCTTATCTATACCCCATTCGGTACGGTTATCGGCGCAATACATATAAGGAGAATTGCCCACGTCGAAACCGCGTGTACCCGTGTTCATGGCCACCGTATAATCTATAGTGGTTGCCAGGCCCGAACCGAGATTGTAGGTATATAACCCCTTGTTATGAGCCGCATACTGCTCCGCCCCCTTCCCGAATGCCCGCAGCGATTTCAGAGGATACCCGTCAAGAAGCCTGCCTATCCCCTGCCGGTACGCTATCTTCTGTGTAAGCTCCAGTATGGCATGCTCGTTACCGCGTGTTACCTCGATATTATCGGTATCCTTTTTGCTGACAATTCCGGCTTCATATAGCTTCATAAGCCAGACAATAGCGGCCGCCGGAGCATCCAGGTTCAGGCCCAAACGGCTGCACAGGTTGTAATAGTGAAAGAGAAACTCCGCGCTGTCTGTCCCCAGTCCCAGCGCAAACATCTGCAGCGTGGCCTCGATACCTTCCCCTCTGGTCCCTTTATATTTTCCCTGTGTGACATTGAAATAATGGCCGCAGTGGAGAGGACAGGCAAAACAGGAAAGGTTCTTTTCAAAATACGGCTCCAGCGCGTCCTCTTCAACATTGCGCATCCGCTTTCCGCCGGTTACTATCTTCGCGGTCGTGGAACGGCTGTACATGCCGCCCACCCACGAAAGCGCGCCGTATTTTCTGTGGGTTTCATAAAGGGGATCGCCCTTGAACCGCTCGCATAGAGTCCTGCACAAGTTAAAAAATTCTCCAGGTCTCTCCACAGTAACGGCACTGCTCCCCCTAACGGCTATCCCCTTGAGATTCTTGGAACCCCACACAGCACCCATACCCGTTTTGGCAGCGGCCCTGCTCAGGCCGCCTATGATACATGAAGCCAGGCTGAGATTCTCACCGGCCGGGCCGATAAGCATGGTAGCGATATCACCGGCATCACGCCTCCCGGTAAAGCTGCCCTGATGCCCGCTGCATATCATGCTGCGGGCAGTCCATACCGTTTGTCCCCATAGGCGAGCGGCGTTTTTTATCTCGACCTTATCATCATCGATCCACAGGTATACCGGCTTTTCAGCTTTCCCGCGGATAACTATCAGGTCGTACCCGGCATATCTCATCACCGGGCCGAAGCTGCCGCCCATATTGCTGCGGCCGTATATGCCGGTTAAAGGTGATTTGGTGATCAGTTCACAGCGGCCTGATGACGGCGCAAGCGTGCCGTTGAGAAGCCCTGCCGCAATAATTACCGGATTCTCAGGGCTAAGCGCATCCACCTCAGGACCGGCTTCATCATAAAGGATACGGGTACCGATCCCCACGGCCCCCAGATAGTCAAGCATCCGGCCTTCATCTATGCAGGAGGTCTCCTTTTTGCCGGTGGAAAGGTCTACGGCAAGCAGCTTTCCTGTTCCGCAATTCAGCTTTAGCGTTTTATCTTTCATCAATCGAGAACTTCACTGTTAAAAACAAATCAGCAACAGCGGCCGCTCTCCCGGTGACTTTTTACCACCGTAAGCATTTCCGCAAGCTCCTTTTCCAGGCGTAATCTTCTTTCCTCATCGCAGACACTATCGTCACTATATGTGAGCGCGCCGCTCGAACAGACCTGTACACATTTGGGCTCGCCTCCACAAAGGTGGCATACAACCGTTTCTTCCAGTACAGGATCAAAAGAGGGCCCCGCATAAGGGCATACATCACGGCAGGTCCGGCAGTTGGTACAGAGCTCTATATCTATCTCCACCAGTCCGTTTTCATTCTTCTTTATCGCGCCTGCCGGACAAGCAGCTGCACAGACAGGTTCGTCGCAGTTCCGGCATATCATCGGCACATACAGACCGTCCTCCTCCAGAGAAACTATACCTATCCGTGCCCGCAGCGGATTAAAGGTACCGGTGATGGTGAGCGAGCATGCCAGAACACACATCCGGCATCCGCTGCATTTCGCGTGTTCGACGGTTATACGTGCTGACATGAGTAATTCTTTCCTTCAGTCCGGTCAGGAAGGCCGCTTCATTTCTTTTCCAAGTACGTGTTTCCGGCTTGCATAAAATATTACCTTATCGTGGTATATAAGTCAATTTTATTATTGTAATAAAATATTCTTATTATTTAGCCGGTAATGCGGCGGCATGATAGCTGCAATAAAGGTAAAAAACGAACGGCGGCAGAAGCGGTTTTTGACGCTTTTTAAGACGTGATGCTATCATAGCTTTATCGGACTGGAATATATGATTCAATACAGGCTCCTGCCTGAAACTGTCTCTTTTACAGGTACATATGGCGCAACGGCGGCGCCCGTTCATCATCAGGCGTCGCTCCACCAACGGCAAAGAGCGGTTTCACCCCCGCCCTATCCGCTTAAATAAAGGTATCAGGTGAATAAAAAGAACGTTAGAAAATTATCCCGGTTTTCGCTGACGGTTGCGGCAGTCATAGTCCCACTGGTGTTATTGCTCGCAGGCTGCGGGACGGCTACAGATGACGCCGGAGCGGCGGACTACATCCCGCTTGAACGCGGCGATTGGCAGGTATCGACACCCCGTGAACAGGGGGAGGCAGGACCTCAGCTAAAGCAGAGGAGCGACTGAAAGCAGGTAGTCACAATACCGTACTAGCGGTATTCTACCTCTTCCACAGCAATTTTTACCACGTTCTTTAACTTCATCTTCATGCCTGCCGCCTCTTCCGCCATCTTGTCGAAAAGCTCACCCGAGCTTATAATCTCGGCTTTTCCCCACACACGGCAAACCTTGCGGGAAGCAGCATCAAGGCATATTACTGCAACCTGCGGATTCTCTTTTATATTGGCGATTGTACGGGGGGAATCGATATCGGCAAAGACAAGATGTTCATCGTCCAGCACTCTTAATGAGCCTTTAGCAGATACATTCGGTTTGCCGCTACCGGCGGCTGTAGCTACCAATGCCGGGTGGATTTCTCCGATAGTTTTCTTTACATCAGCGCTAAGTTTTGCCACGTTGACCTCCTGCCAGCAGCATGAATTCATTCTGTTACTACATTGTAAGCTTGCCATTATGGTATTACAAGGTATTCATAAGACAACATTTCTCTCTTTGTATTTCCCGACTAAAAATGGTATCGTGGATTTGTTAGCAAAAGTCAGATGCTATTCAAATGAGAAAAAACGGATCGAGATCAGCCAATACGTTTTACCGTCTCTTAGCGGCCGTAATAGGGCTCTTGGCTCTGCTTTCGCCTTCCTCTGTTCTGGCACAGGAGAGCAGGGACGGTCTTATAGTAAGGGATGTTACCGGGGGCTTCAATAATGTGATAGCTCCCGGAGAGAGCAAAACGTATTTCATAGAAGCGGCAAATGCGGACAACAGCCCTACCGGCAATATCCGCTTTACCTCCGATGCGCCCGCAGGATGGCTGGTGGAGTTTAATCCTTCGGGCATAGATACCCTCGCTGCCGGCATCTATCAGACAGTAGAGGTTACTATCAGTGCGCCGCACGATGCACGCAAGGGAAATTACTCCGTCACCGTTATCGCCGATTCCTCAAGCGGACGCCGGGTAACGGGTATTTACCTCAGGGTGGAGCAGGGGACCGCATTATGGGTATGGGTGGGGGGGCCTGCTGGGAATAATACTTATTGTCCTCTTCCTCTTCATCTTCATACGCTGGGGCAGGGACTAGAATGCTAATCTTCAGGGAGCAACTATGATTGAACGGGTTCATGAACATATCGTCAGTGAGCTGCATACCAACGCGCGGACGGATACCATTTTTGTGCTGACGGCGATCATCCTTAACCTTATTGCACTTGCCGTGAATTCGGGAATGGCCTCCGGGAACGATGATACTACCACAACCATCGTCATGTTCACCTTTGTGGCACTGATTCTGGTGGTCAACTTCGTGGCGGAGATAGGGTTGATACGCGGCAGGCAGATGAGAAAGAAGCTGTTGAGCGGGCTGTTGAAAATGTATAAAGACCAGGGAGTGGAAGGCTATTACGATTCCTCGCTCGTCAGCGATTACAGGACCCGGTACAACCTCTTCATGATGGCAGTGCTGGTAACGGCCGTTATCGCCGTGGTGGTCCCCTTCATTATAAGGTAACAGCAAGCCGCCATTAACTATCAACCAACCCCTTCATAGGGATACTCTGACCATGTACTATGGAGTGATGGTATTGACTATTCCTGTTTTTTGAGTTAAGCTAACTAATATTAATAACTATTACTAATAAGATGCGAAGACAGACAAAACAGAGAGAGGCTATCCTGAATTTCTTAAGACAGACGGACTCTCATCCCACAGCTGACCGTATATACAATGAGGTCAGAAAAACCATGCCGAAAATCAGCAAAGGAACAGTATATCGCAATCTACAGGTGCTGCAGGAGGAAGGACATATTTCGGAGGTAAAACTGTACGATGCCGCAGGTAGATACGAGATCAAGAAAAAAGCACATTACCATTTCAGATGCTGCCAGTGCGGGCAGGTAAACGATATCGATATACCGGTCATGGAGGAGCTGGACCGGCAGGCGACAAAGGAAACGGGGCTTGCGATTTCAGGTCATCAGCTTGAGTTTCGCGGACTCTGTAAAGAGTGTGAGAATAACAGCATTAAGGAGGAAGGACATGGCAGTTAAGAAAACGGGTGAGAAATACAGGTGCAGCGTCTGCGGCAACGAGGTTACGGTAACAAAGGTCGGCGGCGGGACACTGGTCTGCTGCGGGCAGGACATGAAAAAAATAGAGGGATAAGAGGAGAAAACAATATGAATAACGAGACCAAAGGCCCGGGTGCGGGCAAATTTCACGAACATCCCGCCGGCGGTGGCATGACAAACCAGGACTGGTGGCCTAATCAGCTCAAGCTGGACATACTGCACCAGCGTTCTTCGTTATCAAATCCTATGGGTAAGGATTTCAACTATGCTAAAGAGTTTGAAAGTCAGGATCTGCAGGCAGTGAAGCAGGACCTGCACAAACTGATGACCGAGTCGCAGGACTGGTGGCCGGCTGACTACGGCCACTACGGACCGCTTCTAATCCGTATGGCCTGGCACAGCGCCGGTACCTACCGCATGGGCGACGGCCGCGGCGGTGCAGGCCGCGGCAGCCAGCGCTTTGCACCCCTCAACAGCTGGCCTGACAACGTCAACCTGGATAAAGCGCGCAGGCTGCTCTGGCCTATCAAGCAGAAATACGGCCGTAAAATTTCATGGGCAGACCTGATGATCCTTGCCGGCAACGTTGCCCTGGAATCGATGGGATTCAAGACCTTCGGCTTCGCCGGAGGACGCGAGGACATCTGGGAACCCGAAAAAGATGTTTACTGGGGCGCCGAGAGCGAGTGGCTGGGCGACAAGCGTTATTCCGGTGACCGGGACCTGGAGAATCCACTCGCTGCCGTGCAGATGGGACTGATTTATGTCAATCCGGAAGGTCCCAACGGTGAACCGGATGTTATTGCTTCAGGCCGCGATATTCGGGAAACTTTCGCCCGTATGGCTATGAACGACGAGGAGACGGTAGCGCTCATCGCAGGAGGGCACACCTTCGGCAAAATGCATGGAGCAGGTAGTGCAGCGCTTGTAGGGCCTGAGCCAGAAGCCGCTTCCATCGAGGAGCAGGGGCTGGGCTGGAAGAGCAGCTTCGGCAGCGGCAAAGGCGGAGATACAATCAGCAGCGGTCTTGAAGGAGCCTGGACGCCGACACCCGTTACATGGGACAACAGCTATCTTGACACACTGTTCCGCTACGATTGGAATCTGGTAAAAAGCCCCGCCGGTGCTCGCCAGTGGGTGCCTACCGATCCGGCCGCAGCGGACACCGTGCCGGATGCGCATGATCCGTCCAAATGGCACGCACCCGTTATGACCACAGCAGACCTTGCTCTGAGAATGGACCCCATTTACGGACCGATTGCAAGGCGTTTTCACGAGCACCCTGCGGAGTTAGCGGATGCGTTTGCCCGGGCATGGTTCAAACTCACACATCGCGATATGGGCCCGCGTACGCGCTATCTCGGCCCCGAGGTTCCGTCTGAAGAGCTTATCTGGCAGGATCCCATCCCTGCTGTGGATCATGAATTGATAAATGCTGACGACATCGCCTCTCTCAAGAGCAAGGTTCTGGCAACCGGCCTGTCAGTGTCGGAACTGGTTTACACCGCCTGGTCGGCGGCCTCCACCTTCCGTGGTTCGGACAAGCGCGGCGGCGCCAACGGCGCCCGCATTCGTCTGGCGCCTCAGAAGGACTGGGAAGTCAATCAGCCCGCACAGCTTGCCAAAGTCCTCAAGGCTCTGGAGAGCATCCGCAGCGAGTTTAACGGGGCGAAGTCCGGCGGCAAGAAAGTATCAGTTGCTGACCTTATCGTCCTTACCGGCTGTGCCGGCGTTGAGCAAGCTGCCAAGAATGCCGGATATGAGGTTACCGTCCCCTTCACGCCGGGACGCATGGACGCCTCACAGGAACAGACTGATGCTGCCTCCTTCGCTGTGCTCGAGCCTGTCGCGGACGGCTTCCGCAACTATCTCAAAACCAGATTCTCCGTGGCGGCCGAGGAGCTGCTTATAGACCGGGCGCAGTTGCTTACGTTAACAGCTCCGGATATGACCGTCCTCATCGGCGGCATGAGAGTCCTTAATACCAACTACGGCCGGACACGGCACGGTGTCTTCACCAACCACCCGGGAACGCTGACGAATGACTTTTTCGTCAACCTTCTCGATACGGGCACGACCTGGAAGGCAACCTCTGAAGACAAAGATTTGTTTGAGGGCCGCAGCCGCGCAACAGGAGAGCTCAAGTGGACCGGAACACGAGTCGATCTCATCTTCGGCTCCAACTCGCAGCTCAGGGCACTGGCGGAAGTATACGCAAGCGCGGACGCAAAAGAAAAGTTCGTGCACGATTTCATGGCGGTGTGGAACAAGGTGATGAATCTCGACCGCTTCGACTTGCGCTCCTGATCTTGATAGAGACTTTCAGCGATAGATAAGTGCGGCGTTTCCAAGGAAACGCCGCACTGTTGCCTACAGGTTCATGCCCAGCATTTTTCCGATAGTAATATAGTTGGATTGGTTGCCGGGGTTTTTCCCGTACCCCTTGGGCATACGAGAGCCGCCTTTTTCCACATGCTTGAGCCCGTCCATCAGGTCTTCTAGCCTTGCCTCAGGAATAGAGAAAATCAATTCATCGGGGCCGGCCATGGCATAGAAATAACGGTCGCCGCGGCAAGGCAAAGCGATATGGCACTGACCGCTTTGTATGACGCTTACCACGCCGTATACGCAGGCGGCATGGCTGGACATGCTGCATTTGAGATTGCGTCCGTCTTTATATTCTCTTCCCAATAACAAAAGGCTCAATTGCTCCGAATTGCAATAGACCATAACGACGTCAGGCTTAAAGGGAGTACTGGCTAGAGGCGCGGACATCACGCCCGCATTACCATACTTGAGCTTGGGAAACTCCTCGGCATAATTGGCTCCTGCTTCAAGAGTCATGACATCGATCGGGTAGCGATTGTGCCCCTGCACAAAAAGCTCAGGCGGTTCCTCAATGCCGTATCCGACAACGGGCTCAAAACACAGCATATCCTCTTTCAGTATCGCCAAAGCATTACCCTCGCGGCGTGAGTTGGCAAAACCGGCACATAGCGCCATTTGCTCTCCCAGATCCTTAACCGGTCTCTTTACTCCTTCAGGAATCTTTTCTCCTTTTTTCAGCACCTTAATTGCCAGAGGGAAAGTCAGTGTCCGTATTCTTCGTTCAAGTTCCTTGCCGTACTCGTGATAATAGCTCAGATCCATGTGGGTATTCACCTCCTCTTTCATCATATCATAATATGCATGTTTTCCGTGTTCCCATGGTATACAACTGTCCGAATAAGTGAAGTCACTTCTGGGAAAAAATGTCTGAAGACAACACTCGAGATTGTATCTATTTCCGCCATTTCCCGAAGGAGATGCGGTACAGGAAATAGTCCCAGCTATTACCTGCCAGGTTGCCCAAACGTATCATGCACAGAATCAGTTCGATAGCCTCTGCTTTTTGGACGCCGTATGTCTGTATAAGCTTATCTACAGCCTCCGGGTCAGGATGAGCGTTCGTTTCAGCCCAGTGCTGCGCATAGAGCACGGCCGTCATTTCATCCTCCGGACAATTATCAACCATCCCCGCCAGAAGCTGCTCTACCTCCTCCGCGGCGATCCCGCTTTTCAGGGCCTGTGAGGCATGAAAATAGGAACAGTAGCGGCAGCCGTTCACGGCGGTGACGGCCAGCATAAGCCTCTCCCGGAAGGCAGCGGATATCAGCTCGCCGGCCTTCATTTGCTTAAGCTGCTTCCTCTTGCGGAAGGGGAAAGCCAGATCCGCAGCGAATTCTCTGATGCTGCCATATCTTCTTTTACGAAAATCCGTTTCGCGCGACTTCTGACCCATAAGCTGCACCGGCATGTCTGTTTAGCTTTAGTATACCATGAGAAACGCAGACTACATGCTGCCTTAATTCAAACCAGCATGGCGGGCGGCAGGGAATACAGATCGGGTTTCCATATCTTCCTGAACGACTTTATTCTCCGTCAGGTCCTCCTTCTTCAACAGGCAATTCCACAATGAAGGTTGCCCCTTTACCCGGTTTGCTCTCGGCATATATGCGGCCTCCGTGCTCGGTTACAATGCCGTGACAGATGCTCAATCCCAACCCCGTTCCTCTGCCCGGTTCTTTGGTAGTGAAGAAGGGATCGAAGATGCGCGTCAGATTCTCTGTTGCTATTCCCGGCCCGTTGTCTGCTATCAATATCAGGATGCGCTCATCTTTCTTTGTGGTAGCAATGGTCATCTCTCTTTTTATATCTGACTCGCTCAACGCATGCTCAGCATTGGTAATAATGTTAAGAAAGACCTGTTGAAGCTGAAAATAGTCTGCATTGGTCAGAGGAAGATCATCGGCAAATCTTGTTGCGACAGTGATATGATGCAGCCTCTGTTCATAAGTACGCAGTTCAAGCACTTTGCGGATTATCTCATTGATACACACCATCTGCTTATGCGGCGGGTGCTTTCTGGCAAAAGTGAGTAGGTTTTTCGTTACCTGTGCCGCTCTCTGCGCTTCATCGTATATTATGGCGAGATATTCTTTTGCCTCATCGGGCAAATTCTCCTTAATCAGCATCTGGGCAAATCCTATGATGCTTGTTAAAGGATTATTGACCTCGTGCGCAATACCTGATGCCAGTTCCCCTACGGAAACCAGCCGGTCCGTAATGACAAGCATATCCTCTATCTTTCTCTTCGCGGTGATATCTTTAGCAAAGACTGATATTCCGTTTTGAGAAGGATAGGAAGTGACTTCGAATATATACTCTTTTTCATTCAACCGGTAGTTGCTCACAAAAGAGTGAGGTTTGCCGCTCCTGGCTATCTCGTGATACCCTTTTTCCGCGGATTCCTTCTCCATGTCGCGCGGAAAGAGCTCATAGATATGTCTGCCGACAGCATCTTGCACCTTTATGCCCGTGAAATTCTCGGATGCCCGATTCCAGTAGGTACACCTTAGCTCGGTGTCCATCGCAAAAAATATATCGGCAATGCTGTCAGCCAGTTCCCTGTAGTTGCTCTCGCTCTTTATTAGAGCTTCTTCCGCCATCTTGCGGTCGGTGATATCGCGAGCGGCGGCGTACATGGTATCCCCATACAAGACAGCGCTCCATTCGATACAGCGGTATGCGCCATCCTCACAGCGGAAACGATTGACGAAATTCAGCACTTTTTCCCTTGCGCCGAGCCGAGCCATAGTGCGCTCCGTAGACTTCAGATCGTCAGGATGAGTAAATTCAAGCAGGCTTTTACCCTGCAGTGCTTCCAGCGGATAACCCGATGTCCTTTCCCACTGTTTGTTCAGACGCCGGAATCGGCCGTCCGTATCGGCGATGCAAAAAAGGTCCAGCGCATCGTTGAAGTAGCGGTCAAGCTCTTCAGTCTTCTCCCGCAGCTCCTGCGCAATCCGCTCACGCGAGACAATCTCCTGCTCCAGGTCCAACACCTTCTTTTCCAGCTTGCGGAACAGTACCTCATTGTAATGCCGGAGCACCTCGGCCTCGTCTCCGAGCGGTTTCCGCAAACTCCGCTTTTCCTCAGGCGTTTTATTCAGCACCTCCCGTATGATATGCCCCAGCGCTTCCGGCTCCTGCGGCTTCAGGACAAACCGGTCCGCTCCCAGACTCAGGGCAAACTGCTCATCTCTGGTATCTGTATACGTAGCCGTATAGAAAATAAAGGGGATTCCCTGCAGCACCTTATTTGCCTTGAAACGTCTGCACAACTCAAAACCGTCCATCTTAGGCATAAGTATATCCGTAATTATCATATCAGGCGGATTGTCAAGCGCCAGTGCCAACGCCTTCTCTCCGTTACTTGCTGAAGTCACTTCATAGCCATAGCCTTTCAGCATTGTCTCCAGAAAATAGAGGTTCTGGGCGTTGTCATCGGCAATTAAGATTCTGTTCACGGTTCATTCCTCTTTTGAGTACTTTCGGAGAAATAGCGGTCTATCTGTGAAAGAAAGGTATCCGGATTGATCGGCTTTTCGATGTAGCCGGTGCAGCCTGCCTCTATGGCTTTCTCGCGGTCGCCGGTCATGGCGTACGATGTCACGGCTACAATTGGCGTACCGGCAAGCCCAAAAATGCCGCGCAGCTTCTGTGCCACCTCATAACCGTTCATATACGGCAGCTGGATATCCAGTAGTATCATATCCGGCCTGTGCTCACCTGCCATCCGTATCCCCTCCTGTCCGTTCTTTGCCCAGAGTACTTCGTAATCTCTTGTTGTTAAGAGAACGCTAATCAGGTAAAAATTCTGCTCGTTATCCTCGATATAAAGAACTTTACGTTTAATGATCGCCTCCTTTCAAAGGGAGAGTAAAACTAAAGGTACTGCCTTTACCCCATTCGCTCTCCACCCAGATTTTACCGCCCATCATATCCAGTATTTTTCTGCATATGGAAAGACCGAGGCCGGTGCCCTCGTACTGCCGCACCATGCCCGCATCGATCTGGCGGAAAGGCTGAAAAAGCTGCTCCATATCCTGGCGCTTGATACCGATGCCGGTATCGACAATGCGGGTAAGCATTTGGCCTCCATCGATAAAGCAATCGATACGAACGCTGCCTTTCTCAGTGAACTTTATGGCATTGTTGACAAGATTGAAGACAACCTGCTCCACGCGCCTTTGATCGCTTATTACCGGTGTTATCTCCGGTGAAATTTCAGCTTCCAGTGAAATGCCTTTTTTCTCGGCAAGCGGCTTCATATTCCTGGCAACCTTCTCGATAGCCTCTTTTATATCGCAGGGCTCTTGAGCGATAGTCAATTGTCCGGCCTCTATTTTGGAGATATCCAGAACATCGTTGATGAGATTGAGCAGATGTGTGGAGCTGTCGCGTACTATGCCGAGCTGTTTCTTCTGTTCCGCATTGAGCGGCCCCACCATCTCCTGCTGCAGAATTCCCGTGAAGCCGATAATGGAATTGAGCGGCGTGCGCAATTCGTGAGACATTGTAGCCAGAAAGGCAGATTTAAGACGGTCGGCGGATTCCGCCAGTTCCTTTGCTTCCGCCAGCTCAGCGGTACGCTGCTTGACGATATCCTCAAGGTGATAGCGGTATCTGGTAAGCTCCACCTCTGCACGGTTGCGGGTTGCTATCTCCGCCTCCAGAGCCCGCGTTCTTGACCTGACCTGGGACCTCAGTATGAAACTGCCTCCTGCAAGAATAATGACCAGTGCCCCGATGCCCGCAAGCATCCAGATAAGCCATATGGGAATAAGAAACTTCTGATGCTGTTTTACTCCCAGCCACGTTTCCTGCGCCTTATAATAAACTGAATCATCCTCCGCCTTCAATCCGGTTATATGATAATCTATCCTTTCTATAAGATGAGGTGCCATCTCCGCATCTTTGGGGAAAGCAAAATAGAGAGAGGCGGGCTGAAAAAGTATCGCAGTCTCTGCGACGTTGTACGCTGTTTGGTTTTGATTGCCGAAGTCCTTACTGGTAACGCCCGCATCCACCTCCCCGTTTGCCACCAGCTCGAACACTCTGTCATAACTCTCGACTTCCTTGAATGTGCAGTTGACATCGAAAAGTCTGGCCAGCGCCTTTATACCGTCCGGCCCTTCGACATTGACACTGCCCTTGAGCACCGCTATGTGTTTACCCTCAAGATCTATAATACTCTGTATGCCGGATCCTTTTTGAGTATATATTTTCGACCAGCTTGTCAGCACCGTCTCGTGAGAAAAGAGATACTCGATATTTCTCTCTTCTGAATACGCTACGTCAGGAAGAATGTCTATCCGGTTGTTTTGCAGCCACTCCTGGCATTCCTGCCACGATCCGTGTACATATTCAATCTGCCATCCTTCCTGCGCCGCGATATAGCTGATGATATCCGGCCAGAAGCCTGCCGCATGTCCGTTTTTATCCGTAAAAATCTTGGGAGGGTTATCATAAATCCCTACTTTCACAATCCGTGAACCATCTTCGGCAAAGGTCATACTGCCGCTAAAAAAAAGAAACAGGGATACAAATAAGATTAGAAGGAGAGATAAACGCATAAAAGGCAAAGCGATGATCCTCGTTGGAGAGACATTAGCGTGATTTCTTTTCTTCATACGCTGACAGCTTTTCGGGCCTATCTGCCCTCAATCTGTTTTACATCTGTTAAACTTCATTCTCATATTTTTTCAGGTCTTTGTCAATAAATACCGCATTTTTTGATAATAATTATCATATTCAGTGCAATGTTTATGGTTTTATCTCCGCTTTGCCGGAAAAACATTTTCATTGCACACCATCGGCAACCGTATTACCGTACAATTCGCACGGCAGGGTATAAAATATCCGTCAATGAAAAAATTGAGTTTGATTTACTAGAGCGACATGCAAAGTTTACCCGGAGTCTATCCGTTGCAGCAGCCGTATGAGGGCAGGAGGAGCGCAGTAAAACCCGTGATGACAGATATACTGGCCTTTTTCTGTGTATTGTCTGCACTCAAACGAACGCAAACCTCAAGATAGTCCGGCAAAAAGCCTGTATAGATGACAATATGCCTAAGAACCGCAGCAGTGCTTATACTTTTTGCCTGAGCCACAGGGGCAGGGGTCGTTGCGGCCTACTTTTTTGCCGGGCGGAGGGGGCGCTTTCTGGGGTTTGGGCGCGGCAGGCGCCTGCCTAGTGGTAATAGAGGCTTTAAAGATGGTATGCACCAGGTCATGGCGTATCATCGCCAGCAGGCTCTCGAACATGGCATGGCCTTCCCGTTTATAGACCAGAAGGGGATCTATCTGCCGTACAGCCTGCAAGCTTGAGCTCTGGCGCAGATGGTCCATGCCGGTGAGGTGCTCCTTCCACAGACTGTCAATTGTGCGCAGCATTACCAGACGCTCCAGCAGGCGCATATTCTGCTCACCCGTCTCCTGCTCCCGCTGCTCGTAGAACTGCTGAGCATACCGGCATAGCTTCTCCTCCGCCTCCTCCCTGTTCATGGCGGAAAAAGCAGAGGCATTTAATTCCTGCGGAAGCGGCATAATATCCGCAATGTCCTTGAGCAGTCCCTGAACATCCGGATCCATCATGCCTTCGTAGTAGCCAGCAACCAGCCCCCGGACTTCCTCCTTAACCATGGAGAGAATATTAGCCTTGAGGTCGGCACCGCTTAAAATTTTATGGCGCTCGGCATAGATAACCTCACGGTGTTTATTGACGATATCATCGTATTCAACCAGGTGTTTGCGTATATCGAAATGGTAACCTTCAACTTTTACCTGTGCATTTTCAATAGCTTTGCTTATCATGGAATGCTCGATCGGCGTATGCTCGTCCATCCCCACCCATTCCATAAATCCTTTCACCCGCTCCCCACCGAAACGCCGTACCACATCGTCCTCAAGGGAAACATAGAAACGCGTATTGCCCGGGTCGCCCTGACGGCCGGAACGCCCCCTGAGCTGGTTATCGATGCGGCGCGATTCATGCCGCTCGGTGCCGACAACATGCAGTCCTCCCATTTCAAGTACCTTATTGTGTTCCTCATGCCAGGCATCGATAGCCTTCTGCCATGTGCGTTCATCACCATCGAAGCTTTCACGGTCGGGCGGTCTGCCGCCAAGGATAATATCAACGCCGCGGCCAGCCATATTGGTCGCCACCGTTACTGCCCCTACCCTACCCGCCTGGGCGATGATATCAGCCTCCCGCATGTTATTCTTGGCGTTAAGTACCTCGTGTTTGATGCCCCTGCGGGTCATCATTCCGCTTAGAAGCTCCGATTTCTCTATGGAAACTGTACCGATCAATACCGGCTTGCCCTCGCGGTTGAGGCGTTCTATCTCATTGGTAACGGCCTTGAACTTCACCTCTTCGGTGCTGTATATCTGGTCCGGCAGGTCCTGACGTATCGCAGGTTTATTGGTGGGGATGACCACCACTTCCAGTTTATAAATTTTATGAAATTCTTCTGCCTCGGTGACGGCAGTACCAGTCATGCCTGCCAGTTTCTCATACATGCGGAAGAGGTTCTGGAAGGTAATGGTAGCAAGGGTAACGCTCTCTCGCTGGACTTTGACCCTTTCCTTGGCCTCGATAGCCTGATGCAGTCCCTCGGAATAGCGTCTGCCGAACATCAGGCGGCCGGTGAACTCATCCACCAGCACCACCTGACCGTCCTTGACCACATAATCCCGGTCCCGTCTGAATAAAACCTTGGCCTTGAGCGCGTTATCCAGGTAACGTATAAGCCCGTAGTTGGAGGGGTCGTAGAGATTGGGCGATTTCAGCACTCCCTCGCCTCGCAGTATCTGCTCCATGTGGGTCATGCCGTTATCCGTTAAGCTGACCGTGCGAGTCTTCTCATCCAGATCATAGTCCTCATTCAGAGCAAGCGGCACAACCGCACGGGCAAAAATGGCGTATTTTTCAGTAGCCTCCTCATCGGAGCCGCTAATGATAAGCGGAGTACGTGCCTCATCGATAAGGATATTATCTACCTCATCGACGATGGCGTAGTTGAGCGAACGCTGTACACACTGGGAAAGGTCAACGACCATATTATCTCTCAGATAATCAAAACCGAACTCATTATTGGTGCCGTAGGTAATATCCGCTGCATATGCCTGACGCCGGTTTACCGGACGGTACATGGGCCAACGTTTATCCTCGGATTCATAATCAGGGTCGTAAAGCAGTGCCGGCAGAAAATCAGTAGAGGTCTGCTGCGGATAGATGCTGGCAACGCTCACTCCGAGGGCGTGATAGATAGGTGCCATCCAGTAGGCATCGCGCCGCGCCAGGTAGTCATTAACCGTTACGAGGTGACAGCCCTTTCCGGCCAGAGAATTCAAATAGAGCGGCAGCGTGGCGACGAGCGTTTTACCTTCACCAGTCCTCATCTCTGCTATCTTGCCCTGATGGAGAACCATACCTCCCATCAACTGGACGTCATAATGCCGCTGGCCTATGGTACGCTTGGCAGCCTCCCGAACCGCAGCAAACGCCTCCGGGAGCAGGTTGTCCAGGGTTTCTCCGCTGGTCAGACGGGCTTTGAACTCGCCCGTTTTGGCGCGCAGATCATCTTCGCTGAGCTTCTCATAAACGGGCTCAAGCCCGTTTATCTTTTCTACCACAGAGCGGAGACGGTTCAGCTCTTTTTCGTTGGAATCACGAGAAAGCCATTTAAACATTTTAAAATTATTCGAACAGAGCGCCGACGGAAAGGCCGGTATGGATGCGGTGTATAGCTTCTCCCAGCAGAGGCGCCGTGGGCAGGACCTTAACCTTATCCAGCTTTTTACTGCCGGTCACAGGTATGGTATTGGCAACCACCACTTCCTTGATGGGTGCTGCCGCGATCCTTTCAATAGCGGGGCCCGAGAAAACGGGATGAGAGCAGCAGGAGTAGACTTCCAGCGCTCCTCTATCCAGCAGGGTTTTAGCGGCCTGAACCAGTGATCCAGCCGTATCAATCTCGTCATCGACAAGGAGTGCCCGCATGCCTGCCACTTCACCGATTACGTTCATAGTCTCCGTCATATCATTATTGCCTATGCGGCGTTTCTCGATAATGGCAAGGGGCGCATTAAGCTTGGTTGCCAGGTCTCTGGCCCGTTTGGAAATACCTATATCCGTCGCCACTACTGTCAGCTTGTCAAGAGCCTTTTCCTTCCAGTAGTTGGCCAATATGGTAAGAGCGGTCAACTCGTCCACCGGTATATTGAAAAATCCCTGTATCTGTGCGGCATGGAGATCCATGGTCAGCAGACGGTTGGCTCCGGCGGTAGTGAGCAGGTCTGCCACCAACCTGGCCGTGATGGGTACGCGCGGCTGGTCTTTTTTATCAGTGCGACCGTAGCCGTAATAAGGAACCACGGCAGTAATTCTGCCCGCTGAAGCTCGTTTGAAAGCATCCAACATAATAAGCAGCTCGACGAGGTTGTTGCTTACAGGGGCACAAAAAGGCTGAATAACAAACACGTCACGCTCACGTACATTTTCAAGTATGCGGACAAAGATATTTTCATTGCTGAACTGGAAAATTTCAGCCTGACCCAACGGTAAATTGAGATATTCACACACTGCCTGCGCCAGCCCCGGGTGCGCATTTCCGCTGAATACCTTAAGCTCATCCATAATAATCTCCCGTATTCAATAAATTGCCATACGGAAATAAATTATAGCACTATCAGGCTATTAGTGCCTATTATAAAGGAGAGGCAGCGTTTAAAAACGTCATTGGCTATGTAAGAGTTGCTCGTAATGAATGAACTCACTTCAGGATGAGCGACCCTGGCAGACAACACCTGAGAAGAAAAGTCCGTTTTCGGCATAAGACCATGTATTGTGCCATCACAAATCCGGATTCTATTGTGATGCGGCAATCTGATCGTATGACCTTCCGGACGCGGAGACATCCGGCGCAGCAATCAGGTACTCTATATGTACTGAAGTAGACCGATTAATGAATAGCCCGCTTTTAAAGCCGGCTTTTTCGGAAACCCTCAAAATATCTGCATCATGTGCCCTCAGAGGGATGCTCCGTGTATAATGGAGCGAATATGATTTACAGCACAATTGGACAAATACTTATGCTTCTTAAACAGGCCTATGGGCAGCGTATATGGCAGCCCGGGCGCGGGCCGGTGGAGGTGCTGGTGCAGACCATCCTTTCACAAAACACATCCGATGCCAATTCCCAGCGGGCATACGATAACCTTACTACCTTATTTGCAGACTGGGATGAGATTGCAGAGGCTGCTCCGGGCCAGGTAGCCATTGCTATCAAAAGCGGTGGATTGTCGGCAGTCAAAGCCGGATATATCATTCAGGCTCTCAAGCAGATAAAACAGTTGCGCGGCAGCTTCGACCTTTCATTTCTAAAAGACATGCCAATGGAGGAGGCGCGGCAGTGGCTCATGTCTCTGCCGGGAGTGGGCATGAAAACGGCAAGCTGCGTCCTGCTTTTTTCTCTGGGAATGCCGTCACTACCCGTAGATACACACGTCTTTCGCGTGTCCAACAGGCTGGGACTGCTGCCGCAGAAGACCTCCGCCGATCAGGCACACCGCCTGCTTGAGCAAATTGTGTCTGCCGTAGATGTATATCCCTTCCATATCCTGTTGATCGAACACGGCAGAAAGACGTGCAGGTCGCAGAGACCCCTCTGCGCAGCATGTGCGCTTATGGATATATGCCCAAGCTGCGGGCTTTTTCTGAATTAGTAATAAGGGCAGCCGGCAACGCTGTGTCCGTTAGCGCCGTTCTACGGTAAGCCTTAGTCTATTCCGGGTGCGGCAAAGCGGCCACAGAGCGAAGATACTTCTTCCTTCACCTGTGCAAGCAATTTTTGGTTCGTATGATCGGAGAGTACACGGGTGATAAAGGCCACGGTTTGTTTTATCTCCGCAGGACCGAAGCCGCGCGTGGTCATGGCCGGAGTCCCTAACCGCAGTCCACTGGTAATCTGCGGCGGCTTGGTATCGAAGGGGATAGCATTGCGGTTTGCCAGGATGCCCGCCGCTTCCAGTGCTTCCTGCGCATCCCGGCCTGTAAGCTCCGTTTTGGTCAGGTCTACCAGACACAAATGATTATCAGTACCGCCTGAGACCAGCCGGAAACCGTTGCGTTTGAGTTCCTCTGCCATAACCGCTGCATTTTCGACAACGGCTTTTTGATAGCGGGTAAATTCAGGCTGCAGGGCCTCATGAAACGCAATTGCCTTGGCAGCAACTGCATGCATCAGCGGCCCGCCCTGCATCATGGGAAAAACAGCGGAATCAATTGCTGCCGCATGTTCTTTTTTGCAAAGAATGAACCCTGCCCGCGGACCACGCATGGTCTTATGAGATGAGGAGGTAACAACATCCGCATAAGGGACCGGCGTGGGATGCATGCCGGTAGCAACCAGCCCCGCTATATGCGCTATATCGGTTACCAGCATGGCGCCCGCTTTCCGGGCGATCTCACCGAAGCGCTCAAAATTGATAATGCGCGGATAGGAGCTGGCTCCTACCATGATGAGCTTCGGTTTAACGGCGAGCGCTTGTTTTTCTATCTGATCATAATCCAGAAGCTCGCTATCAGGATCGATGCCATAAGAAACAAAATTGTAGAACTTGCCCGAGAAATTGACCGGAGCTCCGTGGGTCAAATGACCGCCGTGGCTGAGCGTCATACCCATAACGGTATCGCCTACTTTCAGAAGAGCGAAATAGGTAGCCATATTAGCCTGGCTCCCGCTGTGCGGCTGTACATTGGCATGCTCCGCGCCGAAAAGCGCAAGAGCGCGCTCTATAGCCAGTGTCTCCACGATATCGACATTGAAGCATCCGCCGTAGTAGCGGCGTCCGGGGTAGCCCTCCGCATATTTATTGGTAAGTATGGAACCCTGTGCCTCCAGTACTGCTCTGGTAGCGTAGTTCTCGGCGGCGATCAAGTTGATCATCTCTTTTTGCCGCTTCGCTTCCAGCTCCAGTACGCGATTGACTTCTTTATCCGCGGGAAAATTGTTCAACAATTCCTTGTCTCCAACAAAGTTTATGGAATAATATCACTCGCACTCGACTCAGGTCAATGTCCTGACCTATATTTTTTCCTGATTCATTTAAATACAACCACCTGTTTCTTTGCAGACTATTCCTATTGATAAATTTTATTCCGGCAATTATACTTCTACATCAGTTAATAAATGATATACAATCAGAATATGAGAAAGCTGATATCCGTAACATTACTGGTAACCGCTCTCCCGCTGCTACTCTCTGCCTGTGCGGGAGCCAGTGCAGTAAAAGGCGCTCCCGTCATCTACGAACTGAGCGCAGACCGTCCGCGCCTCTACCCCCATACAACAGCAGAATTGAAATGCGTGGCCCTCGATCCGGAAAACGAGGACCTTTTTTATAAATGGTCGTCTACCGATGGTTCCATAAGCGGTGACGGACCTATCGTAAGCTGGAAAGCACCGGACAGTTACGGAGATTATCATATCATGGTGCTTGTGGAAGATGTGAGCGGCCACACCGTAAGTGCTACCATTACCCTTGATGTAATACCCAACCCCAATCCGGGCTGCAAAACATGCGGGAAACAATAGCCGTAACCGGCATAGGCTGGCGATGAAAGGTATATAATTACTTGAAGTGGAGTAAAAAGATGGCAAGGACTATCGCTGCTGCAGTTATTGTTCTGCTTGTTCTACCGGCTTTATTGCTTTCAGGATGCGGCAACACCGAAGCTCCCGCCCCCGAAATGAGCAAAGTCCCTATTATCGTACTTTCAGATCAAATGTCGGTGCATGAGTTTGCCGGCGATGTCGTTCAAAGCATAGCGGTAATATCGGGGACTGCCCGTAATGACAGCAGCCAGACGATAGAATCTGCTTACATACAGGCCAACTATTATGATAAACAAGGCAATATGCTGGGTTCTGCCTCGGCGATAATAGCCAATCTGGCTCCCGGCGCAATCTGGAACTTCACTATCGAGTTTAAAGGTGCTGACTCATGGAAAGCTGCTACCTACGATCTTTCTATCTCTACCGGCACCACGCCTTAAACCAGACAGAAAATATAAGACTGTAAGCATAGTAATGATTCAATAACCTGATATAATAGTATGGCATTGAAAGCAAACCCTCGTTTTCACAGCTCCGGAGATGTGCCGGATAAATAGAGCGTATGTATTTAATTTAAGAAGACGGGAAAGGAGAAAAGATGTTTCCGTATTCACGCATTATGAAGCGTATAGGTGCATTCTTAGCAATTACAGTTATTGTCTTGCCCGCTCTTGCCTGCGGGGGCAAGAGTGAGGAACCGGCATCCCCCGGAACGCCTGCAGCAACCGGCGGCAATCAACCTCCCATTATATCGAGCCTGAGCGCAGACGCAACAACAACAAGTGCCGGCGGAACTATTGAGATCAAGTGCATGGCTTCAGACCCTGACAATGACAAAATCAAATATAACTGGGCTGCAACTGCGGGAAGATTTAGTGATACTTCATCGGAATCCTCAGTAAAATGGCTTGCTCCGGAGAATTACGGCGACTACACCATAACCTGCTCCGTTGAAGACGGTAAAGGCGGTTCAGTGCAGTCCTCCATCACTCTCACTGTCGGTGCCAATCAGAATCCGGTGATTACAAGCCTTATCGCCGATCCCGCAACAGTGGGGCTGGGAGGGTCATCGACCATCACCTGTCTGGCTTCGGACCCGGATGGCGATTCTGTTACCTTCGTCT
>CAZFIM010000005.1:0-63994 GCA_964519615.1 uncultured Dehalococcoidales bacterium
ATTTTTTGTTTCTTTAATGAGCGGCACGACGTAGTTATCATAAAAGGCACCCTTTCTTTTGGCCGTAATTTTTTCCCTGGCGCCGGAGGCAACGAACATGCCGATACCGCGCTTTTTATATATGATGCCTTCATCCACCAGCAGATTTACACCGCGGTTGGCCGTGGCCGGATTAATCTTGAATTTCACTGCAACTTCGGTAGTGGAGGGGATCTGGGACTCCTCTTCAAATACGCCTTTCAGAATTCCCTCTTCGATTTCCTCGGCAAATTGAATGAAAATGGGTTTCTCATTATCAAGGTTCAACTGCATGTAAGCATACTCCGCGGTCCGATATAATCATCTATACTCATATTTATGTTCATTAGTTCATTAGTTAATTAATTAACTATATATCTTAATAGGGCTTTTGTCAAGGGGTTTAAAAAGGCGTTTTAAGTATTATCCGCAAAAGCGGTATAGCCAAAAGGACGGCTGCACTGATTTGTATTCAGCGGGAACAGCATTACGACAGGAACGGGGGGCAAACGCGCACATGTTTATTACGGTTGTCCGGATTGCAGTAGCTATATCCGAATTTTGAACAGGGAGGAATCTTCTCGCGTCTTGCTTGGTCGGAGCGAGATAAAAAAGGCCCCTCTTGCCGTACGGGAAAGGTGCTTCCCGGTACGGAGAGAGGCCTTGATTTTACCCTATAATTAGCTGTTTATTACAGGATACTGCGTATTAGTCCACCAGACCGCCTTTTCTCATTGCAGCGGTTATTGCTGCTCCGGTGACATCGACAATAGTTGCGCCGCCGTCTATGGTGATGGCTGAGCCGGTCATAAAGAGCGAATCATCGCTGGCCAGGAAACTGCACAGTCCGCTGATTTCAGACGGATCGGCAAAGCGGCGCAGGGGTGAGCTTGCCGCGATCTGAGTAATGAAGGCTTCCGGCTCTATATTGACCATCCGGCCCGACTCACAGAAAGTATTGAGGACCATTTCAGTTTTAATGCCGCCGGGGCACACGGCGTTGCACCTGATATTGTATTTTCCGTAGTCCAGAGCGGTCTGCTGGGTGAGCATGATGAGCCCGCCTTTTGAGGCGCAGTAGGCAGGCATGCCGGGGAGGCAGCGCATTCCTCCCATGGAGGCAATATTGATAATGGAGCCGGCGCCGGCCTTGAGCATA
Organism: uncultured Dehalococcoidales bacterium; assembly: GCA_964519615.1. GTDB lineage: Bacteria > Chloroflexota > Dehalococcoidia > GIF9 > UBA5629 > CAZFIM01. Next base: position 1,178 of record CAZFIM010000005.1, read on the forward strand.
TGGGGAATAGCTTCCTTCATAGTCAGGAAGGGGCCGGTTAAGTTGATGCCGATAACCTTTTGCCAGGTTTGAGGGTCGAGATCGGCAACCGGACCGGGCAGGTTGATGCCGGCGTTATTGAGCAGTACGTCCAGTTTGCCGCCGAATTTGACGGTGGTATCGACCATTCTTTTCACGTCTTCTTGATTGGAGACATCACCCGGGCAGACGGTAATATTGTTTGAGCCGATGGCTTTGGCTGTTTCCTCCAGCACCTCTTTACGGCGGCCGGAGATACAGACCTTTGCTCCGTCGGCGATGAAACGGGCTGCGACGGCAGCGCCTAAACCGGCGCCTCCACCTGTTATCAGTGCTACTTTGTTCTTCAGGTTCATATGTTACCTCCTATTAATATTTATAACTTTATATTTTGAATGACATGTTGTATCAACACGGGAGAGTCGTTTTGGAGCCCGGTAAACTGGCATTATCAAAGCATATTATAGTTTTTTACGATGATAGAAAACAATATGTAATGCTGCCCGAGTCGCTTATAGTGTAACGCTCGCTGCTATTTATGCCGCAAAAACACGGGCGCTCTTTCTTCCCGCTAAACCATTGCTTGCTCTGGACATGTGGAAATGGTCTTACGCTAAGGCAATAAGTTCTCTACGTTTGTACGTTTTCAGGCTGCTGCCGTGAAGCTTAGGTTCAGTCATATTCCAGGTGCAGTCCAGGTATAAAAATTCCTATAAGTTTATCATATCCACGATAATTGTATAATAATCATATTTCAGCGTAGTTGAATATTCCATTGAACGTATTAATACGTGTATACTGATTCGCATGGTGGATTGGCAGTGTGACTCTTGATGATGGTGTGCAGGTTCAAGTTCTGCGATGGCATCAACAGCATAAACGGGAGTAAGAACAGGGTTATCTGCCGGTTGAAGAGCAGGTGAGGGAAAAAGGAAATGGTGATATCACGGTGGACCTGATAAGTGGAGTTGGATGGTATAATACGGAACAAGTATGAATCTAAAAAGAAAGGATGGTAAAAATGCCTGAGGAAATAATTCTCTATAATCTCGCGGATAACGTCACCGATGAGGAGTATCTGGAGTATGTGAAAAAGGAGAAAGGTGCTCTGATGGAGAGCTTCCCTTCAGTAGCCAAATACGAGTTATTCAAGGTAAAGCAGGCCGCATCGGGAGAGATCCCCTATAAGTATATAGGCATTATGCATGTTACCGATCTTGAGACATTCCACGGGAAAGATGTTCCCTCGCAGAAATTCCAGGAATTTTTGAAGAAATGGCAGCCGATGACCTCCGGAGTCAATATCCTCGGGGTGGAAAAGATATATTAAACTAAAGAATAACTCTGCAGGAATAGTACCGATGACTGAGCCGTTTATTATTCAACAATCGCAGATAAAAGCCGCGGCAGCGGTATTGGGCAGGGCGTTTTATAACGATGCACCGATGATATACTCTATTCCGGACGAAAGACAGCGGCGGAAAACTCATCTCATTATTGAGGCTCATCTTCGCTGCAGTTTTTCGCACGGCGCAGTATTTACAACCTCCAGTAATTTCGAAGCAGTAGCGGTATGGCTTTCCTCCGCTAGCTCCAATACAGGCTTATGGCATGACCTGAGAAACGGTTGGTTGGCAATTCTGTTACATCTCGGGTTAGGTACTGCTCTCAGGCAGAGAGAAATTGCTGCTGTTATGGGTAAGGTGCACAAACGCTGTATTACCTCTCCTCATCATTACCTCTTTTTCCTGGGCGTAGAGCCCGAACTTCAAGGACGAGGATACGCAAGCAAAGTGATGCGGCCGATGCTGAATCGTGCTGACAGGGAAGGTTTCCCCTGCTATCTCGATAATACCAGCGAAAAGAATTTGCCTATTTATCGCCATTTCGGTTTCGAGGTGGTCGAGGAATATCCTATCCCGGGAGTTTCTTCCGGCGTCTGGGCGATGGTAAGAAACCCCCGGAAACAGTAGCCGGATGTATCTATATATCTACGGAAAATACTATTTCGCAGGGCAAATAGCCCGGCACAGCAATAATACCACCCATATACCGCAGTAGTGGTTTGCGCGGTTGAATTGATTGTATGTTAATCCACCAGACCGCCTTTTCTCATTGCAGCGGTTATTGCTGCTCCGGTGACATCGACAATAGTTGCGCCGCCGTCTATGGTGATGGCTGAGCCGGTCATAAAGAGCGAATCATCGCTGGCCAGGAAACTGCACAGTCCGCTGATTTCAGACGGATCGGCAAAGCGGCGCAGGGGTGAGCTTGCCGCGATCTGAGTAATGAAGGCTTCCGGCTCTATATTGACCATCCGGCCCGACTCACAGAAAGTATTGAGGACCATTTCAGTTTTAATGCCGCCGGGGCACACGGCGTTGCACCTGATATTGTATTTTCCGTAGTCCAGAGCGGTCTGCTGGGTGAGCATGATGAGCCCGCCTTTTGAGGCGCAGTAGGCAGGCATGCCGGGGAGGCAGCGCATTCCTCCCATGGAGGCAATATTGATAATGGAGCCGGCGCCGGCCTTGAGCATATGGGGAATAGCTTCCTTCATAGTCAGGAAGGGGCCGGTTAAGTTGATGCCGATAACCTTTTGCCAGGTTTGAGGGTCGAGATCGGCAACCGGACCGGGCAGGTTGATGCCGGCGTTATTGAGCAGTACGTCCAGTTTGCCGCCGAATTTGACGGTGGTATCGACCATTCTTTTCACGTCTTCTTGATTGGAGACATCACCCGGGCAGACGGTAATATTGTTTGAGCCGATGGCTTTGGCTGTTTCCTCCAGCACCTCTTTACGGCGGCCGGAGATACAGACCTTTGCTCCGTCGGCGATGAAACGGGCTGCGACGGCAGCGCCTAAACCGGCGCCTCCACCTGTTATTAGTGCTACTTTGTTCTTCAGGTTCATATGTTACCTCCTTTTCAATGAATCTATTGATGATGAAGTATATTTCAAGATATGGATAAAAATATACGCGTTACCAGATTTTCATTCCTTGTTAGTTCTATGAACCTTGCTGCAAGAAAGATAGTACATTTTAAATAGTATCCCTGCCCTGTATCCGGCGACCCTGAATAATGATAAAAGATATATTGTTTTTGAGCCGGAGCCGGACGGGCGTTTTTGTATTACCTGCTTAACAAATTTTACTTAAATGGTCTTGACAGGCCATGATATGACGGTTATTATATAGCATACTAAATAAATTTGCTATTGCAGCAGACGAAATGTAATTAAATATCTGGTCAGTTTGAATACTTGTAAATATTTTGTCTGTCGCAAACAGCAGAATCAGGTTATCTTAAACACGACTAAGCATTGAGTACTTTCTAAATGCGACTGTTTTTGATAAGGAATGTAAGCGATTGTACGGTCGTGTTCGTTTGTAAGTGTACTCGTATTTTCTACAGGATTACAGATTCCTGAAAGAGGTTAAAAATCGATTATCCTATCTGGTTGCCATAAGAGAACTTCCCATACTTGGAATCTGGCATATTTAAAGAATGAGTCAATTTAACTAAGTGAATAATGGTATCGGAATGTTGTGTTTATTCTTGACGAAATGATTCCGGCATCGCTTTCTATTGTAAGCGAACTAAGAATAAATAGGGGAGGACAGACTATGAGAAGAACAGTGATTATTGTCACCACATTATTACTGCTGGCAGCGCTCATTATTACTGCCGGCTGCAGCAGAGCTGCTCCGGGGGGTGGAGATACGCTGAAGATAGGAACTCCTATGGCTTTGACCGGGTGGTGGAACGCAGCCTACGACAACAGCATTTTACGTATGGCTGAAACGGCTGTCGAGATGATAAATGAGGAGGGCGGCGTCAAAGTCAATGGCAAAAAGTATTTGATCGAGCTTATTGCCGAGGATACGCAGAGTGACTTCGACGGCGTCTCATCCGCATGTAACAGGTTAATATATGAAAAAGACTGTAAATTCTTAGTAGGGCCGAGCGGATTCTATGTTTCAGCCGCAACGCCGGTAACGGAACAGGCGCAGGTTATGATGATTACCGGCTGGCACGTAAATATGCCTGGAGAGGTTGATGCCAGCACGCCGTACACTTTCGGAACTTCCCAGGGCAGCTTGCCCAAGGATATTGCGGTTATTAAGTCCATGAGACGTGATTATCCCAATATGAAAAACATTGTCATTGCCAGCCCGGATGACGGGTCTGTGCCCTTCATTATGCCCTGGGTGAAAGCATATCTGGATGACAACAAGTTTTCCGTAGTAGGGGACGTCATTGAATACCCCAATGAGATAGAGGATACCAGCCCGATCGTGGCAAAAATTATTGCTGCCGGTAATTTTGATGCGGTGTTTATCGAGAAAGCTCCTCCGCCCGTCCTTGCCGGTATGGTAAAAGGGCTACGGGAAAAAGGCTGTACCGTACCGATTTTCTCCGGCTCTCCTATTTCTACTGCTGAGGTTGCTACTATGGCCGGTGCACAGGCAACGGAAGGTGTACGTACGACCATTGATACGGCCAATGATCCGGATATGCCGGCTGTGATGGTTGAAATGGCCAAGCGCGTAACAGAAGAATATGGAGCGGACTTCCCCCTGAGCTATCAATGTGCTGTCGGTGTGTACATTTACAAAGAAATAATTGAATCAGCCCAGAGCTTTGACCCGACGGTGGTAAAGAATAAGCTGGAGTCAATGAGCGAAGTAGACACCATTTACGGGAAGGGACCGGTATGCGGCGAGAAAGCATTTGGTATCAAACATATAGTCGCCCATCCTTTGCCGGTACAGATATTCGAAAACGGACAGCCAAAACCGGGTGGCTGGCTGGAAGTGGGCAGAATTCCGTAAACATCGGTTTTTAATGGGGTACAGCCGGGGCGGGAGAGATACATCGACCACCCCGGTTTTCAATAGATTGACTTTGGCAGGGAATTGCTCTTTCTTCAGGCTGCAGGATATCTATGTTAGTATCCGAAAGTTTAACTATCGAATATAGAGGGAACCTTTAAACGGTGTTGGTGAATACACTCACTGCTTGTTCTTGCGCAGTGAGTGGAACACGATTTGCGTATATTTCAAATACAAATCTATAGACGGCTAAAGGAAAACCTGTATAACTTTTAGGTTTGAATGGTATCGGGTATTGTAAAGGCAGATTATTACCTTATATTGGACATTGGACAGCCTGCTAAACTCCGGTTTTTCGAGCTTATCGGGGAAACCATACTTATGAACATTACAGGAAACGGTGCTCTATGGAACTGATAGTAAGCACAATAATAAATGCATTAATACTCTCATCGATGTACATACTGGCTGCTCTGGGCTTTGCCTTTCTATTCAATATGCTCAGGATATTCAATTTAGCTCATGGGGCTATCTACATGATCGGAGGGTATATTTGCTACTATTTTATAATTTGGCTGGGCGTTAATCAGTGGATAGCGCTGCTGCTGGCGGTAGTGCTGGTAGCGCTTCTGGGGATAATTCTGGAGAGGTTTCTTTTTCGCCGGGTCGTGGGCGATTTCAATCTGGTGATCATGGCCTGTGTAGTGATAGTGGTGGTGCTGCAGACGACGGTCAATATCATGGTTGGGAATAAAACCATGGCCATTCCGCCCTTTGCCGAAGGGGTATTCAGAGCGGGACTCGTTTCCGTCAGCTATGAGAAGGTAGTGACGTTTTTAGTAGGGGCAGTGCTGCTGGGGGCGATAATCTGGTTTGTCAATCATACGAAGATAGGCCAGCAGATGCAGGCTGTAGCCCAGCACAGGGGAGGGGCGATTCTGCAGGGGATCGATATATACAAGATATCCGCGGTGGCCTTTGCGCTGGGCTGCGCCCTAGCGGCTATAGCGGGGTGTTTTATGGGCGCATATCTTCGTTTGAGCCCGTACATGGGGGACCTGATGCTGGTGAAGGTATTGATCATTTTCATGCTGGCGGGGGCGGGGAGCATAGGCGGAATTCTTATAGCCGGGCTAATACTGGGTACGCTAACGGCGCTGCTTCCGGTGGTTGTGAGCGGTGCTGCCAGCGACGCCATAATTATCGCTGTAGTGGTCGTACTATTGCTCTTCCGGCCTCAGGGCTTCTTCGGCTATGAGGTAGAAATGTAGAGGGAAAAGAAGAATCTATGGACATGGTTGAACTTGCCGACAATAGAAAAAAGCATAAAACCAGGATTGCCCTTCTGGCCGGACTTGTAGTTATTCTGGCCTTAATCCCTCTGTTCATCAGCTCTCCTTATGTTTTACATATTCTTTTATTGACGTTCGTATACACAATCGCCGCAGTGAGTTTGCGGACTATTACCATCTCAGGGCAGTTTCCCCTTGCCCATGCCGCATTCATGGGGATAGGTGCATATCTTACCGGTATGGCCTCGAAGTGGCTTGGCTGGCCGCCGGCGCTGTCCATCATACTTGCGGCGGTAGCCACGATGGGGATTGGGATGTTGATAGGGTATCCGTTTTCGCGGCTGCGTGCGCTCTATTACGCCATCGGCAGCCTGTTTTTCGGGATAGGAGTGATCTACATAATCTATGCGGGCGGCCTGATGACCGGGGGGGGCCAGCGGCCTGACCGGCATTCCCCGCCTGTTCCCCGCTATTCCCTCCAAGGTGCCCTATTACTATTTCTTTCTAGGGCTGGCGCTGGTGAGCAGCATCGCATTATACCGGTTCGAGTTTTCGCATATCGGCACCATAATGAAAGCTATCGCGCAATCACACTTGGTTGCCTCGAGCGTTGGTATTAATGAAGGGTGGTACAGGATACTGATAGCCGGAGTAGGCTGTTTCTTCGTCGGTCTGGCAGGCGCAACTTATGCTCACTATAACACCGTCATTTCCCCGGGTACCTTCAACTTCATGGCAACCCTGTGGTTGTGTATGTATGTGCTGATAGGGGGGATTAACAGCTTTGCCGGGCCGATTATCGGGACGCTGATATTATTTCTGCTGCCGGAGGCGGTACGTGATTTACAGGAGTTTTCTCCCTATTTTTCCGCCTTCTTGTTATTGATTGTTCTTTTCTTCATGCCCAGGGGGCTGGTCAGTCTGCCGGGGATGGTAAAGACCTGGTATTTAAAGCGCAGGAAAGGTGAATAGTCCATCGATGTTTTTGGAGATTAAAGGGCTTACCAAGCAGTTCGGCGGGTTAACCGCTGTCAACCGGTTCGATCTTTCTATTGAGAAAGGCGAAATAGTGGGACTTATCGGCCCCAATGGAGCGGGAAAGACCACCACGTTCAATTTGATCACCGGAGTGCTCAAGCCGACGAGAGGGAAGGTGGTATTTAACGGTGAGGATATAACGGGCAAGAAGCCGCACGTGGTGGCGGCGCGCGGGATCGGGAGGACGTTTCAGCTCAATCCGCTCTTTCCTGATTTCACCGTTTTTCAGAACGTTTCGACATCGTTCCATTTGCGGCACCGCTCGAGCCTGTTCGATATTTATTTTAATACGAGGAAGTATCAGCGCAACAGGGCGATGGTAGCGGAGGAGACACTGGAGATCATCAAGCTGGTGGGATTGGAACGGGCTAAAGACGAGCTGGCTAAGAATCTGCCGCACGGGTATCAGAAGATGCTGGGGATAGCCAGGGCGCTGGCGATCAAACCGACGCTATTGCTGCTTGATGAGCCAATAGCGGGGATGAACCCGGAGGAGATCGAATTTACGTTGACGGGTATCAGAAAGACACAGCAGCAGGGGACTACCATTCTGGTCATAGAACATAACATGATAATGATGAGCATATGCGATAGGGTAGCGGTGATCAATTTCGGGCAGAAGATAGCCGAGGGGCTTCCTGCAGATATCCGGGGTAACAAAGAAGTTACTCAAGCCTACTTTGGTGGTGATTATGTTTCTGGAAGTTAAGAATATATCGGTACGCTACGGCAAATCCGTAGCACTTAATAACGTGTCCCTGGAGATGGAGGAAGGGTCGGTGGTGAGCATTGTGGGCGCCAATGGGGCGGGTAAGAGCACTGTGCTGAAAGCACTGTCGGGACTGGTGCATGTGAGCTCCGGGGAGATATGGTTTCAGGGGAGGCGGATAGATGGGTTGAGGACTATCGATATAGTGAAACAGGGGTTGGTGCTGATACCTGAGGGGCGGTGGCTTTTTCCGCATTTGACGGTGATGGTGAATCTGCAGCTTGGAGCCAGTCTGCGTAAAGACAGGGAGGGGATAAAGCAGGACATGGAGAATGTATTTGAGCTTTTCCCGAGGCTTAAGGAGAGGCGTGGGCAGAAGGCGGGGACGTTAAGCGGTGGTGAGCAGCAGATGGTGGCGATTGCGCGCGGGTTGATGGCCAAACCGAAGCTGCTGTTGATGGATGAACCCTCGTTGGGGTTGGCCCCGATAATGGTCATGCACCTGGGAAATGTCATCAAAGATATCAATAATCTGGGAGTGAGCGTACTGCTAGTGGAGCAAAATGTGCCTTTGGCGCTGGGTATAGCTAAACGGGGGTATGCGCTGCAGATAGGCAAGGTAGTTCTTGAAGGTGATATAGAGAAGATCAAGACCAGCGATATCGTCAAGAGAGCGTATTTGGGAGAATAGATCCAGCGCATATTTATTAACTGCAAGCGCTGTGTCTTTGAGGGTTCTGCAATAGAAGATAAGGATACATGAATCGAGGAAAGGAGGTGGATATGACGTAGAGGATCTGATAATCGAAAGTAAGTGGTATGGTGCGGAATTGATGTGAACCAAAGAAGTAAAGGATGGCAAAAATGGCTGAGGAAATAATTCTCTACAATCTGGCGGACAACGTCACTGACGAGCAGTATCTGGAGTATGTGACGAAAGAGAAAGGTCCCCTGCTCGATAGTTTATCTGCGGTAAGCAAATTCGAGCTATTCAAGGTAAATCACGCTGCGGCGGGAGAGATCCCTTACAAATATGTTGGGATTATGCATATTACTGACCCGGAGGCATTTTACCAGAAGGATATTCCTTCACAGAAATTCCAGGAATTTTTGAAGAAATGGCAGCCGATGACCTCCGGAGTCCATATCCTTGGTGCTGAGAAAATATATTGATATAGCGACCGGGACAGATTGAACGGGATTATACTATTCGATAGTTCGCTCTCCGGCGTATCCGCTGCTTAATTGGAATAGCGAAGCCGGTAATATCGAATATATGTATTGGAAATAGTTCCCGTATTACAGGATAAAAATATCGTTATAGAGTAAAAATAGGAGGTAAAAGCATGAGTGAACCTACAAGATCAATGGACTTTTTTATGAGGCCGGATCATCTTATCAGGGAACCGATCAAGATGTATTGTACGGCGTTGAGGAAATATGTGAACGAGAAGATACTGCCTCATGAAGCGGAGTTCGATGACTATTGGGACTGGACGGAGAGGAAAGATACCATCGTTGAAAAGATTTTCAAAGAGTTATGGATAGATATGGGACTTCAAAAGGCACAGGTGCCGAAGCCGTTCGGCGGCGAGGATGACCGTTCGATGGTAGAGACGGCTGCTATAGTACTTGAGTTAGCCAGGGCAGACCACGGTCTGGCCGAAACCGGCTTTATTTCCGGCTGGGCGGTTGCCTCGGCAGCGCTGCCTACGCCCAATGAGGCGATGCTGAAGCTGATGGCGGAGGGCATGTGCGGGAATGAGCCGTACGTGGTCTGCAGCGCGATTACCGAGCCTCATGGGGGAGGGGCGGTTGAGGACATGCGGCTTAAAGGTGAGGGGACGCAAACATTAGCGCGCCTGGACGGCAATGAATGGGTGATCAACGGGCATAAGCTGTGGCCCTCGGGCGGCAGGGAGGCGAAGCTGTTCTTAGTGATCTGCCGCATAAAGGGTGAGAAATTCCCCAATAATATCGCGCAGATAATGGTGCCTGCCGATACGCCGGGTGTATCGACCAGCAAGCCTTATAAGAAGATGGGATGCGCGACCGATACGAACGGAGATATCTGGTTTGAGGATGTGAGGGTGCCGAAGGAGAACAGGCTGCATGAGGGCGAGGATGAGATACTCTCGCTGAATGCCAAGTGTACCATAGGGCGTGCGATGGCCAGTTCCTTTGGTATCGGCATTCTGAGGAGGGCATACGAAATACTCAAGCTGTACGTGGACGGCAGGGAGATCGGCGGTGTGCCCATGAAAGATCACGGAGCCATCGCCTATAAGCTCGGGGAAATAGCCTCCGGGATCATAGCAGCGGAGATGATGTTCTGGAACACCCTGGAGCGGATAGACCATCCCGAGGTATACGGTCCTCCGTGGGATCACAAGCAGCTTGTGGCGGCAAGCGTGATGGATAACGTCTCCTCCAGGCTGGCGGCGCAAGTTCTCCATGATTGTGTCGATCTCATGGGTTCATACGGATATGCGAAAGAAGGCAAGATGGAGAAACTGGTGAGGGATGCGCGCATATGCGGCATCGTGGTAGGCGGACCGGTGCTGCGCACACTTGAGGCGTCACGGTATTGTTTCGGAACCAGTGCAGTGTAACTGATCGTTTTGATATGAGATGCCGGTGATTTGCGCCGGTAAGTCATATATCTCAAAGATCGATATTGCGGTCTGGGTAAGCAGTCGGAGGCTCCGGCTTTTAAAGCCGGAGCCTCCAATTTGCTGTGAATGCTTTAACAGCCCTGTTCACTTCTATAGATAATATCGTCCTGAATTTCCGGTGAAAGCATGACAAAGTAGGCGCTGAAACCGCCTACCCTTACGACCAGGTCTCTGTGATTCTCGGGATGCAGTTTGGCATCGCGCAGTTCGGCAGTGTCCACCAGGTTGAACTGAATATGCTGTCCTCCATTCCTGAAGAACGTGTCAGTCAATACCGCCAGTTTTTCTCTGCTTTCTTTACTCTGCATAACGGTCCCTGAGAATTTCTGATTAAGGCAAGAGGCATATGATTCCTCGAATTTAGCCTTGAGCACAGACCTCAGGATTCCTGTGGGCCCCTGTTTGTCCATGCCGCGCATAGGTGATATGGAGCCGTCGTTTAAAGGCTCTTTGGATTTACGCCCGTTAGCAAGAGCACCGACACCTAAACCGCCGAAATAGTGCCAGGACAACCCCTCTCTGGACACTTTGCAAAGTACATCGAAGGGATTGATATAGGATTTGATAAGGTTTCCGGAGAATATGCCGACATCCTTGACCATATAGTCAGCTTCATCTATATCGTTGCCGAACTTGGGTGCCGCCAGACAAATTTGCCTGATCTCTTCACCTCTCTTACCTGCGAAGTTGGAATCAAGAGCATCCATGAGTTCGCTCATAGTCAACTTCTTATCGTCGAACACCAGTTTCTTAATGGCAGTGAGAGAATCAGCGGTGTCCACAATCGCACGGTCGCTGATACCGTAGCTGTGGTCCGCATCCGTAATAAGTATGTCCTGCCCTTTTTCCATACATGAGGGGCCTGTGATGCATGAATTGAATGGGAAACGGAGATACTGCGGCTCAACGCTCTGCGCTACCGTACCAAGCCATAAAACCCGCTTTGCAACATATTCGTACTCTTTCTTGAAGGCGTTGTAAACATCCTCAAAAGTCTTGAACTTGCGCGGGTCTCCGACATCGATACCTATCTTCTTCCCGGTTATTTGTGAAACTCCCCTGTGAAGGGCAAGGTCCAGCATAAAGGCTACGTTTATTGCTCCTTTTCCTTCACTGCCGTTATGATCGATTCTGGTTGGCAGTATTGGTGTTACGCAGCCCTGTCCATACCATTCACGGGCATCCTCTATGGGTATCCCGTCATTGACAAAGCTCTTGACCACGTGATCGCTATTCTCAAACAATGGAATTCCACCCTTGGTTCTGGTATTGGTCTCCAATCCCTTTAACAATAACCATTGAGGTGAATTGGCGTGCCAATTTACCAGAACTGTTGGAGATGACATCCTCAACAGACCGATCATATGCAGAACAAGATAGCTCAATTCGTTTGCTGCATCTTTCCCGTTTTTATCGACACCGCCCAGATTGATGCTGTTGATACTGTAGCTGAATTGATGAGTTTGCTGCTGCGTTTTACCTGTTGGCACAACTACTTTCATGCCCCAGAGGGTAAGCGCGGAACCTATAATCTCCGCCGCTCTCTCTATTGTTAGTCGCCCGCTTTGAATATCCTTTTCAAAATAGGGTCTTAAATACTGGTCTATTCTCCCTATGAGGATAGGGTACATAGCCTCAAGCCCTCTTCCAACCATTATCAGGTTGACGCATTGGACCGCCTCATGGAATGAGCGTGCCGGGTTTTCAGGCACCCATTGGCAAATATCTGCGATCTCATTCAGCTCAGCTTTCCTTGCCGGGTCGCCCTCTTCTTTAGCCATGCTGCGGGCAAGCCTGGCATATCTTTTGGCGTAGGTAATCATTGCCTCGCAAACGATAACAGCGGACTGCCAGAAATAGAGTTTATTAATATCAGCCTCTTCCATTTCTTTGAATCTTTTAATATTGGCGTTGGCCTCTTCAATCATTCCGCGCATACCGTGTGCAAGAATCTTCTCCCACATTCCCCTGCATGTGAGCCCGGGGAAATAACCCGAATCGGGGGTAGGATCGCTGCCTTTGGCTTCGGTTGTATCCTCCGCCCATGTTCCTACCAGCGAACGCCAGGCTTCCTTCACGTGGTCAGGAGCTGTTTTACCTCTGAAGAAGCGTGAGCATTTTCTTAATACGGCCTTGTCCTCGTCTGATAGTGCTCCTTCAAATAGTCTCAGCTTCTCACGCTTATTCCAGAGGCCCGGGATAGAATCTCCAGTCTCATCCACGAACACCGGTGCTCCCACAAGATGTTCTGTTTCCCTGCCAACGATGGTATCGAAACTATAGATGGCAATGGGAACTCCCTCGAGTACTTTCTGGAATAGTTTGGCTCTGCGAATTTCAATGTTTTCTCCCTCTGTCTCCTTCCAGGATTCCATCGCCAAACGGGCACGATCTACCGATATTTTCCGGGGAGAGCTGAACATGGCATCCTTGAGCGCGAATAGACGCTCACTTAATTTCACTTCATCGATTTTTGTAAGCAAACTTTCCTTGACTTTAAGACTTACATTCATTTCTTTTCTCCTGAGCAGTTATTTAAATTCTGGCTGATATTTGCCGACCTTTGTCTGATTTCAATTATCATGTATCTTTGCTTATCGTATTCAGCGCCTTTATTGCCAAATAATCCCTCTAAATTAACTATAACACGTTTTTTATTCCGATATAGAACAGTCTATTCCAAAGTCCTCAAACGATTTCCTGACAGAATCTATGCGGTCAGCTTCGGGGGAAACAAGGTCCTGCAGCGGGTAGGACTTGTCCAGAGATTCATATTTACCTTTCCCGAGCCGGTGATAGGGCATCAATTGTATTCGTGCGGTCCTGTCTCCCAGAGCGCTTATAAAGTTTGCGGTCTCCCTGATATTGTCGATGTCATCGTTAATGCCCGGAATCAAAGGCATGCGAAAAAGCATCTCGATTCCGCTTCCGGCAACTATCTTCGCATTGGAGAGTATGAGCTCGTTCGGCTTGCCGGTATACTGCCGGTGTTTTTCAGAATTCAGATGTTTCAGGTCATAGAGTACATAATCCGTATACGGGAGGACCCGGCGCAGGGAGGATTCGGCTGCATGACCTGATGTCTCGATACAGGTCCTGATGCCGGATTGCCGGCATTTTTCAAATATCTCGCATACAAATTGGGGTTTAAGGAGGGCTTCTCCGCCGGAAATTGTTACACCTCCGCCCGAGGTCTCATAAAACATTTTATCTCGAGCGATAACTTCAAATACCTCATCGGAGCTCATATTGCTGCCGTACATTACCAGAGCTTTATAATCACATACAGCGCTGCAGATGCCGCACCCTGTACAATGTCTGCGGTCGATAGAGGGGAAGCCCCCCTCCTGAAAGAGCAAGGCTCCTTCAGGGCATACGGGGGCGCATTTACCGCATTTAGTACAAAGATTCTTCACGAATCCCACTTCCGCGTGAGGAGAAATACATTCAGGGTTGCTGCACCACCGGCATTCCAGACCGCATCCTTTCAAGAAGACAACGGTTCTGATGCCCGGCCCGTCATGGATGGAGTACCCCTGAATATTGGTGACCAGGTTGTTCAAAGGATTTCTCCCGATAATTTGCTTTTCATATATGTCCAGCCATGTGTATTGTCTCTATGTGAACTTTTCAACAGTATATTGATTAATCTTACAATGAATTTACATAGCATTACTTTGCCATCAATCGAGGCAGCCAGAGGCTGATCTCAGGAATAAACAGTATGATGAACAGGAAAATCACCAGTGTGGCCAGGAAAGGCGCTGCGCCCCTGAGAATATCACCCGTTTTTATATTGAAGACGTTGCGCATGAAGAAAAGATTCACACCCATGGGAGGGGTAATGAGCCCTATCTCCAGATTTACGCAGTATAAAATGCCGAACCAGACGAGGTCAAAGCCGAGGCCGGTCAATAAAGGTGCAAAGATAGGGATTGTCAGGATAGTGGTGGTAATCGCGTCAAAAATGCATCCGAGGATGAAATAAAGGATCATAATGGCGATTACTACTACAATGGGTGCTACATCAAGGGATGTAACCAGTCCCCCAAGGAAATTACCAACGCCCGCACTGGCCAACATATAGGAGAAGAATGAGGCGGCAACGATGATTACCAGCATCATGGAATTTATCACCGCTGCTTCTATCATAGCGCGGCATAAACCTTTACAGCGTAGATGAAAAACTGCAAAAGCGATAATTAGTATGGCTACACAGCCGATACCGGCGGCCTCCGTGGGTGTGGCTATACCCATAAATATCGAGCCTATAATTGTGACCATTACCACGATAACCGGCCAGACTTTTTTCAATGATACTATTCTTGTGATCCAGCTAACCGAGCTCGCGGCGGGTCCTAATGAAGGGTTGCGCCAGCAAATTATCAGAGGAACAGCTGCCAGCATAACGGCCAGCAGTATTCCGGGGAGTATGCCTGCGATGAAAAGATGTCCTACGGACACGTTGGCTATGACTCCATAAATAATCAGGGGAGTGCTGGGTGGAATCAACGGCCCCAGAACGCCCCCGCACATCATCCCTCCCAAAGCCAGGTTCCTGTCATAGCCGTAACGTTTAAATTCCGGCTCGGCAACCTTTCCCAGAGCCACTATGGCTGCTCCGCTGACGCCCACAGTCGAAGCCAGCATGGCTTCTCCTATAATACTGGCACTGATAAGTGCGCCGGGAAGGCCGGAGACCCAATTTCTGGCAACTCTATAGAGGTCTTCTCCAATGGTAGTTTCCGTAATGATACAGGCCATAAGTACGAAGAGAGGTAAGGGTGTCCATGAGTAGTTATAGAAAAGTGAAAATGTTGAAAGCCCCATTTTATATAGGGCCGGAGTACCGAATGCAAGCGTGCCGAATATTACAGCACTGAATCCCACGGCAAATGCTATAGGAACGCCCTGTATCAGGAAAAAGAGCATGCATACGACGCACAGGATTGACGCTAAGCCGTAATCCATAATAAATTCCTCATAATTACCAGAGTTGAAATTAGTTTAAATAACACTATCGCGGGGAAGTGTCCGCGGCTCTTCATAGGGTTTCTTTATACGGGCAAATCCCAGAACAAGGCGCATCACCAGAATAATACAAAATAGACCGTATGATACGGGTATAAATATTTTTACCGGAAACAGCGGTACAGGTAAGGCCGATGTACTTACCTGCCCGATTTGAAGTGCCCGTATGGCATCGCCATAACTCATGTAGGTGACAATGCCGAAAAAAGTGAGTCCCAGGATCGGACTTATAATATTCATAATAATATTACGGATACTATGCGGAACCCGCTCAAGTAGAAGATCGCACCTGAGAAAACGGTCCTGCCTCTCAACGGCAGCTATGGCCAGAACGAAGCTGAGCAGTAAAAACATACAGCTGAATTCGTAGGCAATCGGATCGGGGCTGTTGAAAGCATACCGTTTTAGTGAGCCGTATGTCGCCAGAAAGGCCATAATAATTATCAAGACGCCGGCAACGAATACAAAAGCCCTGGTGAGGCGATCGAGCCATAGATTCACTACTTGTATAAATTTACTTTCCATTATTGCGTTTGTTAACCTGTATTACAGTCGGGTGTACTTTCAGGCAAAACTCGTGCCCGAATGGTGAAGCACTCTCCCCGGCAGCGTTAACGGCAAACTATTGTTGCAAGTCCGCCGTTAACGCGCAGTTCATCATGTATTTGTTATTCTACGTAAGGGAATTTGGAGTTGGCTTCGTCAGCAATTTGCTTGATTTTCGCGCCAACATCTCCAAATTTCTCCAGAGTGGCAAGTGTGTTGGGATACGCTACAGCCTTCCACCTGTCGCGTTCCGCTGCGGGGAGAGTATAAAACTCAAGCCCCTTTGCTGTAAGCTCGTCTTTTACATCATAGTACAAATTCACGTATTCCTGGCTGATGTTTTGTGCTACGGCATCCATTTCCTCATTGAGTATATCCTGAATATCCTTGGGCATAGCGTTATAGACATCTGAATTAACGTTTATTGAGTACAGACTTCCCAGCCCGTAGAATACGGTATAGGAATCGATAATTTCGTATAGTTTGGCTATCAGCACATACTGAGGTACTGAAGTTTTGGCGTCTATTACGCCTTTTTGTAGATTAGAATAGTCCTCGGTGAAGTCAACGACAACTCCGGAGCCGCCCAATGCTTCAATAAGACCGGCTGAAGAAGGTGTATCGCAGCCGACAACCAGACCTTCAAAGTCCTCCAGTGTTTTAACTGCTTTATCCGTGCAAGAAAGATTGATGGCGCCGATAAAGATACATCCCAGTGTTCTCTGGTTGCATTTTTCCTGCAGAATTTCAGTATATACATCTTTTAGGCCTATCTCGGCATACGCATTGGCTTCGCCGTTATTATATAAAAAGGGCAATTCTGCCAATCCAAATTCCGGTGCCGTTCCTGAGAATGCGGCGAGAGGTATAACCCCGCCCTCGATTGCTCCGGTCCTGATGGCATCCATGCTTTCCGGCATGCTGGCCAACTGTGAACCCGGGAACATTTCCATTTTATAGGCACCATTAGCGCGGGCGTTGAATTTGTCCATTCCTTCCTGACACCAGACGGCAAGATCATCGCCCACCGGCACAGGGGTGGTCATACGTAACAGCACCTGTTTTGCAGGTTGTGAAGGTTGTGACGGCGTCGATGGAGATGGACTGGTTTCCTTCGGTGCATTTGAGCACGCTGCCATTGTTAAGGTTATGCTTAAGATTAGTATTGCTATTACTATTAACCTGATATTACGCATTCAAATCTCCTGTAAGTTTGTTCTCTGCTGGCAATGAAAATATAGAAATTTTTACTAAGTTTCACCTCCTCATACCTTTTTGCTTCCCAAGTCAATTTTTTAAATTTTTAGAGATAAATGACAATTTGGCATTGCAGATATTCCATAACAAAGAGGTACGCAGTTACTTTATACTGTAAATTGGCTTAAATGCTCTATATAGAGAACTTAAGTTTCGCGAATAGGATAAATGATAATCTCTTCTTTGTCAAGATATAAACGCTCCGTGAAAAATATTTTACCCACCGCTGTAGATGTAAAAAGTTAGTTTAAGTACTGTAACTCTGTTTAGCACATGGTAGCGGCGTATTGACCGGGTATACCGCTGCTGTATTACAGTTTTTTATCATCGGGCTTTGGATGAGTTTTTGTCATTAGAGCTTGCTGGCGGTGCGGTATTCCAATCCAGGAGAATAGTGATGCCAGCAACAAAAAATGAAAACACATACCATATATTCAACCGTCATCAGGGAATAGTTATTTTCTTCTTTTGCAGGTCTTTGGCCAGTATGTCATATGACGTACGTCTTTTGATATGGCTTTTACGGCATTAATAACAAGCGGTCCGAGCCTGGGTAAGTCACTCTCGGTAAAAAATCCAGCTACCACGATATAAAAAACGGGTCTGCCGGTTTGGTCGAGAATCGGAGAGGCAATTACGCTTACTCCCGGCATCAACTCCCCATACTCTACCGCAAATCCGTCACGGCGTGCCCGCGCTATATCTATGCGGAATCGTTCTTCATCGAATTGCTCAGGGCTGCCGTAATAATAAGGTTTGTTTTCATTAAGGAACTCTTCCAGTTCGTCTTCCGGGAGAAACGCTGCAATGGCCAGACCGTGTGCTCCATAGCTGACCGGAGTAACATGTCCTATCGGCGCAGAAAGCCCGAACCCTGTTGCCCCCTCGTATTGGGCGATAATGTACGCTTTGTCATCTGCGATTACACCCAGCCTTACCGTGGCTTCAGCCTTTTTGGCAAGTTCAAAGAGGACCGGCTCAACCAGGCGTGAAAGGCTGAGACTCTCGAACATCTTGCCTGTGAGGGTAAGCAATCCGGGGCCGAGTACATACCCTTTTCTGTTAGGATTCTTCTTTACCAGATCGTACTCGCTCAGTGTATTCAGAATAGAAAACGCTTTGCTTCTGTGAATGCCCACTTCTTCACAAATGTCTGTAAGGCTGGTGGGATTGCTCCCACCGTCAACCAGACAAAGCAGCACACGAATTGCCTGATCTACAGCAGGAACCAGATATTTTTTTTGCGGCTGCTCATCGTGAGAGTTTATTTTTTTCATAGCTGTAAAAATAACTTGAGTTTTATATATAGAATAACATGGCGCAATTATTTATACAATCAGCGTGTCTAGGGCGATGATGTGCAGAATGCAAGTACCCGTATCGTTACATAAATGCTGATATTCCGGTTCTTACAGAATATGGCTGTTTCCCAAAAGCGTTTATAGGTATGACCTAATCTTTGTTTGAACCTGTTTGGTTATAATGTTTGTCGATTTATTCCGGTGATGAAAATAACTAAAAATCGCTATAATCTCACATTCTATCTCACTATGATATTTAATAAACTATCAAACCAACCACATACCAACGGTTGTTGACAGTACTATATGTCGACAATATAATGATTAGTAACAATTTAATATCGTGATCCGGATTTTGAGGTGCAAGCAACTGCATAAAAGGGAAGGCGGTGAAAGTCCGCCACTGTCCTCGCAACCGTGATCAGGGACGAAAGCAGTAATATGCCACTGGATATGAATATCCGGGAAGGCACTGCAAGTAGGCAGAACTGAGAGCCGGGAGACCTACCTTGAAACGATCGATATGACGAACTCCTCGAGGGTTGGGAGTGGTTATAGTGTGGATTATCTATAGCCTACATCCTCTTTTGGGGTGTAGGTTTTTTATTTTTGAAATGTTTAGAAGAAGCACGTAAGGAAGGAGCAAGACGGTCTTGAATAAACTGATTACAGCAAGTATAGGCAGCTTCCCTCGAATTGGAGAGGAAAAGGAAGAACAAAAGCTACGGGAAGCTTATTTTAAATTTGATAGGCAAGGAATCAGCAAAAGAGAGATACTTTCCGTTGAAGGAGAGGTAATAGATAAAACACTTCAACTTCAATGTGAAGCCGGATTAGACCTTGTTACAGACGGACAAATACGCTGGAACGATCCCATTTCACATTTCATGCGTGTTTTAAACGGTGTAAAAGTGGGAGCGCTTACGCGCTTTTTTGACACTAATACCTATTATCGCCAGCCTGTTATTGAAAAGAAGATAAGCATTGCAAAGCCTTTAATTGTATCCGAATTCCTTTTTGCTCAGCGGATTACGCCAAAGTCTGTAAAACCGGTTCTCACTGGACCATGCACGTTGGCGAGGCTTTCTCTAAACAATGCCTATGCCAGTACGGTTGAGTTAATGGAAGCGATCACCCATTTTATCGCTCAAGAGGTGGATGCTCTTAGTCACGCAGGTGCCTTTGTTATTCAGATAGATGAACCGGTGGTACTGCAGAATCCGCAAGATCTACACATTCTGCCAGCGTTGCTTGATGAAATTGCATCCTATAAAGGGAAAGCGAAACTAGCTTTATATACGTATTTTGGGGATGCTGCTCCATGCTATAACCAGCTCCAACAGTGTCCTGTCGATATCATTGGACTTGATTTTACTTATAATCACCGTTTGCATGAAGTTATTGCAGCTTCCGGAGTGGAAAAACAATTGGGATTGGGGCTTATTGATGGAAGAAATACGAAAATGGAAAGCGCTGCTGATGTGTTCCCAGTATTGGAATCACTTCTCCAACTTTCGGGAATGGAGACCTGTTATCTCAATCCATCATGCGGCCTGGAGTATTTGCCAAGATCAAAGGCCACAGCAAAATTGAAGAATATGGTCAGCTTGAGGGATGATTTTACAGGAGAAAAAAATGAGCAGAAATAAATTGAAAAAAATCGGCATTAATTTACCTTTATTGCCGACAACTACAGTTGGCAGTTTGCCCAAACCTGATTATCTTATAAATGCACGCGCAAAATTTGCACGCGGTTTACTCTATTATGATCAGCTCAAAGAACTTGAATTACAGGCCACCAAATTATGGGTGCGAAAACAGGAGGAGATTGGACTCGATGTAATCGTAGACGGCGAGATGTATAGAGGAGATATGGCGGCTTATTTTGCAGAGACTATGCAGGGTTTTCAACGGGGTGATCTTGTACGTTCATATGGTAACCGATACTATCGCAAGCCGGTCATTACCGGTAGGATAAAATGGCGCAGTCCTATCACAGTAGAGTGGTGGCAATACACCCAATCGTTAACGGAAAAACCGGTAAAAGGGATGATTACCGGTCCGTATACGATTATGGACTGGTCTTTCAATGATTTCTATCCTACCAGGCGCGATGCTGTGCTTGCTATCGCCTATGAATTGCGAAAGGAAGTTGAAGCACTGATTGATGCCGGGGCAAGAATCATTCAAATCGATGAGCCTGCAATATCCACGCGAGTGGATGAGCTTGAGTTTGCCCGTGAAGCAATGGAAATAGTCATCGGCGGGCTGGATGCATATTTCATTTGCCATATTTGTTACGGTAACTTTGGACCCGTTTATAACCATATGATATCTATGGGTGTTGATAACCTGGACTTGGAGACCAGCAGGAGAACATATTTGCTGGAAGAATACTGCATGATAAATCCATTTAACAAAGATATTTCCTATGGTGTTATCGATGTTCATAATCATCAAACAGAAAGCACTACGGATATAGAAATAACAATTAGGCATGCTCTCACTCTATTCGATAAGGAGTCCATCTGGATCGATCCGGATTGCGGACTGAAAACCAGAACTGTAGATGAAGCTGTTGCAAAATTGACCAGTATGCAGCAAGTAGTCAATCGCCTGCGAAAAGAATTATGATTAGTATAGTCATTATCTACGCGGCAGGTAATACCACACAGGCTTTTGATATTAACGGGTACAAAACGTGCTATGCTTATTTCTAAGTTATGGCCATGATTTCCTAATGATAAGTACTTGACTTGTGATTGATGATGATATTGCGCATAAGATACAAGAAATGTCTCTGTGTATATTTGTATTATCGCAATATGCGGAATTATATCGTACTTAATCGTTCATGCTGCTGCACTCCGGGGTTCCCGATATTCTTGATTATAACCTGATATAACTCGAATTTGCTTTTAATACCGAGTTTTTTATAGATGTTCTTTTTGTGTGTTTGTACGGTACGCTTGCTGATATACAGCTTCTCCGCAATCTCATCATCTGACATTCCCTGCGGTAACAAGCAAATAATATCTATCTCTCTTTTACTTAAATGAAATATATCTTTTAGCACGATCTGAATATTCTTCTCTTCGGTTAAGTCAGATAAAATGACCATGAAATCAGGCATGGATCTTATATGATTGTTTTTCCGGATGAGGGAGCATTCAACTCGAAATCTGTGGCCGCTCTCCGTATCGACAATCCTTTTTATCGGCAGGAAGACATGCTGGTCCTTTATTTTGAGTAAAACACGGAGTTTATTACAGTCTTCAATGATGCAGGATGGTATCGGGAATGCTCCTTTTCCCAAATTGAGCTCTGTATAGGGAATTTTACTCAATAATTGCATGCAGATGTCCCTTGCCCTTGCATTGAAGAAAGTTGGTTCAAGCTTATAGTCCAGCTGTAATTGCCCTTTGCTGCTGCTGTCATCTGTCGATAAAAAATGTTGTTTCCAGATATTAATCTGGGAAATGGCACGTGCATTATGCAGTGCGACCGTGAGATGCGGTGCAAATATCTCAGCTTTTATTATATCGCGGTCCTCATATTCCATCTGCTTCTTGGAACGCCATAAGGTAACCATGCCCTCAAGATTGTTTTGCAGCCGTAAGGGTAGAAATAGTTCCCAATATAAAAATTGCGGTCGAATGAAATCATTATATAAGACAGACCTTTCCCATTCCCGACATGAAACAGCTTCGCCGATTTTGAGGACAACTCTTGATGAGCTGAGGGCTTTTTTTAACAAAGGGGAATATCGATAAAAAGATTTCTTGTATAAATCGGGGTAATACCTGTCTTCATAGATAGCACTGCTGTCTGCTTTAAAAGAACGCGCTTCAACTATGTTGAGATGTTTTGAGAAGGTATCTATTAGGTGGAAAGTGGCACATTCGACTTTAAATACCTTCAATATGAAAGGGAATATAGTCTTGATAAACCCGTCTACATCTTCGCATTGATTAGCCAGATAAATCAGGTTCAATATTTCACGATATTCTTTATCACTAAGCCCGGCCATTGTGCACATTATATATCATTTACTTAACAGAATTATCAAGGAAATAAAAAATACCGCGTTTTCGGTATTGCTTTTATGTGGTTGTGCATTAGTATTAAGACCGGATAATCAATGATGATAATCCTGACTGCGTAAGTGAGAAGGGAGATATATTTATGAATTTTAGCATCCGAAAAATAACTGACATTAAATTGAATGTAAGGCCGATTACCCTTAGTATGTATCATGACTACGTTTTCGAAGGACCATGCCGCTTTGTTACCGGCGACAAACTGAAAAAAGAATATGACCTGCGCGCAAGTGTTGAAGCACATAAAGCAATTGTTGCCGGGCTGAAAGCTACACTACCCGCCGAGGATGTGAACCTCATGGAACCGATACATATCCAATACAATGAAAGCTTCATTATCAATGATAAAGACCTTGAAGAGATGGTTAAAGAGCAGGAGAAGGTAGACCTCTATCTTATATCGGCTACCTCTGTCGGCGATATACTACTTGAATTTGCTGAAAGATATAGAAAACCTATAATTGTACTTGGTGGTTGCCTTAACACTCTGGTAAGTGCCGGACTTCTGGCAAGGGGACTTGAGATATATCCCTGTGAAACGCTGGCGGATGTTGCGCAATACATGACGGTGCTTAAAGCTCGTAAAGCACTGGCTGAAACGAAAGTCCTTGCTGTTACCCGTCTCAACTCCAATAACGCAGCAGGTATTATGGACTCATTTATAAGCTTGGATGAGGTTACCAGAAAATTCGGTACACGTTTTAGATATTATGATTTGCATGAGTTTATCGATCAGACTCATAATGTGCCGAATGACAGTAATCCTACCACCCCCGGACGATATTGCCTTAATATTAATAATGAGGACGAAGTGGAAATAAATAAAATGACCGACGAATTTATTGCCGATGCAGCGGAATGCCATATGACACGTGACGATGTATTCCGCTCGATGAAAGCACATTATCTTGTTAACAAGCTGCTGGAAGCGCTTGATTGTAATGCTTTCACCATACCTTGTTTTGACGTTTGTGCTACCAGAAGGTTGAATGAGGAACGTTTTACGCTCTGTCTTAATCATTCTCTCAACAACGAAAACGGCATCATTTCTTCTTGTGAATATGATATGTGTTCGATACTATCGATGGTGGTTCTCGCAACAATCGCCAGATCCGCTCCGTACCTTGGCAATTCCATCCCCAATCCCTTTAAAAGCGGTGTACTGGATGTATTTTCCAAATTGATGTTCAATCCTGAGTATGTCGAAGCTGCCCGGAAGGAGCTTGGTGATATGGAAAACCTTGTCCTAACCTTCCATGCGGTACCTAACAGAAAGCTAAAGGGATTCAAAACAGAAGCTGCGCCCTATGCTATCCGTTCTTTCACAGGCAGCGGATGGGGTGCAACTGTTCGTTATGATTTTGCGAGGGATAAAGGTCAGGAGATCACTATGTGCCGCTTTGACCCTTCCGCGACCAAGCTCTTCGTGGCCACAGGCACTATTGTCGGCGGTATAGGCTACAACGATATAAATTGCAGTGAGGGAGTATTTTTTAAGGTCGCAGACTCAAAGGATTTCTTCCAAAAGATTAGCATTGTTGGGAACCACAATCCGCTGGTCTATGGAGACCATTTAGACCAGATAGTCAAAGTGGGTAAGGTTTTAGGACTTGAAGTAATAACTGCGTAATTCTACGATTAGATTATTGATAGTTAAAATTTAATATATGTATTCTTTACTGTTGTTGAGTTTTCTTGCCATATTAATACGGATGGTTTGTAACACGTCCGAGGATTAACAAGGCCAGATGTTAATCCTCTTCAGACCTTTGAACATACTTTTTTCTGTTTGTAAACATGCTGTGTTAGGCTCTATATTATAAATCTGCTGCTTGCTGATCGCCTTTAGTGCCCTTTATGTTTTTCTTTACGTTTACGCTGCTTTATCTCGAAGGAAAGCTTTTTATCCCCGTTTTCTATTTTATGCCGCATATTGCGTTTGCTTTCTTTTTTACCGGCAGCAAGCGATTGTTTTATTATCTTATATGAGAGCTTTGATCCCGGTCTTGCTTTAATCTCTTCACTTGCCTGTTTTTTCCGTTTCTTAGGATTTGCAGCCAGCTTGTTATTTTCCGGCAGAAGCTGGTCTATTTCACTCAACTTCAAGCTATTGAAATTATTAAGGATGAACGTATACAGCTCGATGTCTGAAGGTTCCTGCCCAAACACTATGCGGCAATATTTGACGGTACTACCGTCTGAAATAGAAAAAAGGCCAACCCAGAAAGGGTCTTCAAAAAAGACATGAAAAAAAATAGACACGGCTTCCCTCCGGAATGATAGATTATTCGAAGAATGGACGACCCGAAGGGAAGGCTACTATCATCTATAAGGAAAGATGTGCCTGGACTACCAACCAGACTGTGTTTTTTTCTTCGTTATTTTTCCGCTTTTTGTTTATTCAATTGGTACCATTATACATTTTTATAGATGTATGACAAATAACGGTGTACTCGTTCAAGGAGTTGTCAGCAGACAGGAATCAGGGCTTGTGGTCCCGCTGTATATTTGAAATGCCGGACAATAATTATTGGCAGGTAAATAAAGATGTGCAAAGTATTGGCAGATACCCTAAGCTGGTAAATCCCGTCTAAGCACTGATACTGTTCAGGCGTTTTCCATCTGCCTGGCTATATGTTTGAGGAGACCGCCGTTGCGGATGAGCTCCTGCATAAAGTCAGGAATGGCTTTAGCCTGCCACCGCTTGTCGGTGGCCAGGTTGGCGATAGTTCCGAGATCGAGATCAACCTCGATACTTTCTCCCGCTTCAGCGATACGCAGTGCTTCAGCACATTCCAACAGAGGCAGCCCGACATTAAAGGAGTTACGGTAAAAGATACGGGCGAAACTTTGTGCGATAATACAGGAGATACCAGCCCTTTTAATGGCGACAGGTGCAGGCTCGCGCGAGGAACCGCACCCGAAATTACTGCCGGCTACGATAATATCGCCCGATTGTACTTTTTGTGAGAACTGAGGGTCCAGACCCTCCATAGCATGTCTCCCCCACTCATCAGGATCGATATTTACACAATACCGCACAGGGATGATGACGTCCGTATCCACATCATCGCCGAATTTCCAGACTTTTCCTCTGAATATCATCCTCGCCCTCCCGGGCTCTTGCCTGTCCTGTTCTTTATGACTTCGTCTGGATGTGCTATTTTACCTTTTATCGCGCTTGCGGCCGCTACCGCAGGATTGGTTAAATAGACCTCGCTCTCAGGATGCCCCATTCTGCCGATAAAGTTGCGGTTTGTTGTGGAGACTGCCCGTTCTCCCTTTGCCAGCAGCCCCATATGACCGCCACAGCAGGGGCCGCAGGTGGGGGTGCTGATTACGGCCTTCGCTTCAAGGAAGATATCGAACAGACCTTCCTGCATTGCCTGATGGTAGACAGCCTGTGTTGCGGGTATAACAATAAGCCGTACATACGGGGCAACCGTGTTATTCATCAATACTTCGGCAGCAATGCGCAGGTCTTCGATTCTCCCGTTCGTACAGGACCCTATCACTACCTGGTCGATGGGTATGTCTTTCGCTTCTCTGACAGGTTTCACATTAGCCGGCGACGAGGGAAAGGCAACCAGCGGTTCAATACGGCTCACATCGTACTCTTTCACTTCAATGTAGGACGCATCCGCATCGCTCTTATATACCTTATAAGGCCGTTTTGCCTTTGGCCTGATATAGCCGAGGGTTACATCGTCCACCGGGAAAATTCCGTTTTTCGCACCCGCTTCTACTGCCATGTTAGCCATGGTAAACCTGCCGGACATAGGAAGCTGAGAGATAACCTCTCCGCAAAATTCCATTGCTTCATATAAAGCTCCGTCCACACCGATATCACCGATGGTATGGAGAATAAGGTCCTTGGCATCAACCCATTTCTGCATTTTCCCCTTATATATATACTTTCTTGATGCCGGGACCTTAAACCACAGTTGCCCGGTCAGTATGGATGCGGCTAAATCAGTGCTCCCTATGCCGGTAGCGAAAGCTCCGACAGCACCGTAAGTGCATGTATGGCTGTCTCCTCCTACTACGACATCACCGGGTAAAACCAGCCCCTGTTCAGGAAGAAAAGCGTGTGCGATGCCGCAAGAACCCTGTTCGTAATAATGGGTAATTCCAAACTCGCGGGCGAAAGTTCTCATAGCCCTGCAATTTTCAGCAGCTTTTACATCTTTGCTGGGTGTGAAATGGTCGGGAATGAGCATGATTTTCTCAGGATCGAAAACCTTTTTAACTCCCGCAGCTTCCATTTCCTTGAGCGCATGAGGGGTGGAGAGGTCGTGTCCCATGACTACATCAAGGCTGGCGTTTATCAGTTCTCCGGGCAAGATACAATCTTTTCCCGCATGAGCGGCAAGGATTTTCTCGGTGACCGTCATTCCCATTTCAGGCTGCTTGTCCTAATATTTTTCTGTGCCGCGTAAGATTTGCTCTTCTATTTCTCTATATCTGGCAAGGCCGAGGAAGTTGACCAGTTCATCAAAGGGAACACCGCCGTGACCCCCATCCTTGTTTATGCCGTCCTTCTTTAATTCGATAAGCTTTTCGCGGATTGCTGTGTATGCGGTAGTTATGGAGATGGGGGGATAGATAGCCATAGCGTAGCCCATATCTTCATACTGTTTGACGTTTAAATAAGGAGTCTTCGGTGCGATGTTCACCAGTACCGGTCCGTTTATCAGTCCGGGAATTCTCTTCAATTGCTCCATATCGATCGGTGCTTCGATGAAAAGGATATCTGCTCCTTCTGCTCTGAAGATGTTTCCTCTTCTGATCGCCTCATCGAATCCTTCTGCTGAAATAGCATCGGTCCTGGCAATGATTATCGTGTCAGTGTCCTGTCTGGCCCTGACGGCAGCCCTTATTTTTGCTGCCATTTCTGCAATTGGAATCAATTTATGCCCGTTCATATGGCCGCACCTCTTGGGCGAGACCTGATCCTCTATCTGGATGGCAGCACAACCTGCTTTCTCATATTCCTCTATAGTTCTCATAACATTCAGATGATTTCCGTATCCTGTATCAGCATCGGCAATAAGGGGGATTTTTATTACATCAGCAATGCGTTTCACATTGCTCACCATTTCAGTCATAGTAATCAGGCCTATGTCGGGAAGGCCCAGGATAGAGGCTGCTGTGCCGAACCCGCTCATATAGACAGCTTCAAACCCGACGGATTCGATGATCCTGGCACTGAAGGCATCGTACGCGCCCGGAGCAACCAGTATTTGTGGTTTTGCGATCAATTCTCTCAGTTTTGCAGCATTTTTCATATAAATATTACCTTAACCTTAAAAAAATTAAACTGTCGCGACAGTGCTGATTACGAACCGTTCAAGTAATCATTTAAGCTGTCGCTCACACGTTATTGTGTAATTACTGGCCGGCAGGCAGCTGCTGTACCGGCTCCGTCTGAACGACGTGTTGTTGTCTCCATCCTTTCACTATTTCGAGGTCTCTCTGACCAGATCAGCAATTTCGGTCAGATTCTTAACCTCTTCCAGATGGCTTACTTTTTCGATTATGCGCTCTCTTGTGCCCTTGTCAAGAAACTTTTCTGTTAATAAATTGAATTTGGACACAATTTCTTCCCTGGTTGCGGGGTTCTCGGGATCGCCTTTGGGATAGTCCACATGCGCAGTAAATGTCCGGCCGTCATTAAGCTCCGCTACCACTGTAGCGGGATAGGCTTTAGGATAGACAGCTTCTGCCGCAGGATCGAGTTCCCATGTTACCTTTTCCGCCAATGCCAGAATCTCGGGGTCGTGTAAAGTCTCGCCGCGGAATTCGCCGATCCCGGTCTTGTTTCTACTTATAGCTGCTGCTATCGCCCACGGCAGGCTGAACTGAGCATCTACATGGGTTTCGGGCCTACGCTTACGGTCTTCGGGATAGCAGAGTGAACGGAGTGTGAAGTCCCCAACTTTGGCGACAATCCGTTGCACATCTTTTGCGCGAACTCCCTGCCTGTAGAGGTCCAGAGCGCAATCCGCGACAGGACCATTAAACCGGCAGCAGGCGTGTACCTTTATACTGGTATCTTTCATCTCCCACTTTTTCCCAAGGTCATTGATAATGCGTCCGTAATCATACTGGTCTTTGTAGGACATGGCCCTGATTATTCCGGAGGGACCATCGAAAATCGTTCCCGCGCCAATGTATTCCTTTTCCGCCAGTGAAGCAGCCATGACTCCCCCCATAGCCGGATGACCGGCTTGAAGCGGTTTCTGCCAGGCACCTTCCCCCGTGCATTCTATCGTTCCGGCCGCAAAGCTTCCTGCAATCCCCAGCGCGTACTTGGTCCTTTTCACATCAAGACCCATGAGAACTGCGCATGCTGCCGCGGCTCCAAAAACGCCGCATGTCCCGGTAGGATGAAATCCCTGATAATAGGCCTTACCCAGTAAGGACTCTCCAAGACGTATCATGATCTCAAGCCCGAGAATGTGTGAGCGCAGGAAATCTCTCCCGTTGGCGCCCAGTTTCTCCGCCATAGCAAATACTGCCGGAAAGACCGCTACCGAGGGATGCATAGTCCCTTCACGATGGTCATCGTCAAAGTCAAAGCTGTGACCCATAGCGCCGTTCATCATGGCAGCGTTCATCGCCGATGTTTTGTACCCTTTGGCAAATACGGAGCAGACCGGATTTCCGCCCTCATTTTTAAGAACGGCGTCCAGTACTTTAATCTGCGGTTCCAGCGAAGCGCCTATCGCACAACCTATTACATCGAGTACATATTTCTTGGCCATATCGATCGTATCATCCGGCAAGTCTTCTATTTTGCAACTGACTAAAAACTCAGCCAGTATTTGAGCGATGGTTTTATCCTTTGGTAATTCTGCCATTTGGCGGCTCCTCTCTCAATCCTTCATTTATTTCAGCCTGATATCTAGACATTACATCTACATCATGCAGGAAATCTCATTTAAATTATGTGTAATTGTATATTTGAACTTGTCAGACCTGTAAAACGTCTGTACAAATTCAACCGGCCTATCTTTGTTATCGAAGATCGATGTCTCAAGATAAAGAAGCGGTGATGAAATACTCACGGCAAGCGTAGCGGCGGTCTCGTAATCAATGACCGCCCCAATGTACTGAACTCCCTTCTGCAATGGTATTCCAAGTTTATGACGCAATACATAAAGCATAGGATAATTTAACAGGTCATCTTCACTTATCCGTTCCCCCAGCTCTACGGGCAAATAGTTCTTGATATAGGAGAAAATGACGCTGCTGTCCCCTCTTGTTCTGCGTATCTGGAACACTTCCTGTCCCTCTGGTATATTCAAGGTATCGGCAATAACCCTGTTGCTGTGTACCTTTACCATATCCAGTACACGCACTTTCTGTGACATGATATTTTCAGGTATAGTATTTTTCAGGTCGCCGGATACGTTAAGGGTCATGATATTTTTTACATTGGCAAGCCTGTCAACAGACTGAACAAAGGTACCTTTCCCCTGTTCTCTACGCAGCAGGCCTTCCTGTACCAGGTTGAGAATTGCTTGTCTTGCAGTGATCGTGCTGACGTTGTAAGTGCCGGCCAGTTCCTTCTCCGTGGGAATCTGGTCTCCCGGCATCAGCTTTCCCGTCATCATCTCAGATCTCAATATTTGTTCCAGCTGAATGTAGAGAGGGATGTTATTTCTCTGAAGACTTAGTTTCGTCATATGAATTATTACTCCACTTATCGATAAGGATGTTGTACGTATACGACAGGAACGATATATAACCTAAATCGTCATAATATCATAATAATATAATGTTTGTCAACAGACGTACTGTTTATCGATATTTTTATTTACATATTTTTTCGTCAAAAAGTTATTGACAATAATGGATAATGTTAATTTTTATACGAGTAATCGCCGGCAATCTTTTACAATTTCCAACCGACATGGCACGAGCGAGCAAGAGTCCATAACAACTCATTGAGTAAATTTTGCCTGCTCGTTTCATTCTCCTATTTCATTGTACTGAAAGGGAGTACAGAATACCCTGTAATCCATTTTCAGTACATAATACTATACCAATCCTGATTGAAATAGTCACATAAATCAGAGCAAATAGGTATGAGCAATTAAGCAAAAAGGATGGGGCGCATGGGCGCGCCTGAACCGTTCTTTATCTTCCATGGCAGGCCTACAAAAAGTCCTCTGGCAGGTGCCGGAGCCATGTTCACAAAGCTCTCCATTATCAGTATCCCGTTTGGCAGAAAATGTTCCAGGTGTCCCGGCATATCCGGGAAGCAGGTATCAGCGCTCACCACATCAGCTCCTACAGCCTGAATTTTAGCTGCTGCGAGATATTTGACAGCTTCCTCGGTAATGCCCGGACCGAAGCTGTACATCATTCTGTCCTCGGGATCATTGCTCTGAGGTCTGTAGTATTTGTCCCAACCGAACTGAAGCAGGATGATATCACCCTGCTCCGGTTGAATATTATCTCTAGCCTCTACTTCCTTGAGTTGTGCCAGCGTAATATTGGTTGAGCGCTTAGGATTGTGTTTGGTGAAATCGTATTTCTTATAGGGGCCGATGAGAAAGCTGCAGGGTATTTGTTCCATGCTCGCCATGTGGTCGTGTATATGTTTAAAAGAATCGGTGTGGGAGCCGTTATGTTCGCATAATATCAGCGTCTGCATAAAGTAACCGTGTTTCTCATAGGTCCGCGCATCAGGCACAATGCCCAGTGTGGGGTGATTGAAGAAACCGGGCATATTGGTCTCGAATACAGGTGAAATGTCATGAGGGGTGAGAGAGGAAAGCTGTCTGAATATTTGGGGGTTGTTTTTAGTATCGACCAGCACAGGGCGGATAGGCGAGCCCGAGCCGTTTTTAATCTTGATAGGAATTGCCATAAACAACCCTTCCTGTGGAGCGGAACGCATATTCACAAAGCCGGACATAGGGAGTATTCTGTTGGGAAGGAAATACTTCTGCTGACCCGGCATGAATGTTATTTTAGAGTCGGTATAGGCATTATCTGTGGATGGGGCATCCGAACCGATAGCCCTGATTCCCGCCCGGACGAAGTGCTCCATCACTTCTTCGGTTATGCCGGGCACATTGGCAGCATACCAGTCCTTCTCAAATAGTTTTTTACTATCAGGAAGATAATATTTGTCCCAGCCGAATTGCAGCAGGATGATATCATCTTTACAGGGTGAAAAACCGCTGCGCGATTCAACTTCCTTAATCTGATCGAGGGTTATATTTTTACCTGCCTCAGGATTAAAGCTTGTCAGGTCGTACTTTTTATAGGGGCGGATAAGGAAGTCGCAGGGAAAATCCTCTATACTTTCTGCCCCTTTGTGGATATGCACGGGTGCATCCACATGCGAGCCGTTGTGTTCGCTTATAACAAGAATCTGTGTGAAATAGTAGTTCTGTACGATATTTTTTGCATCCGGCACTATTCCCAGAGGAGGGTCCAGCGTGAAGCCGGGCATATTGGTTTCAAAGAGCGGCGATATATCATAGAAATTCAATGTCTTCAGCAGTTCAGCAAATTCATAGGCATTGCTCATTATAAGCCCTCCTGTCATTTTTATTGTGTGCTATTTCCCTTTGCAGAGTGAATTAAACCTTTATCGCCGTTCTCAATCCTGTTCCTATGGCATCGGCTATAAGGGCAGGTTGCTGGCAATCACCGATTGCGTATACCTCCGAGACTTTTTTCTTCAGCCTTTCCAGAAGCTCAATGTTCGGTGTCAGCGGAAGAGCGGTGACAATGGTATCCGCCTCAATAGTTTGCTTTATACCATCACTATTGATAATGGTCAGGCCTTTTTTATTGATTTCCACATACTCTCTAACCCCGCTGATAAGAGTAACCCCCTTTTCTTTAAACCAGATCATCAGGTGGGAGCGGTAGACCTCCACCATACCATCACCCATACGTTCGTCCTTTTCTACTATGGTAACCTTTCTCCCCCGTTTGGCAAGGAATTCGCCTAATTCACATCCTTGCAGGGCGCCTCCGATTATTATCACTCTTTTCCCCAGCGGCATGTAGAATCTGGATAATCGCCTCAACATATACGGGCTGAAGAATCGGGAGAAGAATTTCAGCTTTTTATGCAGCTCGCCGCCGCTCATCACATTAGGTCTATCTATGCCGGGAATATTTGGTACGGTCGGCAGTCCTCCTATTGCCAGGAAAACCACATCAGGTTTAACCTCATCCACAATGGAGAGGTCTGCTGCGCTGCCGAGTTTGATTTTCACACCCAGCTTTTTTAGCTGTCCTTGCAGGTAACTGGTAATAAGGGGCACATCTTCAGGGTGGGGTCCCTTCACCATTGCTGCCAGAGATAGCATTCCGCCCAGCTTATTCTCCTTTTCATACAACGTCACATCATGTCCTCGCAAAGCAGAGACCCTTGCTGCTTCCATACCTGCCGGCCCGCCGCCTATAACCAGCACCTTTTTAAGTTTATGGGCTTTCTCTATAGTATTATACGGTGTGCCCAGCAGTGCATTGACGCGGCAACGCCCGCTTCTGAGACAGTTGATGCAGGCTGTGCAGGGGGCGATATCGTCATAGCGGCTTTGGGCAAGCTTGTTGACATAGTCGGGGTCTGCCAGAAGACGTCTGGTCATAGCGATAAAATCCACCAGCCCTTCCCTGAGGTACTTTTCTCCCAGGTCGGCATCCAGCCTTCCTACCACCGTCACAGGAATGGAAACGCATTTCTTGATACCTGCTGCCAGAATAATATTTGCTGCTGCTCCCTTGAGCTTTCCGTAATACTCAGGCGGCAAGTTTGGCAGCGCTTCCGGGTAAAAAAGGGTATCAGGTAGAAATGCGCCGAGATGTCTTCCTATCCAGTGGCTGCGTATTTGAATCATATCCAGACCGGCTTTTTCCAGCTGTTGGGCAATTCCCCGGCTGTCTTCATGAGTCAGGCAAATGCTATTGGAAATGCCTGCCATCTGCCCGATCTCCATGCCGTTGATGATGGCGGAAACTGCAAAGTCGCTGCCGTTGCGCCTTTTAATCTCCTGTATCACCTGTACCAGCAGCCGCGCCCGGTTCTCCACACTGCCGCCGTAAATGTCTTCTCTCTTATTCCAGAAGGGCGAGAAAAAGTGGTTAAAAAGGTGGCTGCTGGCTGCGTTTATATCCACGCCTTCAAAACCAGCTTTTTTAGCTCTCTCTGCGGCACTTGCGAACTTATTAATTATTTCCTCTATTTCAGGGATTGTGAGCGCTCTGGGCGGCTCATTGTGAAAATCGTTTTCTATCTTCCACCATGTGGGTGAAGACCCCACAGGAGGGCCCTCAAACATAGGTTTAGGTTCCACAGGCAGGAATGTCTGCCAGGGTCCGTCATGATTCATGCCCATGAAGGTGGGGCAATTGTGTTTGTGGATGACATCGACCAGCTCCTTCATACCGCCGGTAAATTTATCGTCATCCATTCGGTAACGTGCCCTGCGGCGTGTGCCCCAGGGGTAGTCGATCACGGGCGCTTCCACTACGATAAGTCCGACCCCGCCCCGGGCCATGTGCTCATAGCAGGCTTTCACCTCCTCCCGCATATGCACATCATCCCCATGCCACAGGAACATGCCCGCCCCTGATTTGATAATGCGGTTTCGTGTCCGCACCGATCCTATGCAGCCCGGTTCCAATAATTTCTGATATTTACTGGTAGCGGTCATCTATTCCTTCTCCTTATCCGTTATTATCGAAGGCGGCTGAACAGCCCCTCGTAATTTCGTACTTCATGAGACTGCTTAAACAGCCGTAAGAAGCTTAAAAATATCCAACGGCAACATATAGCAACTATAGTGCTGAATTCAGGGTACAACTCTCCGTCATTACACCAGCAATAAGACCATCAGTTTACATTTTAGTAATGAGTATTGCAGCGTATTTTCAATAAATGTATAATATTATACATTTATATACTGTTCACCGTAAACTCCCGTTTATAAATTGCTACATTGCCTGTTTTGGCGGTTATAAAAACAGTTCTGTTTGTTACAGAACTAATATTCTAACAGTGAACCGAATAAGAAAATATCGCCCAGCCTGAGGAAGAAAGGAGGTTATTAACACAAAAGCGTATTTAATTCCTGTATTCATAGCAACCCTGCCACTATTATTGAAACTAACGGAGGATTGACCATGAAAAAAAGAAGCTTATTAATTGTCACTATCTGTCTGGTTTTGCTGGTGACGCTGTGCTTGTCCGCATGTGCCAAGACCACGGAGCCGGCATCTCCGACGCCGTCCACACCTTCCCCTGCTCCTCAACCTTCCGCACAGATGTATGAGTGGAAACTTCAGCCGTATTTGCCTGAAACAGATCCCAGCGTCAGCAAAAATGTCGACCATCTGATTGAAATGATAAACGCCAATACCGATGGGCGCGTTAAAATATCCAAGTTCCCGGCTGGGGCTATCTGTCCAGGTGGTGAAGTACTCAGTGCTGTTGCCACAGGCACACTCGATATGTCGGTGAGTATCGGAGGCTACAATGCCGGAGCTATCCCGGCGGCAGCGGTTGAGGATGGGCTGCCTCTACAGTGGACAAGCTTAAGGCAGATGACCGAAGTATTGTGGGATTACGGAATGGAAGAGCTTATGCGCCCCGAATATGCCAAACAGGGCGTATATTTAATCGGTTTGTATGAGAGCGGTGGTACCGGAGCGCAGATATTTACAACCAAACAAGTTACATCTATCGATCAATTGAAGGGAAAGAAAATCAGAACGTGGGGCAAATATCTGACTCTCGTGGAAAAATTAGGTGCATCACCAGTTTCGATGCCGCTTCCTGAAGTTTATTCCGCACTGCAAATGGGCGCTCTTGACGGGGTTCTCATCGTAACCGCAGTAATAGATTCAAACAAATTCTACGAGGTGGTCCCATTCGGACTCCTCCCGCAATTCAGCTGGGGAGCAACTCACAGCGCCTTTATCAATGATAAAAAATGGCAGGAGCTGCCTGCTGATCTGAAGACCGTTGTCGGGTTGACCTTTAACGATTGGAAAAATTGGAATGC
This sequence comes from uncultured Dehalococcoidales bacterium, assembly GCA_964519615.1. Taxonomy (GTDB): domain Bacteria; phylum Chloroflexota; class Dehalococcoidia; order GIF9; family UBA5629; genus CAZFIM01. The sequence goes on from CAZFIM010000005.1 coordinate 37,023, forward strand.
AAGGTACTACAATCCGCGCTTCAATTATGTTACAGTGGAAGCAGTGGAAAAAATGGGTATAAAAATGACAACATTGTCCGCTGCCGATATAGAGAAAGCAAAGAAAGCTGCCTATGAAATATGGGACGAAGAGGCAGCGAAAGACCCGGTTTCAGCTAAAGCAATCGATATAGTCAGACAACGTCTGAAGGATGTTCCTGAATAACACTTTGAGGGGGGCCTGCTGTAAGCGGGCTCCCCTTTTTACATTGACGCAGCGCGGCTTTTAAGGAACTCCCCGAATATGAAAGCAGTAAGCCGGATAATAAAAATAATCGAACTCATAAGCGAGACAACAGGGAAGCTTGCAAGTTTCCTGATCCTTGCCTCCATCTTTACGGTGCTCTATGAAGTGTTTATGCGCTATGTATTGAGCATGTCTCAATCATGGACATTTGAGATGAGTACATTTCTATTCGGCATCAGCTTTGTCCTGGCCGGAGCGTACGCGCTAAAGCAGGGTTCACACGTCACCATAGATATAATATCTATGAGATTATCCCCACGCACGAAAGCATTATTAGACGTGATCACCAGTATATTATTTTTTGCTTTTATCATTGTGCTTATTTGGAAGGGCTGGGAATTTGCCTGGAGAGCATTGATGCTGGGCGAACGTACCGACAGCGCCTGGGCGCCGCTGCGCTGGCCGGTTAAGATCGTTATTCCCATAGGCGCATTTCTTATGCTTTTACAGGGAATAGTCAAGCTTGTCAGGGATATTCTTATCTTGGCACGGAAGAAGGAGCTTAACTGATGGATCCCGGATTGGCAACTTTAATTCTGTTTGTGGCCATGATAATTGCCCTGTTGACGGGTATACCGGTTGTTTTTGGGCTGGGTGGTGTAAGCGTGATACTTACCTACTTTATGCTTGGAGCACCGGGTCTGGGAATGGCGGTAAGCGCCATATTCGGGGTAATGAATAACTTTGGCTTTCTGGCTGTTCCCCTCTTTGTTTTTATGGCAGCCATGCTTGAACGCTCCGGAGTTGCTGACGATTTGTATGAAACCATGCATAAGTGGTTCGGTGCAGTACCGGGAGGGTTGGCTATCGGTACCATTATCATCTGCACTATATTCGCCGCTATGTCAGGCGTCAGCGCGGCAGGCATCGTTACCATGGGCGTCATCGCTTTACCGGCAATGCGCAAGCGCAAATATGATAAGTATATTTCCATCGGTTGTGTTGCGGCCGGCGGGGGGCTGGGTCAGTTAATACCGCCGAGCAGTCTTATGATAGTTTGGGCCTTGCAGGCATCCGAATCGGTAGGGCGAATGTTCCTGGGAGGTATTATTCCGGGATTGATTCTGGCTTTACTTTACATCGCCTATATTTTTGTTAAATGTTTATTGCACCCGCAGACCGGGCCCAGGATACCCAGGGAAGAGAGGGCAAGCTGGAAAGAAAAACTGATTTCACTGAAAGCGGTTATTTTGCCGGTGTGTCTTATTATCGGTGTGCTCGGTTCTCTTTTCGGCGGAATAACCACTCCCACGGAAGCTGCAGCCATAGGTGCACTGGGCAGCATCATATGTGCCGCCATCTACCGCAGATTATCATGGGGCAATCTTAAAGAAGCGCTGTACGGCTCCATGAAAGTGGTAGCCTTCGTGTGCTGGATAGTAAGCGCCGGTATGTTTTTCGGCAATCTATTTGCCGCTATCGGCGGTCAGACTTTTATTCTCAACAGCATTCAATCTCTGGGCGTCAACCGCTGGGTGATTTTGATCGGAATACAAATACTGTGGCTGTTTCTCGGCTGTCTGATGGATCCCTGGGCTATCATGATACTTTCGATACCTATATTTGTACCTCTCATGGAAACGCTCGGTTTCAGTACGCTCTGGTTCGGGGTGCTCTTTATTATCAATATGGAGCTTGGTTTTCTGACACCTCCATTCGGCCCAAATCTTTTTTACATGAAGGGCATCGTCCCAAAGGACATAAATATAGGAGATATCTACAGAGCGGTGGTGCCATTTATAGCACTTGAAGCGGTGGGGCTGGCATTGTGCATGATATTTCCGGAGACAATCCTTTTCTTGCCCAGGTTACTGATGGGATAAAATCCTTAACTGGGATAAAGCAGCAATGTATGGGAACTGTCTTTTATGACCATTTACATAAAGTTCAGAAAAGCAATAAAGTTCTCGAGGTCTTTACAAGGCTAATACGGTTCAAATCAAATTTCTACAGCGACATTGAAACCTGAATGTACCGCCTCTTTGATGGTCCTGGCATCATGACAATCACCGATAACGTAGACATCAGCCGCGAGGTCCTTAAATAGATTTGCAGTTGATTTGCGCGGTTTGAAGCCCAGTGACAAAACAACCGTATCCGCGGCGATGGTAGAGCGTTTCCACTTATTATCGATGATAACCACACCCTTTTCTGTAACTTCCTCTAACTTGCTTTCCATAAAGAATTGCACGCCGTAATCATCAAGTAAATAGGCAAGGCCTCGAGGCCATTCTGCTTCTAAAACTGTATAGTTCAGCATATCAACAATAGTCACCTTCTTACCGTCCTTAGCGAGCTCAAGAGCGGTCTCACTACCTGTAGATCCGCCTCCTATTATCACCACATTTTTACCGACTTTCACCTTGCTCTGATCGACATCTCCAACCCAGACCACATTTGTTCTGTCTGCTCCCGGGAAATCGGGGATAATCGGTTCAGCTCCGGCTGCTACTATGATAACATCAGGCTTTTCAGCTTTTACTTTCGCTAGGGTGGCTTTGGTGTTAAGTTTAATGGCGACGGGGGACTTCTCCGTCTGGCGGATAAGCCACTCCTTATAACGTTTTAGATCATCTTTGATTTTTAAAGCCCCCGCCAGGATAAGATTCCCCCCCAGCTTGTCATTCTTTTCGTATAAGGTGACGTTATGCCCCCTTGTTGAGGCCGTAAGCGCTGCCTGCATGCCGGCGGGACCGCCGCCGATAATAACGACCTTCTTTTTTTCTTTAGCCGGTCTGATTTCCGCATAATCGCTCTCCCTTCCCAGGATGGGATTTACGGCGCAGCGGATGGGATAGAAATTTCTGGTAAGCTTATTGCAGGTGAAGCAGCGGAGGCAGGGGCGTGCGTCAGCGGACATTCCGTACCTTGCCTTGTTTACAATTTCCGGGTCGGCAAGAATGGCCCGGACCATCGCTACCATATCTGCTTTGCCTGCGGAAATAATTCTCTCTGCTGATTCCATATCGCTGATGGAACCGACCGTGTTAATGGGGACTCTAAGTGCTTTCTTCAACTTTGCCGCGCGGTGTACATTGTACTCATGAGGGAAATAGGTGGGCTGTATCATGTGTGGAACAACGCTGTTAGTTGTTAAAAGCCCTGCAGATACGTGGAGAAGATCTATTTTATCTTCTATCATCTTTACGAATTCAATTGTATCCTCTTCCTGCATCCCTCCGGGGACAAGTTCATTGGCACTGATCCGGTATTCGATAGCGATCTTGTTGCCAATTTTATTCCTGATGGCAGTCAGTACTTCAATAGGGAATCTGGCTCTATTGGCAAGACTCCCGCCGTAATTATCTATTCTCTTATTAGAATGCGGAGAAAGAAACTGTGACAGCAAATGCCCGTGAGCTCCGTGTATCAGCACCATCTGGAAGCCGGCCCGCCAGCACCTGTATACCGCATCAGCAAATTCTCCGATAACATCATCGATCATCTGCTGATCCATTTGGATTACGCGGAATACCGGCCTTCCCTGCCGCTTCGCCAGCGTCTCCTCAAGTTCGGAAGGGATGGGGGATGGTCCGATAGTTTCCCGGTTATTGAGAGTAAAGCGTCCGGAGTGCGCTATTTCTATGGAGATTTTGGCATCATATCTGTGAACAGCTTCTGCAAGAACACTTAATCCGTTAATAACTTTATCGTCGCCTAGATTCAACTGAAACTGATGCCCCTGCGCGTATACGTTATCGATAGGAGATTCACCTATGGTGACGATAGCCGCACCGCCGCGAGCTATATTCTGATAGTACGCTACCATATCCTTTGTCACAAAACCGTCATGGCTTGCCAGCATATGAGATGCGGGACCAAACTCGATCCTGTTCTTTACCTCGATATTCCCGAACTTAAATGGTGATAAAACGTGATCAAAGCTGCTCATATCTTTCTCCTTTATTCATTATGTGACGTCCGGCTCTGACTGTACATCACTATGGAGATATTACTCATAATAACCCTGGTCAGACTTGATAAGGGTATTGAACTGAGCCAAATCATGTCCGCACCAGATATCAGCGTTGTATCGAGAAGATATTTGTTCAATAAGATCCAGGGTACGTTTATACCCCTCTGGATCCTGAATAATGCCGGGCAGTCTCACCGGAGGACCCATATTTTCCCTGCAGTAGACGGCATCGGAGGTCAATATGATATTACCCGTTTTCGGCAATTCAATCAGCAGTCCCAGCAGACCGAACGCATGCCCTGACCCAAAACTCAACAGGCTGACGCCGTCAAGAAATGGAACGACACTGCCTTCCTGTCCGATCAATTTCCATTTCAAATTCAAATGAATCCACTCTTCAACATCTGCCCTGATATAAGGATGCTCCAGCCGGTTTAAAAAATAGAGCTTGGCAACATTGGTCAGTTCACCGTCACTGACAAGGATTTCCGAATCTTTAAAATGCTCAAGCCCTCCCGCATGATCCAGATGAAGATGAGAACATACCACGTAACGGATATCTGCCGGACGCACACCCAGTTTGGCAAGGCGGTTAATTACTGTTGCTTCTTCCCGTATCGACCACGTTCGCGGCCAGTGCTCGGGCTTGTTCCAACCGGTATCATACAAAATCAAACCTGAGGGATGGTCGATTAGAAATGTTTCAATCGGTATCGCTACAACATCGTTTGGGTCAACAGGCCGCCCGGTACTTATTAAGGCCTCTTTGGGCATATCTGGAGCCACGCCGTTATCCATTACGTATAATTTCATAATCTCATCCTTTGCTTGCTATACCACTGCGATCGTGTAATTCCTCATCTGCAGTGTATGCCCCGGCAGCACAGACATTCTAAAAGTATATTATTGTAAAGATTATATAATATAGGAGTAATTGCTACAACGCGAAAAAGAGCTTTAATTCATGAGCGATTCTCTACGCGATGGTTCAATAATAATCACAAACATAAAAGTATTGACATTATAAAGTTATAATATTAAAATTCTCTAGATTTCGCTTAAAAGCAAAAAATTATTCTTTTGGAGGGAGTGCATGAAAATGAAAAGGGCATCTATCGTTCTGAGTGTCTTAACCCTGATACTGCTGCTAAGTGTTGTGACATTAACGGCAGGCTGTAAATCTGCTCCTTCAACAGAAGCTCAAACTCTGAAAATCGGCGGTCTTTTCGGCCTAACCGGTTTCTTTTCAGATTTTGATCAGGTACAGCTTCAAGAAGCTGAGCTGGCTGTTGAGATGATCAACGCAGACGGCGGTGTTAAAGTTAAAGGTCAACAATATAATATTGAACTTATTTCATATGACTTCAAAAGTACAATGGATGGTGTAAATGCCGGTGCCAATCAATTGATCTTTCAGGATAAGGTGAAGTTCATGATTGCTCCCTCAGCATTTTTCAGCCCGCCGACTGCCGATATAGCTGAATCAAACGAGGTAATCCGCGGACTGACCTTCATTACCGGTATGCCGCAGGAATTGGGTCCGGCCATGAATTTTACGTTCCTGTGTCATAACTCTACACTGGAGCACGCAAAGACCAATATTGCTTATTTGAAAAAAGCGTATCCCAATGTTAAAAAAATAGCCTTTTTACATCCCGATGACGGTAATCAGGATTTCGTTTTCGGGAAAGTCAAACCGATGCTTGATGAAGCTGGTCTTTCTGTCAGCGGTGATATGGTACTTTTCGCCAATGAAATAGCTGACTTTACTCCGATTGTAACCAAAACTCTAGCACAGAATCCTGATGCAATATTCCTTGCTAACGGTGTTACATTCCATTTTGCTAATTGTTTAAAAACGGTCCGGCAGTCCGGCTCCGACGTGCTTGTTATCGGCTCCGGAGATGCGGCGCCAACAGATATGCTGGCTATCGCCGGTGCTGAGAACTCCACCTACTATTTCGGGACAGGCCTTTATCAGGGAGCTCCAGACACCCCGAAACTTGCGCAGACGATAATTGACAGAATCTATTCACAGTATGGCGAAAGATCCATACACTGCCAGGCAGTCAATGTTCTGTACATGATGAAGCAGGCTATGGAAAAAGCCGGCAGCCTGGATACCAAAGAAGTACGGGATGCGTGGGTTAAGATGGCAACAATGGAAACTCCTTATGGAACGGCGCATCAGGGCGGTTTGCAGACATACGGCACCAAGCGGGCCTATGCTCATCCGGATCAGGTATGGGAACTGTCAAACGGTCAACCCAAGTTTGGTGCGTGGATCGATATCGGAGCTATGCCCTAACCGTTTGTATAGCTTGCTCTAAAACAAGTTATTTACAGTGGGGGGAAAAGGCAATGTCCAAATCCCCCCACTTTTATAATCCGTATATCGTATAATATCTCAAGTTATTAAAGAAAGAGTTAACGTGGAACTGGCCTTATCCGCATTAATCAGCGCTTTGTTAATATCCGCCATGTATATCGTGGTGGCGCTGGGTTTTGCTTTTCTCTTGAGCGTCATCGGTATAATAAATTTTTCTCACGGCGTAATTTATATGATATCCGGCTATCTCTGTTATCAATTGGCCGTTGCCTATGATTTCAATCAGTGGCTGGCATTGATTATATCGGTAATAGTCATCAGTGCTTTTGGACTCTTTCTGGAAAGGTATTGTTTCCGGTACGCCGTTGGCAACCTGGATCGGATGATCATTATCAGTATTGCCATTATTCTTGTACTGCAAAACGCGATTAATATCACGATGGGTGGACATGTGAGATCGTTGCCTTCCTTTGCCCCGGGGACAATACACATAGGTACTTTCTCATTTGCCCTGGATAAACTCCTCACCTTTTTAATCGGCGGAGCGCTTCTTGCAATATTGATATGGTTTACCCGTCGGACCAAATACGGTCTGCAAATGCAGGCTATCTCCCAGGAGTTGGAAGGAGCGGCACTGCAGGGTATTGACGTTCATCGTGTTTCAGGCATTGCTTGTGCAATGGCATGCGGAATGGCGGCAATCGCCGGGTGTCTGATGGGTGCGCTCTTTAATCTGAGCGCTTTCATGGGGGATAACATGCTCATAAAATCTCTTGAGTTGGTCATTTTAGGAGGGATAGGGAGCATCGGTGGGCTTTTCTTTGCCGGTCTACTCATCGGCAGTATAGATGCTATTGTTCCTCTCTTCAGCAGCGGTGCCATGGGACAGGTCATCGGTTTAGCGGTGATAATCATTATATTGCTATTCCGTCCGCAGGGATTCTTCGGCAGGGAGTATAGTTAAGCAGCTATGCATACTGATGATGAAACGACCATTTCCGGCGGCAGGAGCAAAATAACCCGTCCGGCTATTTACGCTATCATTGTCGTCATTCTGGCCGTGCTGCCTTTGCTGATAAAATCACCATATGTTATTCATGTTTTTATTATTACTTTCATTTACATCGTCGCTACCGTCAGCCTGCGTGCCGTGACTATATCCGACCAATACCCGCTCGCTCATGCTGCTTTTATGGGGATCGGAGCTTATACATCAGCAATGCTTGCCAAACTGGCGGGCCTGCCCGTCTGGCTGAGCATCCCTCTTGGCGGTGTGGTGGCCATGATAATAGGTGCTTTTATTGCGTATCCCTTTGCCAGATTGAGAGCCTTCTATTATGCGATGGTAAGCCTGTTTTTCGGCCTTGGTGTCAATCAATTGATTATCGTGTCAACCAAATGGACCGGCGGGTCCGGAGGCCTGCCGAATATCCCCCACCTGTTGCCCACCACCGATAAAGTGCCTTATTACTACTTTGCGCTGATATTCATGGTAGTATGTCTGCTGGCGCTGTGGCGTTTCGAGTACAGCCGCATAGGCATCAGCCTTAAAGCTATTGCTCAATCTCACCTTGTCGCCTCCAGCGTTGGTATCAACGAGGCCAGGTTTAGAATACTGGCCCTTTCCGTAGGATGCCTCTTTGCCGGGCTGGCAGGGGCCGTCTATGCACATTATAACTTCACATTATCTCCTAATAGCTTTGATATAAATGCCGGATTATGGCTCTTTGTCTATGCTTTGATCGGAGGGCTCGGCAGTTTCAACGGCCCGATAGTCGGTACAGCACTATTGATCATTGTTCCTCAGCTATTAAGCGGCCTGAAGCAATTTGTACCGTTTATTTCAGCGGCTATTCTATTGCTGGTATTTTATGTGATGCCCAAAGGGCTTGCAGGATTACCTCAGATGATCGCTTTCTGGATTAAAGAACGACATAAGAAGAACGAGTTGAGTCATGCTTCTTGAAATAACCGGATTGACCAAGCTTTTCGGTGGCCTTGCTGCCGTCAAAGATTTCGATATGCACATCAATAAGGGCGAGATCGTGGGGCTGATCGGCCCCAACGGTGCGGGGAAGACCACTGTCTTTAACCTTATCACCGGAGTGCACAGGCCTACAAAAGGCAAAGTCGTATTCAACGGCAAGGATATCACTGCCCGGAAGGCCCATGAAATTGCTGAACTTGGCATTGGCCGTACCTTTCAGCTTAATCCGCTTTTTGCTGATTTCACCGTCCTGGAAAATATAGAAGCTTCATTCTTCCTTCACCCGCGGTCCAGTTTATTCGATATTTATTTCAATACACCTGTCTATCGCCGCAACGAAGCTCTTATAAAAGAACAGTCTCTATCCATATTGGAAAGAGTAGGGCTCTCTCATGTCAAGAACATGCTTGCCAAGAATCTACCGCATGGATACCAGAAGATGCTGGGCATTGCCAGAGCCCTGGCGACACAACCTTCTTTGCTGTTGCTGGATGAGCCGCTCGGCGGCATGAATCCCTCTGAAATCGAGTTTACCCTCGATGCCATCAAGAAGACACAGCAGCAGGGGATGACCATATTGTTGGTGGAACACAATATGCAAATAATGGCGATATGCGAGCGCGTCGTTGTTATTAACTTCGGGCAAAAAATTGCCGAGGGGCGGCCTGAAGAATTGAGGGAGAATGAAAAAGTCATTCAAGCTTATTTCGGAGGCAGGTAACATTGCTTAGTGTACGCAATATATCGGTATATTATCGAAAAGCAATGGCCATTGATTGCGTATCACTGGAGGTTCCCGGGGGGGGCGTAGTCAGTATTATGGGAGCCAATGGTGCCGGGAAAAGCACTATCATGCGAGCAATATGCGGCCTTGTACAAATTTCCTCCGGTGAAATATGGTTCGAAGATAAACGTATTGACCGTATGGAAACAAAGGATGTTGTCAAATTGGGTCTGATACAGGTTCCGGAGGGCAGAAAACTATTTCCCTATCTTAACGTTATGGAAAATTTAAAGCTGGGTGCTTCGCTGCGGAAAGATAAAGTTGCTATAAAGCGGGACCTTGAGGAGATATTCGAACGTTTCCCCAGGCTTAAAGAACGCAGCACTCAGAAAGCTGTTACCCTGAGCGGGGGTGAACAGCAAATGCTTGCTATCGCGCGCGGGCTGATGGCAAGTCCCAAGCTGCTCCTGCTGGATGAACCGTCGGTGGGGCTGGCCCCCATTATGGTAGATAATATCGGCGATATTATCGCCGATATAAACGCCAGGGGAGTAACTGTACTGCTGGTAGAGCAAAATATCCCATTAGCATTAAGGGCAGCAACTTTCGGATATGCTTTACAGGTAGGTAAAATTGTTCTCGAAGGGGATATTGATAAATTCCAATCAACCGAAGCTATTAAACAGGCCTATCTCGGCGGAAGCTCCGGTTTCAGATAATTCACTGTTTGCAGGCGCTGCCGCTATCAAGCAGATAAAACTACCTGAAACGAAATAGCCGGAGCTTGATGAGATAATGCTCCGGCTGTGTATTCCCATTACTGCCGATGTCCTCTATGTTACGCCGCCGGTGATATTGATTGCCTCTCCGGTAATATACGCGGACTGCTCGGTGGCTAGGTATAAGGCAAGGCTGGCGATTTCCTCCAGCTCGCCCAGACGTCCAAGCGGTATCCCCGCAACGAGTTGTTTATTATGATTCTCCCTGACCTCGTTAACTGAGCGTCCTTCAGCTTGTGCCTGCTTCAAATATGTTTCATCTCTCAAATGCGTGCCGAAACTGCCCGGATTGATCCCGTTTACGTTTATTTTGTACTTTGCCAGCTCAAGAGCCAGCGTTTTCATCAGTCCCAGAACTCCCCATTTGGAAGCGCAGTAGGAGCCGCTGCCCGGCATACCCTTTACACCGCCGAGTGAAGCTATGATTACTATCTTGCCGCCTCCGCCCCGGGCAACCATATGTTGAGCTACCGTCCTGGCGATAAGGAATGACCCGGTAAGATTTACATCCACTACTTCACGCCATATCTTCTCATCGAGATCTATTATCGGAACGTTCATGGGGCCGCGGGTGCCTGCGCAATGCACCAGTATATCGATTTTGCCGAATTTCTCTACCGCTTCGTTTACCGCTTCATCGACGTCTTTGCTATTGTTGATATCTGTCACCAGAACCAATGCCTCTTTCCCCTGCGACTTTATTTCATCTGCTACCTCATCCATGCCTCTCCACCCTTCGTCTCCCGCAAAAAGGCTTTTGGGCGAGCGGAACTTATCAACAATAACCACATTCGCTCCTTCGGCGGCAAACCGCCGGGCAACTTCCCGCCCCATGCCGTGCTTTGCTGCTGCACCTGTGACCATCGCAACTTTATTTTTTAAGCTGTCCATTATTCGTCATCTCCTTCATAATGTGCTTATTGCCTTAGCGGTGAATAATACCGCAGCCGCTGTCCTTACTGGTTCAACCCCCAGCCACCGCAAAGATCTATAGCCTGTCCGGTAATATAATCGGTCTGCTCGGTAACCAGACATAATGCCAGTTTGGCAACGTCATCCGGCTTGCCGATTCTGCCCAGCGGAATTTTTTCCACCAGTTGTTTATTATGTCTTTCTCTTACCTCATCGACGGTAAGTCCTTCCGCTTTTGCCTGTTGAACGTAGAAATCGTCTCTTAAATGTGTGCCGAACGTTCCCGGATTTATGGCATTGACGTTTATTTTGTACTGTGCCAGCTCGAGCGCCATGGTTTTCATCAGACCGAGAACTCCCCATTTGGAGACAGCATATGAGCCGCTTCCCGGAATTCCGCTTTTCCCGGCCAGAGAGGAGATGAGCACTATTTTCCCGCCCTGCTTTTTATCGACCATGACTCTGGCCACCGCTTTAGCGACAAGGAACGTTCCGGTAAGATTGACATCTACCACTTGCCTCCACGTTTTCTCCTTGAGTTCCGTAAGCGGAGTCGTTACCGGACCGCGAACGGCCGCGCAGTGCACCAGTATGTCTATCTTGCCGAATTTCTCCACTGTTTTTTCCACCATAGCGGAAACTGCTCTGCTATCGTTAATATCCGCTTCCAGAGCCAGTGCCTCCCTGCCGAGAGCCCTGATTTCATCGACTATTTCATCCAGCCCCCTCCACCCCTCGTCTCCCGAAAAATGACTTTGAGGCGCCCGGAATTTATCTACGATCACTAAATCAGCACCTTCCCCGGCAAACTTGAGGACGATCTCATGTCCTATGCTTCTTTTCGCTGCTACCCCGGTAATAAGGGCGACTTTGCCTTCCAGATTCTTCATAGTATGCCTACCTCCATGATATTCAACCGGCAATCATCGGTTTGATAAATATATCGATTATCACTGGTTAATGTGGAAATCGAGAGACTTTACTCTAATGCCATAATAGAGATAATAAATAATTGTAGCCGGGTGACACGCTACCTGTCAATATTATATTATTATATTATTAGTCTCTATCTTTATTATAATAACAAACAGCGTAAAATCATCTTCAGGGGGGTAAATGTAAATGCAAAAGATAAGGTGCGTTATAATGAGAGGTGGAACCAGCAAGGCCGTTGTTCTTCACGAAGAAGACATACCCTCGGAATATGAAGCGCGCAAACAGGTGTTGTTCAAGATATTCGGCAGTCCTGATGTGCGCCAGATCGATGGATTGGGAGGCGCAGATCCGCTTACCAGCAAGTGCGCGGTTGTCGGCCCTTCGCCCACTAAGGATGCGGACATTTCCTACACATTTTACCAAATAGGAATAGACAGGCCTTTTTTGGGAGAAGGCTTGTGCGGCAATGTTTCTTCAACACCGGCGCCTTTTGCTATCGATGAAGGCATGGTAAAAGCGGTGGAGCCTATTACACGTGTAAGAATCTATAATACCACTCATAAAAGAAATCTCTATGCCGAGGTTCCGGTTAAGGATGGCAAAGCGGCAACGGAAGGAGATTATAAGATCCCCGGCGTGCCGGGAACAGGCGCTAAAATTATGCTGGACTGGAGAGAGATTATCGGGACGATGACAGGCGCTCTCCTTCCTACCGGCAACACTACGGATATGATCAGAGTCGAGGGTATTGGCGATCTTAAGGTCTCTATAGTTGATTCCGGCAATGTTGCCGTTTTTGTAAATGCAGCCGATATCGGCCTTGCGGGCACGGAATCGGCCCATGACGTTGATTCCAACAGCGGCCTTTTGAATAAACTGGAAGCCATAAGGGGAACTACCGGTGAAATGCTTGGCCTGATAAAAGACCGCAGAAAATCCGCTGAGGAAAATCCTGAATTCCCTTTCCTGGTCTTCGTCAATAAATCTACTCCGTATACGACCTTTTCCGGTGAAAAGGTAAGGGCTGAAGATATGGATTTTGTGGCGCGGATGATGTTCCTGCAGAAGATGCATAAAACGTACGCAGCCAGCGTTTCGCTGTGTACGGCTACCGCAGCCAAGATTCCGGGTACAGTGGTGAACGAAGCTGCTGTGAACGATATCGGCTTGAGAACAGTGGTCCGTTTCGGCCAACCGGGTGGGGTGATGGAGGTGGAATCGTCAGTCGAAAAGCGCGGCAGCGAATATGCCGTTACCCGCCTTGCCGTCGCCCGTACAGCGCGCAGGATTATGGAAGGTTACGTGTATATCAGATAGCACGCAGCAGAGCATGCAGACCTGATTGATAATAAGCCTGTCCTGCTTGTGCATAATCAGGAGAGAAGTCTGATTATATCCCTGACATCCTGTACTGTTTCCAGATGCCTGATCAGGTTTATTACCTGTTTTAGATTCTTTTGCGGTATCGGTCGGGCGGAATACAATGCGCAATCGAGGAATTTTTCCGCACACCGTTCATAGGACAGCGGCCACTGCGGACTGCCCAGAGCATGGTCTATCTGTTGATAATACGACCTGCCGTCTGTTGTTGTTATCCTTACCTTGCCGGGCTCGATAACGTGTGTTATAGCGGGATTATCTTCTATTTCAACCCTTATCCTGGCGGAGATCTGCTTGATGCGGCTGTTATGGATTGCGGCCTCAGTGAAATGTTCAAGCGAAACCTTGCCTTCAGCTATAACAGCCGCTACCCCCCATGGCGTACTGAACTGGGCGTCTACGAGGTTGCGGGGGTTGCACTTGACTTCCAGGGGAGAGCATAGCACCTGGTCGTGTACTTTGCTGCAGATAATGGTTATCCGGGCGATATCGCCCGGCTGCAAATAATGCTCTTTTACCATCTTTTCTGCGGCATCGATATATGCGTGTACGCCTCTGCAGCAGGGGTAAGGCTTTATGGAGATATTGGCGCATTCAAAATAGGTGCCTATATCCGCCGTCAGCGCTTTACTGTTATAGAAACCGTTATGGTACAATTTGAAAAGGCCGTACTCTCCCTCGAAGCAATTTTCGGCGCCGGTGATGCCTTTTTGCGCCATCAGCGCAGCCATGATGCCTCCTCTGACGGCGAATCCCGGCCCCATTCTCTTGGTCAGTGTACCGTCAAGTACGCACTGGCCGTTTCCGGAAGCTTGATGATAACCGATGCCGATAGCATTCACAATTCCCTGCTCATTCAGGCCGAGTATGCTGCCTGCTGTAGCGGCAGCAGTCATGAATCCGTTCAAAGTAGTCAGATGCCATGCCGCTTTAAGCGGGCTGGTCGTTGCCAGTCCCAGTCTGCAGATCATGTCCATAGCTGCTGCCGCTGCGGCGATGTATCGGCGGCCGTTGAGGCCGCCGATATACTCGGACATTGCCAGACAGGTAGGGACGGCGATTACGGATGGGTGCATGACCGCCAAATCATGCGTGTCATCGTAATCCAGAGCATGACCCATGGTAGCGTTTATCTGGGCGGCGTGAGGTGCGGGCATTCTGCTGCCCATGCAAATAACAGTACTCTCCTCTTTTCCTCCCCATCCGGTATACAGTTCATTCAATTCCTTTATTCCCGGTTTGGAAGAACCTGCCAGAGCGACCCCCAGCAAATCGAGAGTGTGTTTTTTTACCACTTCTACCGAATTGCTCGGTACGCTTTCATATTCTGTTTTTATGAAATTTTTAGCAAAGCTGTATGCTGCGTCCACGGTCTTGCCTCTCAATTCGGTATCAGATAGTCTGCGGGCTGTAAAGCGCGTTGCTTATTCTCATGCCATCAGCCTGATGATCTCCGTGGCGTCCTCCAATTGCTCAAATTTATTAACAAGATCAATGATTTTTTCCTGAGCGCTTTTTGACAAAGGTTTGATGGAATAAGCGGAGCATTCGATGAATTTGTTGGCGCAGTCATCGAACGTCATAGGTCTTTCCACGCTTCCCAGACAAAACTCAACCTCTTCTGTGTATTCCTTTCCGTCCTTCATTATCACAGTTACCTTGCCCGGCCCCACCCCGTGCCTGCTCATGCTCTGGTCCAGGTAGCCGGTGACGATATTGGAGATTTTAAGAATTTCCTCATTTTTTATCGCTTCTGCGGTAAAGTCCGCCAGGGTAACCTTGCCCTTAATAAGGGCGGTAGCTATATTCCAGGGCAGGCTGAACTGGGCATCGACGATATTGCGCGGATTTCTCTTGACCTCCAGCGGTACACAGAGCCCGTAGGCCGCGCCCCCGCCGAATGCTTTTATCTCTTTAACTTCATCGGCCTTTATGTTGTATTTAGTACGCAGGTTAAATATGGCGTCGATGAAAGCATGGGTATGACCGCAGCTGGGGTATGGTTTGAAGCCGATATTTACGATCTCGAAGCGTTTGCCCAGGTCTGCGGTCAGTATGCTGCGGTCGTATTCTCCGTTCTGATATACTTTAAACAGCCCAGCCTTACCCTCCAGAATATTGCTTGCTCCGGTAAGGCCGCTTTGGGCCATTATAGCGGCAGTGAGGCCGCCCTTGGCCGCCAATCCCGGCCCCAGCCTTTTGGTTAATGCGCCGTCATGAATGCTCTGCATATTGCCCGCCGCCTGGTGATAGGCAATGCCCAGCGCATTGAGCATTTTTCTCTCATCGAAACCCATTATCATACCTGATATCGCGGCTGAACCGAGATAGCCGTACAACGCTGTAGGGTGCCAGCCTACCTCGAACAGGTTGGCGCCGGGTCTGCTGGCCAGACTTATGCGGGCCATAAGATCAACGCCGAGGGAAATAGCGGTTATCACCTGTTTGCCGCTTGCCCCTCCGGTTCTCTCCGCTGCGGCAAACGATGTGGCGACGGTCGTACAACCGGTATGTACCAGCGCATTTGGATGGCCGTCATCATAGTCGAGAGCATGAATCATGGTGCCGTTGATCTGGGCAGCGCTGGGAGCGGGGCATTTCATCCCGCAGGCGATAACCGTGCTCTGCCCGCTGCCTCCCCACTCCTTGGTGATATCGATCAGTTCCTTTATGCCGGCTGCCGAGGAACCTCCTGCGGCGGTGGCCAGACTATCCAGAACCTCTTTTTTGGCGGCGTCGACTGCGGCGGCGGGAAGATTTTCGTACTTAATTTCCTTAAAATTCCTGATAAAATCATATATGGCGTCCACTGAGATCTTCTCCTGAGGATTTACTAAATTCTCTGTATTTTTTTGTGTGATTGCAAAATATATTATATAAATAATATTATATAAATAATATATTCCTGATCACAAACACCGTTAATTAAATCCGGTAGAGAGGACAGCAGGTCGGTGTACTACGATGAATAAGCAAAGGTGAGTGTAACGCGAAAGGAGATAATATGCAAAATAGTAAAGTATGGATAGCAGGTAAGTGGGTTGATGCCGAGTCAGGGAAAACATTTGCTGTGTATAGTCCCTCCACAGGGGAGGAACTGGGAAGAGTGCCGCTTTGTGGAGATGCCGATGTTGATAAGGCGGTAAAAGCCGCTGTCGATGCTTTCCCGGCATGGGCAAGAACGCTGCAATCGGAGCGGTCAAAAATAGTTGCGCGGCTTGCCGGTGCTATCAGGGAGCATGCGGAAGAGTTTGTTATGCTTGAGGTCAATGAGCACGGCACGCCGGTGCAGGTGGCCAGAAACATGGTTGCGCAGGGAGCGGATCATGTTGACTATACCATAGCCATTAGCAGGGCTTTAATGGGTCAGGTTATACCTGCTATTCCCGATACTCTCTCTTATCTGCAGCGTGTTCCCATAGGTGTCTGTTCCGTTATCACGCCGTGGAATGTTCCCTTCCTTATGATGGTTTCAACGATTGCGCCTACTATAGCTGTGGGCAATACATGCATACTCAAGCCTGCGAGCATTAATTCTTTGATTGCGGTGAAATTTGCGGAGATCGTGGAGAAAATAGGCTTGCCGCCCGGGGTTGTCAATCTGGTCACAGGGCCGGGAGGGAGTGTGGGAAAAGCTCTTGCCTCTCACCCGGGTGTAGACCTGGTGCGTTTTACCGGCAGCAGCGACACGGGCAAGGAGATAATGTCATACGCCAGCTCTACGGTTAAGAAAGTCGTTCTTGAGCTGGGAGGCAATAACCCTGTTATCGTTTTTGACGATGCCGATGTGGATAAGGCGGCAAAATCCCACGCCCCACGGCATTTCGGCAACACGGCACAAAACTGCTCGACTCCGGGGCGGTATTATGTGCATGAGAAGGTCTATGATGAGTTCGTGGAAAAGTTTGTGGGAGAAGTGAAAAAGATAGTGGTGGGAGACCCGAGGGACGAAAAAACGACCATGGGGCCTATGACCAACAAACAGCAGATGGAACGGGTGGAATACCTTATCAAGACGGCAAGAGATGAGGGAGCACGTATCGTAGTCGGCGGCGGCAGGGCTACTACCCCTCCGCTGGATAAAGGCAATTTCCTTATGCCTACCGTCGCAGTCGATGTTACCCATGATATGACAATAGCGAGGGAGGAAATATTCGGCCCGGCAGCGTGTATCCTGAAATTCTCCGATAAAGATGACATAATAGCGCTGGCAAACGATACGACTTTCGGCCTTTGTGCAGTGGTATGGACAAAAGATATGGCAAAAGGCCTCAGGTGCATTAATGAGCTGCGGGTGGACAGCGTTTATCTGAATATGCCGCGCACTATGGCGGCGGAACTGCCCTGGGGAGGAAACATAAAAGAGAGCGGCGTAGGCAAGTCTGATTCCATGTGCGGCATGGAGGAGCTTACGGAATTAAAACAGGTCTGCATATCATACTCGAAGTAGATACCTGTCCTGATAATGAATTGCAGGTTGAATGCGTCTGGAAAAGCGAGAGGGCGGACACCCCCCCTCGCTTTTTTTATAGATGCCCGTATTACCTCATTTAGGAGAAGATGCTTGACAAAAATATACAAACTTGTATATAGTAGTAATATACAAGTTTGTATAAATTCTTAAGTTCGGTTGGATAAATGGCAAATATAAGGCTGGTAATACTTGGTATATTGAGCAGGCATCCCATGCATGGATATGAGATAAAACATATTATCGAGGATCACATGGGAGACTGGACGGATGTCAAGTTCGGCTCAATCTATTTTGCCCTCTCGAAGTTGGCTGAAGAAAAATCGGTAGAGGTCGTAGAGGAGACGCGCAGTGGCAACAGGCCTTCCCGCATCGTCTACCGTATAACGGAGAGGGGACGTCAGGAATTTCACCGGCTGCTGAGGGAGTTGTGGGTGAATGATGATGATACGCTCTACTCCTTTGATATAGGGGTATTTTTTATGCGCAGTCTTCCCAGGCAGGAGGTTGAGCAGCTACTGGAGGGAAGGATAGAAAAGATGCAGCAAAAAATAGCTTTTCTTGAGCGGCATAAAGCCGAGCAGGAGAGCAACCCCTACGTTCCGCCTTTAGCTTCGGCCATCATGAAGCATTCGCAGCTTCACTTTAATACGGAGGTCACCTGGCTTAAGGACTTAAAAGAGAACCTGGATAGCTATTACTAAAAAATTTTAATGCATTATACAAACTTGTATATACAATCTAATATACTAAGGAGGTGTTGAAATGGTTAAAGCAAGAATTGCGGAAACAAATGAAGGCATACAGGGAGAGTTTGATGTCAAGGAGTATGATCTTTTTGCCAGAGGCATGCGTGACCGGGGCTGGATGGAGACCGATGGCATCATCAAGTCCGGCATTTACTTTGGAGCAGCACTGGAGGTCGGTCCGGGGCCTGGTTATCTGGGGCTGGAGTGGTTGAAAAAGACGGATAATACCACCCTTACCGGGCTGGAGATAAGCAAAAATATGATAGCGGTGGCGGAAAAGAACGCCGGTGAATACGGCATCGATCCCGGGCGGGTAAAATACGTGGAAGGAAACGCCATGGAGATGCCTTTCCCCGCTGGCTGCTTCGATGCGGTTTTTTCTTCCGGTTCGCTGCATGAATGGGAGGAACCTTTGCGGATATTTAGTGAAATCCACCGCGTGCTCAAACCCGGCGGCAGATACTGCATCTGCGACCTGCGGCGGGATTTGCCGTTTTTTATAAAATGGTTCTTTTCCATATCAATTAAATCGGTATCTATGAGGCACGGTCTGCATACGTCCCTTCAGGCTGCGTATACCGAAAATGAGCTGGAGGAGATTTTTACCGCCTCACCTCTCAAGGGAGCGTGTGTAAGGAAGGATATGTTCGGTATTAGCGTGTTCGGCATAAAGGGGTAGAAGATTCATTACCATTTTAGGCGGTACCTGTTTCAGGTATTTGTCCCCCAACATGCCGCAGAAGCGTAAGGTGTTAAGGGCAGTATTGTACCAAGTAGTGGGTATTACTGAAAGCAAGAAAGAGCCAAACCTTTGCGCCGGTGGACTGTTTACTATATCTACTGCTGTTATAATTGAGCCAGCTGGCATAAGGTGGGATACGGCGTTCTGTCAAATTGTTGCGGTCTAGATCAGGTGATACAATATCGGTAATGAGCACTGCTGAATACGTTCACGGCTATTCAAATAGGGAATCCCGGCGGCTTTTCGACCAGGCCGCTACGTTAAGCGAACTACTTCATCATGACTCCGTGTTTGATCCGCCGGGCCTGGTGCTTGAAGCCGGTTGCGGAATAGGGGCGCAGACGGTGATTGTAGCACCTGATAATCCGCGGTGTAGTTTTATTTCCATTGATATTGACGGGGACTCGCTGAAAAAAGCGCAAAAGAGTATTCGGCAAAATCAAATCAGCAACGTAGTATTTCAGACCGTTGATGTATTAAGATTGCCTTTCGAAGCCGAATCATTTGACCATATCTTTATCTGTTTTCTTCTTGAGCACCTAGGAGATGCTGCTGAGGCACTCAGATCGCTGAAAAGAGTATTGAAAAAAGGGGGGACGATCACGGTTATCGAAGGGGATCACGGCTCAGCCTATTACTATCCTCGCAGTTCTGCGGCCCAGACCGACATACAATGTCTAATTGACCTGCAGTCTTCTTCAGGGGGGAATTCGCTCATCGGGCGCGAACTCTATCCCTTGCTGGTTAACGCCGGATTTGACAGCGTCTTTGTATCGCCGAGGGTAGTATACGCAGATGCCAGCCGTCCGGAGATGGTCGATGGTTTTACTAAAAAGACGTTCATTGCTATGGTAGAAGGAGTAAAAGAACAGGCCGTTGGCCGCGGCCTTGTAGGCGAAGCGGAGTGGGACAGAGGCATAGCTGATTTAAAACGCTCTGCCGGTCCAGATGGAACTTTTTCTTATACCTTTTTCAAGGCTGTCGGGAAAAAACCGGGTTAATAGTATTTATATTTGGAATTTAAATAACTACATCAAGTGCGTTTAATGGCTGTGTTTTACAAAAGATGATCCTTGATATTCTGTGAAAATAGAAAGTTCTGGAAATAAAAGAGGATTTCTTTCGAGTCCAATGGTGGGCAGTACTGTATGGCAGGCAGAACTAAAACCTTCGAATTAACTTTCGGCTTGTAACCGGCAGTTTGGATTTCCACAGCTCCAATTATTCTCTGTGTACTCATGCAATCTTAGCTTGACCATAATGCTTTCCGAGATTGTTAGTGAATAGTACCTATTGACAAAAAGTAAAAGGTAATATATTATCTAATAAGGTAAGATATTACCTATACAGATAACAAACGGAGGTTTTATTAATATGTATAAGACTGAGTCAATACCGAATGAACAAATGATTTTTGCTCTGATTTTAATTATTGCTAATAGGATGGACACTCTGCTTGGAAGAGAATTTAAAGAATATGATGTGACCACAAAACAATGGTTCTTGATAGCTACTATCGAAAATCTATTTGACAAGCCTCCAACCATAAAATCTGTAGCTGGCAAGATGGGGAGTTCTCATCAAAATATTAAGCAAATAGCTTTGAAACTCCAGCAGAAAGGTTTACTCAAGTTAGAAAAAGACAAGAAAGATGCCAGGATTACTCGATTAAAGATGACTGAACAAAGTTATGAATTTTGGGGCAATTTACATACAAGTGGCACACTGTTTATGAAAAATATGTTTAAAGATATAAATCGTGAAGATCTTACTATATCAAGGAAGCTGCTGCAAAGAATTCTGATAAATCTGGTTGAAATGGATAATTCAACTGTGGAAGGGGCAGAGTAACCAGGAACAAATCAATCATTAAGACTTTGGTTTCCTCAGAAATAAAAGTAAAAACTCTTTGAGTTGCGATTCAAATATTCCACAAAAAGGAGAAAAGACATCATGAAAAAAAGTACGCTATTAAAATTTGTAGCTGTCGTCGTTGCGTGTGTTCTGCTTGACATTACCCTTCACTTGGTAACAATCACATACAGCACTATGCCGGAAATCCCGTACTACAGTAAATTGGCGGAATTGTTAGGAACAGAGATTACAGCAACTCTATGGGCGATGCTTGCTTTCTCCGGCGTCGCTTATGTGTTTTATCGGGTCCAGCAAAACATTCCCGGGGTTGGAATTAAGCAAGGGCTGCGGTATGGAGGTGCAATTGCACTGCTCTGGTTGTTTGCCATGCTGGAAGGGGTTTCTCTATTTGGTAATCCCGTAATAAATGAGTTTATAGTTGGCCTCAGTGATGCGATACCGGTTCTTTTGATGGGTACATTGTTAGGCTTGCTGCTTGTTAAAAAGACCGGAAGTGGTGAGCCAGGTTCACAAACTTTTAATCAGAAACTATCGACCGTATGTGTTTTCTCCGCCATCTTTACCCTTGGAAGATATGCTGTCTATTTCACCGGAATCATTCAATCAGGCTACCTGACAAGCCCGTTAATCACATTCTTGTGGACGGTATTGATGGGAGCCTGTATAGGGATAGTATTTGTTTTATTGGGGCAAACAGGGAAAATTACTTCCTTGAAACGCAGAGCAGCAACATTCGGGCTTGTGATTTTTGGGATTAACTGGGCCGTGTTCCTTGTTTTCATGCCTTTCTTGTTTACCGGCTTTTTAGTTGACGTTTTATCGAGAATTGCGATAGATATTTTGTTTGTCACTATTGGATGCTATATGTCAATAACGATCAGAGTTAATCGTTTTCAAGAAGCTCATTTCCACGACTCGAAGAAGATTACCGCACAATTAAGTTAGTACGAAATGAGGTTTTGATTGCATGAAAAAGCCAACATTTACTATTTGGAAGATGAGCAACGGAGATTTCTCTTATATCAATCTCGAAATCACGGACATTGAATACAACATAGAAGAAACTAATAGATAGAGTAAAACAGAGGTATTGATATGAAAAAGGTAATTGTGCTTGCAGGTTTAATTGCGTTGATTATTAGTGTAATGACGATGACTATTAGTGTATTGTCGGTGACAGGTTGCCATGAATCCCCAGAAATGTCACCTGACCCGTTCACCACTAGCTGGTCTTTTGTCGGAGAGAGAAGGGCGTTTAGTATCAGCGGGGACAGCTCCGGGCATGCCGCCTGCAAGCCATCGGATTTCCAGCTCATATTGGATAATCGCTTCAGTGACAACCCCTGGCGGGGAAGCTACTGTATACTGCTGATTGACCGGGAAGAAATCGTGAAAGAAATCGCCCACGAAGAATTTGATGTACCAGCTGGTCAAGAAATTCAAAAACCGCTTATCGTTACATTTCCAGTAGACGTGGTTAAGGGTTCAATTGGTCTGTGCGTTGTCATCCCGCATCGCGCTTCGATGGTAACTACTCTCTGGATAGGGGAGAAGAGAGCAGGCAGTGTTGGCCCGTGGCCTGATATCAAAATTTGCCCTCACTGTCTGACAGAGGAAGGAAGCCGAGAGCTTGCCGATGACTTTGTACGCAACAGCCCCACTTACTTTTTCGACGGCATCGAAGAATCACTCATTTTGGAAGAAACCGTTTGTCTCCTGAAAGAAAATAAACCGGGCAGTCCGGAAACACTTCCCAAGGTGCATGGATGGTCATTTACATTTAAGTTTGAAAGCGCTCATTCAGGTTACGGAGACAGAAGCGGAAAAGTACTTACTCAAGTGATAACTTCTCATGAGGCAGTAATTATGGTTGAAGCCGGGGAAGTAGCATCGGCAATTATGGATGGGGACTGGGATATGATTAACCAGCGCATGCTAGGTTTAAAGACTTGAAAATCATTACCGAATCACTTGCCTTATAAAAATTCATAGAAGGGAAAATATAAATGAAGATAAAATGCGCTATGATTCTAATTTTGGTAACACTATTACTAGCGATGTCAGTGATAGCTGGTTGCACAAAGTCCATTCCATCGTCAAATACCTTCGAGGCTATTCAGGTCTCTGATCAGCAAGATGTTGAGGACTGGATTATGAATAGCCCTACGTTCAAGTTTGATGGGATATCCGGCAGCGTAAGGACTGCGAATATTGTCAGTTCTGTGGAAGGGAATCAGACAATCTCGGTAGGTGAATGGGAGTTCACAATCGAATACCAGACGACTCACCTTGGTCATGGAGACCGCACTGATCAGGAATATGCACAGGTAATTACTAGCCATACAGCGGTGATTAAAGTTAAAAATGGTATTATCACCTCTGTTGTCTGCTGTAATATCTGGGATATGCAGGCTGATAAACCCCTTCCAACAGATAACAAAAACTGCCCTGCAAGCTAGTAATTGATAATGCGGATAAGATAATGTCTTTGGCATTCATGCGAACTATGCTGTCAGGAAGTTGCCTATTGTTTATATAAAGTTCACTAAATGTAACATGGGCAGTACTGGATTTGAACCAGTGGCCTCCTGTGTGTAAGACAGGCGCTCTAACCGCTGAGCTAACCGCCCCTTATGATGGTACGCCTGGTGAGATTTGAACCCACGACCTCAGCCTCCGCAGGGCTGCGCTCTATCCGCTGAGCTACAGGCGCATATGGTGCCGAAGGTGGGATTTGAACCCACACATCCGAAAGGATACTACGTCCTGAACGTAGCGCGTCTGCCATTCCGCCACTTCGGCCCTGGGCAGTACTGGATTTGAACCAGTGGCCTCTTGCGTGTGAAGCAAGCGCTCTAACCGCTGAGCTAACCGCCCCCTTTCGGGCGTATTGTAGCCCAAACGGTCACCATTGTTCAACATCAGCGTTTGCAGCGCTCCTTCATAGTATCAGAAATGCTATGCAGGGTACACCTGCAGGAGCAAGCTCGCGGGCTGATTCTACGGAGCGCATATGCCTTCTTTGCCGTTCGAATCAGCGGCAGAAATGCAGTGCCCTCTATTACAAGGTTTTACCAATCTGTTACAATGACCGCATATCTGCGCGGTTGTATACTGGCAGACCGTATACAGGTAAGAAAGGTTTGCGCTGATGTGGACGGTCATTTCCATTATTTTGTGCGTCCTGCTGATGCTTGCCGGTATTGTGGGCTCGTTCATACCGGTGCTGCCCGGTGTTCCGCTGGCATGGCTGGGCCTGCTTATTTATGCCTGGGTTACCGGTTTTGAACGGGTTTCACTGCTGGCGGTAATCATCTTTTTGGTCGTTACCCTGCTTACGCTTGCTCTGGACTTTGCAGCGCCTATGCTGGGAGCGAGCAAATACCGGGCGAGCAAGTTCGGCATATTCGGCGCGTTCGTGGGTTTTTTTATCGGTATAATCTTTGTCCCCTATGTAGGCTTTATCGTAGGGCCGTTTGCCGGCGCTTTCCTGGGGGAGTTGATAGCGGTAAGAAAGACAAGGCAGGCTCTGGGCTCTGCACTCGGCGCACTGGTGGGCTTTATCGCAGGAACGCTCTTTAAAGTTATCGTCATCCTGGTGATGGCAGGCTTCTTTATCGCCTCGTTTTTCTGAGCTTCGAACCGAAGGCAGGCGGCAAGACAGCTCAAATTCAGGCTTTCCTGCCGCTTTCTGCGATAGTATAATAGCCGCAAGGAAGATCATCCTGATGGAGATAAAAGACAAATACGCCATCGCCGGAATCGGCTCTACCCCGCAGGGCAAAGTGCCGGAGAGGACAGCAATCAGCTTCTATCTGGAGGCGGCCGCAGGCGCTATAGCCGATGCCGGGCTTACTAAAAAAGATATAGACGGCCTTATCTGCTACCGCTATTTTCCGCCCGGCTACAGCGAGCGGGAGATTACTCCGTACTATGTGGCCCAGCAATTGGGCATCAAACCTGTATACCTGACACAGGAGGCCAACTGCGCGCGCATGCAGCTCTATCACGCAGTCATGGCGCTTGCCTCCGGCCAGTGTAAAAACGTACTGGTGGTCTACGCTGACAGGTCTCTCTCCAATCCGCGCGATATCGATGAGATCAACCCTGATAAGGCCGTGTATGGGCAGTTCGGCTATGCCGTGGAATATGCTATGGCCGCGCGGCGCGCTATGTGCGATTTCAGCACCGGCCCGGAAACCTGGAAGCATATCTCTATGTCCCAGCGCAGGTGGGCCGCACTCAATCCGCAGGCGGCGCTGCGCGATGTTCCCTTGAGTGAAGAGGACTATTACTCGGCTGAGTGGGTGGTGGAGCCCTTCCGCCGCCCGGACTGCTGTCTGGTGAGCGACGGCGGGCGCGCCTATGTTCTCACCACCACAGAACGGGCGCGCGATCTTAAACAGCCGCCCGTCCTGGTTATGGGCATAGGCCTGGATAACCCCTCCAATTACAGCGACCAGTCCCTTATCATGTCCGGCTCCACCGGCGCCAGTAGTGCGGGAGAAAAGGCATTCAAGATGGCAGGCATCACCACCGCCGATGTGGATGCCTGCGAGATATATGATTGTTTTACCTATACGGTGGAGATAACCCTGCAGGACTACGGCTTCTTCCGGCCGGGGGAGGGCAGGGAATGGTTTGCCGGTGGGCGCACCGCGCCGGGCGGTAGCATGCCCGTCAATACCTCAGGCGGACAGCTCGCCGAGGCACATTTTATGGGTTTGACTCCGCTGACGGAGGCGGCGCTGCAGCTTATGGGCCGCTGCGGCGCAAGACAGCTTGGTCCGCAGACGGGCACTAAAAAGCCGGAGATTATCGTCTGCAGCGATAACGGCGCCACACTGCAGTCGCACTGCTGTTCTATATTAAGGAGGCAGTAGAAATGGCCTATCAAAAACCGCTTCCCCGTCTCAATAGCGACAGTCAGCCTTTCTGGGACGCCTGCCGAAAGCACCGGCTGCAGTTCCAGCGCTGCCGGGACTGCGGCAGCCTGCGCTGGCCGCCGGCTTTTATCTGCCCGGAGTGTCATTCCTCCGATTCCCAGTGGGTGCAGGTCTCCGGCAGAGGCAGAATCGTTACCTATGCCGTCATTCACCGTGCCTACCGTAAGGAGTTTAAAGATGACCTGCCCTACGTTACCGCCGTCATCGAGCTGGACGAGGGCGTGCGCATGCTCAGCAACGTGGTTGGATGCGATCCGGCGCAGCTTGCCTGCGATATGAGGGTGGATCTGGTGTGGGAGGATGTCACTGAGGAGTTCAGCCTGCCCAAGTTCAGGCTTGTAGACGGGCGGTAATAGAACCGTACCGTCCACCCCCACGTGTTCTATAAAAATAAATTTTTACGCATTCCGTCCGTTACACTGCCTGTGTTTCCATGCTGCGCATACCCGCCTTATACCCGGAGCCGTATACGGAGATGATGTAGCGGGGGCGGGCGGGATCAGGCTCTATTTTCTTGCGCAGATTCATGATGTGGCTGTCTATAGTGCGCTCGTAGAGCAGGCGGCTCTCTTTTTTAAGACAATCGATTAGCTCATCCCTGCTGTAGATATGCCCGGGGTCTGCGGCCATGATGGCAAGCAGCCTGTACTCCGTAGGAGTGAGCTCGATATTTCTCTCTCCGCAGCGCACACGGTGAAGCCCGTTATCGATGGCGAGGTCGCCGATGTATAAAACCGGCGGCTGCGGGCGGCGCTCATGTTTCTTTTTCAGCAGAGCGCTTGTGCGGGCAAGCAGAATAACGGCGTTGAAAGGCTTGAAAATATAATCGTCAGCGCCCAATTCCTCACCTATGATACGTCCGCTTGTCTCATCGCGGCCGGTGAGCAGTATCAGGGGTATAGTGCCTTTCTTAAGCAGGATGAGAGATATATCCAATCCT
>CAZFIM010000006.1:0-51217 GCA_964519615.1 uncultured Dehalococcoidales bacterium
TTATCTTCATAATGACACTATTGTAGTGTCACTAATCTATCTGAACTAGTACACAGCATAAAACCCCGATATTTTATAGTATACATAATTATACTGTATTAAATTATATATTACATTTGTCTAAATGAGGAAAAATAATTAAAAATATAGAATAATACATATATATATCATAAAATGCTCTAATAGTAGATTACAAATACCATGCAGTGACAGCCGTTATAACGATTGAAGAAGAAATAATCTCTTCTTTTTACATCTGTTTTCTTTCTCTCTACGCTGATATCCATTTTTCATTTGCTCTTTCTATAAACGGATATAGGAAAAAAGTACTATGAATAATATTACCAATAGGTGATTCCGCTCAGGCGGCATCACTCTGATAATTATGATACTTATTTATTGCAAGACTATCTTAGGTGCAATTCTTACATGACAGACGCAGGAAAACAGGCCTTGTAGCAGAATGACCGTATATGATTAATGACCGTATATGATTTAAGTATAAGGCACATTTGTAAGGTTTTTAGTGCAAGAACAGGCAATAAAGTGATTATCTGCATATATTAGTTTTAAGAGGAGATAGTTATCATGGAAGAAAGTGAAATAAAAAAACATGGGTTGACCATCCGGATGAAGCTGATGGGCACGGTTTCACTCATACTGATATTACTCGTGGCCGTAATAGGTTTTTCCTTCTATGGGTTGATGACTTACAGGCATTCAACGGACACTATTCTTTATGAAAAAGAACAGGCCCATATCATCATGGAAATGAAGTCATTGATAGAAACCGAGTGGCAGATGTTTACGGAATATGCACTCGCCCGTGATAGAAATAAAGGGGACGAGGCCTGGGCTGTTAATGATACATTTCTGGCTTATGCGGATCAACTGAGATCAATGCTCGATGCGGAGGAAACGCAGCCCCTGGATGAATTACTGCTTGCGCATGAGGAGTTCATCAAAAATATTAAAGCAATGACCGGCGCATATGTAAGCGGCGACTGGGTAAACGGGAATAAAGAGCTTATTTTTGTTCAAAAATCTGCGGAGACGATGGTTGCGGAACTGGAAGAAATGGAACTGATTACAGCGGGCAATGTACAGGCCGCGCAGGATCTGGCTTCTAACCGCGAAAAAGCGGCCACCACGATTATAATAATTATCGGAGCCGCTGCTGTTCTCGTATCCATGATACTCGGTTTCTTTGTATCACGAAACATCTCAGGCGGAATTAAAAGAGTAAGTGCCGCATTGAAGCGGATGGCTGCAGGAGACACGGATCAACTTATCGATATTAAAAGCAATGATGAGATCGGAGAGATGTCCAGATCTATGAATGGACTGGTGCTCTCACAGCAGGATATGGCGCACATAGCTGATCGGATAGCGGACGGAGATTTGACGGTGGAGGTACGGCCGCGGTCTGAACATGATACGCTGGGCAATGCATTTAAGCGGATGATAGAGAATTTAGGCGGCTTGATCGAGCAGGTGAAAAGCGGTGCTCTGACAATGTCAGAATCGATACTGCAACTGGCGGATGCGGCGGAGCAGTCAGGTGCTGCTTCAACGCAGATGGCGAGTGTGGCTCAGCAGGTAGCGAAGGGGAGCGAGGAACAATCGAAGAGCATATCTGAAGCGAATACGGCGGTAGAGCAATTGGGCAAAGCGATAGATCTGGTTGCAGACAGGATGCGGAAGCAGAGGGAAGCAGGTGTTGAGGTAGCCAGGATTGTCAAGCAGGTTGCAGGTTGTGCAGAGCGGACAGCGGGTAATGCGCAGGAAGCAGCGGCAGGAGCGATGCAGACAGCCGAGATGGCGCGCGGGGGAGCGGATACCGTGAAAAAGACGATAACAGGGATGGCGAGGATTAACGCCTCTATGCAGGATGTGTCGGAGAAGATAACTGAGCTGGGCAAACATTCGGAGCAAATAGGGAGCATGATAGCGGTAATCGATGATATAGCGGAGCAGACTAATCTGCTGGCGTTGAATGCAGCAATAGAGGCGGCGCGTGCCGGCGAACAGGGACGCGGGTTCGCGGTGGTAGCCGATGAGGTTAAGAAACTGGCGGAGCGAACGGCCAAAGAGACTCAGGAGATATCTGCGCTGGTGGGAGCAGTGCAGAAAGGTGTCACGGATTGTGTTAGGGCATCTCAGATGGGGTATCAGCAGACTGAGGAAGGTACGGAACTGGCCGGTGAAGCGGGACAGGCATTAAATCAGATTATGGAAGCGGTACGGAATATGGTTGAGCAGATAGAACAGATTTCGGCAGCCGGACAGGAGATGACGGCCTCATCAAATGAAATGGTGAAGATAATAGCGAATGTCGATAGCCTTGCCGGGCAGGCTGCTGCGGCAACTGCGCAAATGGCAGCGAGCAAAGTAAATCTGGCGGATTCGGCCGGTGCGGTAGCAGAGGTGACGGAGGAAAATAGCGCGGCAACCGAGGAGATGAGTGCTTCTGCGGAAGAGATGAGCGCGCAGGTACAACAGGTGGTCGCTTCTACTCAGTCTCTTACCGATATTGCCGTTGAACTTCAATCCGCTGTAGTTAAATTTAAACTGGACAATAACGGCAGCAGCCCGGGTGGAGATAAACTGAAGAAAAAGAGTAAGACGGGTAGTAACGGGAACGGCAGCGATGACGATATAGGAAAGCATAATCTGGTAAAAATATAGAATAATGAGCAGAGAGGCTGCTTTTCAATGCAGCCTCTCTCTTTTTTGTCTTGCGGTAAAAAAGACTTCTACTAAAAGACATGCCCTGACAACTGCTTGAGTCAATAAATAACTGCCTCTGATTATCAGCAGCATACCTGCAGCGAGAGCGCTCAGTAACCGATCTCCACCTTTATACATCTATACCCTGCTACTCTGATTTAAGTTTCATTTTCTTCATTTGCCTTGTATATGGATTCTTCTTTCTATTTCTTTTTGAGCTGCGGGATATATATGCATCTGCGGCCGGCATGCCCTGTTAGCCTCTTTTCTAATGGGTTATATAACCTAGTATAAAAACAGTATTCGCAGGATTTTGGCCTCATGTGGGGGGATGGTGTTATTAACCAAAGTACTATGCCATTTCATGACCAATAGGTGATATACAATAGGCGATTTAACCATGATAATAGTAGGCAAAATCGCCTAGCCCTTGCTGTGCAAAATAATGAGCTATACGGGGTGTAAATGAAAAAACGAAGCTTTTATATATTTAAGATGAGTAAAAAATTAATAAATAAATGGAGTAAAAAATGAATACAGAATCCAGGAAATTTAAATTCACTATTCAGATAAAGCTGATATTAATGGGGTTGGGCATCGTGGCGGTATTTCTTGGCCTTATCCTCGGTTACATTCTGCCGAATATGGAGAAAAACCTGATGGCCGAGAAAGAGAACATGGTGATGAATGAGGTACGTACGGCATGGCACGCTATCGATCATATATATCAGATGGAAGAGCAAGGCATGTTTACGGAAAAGGCAGCGCAGGAAAACGCAAAACAGGTTCTGAATGATCTGCGTTACGGCGCAGATTTCGCCGAATACTTTTTTGTTATCGACAATTCACCCGTAATGCTTGTACATCCTTTCAATGCCAAGTTGGTTGACACGAATGTCAGTGATTATAAAGATCCCACCGGAAAAACAATCTTTGTAGAAATGGCGCGCGTCGCCAGGGATCAAAAGGAAGGCTTTGTAAATTATTTCTGGCAATATAAAGATGAGGCCAACAGGATTGAGCACAAACTTACTTATGTGAAAGCGTTTGAGCCATGGGGGTGGGTAGTAGGTACCGGCATTTATACCGTAGATGTAGATGAGCAAATGGCAGCTCAAACAAGGACGTTGACAATAATCGGAGTGGTTATCGCGCTACTGGCGGCAGGACTGGTCTATTTCATCAGCGGTACGATCGCCAGGAACGTCAAGAAAGTTACCCGTGTGGCAAACAATCTGGCACTGGGCGATGCCAATCAGGAGATCGATATCAGGTCCGGCGATGAGACCGGTGACATGGGCAGATCGCTCGGGCAGGTGATAGCCTATCTGAAGGAAATGGCGCAGGCAGCCGGCAGCATCGCCGAGGGCGATTTGACGGTTGAGGTTGCGCCGAGGTCTGAGAAGGATACGCTCGGCAATGCCTTTTCAAAGATGATAGCCAATCTTGGCGGCCTGATAAGTCAGGTGAAGAAGGGCGCGGAGACCATGACGGAAGCCACAGTACAGCTGGCAGACGCTGCCGAGCAGTCAGGATCGGCGTCTACGCAGGTAGCGAGCGTTGCCCAGCAGGTAGCGAAAGGGAGCGAGGACCAATCCAAGAGCATTTTTGAAGCCAATACCGCAGTGGAGCAGCTTGGGAAAGCCATTGACATGGTAACTGACGGCGCTCAGGAGCAGGCCAAAGCGGTGGATTCAGCGATGGCGATAGTACAGCAGGTATCGAGCGCGGCCGAGCAGACGGCAAACAATGCCCAGGAAGCGGCGGCGGGAGCGATGCAGGCATCGGATATAGCCCGTGAAGGAGCGGGTACGGTTGAGAAGACGATCCAGGGTATGGGTAAGATCAATATGTCCATGCAGGATGTAACGAAGAAGATCACGGAGTTGGGCAAGCACTCCGAACAGATAGGGAGCATGATCGCGGTAATCGATGATATAGCTGCCCAGACGAATCTGCTTGCGCTAAACGCAGCTATTGAGGCTGCCAGAGCGGGAGAGCAGGGACGTGGATTTGCCGTAGTGGCCGATGAGGTAAAGAAGCTGGCGGAGAGGACGGCCAAAGAGACGCAGGAGATCGCGGCGCTGGTAGATGCGGTACAGAAAGGTGTATCCGAGTGTGTGGTCGCATCGAAAGAAGGTTCACATCAGACAGAAGAAGGTACCGCGCTGGCCAACGATGCCGGCATGGCATTAAACCAGATCATGGAAGCGGTGAAAACGATGGTGAGCCAGATAGAGCAGATCTCGGCAGCGGGGCAGGAGATGAGTGCTTCATCGGGTGAGATGGTGAAGGTTGTCGATAACGTGAGCAAGATAGCGGAGCAGGCTTCGGCGGCCACAGAGCAGATGGCAGCGAGCAAGACACAGCTTGCCGATGCAACCAATGCCGTTGCCGGCGTAACGGAAGAGAACAGTGCGGCGACGGAGGAGATGAGCGCTTCGGCGGAGGAGATGAGCGCGCAGGTACAGCAGGTTGTCGCTTCCACGCAGGCGCTCACATCGATAGCGCAGGAGCTGCAGTCGGCTGTGGTGAGGTTCAGGATAAAGGATGATGGTGAATCCGGTCGAGACACCTTTGCAAAGCCGCAGGCAAAGCATGAAGCTTTTGTCAAAACCGGCAATGGAAACGGCAACGGCAAGGGTAAAAACCTGTCGGACCATCAGCTGGTGAAAGTGTAGTTCGTTACCGGGTCGGGGTTGGGAAAAAGACAACCCAACCCCGGCCTGTTCTTGATGTAAGGCAGTAAGCACTAAAGCAATAGAAACTAAAAGTGCTGCCGGGATGACTTGAGTTAGAGAACATTCGAAAATACGCAGTTCGAATGCAGGTAAAGAAAAACTTTTAGCCTTCCCCGTACGCTTTCAATCAGGAAAAAACATTATGCATCTTAGCGGAAACTGCCTGAAAATACGCAATGTTGAGTCAGAAAAAGAATAGAGTAGTTTAGTAGAGATAGAAATCTCTCCGGAGGAAACAGATGAGCAAGGAAAATGCATATACGGAGAAGCAGCTGGTCCTTTTTGGTCTGGACAGTGAAATCTACGGTGTAGACATATCGGATGTACATGAAATAATCAGGATGCAGCCGGTCACAAAGGTACCCAAAGCGCCCTTCTATGTAGAAGGGATAATAAACTTGAGGGGGAAGGTGATTCCTGTAGTGGACATACGCAAGAGGTTTGGGCTGAGCGGAGTGGAGCAGACGAAAGACAGCCGCATTGTGGTGGTGGACATTGGTGGGACGACGATCGGGATGATTGTAGATGAAGTAACGGAGGTTATACGCATCCCTTCAGATTCAATAGAACCGCCGTCGGAAATTGTTGCAGCGGGAGATTCAGATTATTTACTGGGGATCGCCAGGGTTGATGAGCGTATGGTGATCTTACTGGACCTGGACAGGCTGCTGCCCAAATCAGAGATGAACCACCTTGAAGGTGTATTACCGGCCGATAACGGACAAAAAGGTGCGATGTGCCGAAATACGGTAACACTATAACGAGAACGGATTTGAGAACTTATAACGATGATTAGAGGAAAACATGCTGCAATTATCTCCTGATATTACAGAACAAGATATTGCCCTCTTCATGCAGGAAGCTGAAGAACTGCTTTCACTTCTCGATGAAGACATTGTCAAGCTGGAAGAGGAGAAAGGTAATACTTCTCTCTTGCAGGAGATTTTTCGCGCATCGCATACGCTGAAGGGCTCTTCCGCAACGCTGGGTCATGTACGCATGGCCGAGATGGCACATGCAATGGAGAACCTCCTTGACGGTGTCCGGAAGGGCTCACTGCCGGTAACTTCCCGGCTGGTTGATGCGCTTTTAAGCAGTCTGGATATCCTTAAAGCGCTGGTACAGGAGCTGGTTACACGTGTGCAGAGCGAGGTGGATATTAGCTCTGTTGTAAACAAGTTAAAAGAAATATCCAGCAGAGAAGAAGCTCATGCTGAGAATTCTGTCCAGTTATCTGATGAAGCTGAGATCACTCTGACTGCCGAATCTAAAGACACATTCAGTCAGGCACTTTCCCAGGGTTTGAAAGGCTACAGAATAAAGGTAAGCCTTAACCAGCAAACACCATGGGCAGCAGTGAGGTGTTTTCAATTGTTGAATGCGCTTGCCCAACTTGGGGAGGTAATCGTTTCTGCGCCTTCACTTAAGGATATCCAGGAAGAAAAAGCCGGGTTTACTCTTCAGGCCATTTTTGCCGGCCTCGCCGAAGAATTGCAGATCAGTGAGACACTGAAGACGGTGGATGACGTAGAAGATATAGGAATACAGAGTGTTGCAGCTGAAGATGTTGCTCCTGTGGAGAAGCAGAGGTCTGCTTTAGCGGGAGACGGGAATAACACGGCAGTAAAAACAAATCAGACGATCAGGGTCAATGTAAGCCGGCTGGATACCTTAATGGAGCAGATCGGCGAGCTGGTGGTAAACCGCAATAGAATCAATCAGTTGAGCAAGATGCTTGAGGATAAATACAAGGGCGATGACCTGGTCTGCGATCTGGGCAAGATGTCAACACAGGTGGGCAAGATTGTTAATGAACTTCAACAGGATATCATGAAAATTCGCATGCTGCCGATAGAAGTTGTTTTTAACGGTTTTCCACGTATGGTACGGGATCTAGCCCGTAGTGTAAATAAAAAGATCGAATTTGTTATCGAAGGTCAGGAAACTGAAATAGATAGAAGTGTCACCGAGCATATCCGTGATCCCCTTGTACATATTTTGCGCAACGCCGTTGATCATGGAGTGGAGATGCCGGAGCAGCGCAAAGCGGCTGGTAAAAAAGAAAAAGCCATGGTCAAGCTGGCAGCCTATCACGAGGAAAACCAGCTTGTGGTGGTTATTGAAGATGACGGAAAAGGCCTTGATACGGCAGTTATTAAAGAGTCGGCGGTTAAAAAAGGCTTGATATCTGCTGAAACCGCTCGCATGCTCAATGATGAACAGGCCAGTGAACTGATCTTTCTGTCCGGACTTTCTACCGCAAAAAATACTACGGAGATATCGGGGCGAGGTGTGGGTATGGATGTAGTAAAGACCAATATAGAGAGTTTAAACGGGACCATCACTATTGATTCCGTGCCGGGTAAAGGCACGCGGTTCACCATAAAACTGCCGCTTACACTTGCTATTGTTCCATCGTTACTTGTATCTGTAAGCCATACATTGTGCGCTATACCGCTGTCTCATATCGTTGAAACGGCGGCATTGAGCCCAGAGATGATACAGACTGTAAAGAACAGAGAAGTGACATTTATCAGAGGAAGTGTACTGCCTTTGATACGGCTGGCATCCTACTTCGGTTGGAGTACAGCAGGTCGTAACAATTCTCAACACATTAACGTAGTAGTAGTAAAAACAGGAAATGTCCGTGTAGGCCTTGTTGTGGATGCTCTGATAGAGCAGCAAGAAATCGTTATAAAACCTTTGAGTGCTTTTATCGAAAGCGTAAAAGGAATAGCCGGAGCGAGTGTACTCGGTGACGGACAGGTTGCGCTGGTTATCGATATCGCAAGTTTGCTGCATATGATCATTAATGACTGCAAACATAGTAAACAGGCTTGTCTGACCGAGATTCCCGATACTGCTTCACTCCTGGTTGAGACTGTGCCAGCATAAACGACAAGAATATACATTAAATTAGAGTATCCACGCTGGACTCTGTCTTCGTGGAATAGAAAAAACATATATAACTCAGGAGGTTATAAATGGGACTGAATACAATAGTTGAGGTTCAGCCGGATGGTATCCCCGAATTTGACCTGATAAACGGTGGAGTGAATAGTGCTTTAACCGGTTTATCTCAGATGGTGAATAAACAACTGAACGTTACCGATGTCAGAATCAGACAGGTTATGGTAAAAGATGTTCCTGATCTTTTTGGCGGGCCGGAAGCCATGATGGTCGGTGTATACCTGGGTGTTCAGGGATATGCCAACGGCCATATGATAGTGGCCTATAAACCCGAAACGGCTTTTAATCTGGTAGATATGCTGCTGGGACAGCCGATAAGCTCCACGCAGGAACTGAAAGAGATGGAGCAATCGGCACTGGGAGAAGTGGGAAATATAATGGGGTCTTTCTTCTTGAATTACATTTCGGATAAAACCGGAATAAGCTATCGCGTCTCTCCACCTGCGGTCATGATGGATATGGCTGGAGCGATTCTGGATGTAATTCTGACTTCAATGATAGAACAAAGCGAGATCACCTATATTGTCGATGCAACCTTTGGCGCGGATGACAAGAGCGTCAGCGGTACATTCCTGGTTTTACCGGTGCCGGATGTGCCAAAAACAGAACAGGGGGGCTCTTAATGGTGTTAACTCCAGCTACAGAAGATTTTACAACTATCGTTGTTGGCATGGGTGAGATCCAGGTGAGCAATAATCCATCACAGATATTGGCCTGTCTTGGAATAGGGTCATGTATAGCTGTGTGCGCTTTCGATCCTATTACCAGAGTAGGCGCAATGGCGCATGTTGTTTTGCCTGAGAGCAACGGCAGGGGTGCCGGTAATCCCGGCAAATTTGCAGATACCGCGATACCGCTGCTGCTCAGTGAGATGGCAAAAAAAGGCGGAATAAAATATTCGACAATCTTCAAGCTTGCCGGTGGAGCCCAGATGTCATGCGCCCCCGGATTGGAATCTGCCTTTAAAACGGGGGAGCGGAATATCCAGCAAGTGAAAGAGGCATTAAAAAAGGAAAAACTACTGGTAGGAGTGGCTGACCTGGGCGGGACGAAGGGACGTACGGTGAAAATGTACATCGATACCGGAAAGGTGCTGGTAAAAACAGCGGGTCAAGAGATTAGAGAGTTATAGTCAATGGAGCTTTATGACAGGTACTATGGCTAAGCTCTCGATGCATAACAACGTACAACATATAATGAAGATTACATGATTTGTATTGGCGACAATGTGAGCTAATAGAAAAACAAGAGGGAGAAAAAATGGCAAAAATAATGGTTGTAGACGATGCGGCATTCATGCGCAGCAAATGTGTGCAATTACTTACGCAGAGCGGCTATCAGGTTGTTGAGGCCTGTAACGGGGCGGATGCTGTTGCCAAATATCAGCAGAACAGTCCTGACGCGGTATTGCTGGACATCACCATGCCGGATATGGATGGCGTTCAGGCTTTAAAAGAGCTGGTGAATATCGATCCGGCGGCAAAAGTGACAATGGTGACCGCAATGGGGCAGCAGTCCATAGTTATGGAATGCCTGAAAGCGGGCGCAAAAGATTTTGTGGTTAAACCGTTTGACGCTGACCGCGTTATCGGTGCAGTAAAAAAGATGATTGGATAAATAGCTTGTCCGGAAGACTATTCTTTGTAGATAAGAGGAATATATGAAAGACACTGTAAAAGTACTTGTGGTAGATGATTCGCGTTTTGTGACAAGTGTTGTTTCCAAAAGGCTTGCGTCTGACCCGGAAATAGAAGTAGTCGGTGTTGCTCATGACGGAGTGGAGGCATTGAGCAGAATTGAGAAATTGAAGCCTGATGTTGTCACTCTGGATATCATCATGCCCAGGATGGATGGGTTGGAGGCATTGAAACAAATAATGTCCGCGTTTCCAACACCTGTCGTCATGTTGAGCGCACTCACCGGCGAAGGTGCTCAGGCTACACTGGAAGCGCTTGAACTGGGAGCGGTTGATTTTTTTCTTAAACCTTCGGTGGTGCATCCCGCCGGACATGACCAGTCATCTGATGATTTGATAGTCAAGGTGAAACAGGCGTCCAGAACAAAAATAGCGGCAAAGAGAGCAAAGGCACAGGCGAGCGAATCAACGCCGGAAAAGTCATCTTGTTCGGAAAGCGATGATTTTGAAATAAACCGGGTATTGGCAATAGGCTCCTCGACAGGCGGGCCGAAAGCGCTCATGCAGGTGATACCGTACTTGCCCGCAGATTTTCCGGCAGCCGTTCTTATCGTACAGCATATGCCGCCGGTATTCACCAAAGCTATGGCTGAGAGGCTGGATAAAGCATCTAAACTGGAAGTCAGGGAAGCGGTTGAGGGAGATAGGGCCAGACATCGTCTGGTGCTTATAGCTCCGGGTAATTACCATATGACGCTGGACAGAAACGGCAAAATACGGCTTAACCAGGATCCGCCCCGTTGGGGCGTACGTCCATCGGTAGACGCGATGATGGAATCAGTGGCGAAATACTACGGAGAGGTCACTCTGGGTGTGGTATTAACGGGCATGGGAGTGGATGGGACGCTAGGGGCAGCGGCGATAAAAGGTCGCGGAGGGACAATCTTTGCTCAGGATGAGCAGACATCCGCCGTCTACGGGATGCCTATGAGCGTGGCCAAAGAGGGCTATGCAGATAAAATATTACCCCTGCAGAAGATGGCTGATGAAATAGTGAAATACTGCCGTTCTGAAGTAAAAGTACATGCATGAGGATACGAAATGACTGACCAGGATTTTTTCAAGCTTGCACAAACTGTGGTAAAACTGACCGATATTAAACTATCCGATTATAAAACGACGCAGATGTACCGCAGGCTGGACGGATTTATCAAAAATTACAAGGTTGCTGATGTAGCAGCCTATTGTGACCTGCTGCATAAGGACGGAGGCGCGGTTGCCCGCCTGCGAAACTTTCTCACCATTAACGTATCTGAATTTTTCCGGGACACAGCCCATTTCCAGATGCTTCAGAAGAGAGTTCTCCCTGATCTTTTGCGGCAAAGGCCTGACCTGAATATATGGAGCGCGGGTTGTTCAAATGGTTCTGAAGCATATTCCGTGACTTTAATTCTGGAAGAGATGAATCACTGGAATAAGCACCGCATATTGGGAACTGATATAGATGATGCCAGCCTGGCCAAAGCAAGAGCGGGAGGTCCTTACCGTCCGACAGATGTACGGAATGTGCCCAGCCATATGCTGGAAAAATATTTTACCCAGGTTGACGGCAACTATATCGTCATTGATCGTATTAAACGCAAGGTACAATACCAGGCACAGGATCTATTGAACAGCAATTATCATAAGGAATTCGACCTGATTCTCTGCCGCAATGTTGTCATCTATTTTACCGGTGAAGCCAAGATGAGGCTTAACCGGAGTTTTTATCAGGCTTTGAAACCGGGTGGGGTGCTGTTTATCGGGGGGACGGAGACCATGCTTGATGCGCACTCGATAGGATTTGAAAGGATGTCTCCCTGTTTCTTTCGTAAACCTCACGATAGCGCATGCGAAAATATGGAGGCTTTACGGTCTGAACTGCGTGTGTAAGGATAAAGTAATGCTATGAGAAGGATTACTGTAAAATACGCAAAACCGGGTATGATTCTCGGTGCACCCGTTTATGATAATTACGGTAATATGCTTTTGGATTCCCATATCAGGCTTGATGAAAGCATACTGGAATTGCTGAAAAGAAACGGAGTGGCGGAAATATTTCTTGATGATTGGCGTATGGCCGATGTTGTTGTTGAACCGTTAATTTCTCCTGAACTGGAAGGCAAGGCAGCTAAAACGCTCTATATGCTCATGACCACGAACCAGGGGAAGGAAAGTATCGCTACCCAGAATATTGATCTGGTGGTACGGGCGGCAAATGCCATTGCCAATGAGATGGCGCTTGAAACGCTGGGTGAGCCCGCCGTTGTGGGGATCCTCGTACAAGCGGATTACCTGTATGTGCAGCCGGTTAAAACAGCGCTGCTCTCTATGGTATTGGGTAAGCGGCTTGGCTACAACTCGGAGGAATTAACAAAGCTGGGTACCGCGGTGATGCTCAAGGACGTGGGTTATATTTATGTGCCTGCCGAGCTTCTCAACAAACCGGAGAAACTTACTCCCAAAGATATTCAATCAATTCAAAATCACCCGATAACCGGCTATAAACTACTTATGCAGCATAACTACTGCAAGGGAGTAGTAGCCGAAACTGTTCTGCAACACCATGAGCGCTGGAAGGGCAACGGGTATCCGAGGAAGCTTAAAGGAAAGGATATAGCACAGTTTGCCCAGATAATAGCCATCACGGATACATACGTATCGCTTCTTTCCAAAAGGCCCGGCAAACAGATGTTCATGCCTCATCAGGCTGTTGAATATATTATGGCACAAAGTGAAGACCAGTTTAATCCTGAACTGGTTGAGATGTTTGTGAGGGAAATACCCTGCTATCCCACTGGTCTGACCATCAGGCTCAATACCAAAGAAATGGCCATAGTATCCGATGCCAAACTCGGTTTTATCGCCAGACCTAAAGTCCGCGTTGTCTATGACGAGGAACAGGGGCAGATAAGAAAACCATACGATATCGATCTTTCCAAAATGGAATATCAAAGCAAGCTCATCACTGAAGTTATCGATTATTTCTAGGTATCAAGCCGTTTTGAAGCGCAAGAGCTTGCCGCCTGCCGTTTTCGATTTATTCTCACAGCACCATCAAGAAGACTATTTACATTTTTATACCATACGCAGTAGAGCGCGAACGGGCGAGCCGTCTCCGTTTTCAATTCTCAGAGGCAGACAGATAAACTCGCAGTCTCCGGCTTTGA
Source organism: uncultured Dehalococcoidales bacterium (assembly GCA_964519615.1). GTDB lineage: Bacteria > Chloroflexota > Dehalococcoidia > GIF9 > UBA5629 > CAZFIM01. The sequence goes on from CAZFIM010000006.1 coordinate 13,287, forward strand.
CCTGTGTAAGGTTTAACCCTTCAGCAATGCAGGTTCCGGCACCCAGCAGTGCCTGATGTGCAATGGTTCCATCATCACTCTCATATGCGCCAACAGAGAGATAGTCCATGCCCACAAGCCTGGTATTTTTCTCGGCAAGCAGCCGGGCGGCGCCGGCTGTCAGGTGCACGAAGTCCTTCTTAAACGGTTCTTTCCACCATTGCGCAAGCGAATTACGCGTCTTAAAGAGCAGGCGCTCACCCTCACCAATGTTACTGCGCATAATATTTTCAGGTCTGATCAAATCGGTATCCATAACCTCAATTATACGCGCGTAGCCTGTGAGTGAATCGAGCGGCAGATTATCGATTCCGCCTCCTCCCCGGATATAGTGGGCCGGTGCATCCATATGCGTTCCGCAATGCGTGCTCATGAGCATGCTGGAGACATTGACAATATCGCCTCTCTCTATATCCAGAAGTTTTTCAATCTTCACCGCCGGATCACCGGGCCAGGTTATCATACCTTTGGTAATGGGAATGCTGACATCGATCCACTCTTGCATGTGCTCGGTATTCACAGCACGTACCTCTCTTTCTCACTTGATTGGCTCAATATGCCCCAATATCGGTAATTGTACTATAATAGAAGCACCGATAAATATTCTGCAACTATCATGATATATCTATCGGATTTCATGTTTCCCTCTTAAGGCTTATACAACTACCTGTACCTGAAGATTTGTACCGGTTTCCTTTATGTGGTAGTCTCTATAGCAATATCGCTGACTATGATTGAGGTGCTAAAACCATGTCCGCACGACGTATTGTAATAACCGGTATGGGGACGGTGACCCCGATTGGGGAGGGGGTGGAACAATTCTGGTCTAACCTTATCGCAGGTAAATCAGGGATAGGGCGTATTACACATTTCGATCCTGCCGCCTTTCCTGTGAAGGTCGATGCCGAAGTGCACGGCTTCGACCCTGCCGGTTACATGGACCCCAAGATGGCGGACAGGACTTCACGCTTCACACAGTTCGCTATCGCCTCTGCCAAAATGGCGGTAAGCTCTGCACGTCTTGATTTCGCTCAGGAAGATTCAGAGAAAATAGGTGTATGTATAGGAAACACACTGGATATAGGCGGGCTGATAAAGGACTTCGAACGCTTGAAAAGCAGGGGACCGAAAAGAATCAGTCCGCTGTTTGTGGCCAAAATAAGCCCACATGTAGCAGCGGTGCAGGTGGGTTTGCTTTTCGGCGCTAAAGGGCCTAACAGCAATGTGGATACGGCCTGCGCCAGCGGCGCGGAGGCACTGGCGACTGCCTATGATACTATCAAGCTGGGCTATGCCGATGTAATGATTGCAGGCGGTACGGAGTCAACCATAACTGAATTGACGCTTGCTGCCCTGTGGATAGTGGGCGCTCTTACTGTTGAAGAGAATCCGGACAATGCTTCACGTCCCTTCTCTCTGGAGCGGAGCGGATTTGTCTTCGGTGAGGGTGCCGGCCTGCTGGTACTGGAATCTCTGGAACATGCGAAGAAGAGGGGGGCTCCTATTATTGCAGAATTGGCAGGGGTAGGACGTTCATTCGATGCATACGATGCATCCGCGCCCAACTATGCTGTTGAAGCGGTGGCCATGAAAAATGCTTTGAATACGGCAGGTGTAGCTCCTCACGAGGTAGATTACATTAACGCTCACGGAACAGGCACGAAGCTCAACGATGCCAGTGAGACAAAAGCGATAAAAGAAGTATTCGGCAAACATGCCTACTCTATCCCGGTCAGTTCTAATAAGTCCATGACCGGGCATATAATCACCGCCGCCGGCGCAATAGAAGCTATCGCCTCAGCGTTGACCGTGACAAGAGGAGTCATTCCTCCGACTATTAATTATTTGACTCCCGACCCGGAATGCGACCTCGATTATGTTCCCAATACCGCCCGCAAACAGGATGTACGCGTGTGTTTATCCAATTCCTTCGGGATGGGCGGGCAGAACTGCTGTATGGTGATAAAGCGGTTCGAGGAATAAAAAAGAACAGCACTATTGAGATTGAAGAGAAACCGCCGTTGTTTTCCGGCTTAAGAAGCCGTATCGGCGGTGAGATTACCGCAAATGCCGTTGTATAAGGGCGCAGAACACGGCGAAGAGTTAAAGTTTCTTTTCCTGTTTTGCTCTGTAGCTGCCGTAATACATCAGGACTCGGGATATGAATGATAAAAGCACTATGTTAAAAATAGAAAACGGTGCCGAGAACAATTGTTTTGGCTGCAGCAAAGATAATCCGCACGGCCTGCATATGGAATTCATTATATCAAGCGGTAAGGCGGAAGGAGTTTTTACTCCCGGCATATATCATCAGGGCTGGCCTGGTATAACGCACGGAGGTATACTTTTTTGCCTGCTGGATGAGGTGGGTGGATATGCTGTGCGTTCAGCGGGAGTGGATTGCGTCACCGCCAGGTGCGAGACCCGTTTTATCAATCCTGCTTTCACCGGTGGTGCATTGAAGGTTTCAGCCACGGTTGTCAGGAAAACTTCCCGTACGGTTGAAACCGAGGCATCTTTGCGGCGGGATGACGGTACACCTGTTGCTTTCGCAAAATCGCTCTGGTATATCGTTAACAGAACCTCAGAAAAGGGTCTGTAAATCCTGTGTTTTTTTATCAATTATCAGGCGGCAGCAGCCGTCAACTATCCTGCTGCTCATCGTTGACTGTTGAACTGCCGGACGGATGCCGCTTCCTGTGTGTCAAGTAAAGGAACACTATTACCGCCGCAATCAACAGCACGCATATCACCACAATCAACCAGGCGTGATCCGGCACATATCTTGCGGTTGGTACGGGCTGCTGCGGGACGGCCTGCGGCAAAGGCCTTTGTTCTGTGGTGAAGCTGAAGACGGCACTGGGCTCACCGGGTGCGGGCTGGCTTGCAGTAACCTGCCAGAAATAGGTTGAATCGTATTTTAGTATACCGTTACAGGCTAGCGCTGTACCTTCAACAAGTTGAGAGATAACTATTTGTTTGAGATAAGGATCCTCAGCCAATATAAAGGAGTATTCCTCGACATTCACCAGCGGAGTCCAGGCAAAAGCTGCGCCATCGACAGGACAGCTATGGCAGTTATTGGCGGGCTTGAGCAATTGGACGCCCGCGTAGGGCGCAGCGACAGGCACTCCCTGACTTATGGTAAAACGTGCGGGTGCAGACCAGGGGCTGGTGAGCGATTCCCCGGTTGCTGTCTGGCGTACGCGCGCCCTCCAGTAATAGGTGTGTCCTGCCTCCAGCACGCCTCCCGGTGCGTAGAGCATGGCGGGTGAGGTTGAAACGGACGGTGAGTAAACACCGGAATCGAATACTATCAGCGTGAATCCCGGGTCTTTGGCGATCTGCACCTGATATCCGGTTGCAAGGCAAAGCTGCTCCCAGCGGAAGCCGATGCCCTCATTTCTGCCGGTTACGGGGTCGGAGCCGATGAGAGATGTCTCCTCTGAGTACACTTTCAGATATTGTGTGCGTGTTACGGTGCCTGAGCTGTTGCCGGCCGTAAGCGTATAGCTGGTACTGGAAAAGGGCGAGACCTGGAGCGAGCCTGCGGCAGGTACCTCTTCACCCGGAGGATCGAGAGTAATAACCTCGGCATCTTCTATATCCCAGAGAATGGTAGCGCTCTGCCCGCAGACGATCGATTGCGGAGAGATGGTGAAATAATTGACCAGCGGCTTCGGCGGCGGTGATTGGGGGGGCGGGGCTGCGGTGAGGTAGTCCTCCTGCACGGTGCAGCTTACAGGAAAGAGAGCCGCCGTGATAATAAGCAGTAACAGTATATAGTTGGGCAACCGTTGTACTTTTATCATTATCCGTATGACACGTTATTATGTTGATTATACAACGTCCCGCGGGGTAAAAAGAAACGCAAGCCCGTATCGAGAGATAGAGAACTACCGCTGCGTGATTGCCGGGAGCGGTATGTGTATATTCCGGCTGAACGAATTTGCGCCTGTGAAAACAGCGCGAACAGACACAGTCAGCCTAAAGGTCGAATATCTTGCCCGGATTCAATATATTAAAAGGATCGAAAGCGTTTTTTATGCCTTTCATAATGTTCAAAGTCGGTTGATCTATACCGATCCCGAGATAAGGCTTCTTTTCAAATCCTATGCCGTGTTCCCCGGAGATAGTGCCGCCGAACGAGACTCCGAGCTTGTAGATTTCCTTCATCAACTCCGGCAGCTTTTTATCCCAATCCTCCCGATACATATCGTGACAGAGCGGATGCAGGTGGACGTTGCCGTCTCCCGCATGACCGCTGGCCGCTACAGGGATGCCGTATGTTGAGGATATTTCCTTCACCTTTTTGACAAACCTGGCTACCTCCTTACGGGGAACGACCACATCGATTACCTCCATGGGGGCATATTTTTTAAGCGCGTGGTACACTTTCTCTCTGGCATCGAGCAGCTTCCTTTTAGCCCTTTCGCTGCCCGGCACCATAGCCCGCACCGCTCCGTGGCGTGTGCAGATTTTCTCCACCCGCGAGAAATAGTGCAGCAGGTCCTGCTCGCTGTCGCCCTCCATGAATATCATTAGAAAGGCCTCATATTCATGGTAGGGTATCTCTGTTTGCAGGTACTTTTCCACAATCTCGATAACCGTACGTTCGAGGAATTCGATCCCGGTAGGCAGTACCTTAAGACGCAGGATATCCGGTACGGCATCGATAGCGTTCTGCAAATCATTGAAGGGCACGAAAAGCACCTCTCTCTTCTGCCAGCTTGTGGTCAGCTTACAGGTGATTCTGGTGATAACAGCAAGCGTTCCTTCCGATCCGGCAATCAGCTGCGTAAGGTCGTACCCCGTAGAGCACTTGACATAAGCGCCGCCAGTGGTGATGATATCTCCGTTCGGCAGCACGGCTTGCAGGCCGAGGATGTGATCTCTGGTCACCCCGTATTTTACGGCGTTTGTCCCGCCTGCATTGGTTGCTACAGCTCCACCCAGCGTGGCGCTCATCTCACCGATGTGTACCGGGAAATAAAGTTGATGCCGTTCCACTGCCTCACTTAACTCGGACAGCGTTACACCGGGCTCCGCCACTGCCACAAAATTATCGCTGTCGATCTCCACGATGCGGTTCATTCGTTCCAAAGAGAGCACGATGCCGCCGTGAACAGGCACGCATCCTCCTGAAAGTCCGGTTCCCGCTCCTCTAGGGGTTACGGGAATGCGGTGTTCCGAGGCATATTTGAAGAGTTTGGATACCGCTTGTGCATCGGCAGGCCTGACAATCAATTGCGGCGGGTATTTTCTGAGTGCGGGCATTTCATCATGGGCAAATCCTTCAAGCTCATGTTCTTTGGTGGAAACGCTTGCCTGTCCCAGCAGCGCTGTCAATGCATTGATAGTGGAGCGCGTTATCTCTCCATACTGGTATTCCATTATTATTCCTTTAGTCTAGTATTTCTTCCTGCCGGCTGACGCTATGACAGAGGCCCTGGCACGGGCAGATAGTATTGACACACTATTTCCGGACAGCTGTGCCGGCTGCCTGTACTTATGGCTATGACATAGTAGCACCAGCAAGTCTTTCAGGCAACACCGGCGGTGCTGCCGGTACGAGTGGAATGAAATGGTGTATGGATTGCATTGTCAATATCCCGTTGATATAATTGCTTTTTACGCTGTTGTTGTTTATAGTTAAATCAGACGGGGGTTAACGTGTACGATGTAATCATTAAGGTGTGATAATCAGTTTTAGTAATAGAACGCTATCGCACTAAGCAGAAGAAGGGGTAAATATAATGACAGAAAAACCGCGCAAAAGTGTGGTTCAAAATATGGTCAAGAACCTCATAGATTCCGAGATACCGGAGATACAGGCTGTAGCCCGTGATCTGGCAGAACGCATCAAACAGCTGGAGGAACACAGCTGGAAACTGCAGCATTATGCTACGGAAATAGAGAGCCTTTCCGCTGAAGAGCAGGAAGCGCCGGAAGAGGCCAGTCTGGCTGAGCTGGTGAGAGACCTTGAAAAGACGCTGATCGAGCTCAGGCGAGGGACGGTTTCCACGGAAGCTGTTGCGGATAAGGCAGCAGCCACCAGGGCTGCAGCTTCCCGTAAAGCCCAGAAGAAAAAAGTTGCGGAGCCCGAGCCAGAAGAAGAAATAGAAGAGCAGGAAGAAGAACCTGTCATGACGGCACCGCCACCGCCACCGCCTCCACCACCGCCTCCTCCGCCTGCGAAACCGCAGGTTGAAGCGCCTACGGATGTTGTCCAGCCTCGCCCCGAAGGGAAAGTGGATGAGATGCGCCGTAAGCTCGAGGAACAGGAGGCGGGCAAGCAGAGGGATGACACCTATTTCACCCCTGAGGGGTTCGTAGTACGCAGGCGCACGCTGCGCTAGATTATTCAGACATAACCTCTATTGCTTTACCGTTATACCCGCACTATAATTCTTGTATGATGCTCAAGCTTCCTGACAGCGGCGATGCTTATTCTCCTGCTGTCAATAAATCGGGGCAGGGGCCCATAGTCAAGCTGCCGTATGAACTGGAGGGGTGGAACTGGGGCGCGTTCCTGTTGACGTGGATATGGGGGGTGGGCAACAGGGTATGGTGGTCGTTGCTGGCACTGGCGCCGATACCGTTTGCCCGGCTGGCGATGGGCATAGTGCTGGGGATAAAAGGCAATGAATGGGCCTGGCAGTCCAGACGCTGGGATGGGATAGAGCACTTCCGTAAGACACAGCGCACCTGGGCGATCTGGGGTTTTATCTCCTTGCTTCTGCCAGTCCTTCTTATTATCGGCTTGATACTGATTATGGTGGGTGTGTTGGGATACGCGGGGTTTATCAAGTTCTGATCCTGATTGCTCAAAAAAGCGCAATTCAGCTATAATTACACATTGTGCCCCTGTAGCTCAGAGGATAGAGCAGCGGTTTCCTAAACCGCGTGTCGTGCGTTCGATTCGCACCAGGGGTACCAGATTCCCAAAGCTAAAATCCGTATTCAACTTTCTTGTGCGCCGCCTGCGGGCAGGCGGCACCTGCTGTAAACTGCTTAAAAACCGGAATATAATTGATAAACCCGGCTTGAGTTGTGCAGCGGTATCAGGATATCGTATACTCCGGAAATCAATGAAGCGGTGATCTACAGAGAGGTGAAAACATGCATATGTCCGGAGAGTTATTGCAGGAAAAAGCCTATAATCTGGGATTCAGGTATGAACAGCAATACCGGGGATGCTGCCAGTGCGCCATCGCTGCCATTCAGGAGACATTGGGCATAGAAAATGAGGCGGTATTTAAAGCGGGGACCGGTTTGGCCGGCGGTGTTCTGCTGACGGTGACGGGTACGTGCGGAGCTTTATGCGGCGGAATAATGGTGTTAAGCAGCATAGCCGGCCGCACGAGAACGGACTTTGCGGACGCGGAAGGGAGATGCGCCGTTGTCGATAAGATGGGTTTAAAGCTTCTCGATAAGTATATCAAAGAATACGGGAGCATAAGCTGCAGAGACATCCAGCATAAGATACTGGGAAGAAGCTACAATCTGCTGGATGCTGCCGATAGAGAGAAGTTCGATGCAGACGGCGCGCATACGGACAAATGCCCTGCGGTTGTCGGCTGCGCAGCCAGATGGACTGTTGAAATTATATTAGAGTCACAGGTACAGTAATAACTATCTGAGTTTTATTTTTCCCTCTTGCACAGAACACACTGAAGGCGCTGTCCGTGCGGGCAGGCAGCGCGTAAAAATCCGCCATCGCATGCCGCCCACCCTTTTTAAAAGCATTCCGGATTGAGAGACCAGGTACCGCATAATATTTTGTGAGGATGTATTTATCTTGCACGCGGCGGGTAGTAATGAAAAATATTTGCGCCGAACGATTGACTTATGCTTAATACTTGAATATAATAGCCATTGCGCATTCAAGAGATGTCACTGTTAAGCGTGCCGTAACGTTGGGATTGTAGAACTCGTTCCCCGAGAGTTCTATCCCGACAGCTTCCTGTAGGGAACACCCGGCAGATCGATATTTTTGAAAGGAGAAACCTGTGCCCAATACGTCATATATTGATGCCTTCGACCCGGAGAATAAAAGCCAGACAACTTGTGTAGACTGCGGTTTGTGTCTTCAACTATGTCCTGTGATGCAGATGGATAAAAAAAGAGGCAATCAGCGAGTTTGCCCGCCTCTTAAAGGGAGAAGAGACGGAAAGAGTGTTTAACGAGTGTACATTCTGTTTTCGCTGCAACCACTACTGCCCCAATGACCTCAAACCGTATACCCTTATTATGCTGCGGCTGTCAGAGCGGATAAGCAAAAGCGGGAAGGAAATCCCGCCGCCTATTAAGTATTTCATGAATGATGGCAAGTCATGCATGTTTCTCGATATGTATAATATCCTCGCGGATTACGAAAAAGAGATTCTGGATAAGTGGGAGATAGTCCCACCGAAAAGCGAAGAAGTTCTCTTTATCGGCTGCGCGGGAAGAGAGATTCCATTTGGCATAGAATACTCGTCCGTGATGAAAGACCTTGTAAAATTCGGCCCACGCGCTGCCTGCTGCGGGGAGCTGTATTACCGCTTTGGGGACTATAAAGGCTTTTCCAAAAGAGTAGATGATACTCTTGCGCTCTTTGAGGGTCTCGATACAAAACGTCTGGTCTGCTATTGCGGATCATGTGCCAATTTTATGGGCAATGTCTGGCCTAATTATCATGGGGTGAAGCTTCCGTTTGAGGTCACGACTATCTGGGAATGGCTTTGGGAAAGAGTGAAAAAAGGAGAATTAAAGGTTCAAAGACAGCTTTCAGGAAAAGTTGCCGTTACCGATTCCTGCTACAGCGGTGAATTAGGAGATAAATTCTTTGAGGCGGTGAGGGGGTTAAACAAGGCTATCGGCCTGGACGTAGTGGAGCTGAAGAATAACCGCTACAACGGTTTGAGCTGCGGATTTTGCACTGTGACCCGGAATTTTGATATGGCTGATGTAATGGTCGAAGCCAAAAAGAAGGTTGACCAAATACTGGATACCGGTGCGGGTGATTTTACAACGCATTGCGTCGGCTGCTATGACCTGCTCAGCAAGGTAACAAAAGGAACCGGCCTGAGGCCTCATTACGGTCTTGAGGATATTCTTTGGGCTCTTGGTGATGAAAATGCTATCCCCTTCTCCCACAGGGTGGCGGTACAGGAAATGCTCATCGCTAAACGTTTTGCTCCTCCACCGGCGTAAATTGCCTGTATAAGCGGGATGCAATTGGGGACAGGGCGCTGCGGCGTCTCCATACTCAGGCAGAGGAAAGCCCGTCGGGCACAAAAATACACGGCTGCTGGGCGTAAAAGCAGCCGTGTGAGAGAGTGCGTATGCCCGCACGTTGACGGAGAGCTGTTTCACACACAGAGAAGATGGCTGCTCTACATTGGCAGCAACGCTCTCATTCGAATAAAAAAATCACTCTTATGTAAGTCTCATCTGCAGTTGCCCGAAGTGTATGCTGAGCGCTTGATTGGCATCAGGGGTGCCGGTTATTACCGGGCTGCCATACTAGTCCTCATCAAATATGAAGATATCTTCTATTCTTGCTTTAAGCGTACGGGCGATATTGTAGGCCAGCTTGAGCGAGGGATTATATTTGCCCTTTTCCAGAAAGATAATGGTCTCGCGGCGCACGCCCACACTATCAGCGAGCTTTTCCTGCGTCAGCCCCTGCAGGGCGCGGTACTCTTTTATCCGCGTTTTCATGCCTGTCCGCTACCTCTGAAACTGGCAAGCACTCCCTTGATGAAGAGAAAGAAACTTCCCAGCAGGCTTAAGGCGCAGACCGCCGGCGCAACCAGCAGCCCCAATATGAAGAAGAAGGCATCCTCAAGGCCGAACAATGCGTAGACCATGTTGTGCAGCGAGATGGCTAAGGCTATGGTGCTCAAGGAAACGCCGGCTGTGACCAGCAAACTCTTAAGCCAGCGCAGCGCTCTCCCTCCCAAATGCGGGCGTGCGCGGTCGTAGTAGTGGTAGCCGATCAGGTAGACGAAGCCTATGACCACAAGCTGCCCGCTGATGATCAATCCGGTCGGTGTATCCTTGAAGACATTGAACCTGAACATGAGTATAAGCGCTATGCTGGCGATGAAAAAGAAGATACCGGTGGTGCGCATGGCGCAGGTGAGATTCTCGCGCACCCGCTCATCGATAACCGGCAGCCTCCCGTATTTGATAAGCGCCCACAGCTCACGGTGCCCGAGTAACAAAATGCCCAGTATAAGCGCTGCCACTATATAGATGTTCTCTCTGGAGAGCAGCAGCATCAGCCCCAGTATGCTCACGGCCGAATAAGCAATCAATATGATCCGTGTTTTCATTATCATACCCCGGTTAAATGTTAAAAATATATAACGTTAGATATATATAACATACCACTACAGACAAAGGCTGTCAAGGCCTTTTTGCCGCCTGATAAAGTCCGGCTGCCTGGCAGCAGTGAATGCCTTTCAACGCCGGACTTGCAACGGAAGGCGCATTTAGCGAAAGCAGTATCAAAACGGGTATAATAAATAGCTGCCGTAAGAGGCGGTGTTATTGGTTTGAATGAAATGGTCGCATGTTGGGGCAGAACAACAATTTCACAGGAGAGTATCTAGATGACAACGGCATGGGATAAATTCCAGGAACTGATAAAGGCAGAGATGCTCAAGAAATATTCCGAGACGATGGTGGAGCATTCGCTCAATCCGCGCAACCTCGGGCATATAGATGATGCAGACGGGTTCGGCCGCATCACGGGTCCCTGCGGCGATACCATGAGCGTATGGCTTAAGATCGAAGGCGGCGTTATTGCAAACGCCACGTTTGCCACCGACGGCTGCGGAACGACAATTGCCTCTGGAAGTATGATTACGGAGATGGCCAAAGGCAAGTCTCCTGATGAAGTTATTACCATCGAACAGCAGGATGTGCTGGATGCGCTGGGAGGGCTGCCGGAGGAAAGCGAGCACTGCGCGCTGCTGGCTGCAAATACGCTCAAGGAAGCGGTGAAAAACTACAGGGAGAAGAAGGGGGAGAGCGCTGGCTGACTGTCCGTAATAGAGCGGAATGCGTTGAATTTTTTAACGTTTTACACTACAATATGCCAGTTTGCCGGGGCGTTGGATAAAAAGGGCAATGCCTGTCCTGTACAGCGGATTTCCGATTTGTCATGCCCTGTGCTAAAATCGTACTACAGTTTGCAGGTTAACATTTATTATAGTTGAAGGGGTGTAGCTCAACTGGTAGAGCAGCGGTCTCCAAAACCGCAGGTTGTGGGTTCAAGTCCTGCCGCCCCTGCCAGGCCGAGGTGGTGGAATCGGTAGACACGCCATCTTGAGGGGGTGGTGAGCGTTAGCTCGTAGGAGTTCAAATCTCCTCCTCGGCACCATAGCATTACTGGCATAGACAGGTGAAAATAGATATAATAAACTGTCTGAGCGTGAGATAGTAGACCGGCCGTACAGGCCACGTAATAAATTGAGCGGAAGTAGTTCAGCGGTAGAACACCTCCTTGCCAAGGAGGATGTCGCGAGTTCGAATCTCGTCTTCCGCTCCAATTGATTTTAGGCGGCGTAGCCAAGTGGTAAGGCGGGGGTCTGCAAAACCCCTATTCAGCGGTTCGAGTCCGCTCGCCGCCTCCAGTTTTTGTCTATGCCGAGGTGGCGGAATGGTAGACGCGGCGGACTTAAAATCCGCTTCCCGCAAAGGAGTGTGGGTTCGAGTCCCTCCCTCGGCACTTTCATCTTTCCCTGATTTTTGCTGATATTTCCTGATATAAAGCTATTATTACCTATTGACGCCGGCCATCCCTAGAAGTATAATCGCGCTCATATATTTTTTGTCAGTGGAGATGTTCCATACAATTATGCCGTAGATGTAAGGCATCGGAGGGTCTGGAGATGAAAAGGTCACTTGCGCTGCTGGCGGGTATAATTGCGCTGTTGCTGCTTCCATGTGCGGGCTGTTATGAACATCGCGTAACAGTTGAACATGGAGCTACCCCGCCCGAGGGGTACACTCTTGATATGAAAGGGGAAACAGTAGATCAATATGTAGCTGTAGTATGTTGCGGAGACCTTTGCGCACCCAAACACTATCCTGCTCCCAAGACAGCAACAGTGGTAAACCCTGAAAATCCTGCGGATGATAAGAGTACCCCCGGTACCAATACCGATACCGATTTAAACGTTCGGCCTGAAGACTTGCCTACTAATGAAACACCTGTAGACTCCAATGATAACGCCGGCCAGGACAGCGGCGGCTGCGGCTACGATTAAAAAGCATATCGTTATCATCAGAATAAGGTGCAGTAACCTGCTTTTCTGATCTTCACCGGCATAAAGCTATTATTACCTGTTGACGCCGGCCATCCGCAGACGTATAATCGCACTCATATACTCCTGTCATGTAGAGATGTTCCATACAACCACGCCGTAAAGGTAAAGCATCAAGGGGGTCCGGAGATGAAAAGGTCGCTTACGCTGCTGGCGGGTATAATTGCCCTGCTGCTGCTTACATGCGCGGGCTGCAGCGAACATTACGTAACAGTTGAACATGGAGCTACTCCGCCTGAAGGGTACACTCTTCATGCCAAAGGGACTACTACGGATTGGTATAAAGCCAATGTATGTTGCGGAAGCCTTCTCAAAACCAAACATTATCCAGCACCAAAGACAGCGACAGCAATAGAACCTGAAAACACTGTGGATGATAAAAGTACCTCCGTTACCGATACCGGTTTAAACGTTCGGCCTGAAGACTTGCCTACTAAAGAAACACCTGTAGACTCCAATGATAACGCCGGCCAGGACAGCGGCGGCGGCGGCTGCGGCTACGATTAAAAAGCATATCGTTATCATCAGAATACGGTGCAGTAACCTGCTTTTCTGATCTTCACCGGCATAAAGCTATTATTACCTGTTGACGCCGGCCATCCGCAGACGTATAATCGCACTCATATACTCCTGTCATGTAGAGATGTTCCATACAACCACGCCGTAAAGGTAAAGCATCAAGGGGGTCTGAAGATGAAAAGGTCGCTTACGCTGCTGGCGGGTATAATTATTATGTTACTGATTGCCAATGCTGGTGTTTTCTTCTTTGCTTCCTCATCAGTTGAGGCATGTTGCTATTATCGTACGGTGAAAGTTAAAAAGGGAGATATACCGCCTGCAGGGTTTACACTCGTAACAGAAGGGGAAAAATATGATCTATATGAGGGCTATACTTTGTGTCCTGGTCAAGATCCTCCCCTCTATACGCCTCCTGATCCCACGCCACAAGATGACCATTCCAAGACTTATGTACGTCCTGACGGAAGTTTGACATTTTTGCCGGAGGAGGGTGCTGTACCTCTGGATGAAGTTCCGCCGGGTACAATTACAGATGAGACCGATTTTGAATACCCACCTGAAGATACGCCCGAAGAAAATGTAGAAATTCGGCCCGAAGACTTGCCCACCAAAGAAACACCTGTAGACTCCAATGATAGCACCGGCCAGGACAGCGGCGGCGGCTGCGGCTACGATTAAAAAGCATATCGTTATCATCAGAATACGGCGCGGCACGCTGCTTAGGGTAAGATAACGTACATTATTCGTTTTTCAGAAGCACGATGCTAATTCAAGCACGCTTTTTTTCTTTCGTATTTGTCCGTTGCCGATATGGATTCTGAAGCTTTTTATCTCAGTGTGAGATTTTTGCCCCTGCGTAACGCGGGACTAACAAGCGGGTAAGCCTGCCCGCGCAAGATATCTGCCTGCTTTAACTCTATCACTGCTGTGATAACCGCAAGCGTACCGGCTGCCGGAGTATTCCTGTATTTACCTCATGGTGTATAATCGCAGCAGAATGACACAGGTTATAACGTCCTGCATTAGTACGCCGTAGGAGGACCATATGGAGGATGCGGGTTTTCTGCTGCTGCTGATTATCCCCTTCATAGTCGGAGCGGCTATCATCATATTGAGTCTACTCTATATCGAGCGGAGCTGGACCAGACGGTTTATGCTTATTATGGGAGCTTCGCTTGCAGCCTTTCCGGTGCTGGTAGTTTTACATAACGCTGTTTACGGCGTATTCATACTGCTCTTCGGCGGTGACTTCTGGAAGGGGGGAGATGAGCCGGTATTAATGATTCTGGCAGTGATCGTCTGTCCGCTGGGGTTTCTCACCGGCATTATCGGCAGTCTGGTGATAGCGGTAAGAAGAGTACTGCACAGCAGGCCGTGAAAGACTTATTCGGAATGAACGAAAACGTAAAAACGGAGCTAAAAAAGTATAAAAGCAGGTCCGGCCGCACTATTTTCTATGAAAGGTATAAGGCGCAGGTACCGGTATCCGCATTTAGCTTTAGCACCGCCAATAAGGATTTTTGCCGTGACTGCGATATGTACACTAAAAACCTGGCATGTCCGCCTTACAGCCCCTGTTTCCCTGACTATATCGGCGGCGCGGAGGAGGCGCTGGTCGTCTGCATACGCATACCCTCGGATTATTGTGAGCATCCGCTTATGGAGGAGCGCTTCAGCATCTGTTACCAGGAGGCAAGAGGTCTGCTGGTTAAGGAACTGCTCCGGTACCGCAAACAGGGATATGCGATTGCCGGCGCCGGGGCATGTACCGCCTGTAAACGCTGTGCGGCATTGAAAAACAGCGGCGAATGCAGGAAGCCGGAGGAGCGCATTTATAGTCTGGAGTCACTGGGTGTGAACGTAGTTGCTTTGGCGCGAAGATGCTTTGATATAGATCTGCAGTGGAGCAGCGAGAGCCATATCGCCGATTTTATCAGTACAATAGGGGCGGTTTTCCCTGCAAAAGGGAAAAAGCGTTTTGAGATGGAGCAAGATTAGCCGGCTGTGCCGTCAACTCATTGGCCCGCAACCGCGGCGATGCTGTAGCTGTTAATCCTGAATCCGGTTACGAGCTGCCCCATGGCATCAATATCCTTCTTGGAGAGCGCCTCGGAGTTGAACTCGATCTGTCCGTCAAGCTCAATGGTGCCTCCGGAGGGGATTTCCTCTTCCACTTTCAGAAACAGATCACCTTCGGTAATACGCGCCTTGATATCCGGCGCGAGCAGGGTTTCCGCGCTCTCTATATAGACAGGTGACGTCTCAACATTCTGCAGGACCGCGGAATAGGAGATAAGCTGGCGGAATTCAGAGCTGCCCTGTCCGACACTGATGGTGGAACCGGCTACTCTTATTCCCGGCTCCTGAAGCTTGACATTGGCAGTGTTGGTAGCGGCTTTATCCCCGGACTGATTAAGGCTTAGAAACGCAAAAAAACCCAGAGCTACCAGTATGATGAGTATCGTCTTTGTATTCATAGTGCGCCTTTCCCAGGAGCAGGTGCTGGTAGAGCTCTTTCCCTGTCCCCCTTATAAGTTTACCTGCCCATTATAACGTAAGTATCCCCTGTACGGCGAATATCAAAGCGGGCGGGTATGCTATGACATTTATGCGCTGCTTGTTATAATAGGACTATGTGTAAATCAGAAAGACATTGCGGGCGCGATTCAGGTGATGAGTGCCCTTTCTGCAATGCCGAGCAAAAGCGCACTATCGCAGTCGCAAATGAGCTTGCGCTTGCCACCCCGGATAGTTTTCCCGTCTCACCGGGGCATATGCTTATCGTCCCCAGGCGCCATGTAGCCGATTATTTCGACCTTACCGCCCGGGAGAAGGCGGCGATCGATGAGCTGCTTACCGTCTGCCGTGAAAAATTGCTAACAGGGGACAGGACAATAGACGGGTTCAACGTGGGCGTTAATTGCGGGGAGGCCGCGGGGCAGGGGGTGTTCCACTGCCATATACATATGATACCGCGCAGGAGGGGTGATGCGCCTGACCCCAGGGGCGGGATCAGGTGTGTTATCCCTAAAAAAAACGGGAGCTGAAGCGTAAATACAGGTACGAGATGAAGACTGAGTCAGGCAACTATTTTCAGCAGGGAATAAACGAGTATATCACCAGATATAATTCCGGTGAGTTGTACTGTCTGCGCTCTCTGGATGAACGATTTCCTGTTTCAAATGAGGACCTTAACAGAATCACCGCTATTTGTAACGAGGAGCAAATTTACAGCTTTCTTTTCAGGGATAGGCTGGGTGGGAGGGAGTATACAGTCGAAGACGCGCGCAGCTTCATTGTCTGGGCCAAAGGCTGCTGGGAAAAACAGCAAGCCTTTTTCTTTTTAGTACGGGACCCACAGGGTGACATCGCTGCCTGTATCGATATAAGCTCCGATGACCTGTGCGGATCACCGATAGGATATTGGGCAGCCTCCAAAGCGCGGGGAATTATGACCAATTGCGTCCTTAAGCTAAGCGAGCTTGCGGCACGAGCGGGATATAAGATACTCTTCGCTCTGGTTGAGCCGGAAAATAGCAAGTCTGCCGATGTTCTGGTACGTGCCGGCTTTACTCATACGGGTACACAACTGGAAAAGCTAAGGTTTATGAACGCATCCGTGGGTACACAGAAATTGTTTGAACGCTATGAAAAGGAACTCAAGTACGGGCTCTCTGCCGAAAGATAGCAATCAATGAGGTTGTATTTTTTAGGTGCGGGTCTTATGCTGATTATTACCGCTATCTATTAATCATGGAGAGGTAGTAAGATACTATATAACAAAATGCCATCAGGGAGTTATCTTATGAAAATAATCTGGTCTCTGGCATCGGTTGCTGCCCTGTACGGCGCTATAGCCAGTTCGTTCTTTGAAGAGAATCATCTTACCGGCATCGCTTTTGCGCTTCTGGGCGTCGTCTTTGCTGTAGCGGCCTATAGAGAGATTGCCGGAAGATAGAAATCAAGCTTTAATAAAAAGCAAAACGCCGGGAAAGTGGTCAGTATGCCGATGCAACCGGCGGTTTTTCGATGGCGTGATAGTCATCAGGGTATACCTGATAGCTTCTTCTGCTTATCTCTTTCCCCGACGAGCTGTACAGTACTGCGGTATCCGGGGTATCGTTATTCCAGATATTGCCGGGAGCGTAATAAAAGCTCAGACCGCCGGATTCGGAGTCATGATAGAAGGTATACACACGTACGCTGTGAAATGGCTTCAGTATACAGGGTAGAGGAGGGAATCCTTCCTCAATGAGCTCCTCTATCTCCTCGCCGCCGCAAATATATGGAAAGTAGGAGGGGAAAACAAACAGCAGATTTGAGCGGTTGGCGTTGATAAGCTTCCATCCGCTTAGCGGTACCGTTTCAGTTCCGCGGTTTGTTATCTCGACGTATTCATCCGCTTCAGGCACAGGCGCTTCTTCATTACTGTTCTCATAGATATGTCCGCGGTATTGTATACGCGTGATTTGAACCGGATGTGATTGATTCTCGCCTGCCGGCTCTTCTATGATAACTGTCCATCCCGTAACATTGGCAGCCGCAACTTTTACACGGAATTCCTCATTGCCGCGTTCCAGGTATACCGGCTGCCCCGGTTCGGCTCCACTCGATGATATATGCTTATAAGGCATATTATCTCTTCCGGATATATAGATAAGCATATCGATACTGCTGTATTCCGCCTTCACGCTTTCCATATTCCAGCGTATTCGCCACACCGGCGATGTTATAAAAAATGTGCAGTCTCCGGCATTCTCATTTGTCATCACCGCAACCTTCTGCCAGCCGGGTTCCTGGCTGCTGATGAAAGCTTCCGTCCGGTCAGATAAACCGGCATCAGGAGTTTGTTGAGGCTCAGGTATGGAAATAACGGAGATGGGGGCCGGGAGAGTAGAGGTACATGAGAGTGTAATTACACCGGCTAAAAGAACCGTGCATAATGGCGTGCTTCTCTTAATAACTGTCCCTACGGCGTATAACAGCTTCATATATATCATAGTATTCCAGCTTGATTATAATGCCTTAGTAAGGTAAAAAGGACGCCCGGATATACGACTTTAGTACCAGAAATGGTACTGTGCGCAGAGGGCAATACAATTACGGAATAGTAATGAGTGCTGCGGCTCAGGCCGGGTCTGCAGCTTTTATTATTTTTGGCACGACCTCCTCTTTGCCGATAGCCATGATATGAACACCGCCACAGAGAGACCGCTCTTTAATAGAAGCTATTATGTGTCCGGCAGCCTCGATGCCTTTTTTAAGCGCCTCCCTTTTGGGAGCACTTGCACACCGTGTTATCAAAAGGCTGATGCGGCAAATATATAGTGAAAAATTATCTTTATCAGATGCTGACAGCATGAACAATATGTGCTAGAATATCCAGCGGTGTTGTTTTGGCGTAGACTCGTAATGAAGTTGTCATTTGTTGCGTTCAGGCCTTGATTATTGTCGACGGCCGTCTTGGTAAAATCTAGCTTTGGTGTGTCAAAATGAAAACAGTTAATGTAACCATCAATGGCGCTCAGGTGAGCGGGCGCCCCGGGATGACCATACTTGAGCTTGCCAGAGAGAACGATATAGATATCCCCACCCTGTGTTACAGGCCTGAACTTCCCTTAAGCGGTTCCTGCCGTCTGTGTGTGGTGGAGGTGGAGGGCTCCAGAACGCTGGTGGGCTCATGTCATACGCCGATAAATGAAGGCATGGTGATTCAAACCCATTCGCCTAAAGTGCTGGAAGCGAGGAGGCAGATAATTGAGCTTCTGCTGGCAAGCCATTCCGGCAACTGCTTTATGTGCGATAAAGCAAATATATGCGAATTACGCAAGATAGCAGCGGACCTGGATGTGGGCATTCCCCGCTTTACCGCCCGCAAACGTTTTTATCAATTAGAAGATCTCAACCCCTCTATTACGAGAGACCTGACCAAATGCATACTATGCCGCCGCTGTATCCGTGCTTGTGAAGAACATAAGAAGCTTTTCAGCACAGGATACAGGGCTTTTGATTCAAAGGTGATATACGGTTTGGACCAGCCGGTGGACGAAGATGCCTGCAAGGACTGCGATGCCTGCATTCAGGTATGTCCCACCGGGGCGTTAAGCAAGGGCAGGACTCTGGGAGTGGAAAAAGGAAGCTTTCCCCTGATTGTTCGCGGATAAATTCTCTACGTTATCTAACGGGAGCATGATAATGGATAAAACACCTGAAGAAACAGCAGTCTCGGCCAGTGCTGAAAAGAATCTATTGATGGCTCTGGAGGAAGCTCAGTATGAAACCGGATATATTACCGGAGAGCGAATGCGCGAGCTGGCAAAAGCCATGAATATTCCGGAAAGTGAGGTCTACGGTGTTGCCAGTTTCTATTCTTTTCTGTCCACGGAAATAAAGGGCAAACACATTATCCGGATTTGTAGAAGCCTGCCTTGTTATATCAAGCACAGTCAGATGATAATCGATGCGGTGGAGAAGGAGCTGGGGATTAAGCCGGGCGAGACTACGGAAGACGGGCTTTATTCCCTGGAGCTTACCAATTGCATCGGCGCCTGTGACAAAGCGCCCGCTATGATGATAGATGATGATGTACACGGGAATCTGACGGCGAAGAAAATCAGCGGAATATTAAAGTTATACCGGTAAGAGTGTACTGGAAGTTTTTTTAAAGTGAGGTCGTGAAGTGCCCGAGCAGCGTATCGTTTTACAAAATTGCGGAATTATAGATCCTGAGCAGATAAGCACCTATGTGTCCAGAGATGGCTTCAAGGCGCTAAAAAAAGCGCTCACTGACATGACTCCGCAGCAGGTGATCGATGAGATAAAAGCCTCAGGGCTGAGGGGTAGGGGAGGCGCCGGTTTTCCCTGCGGTCTTAAATGGGACCTGGCCAGCAAGTCCGCCGGTAGTCCCAAGTATGTAATTTGCAATGCCGATGAGGGCGAGATAGGTACGTTCAAAGACCGCCATATAATCCAGAATGACCCCTTCTCGCTGGTTGAGGCTGTAGCTATTGCTTGTTACGCGCTGGGTGTGGAGCGGGGATATATCTATTTGAGAGCTGAGTACCGTTTTCTGCTGGGACAGCTGAGAAGCGCAATCGCTCAGGCAAAAGCAGGGGGGCACCTGGGTAGTATTGAAATAGAAGTACGGCAGGGCGCAGGCGCTTATGTCTGCGGTGAAGAATCGGCGCTGATGGACTCGATAGAGGGCAAACGCGGAGAGGTGCGCTTCAAACCGCCTTTCCCGCCAACGAGTGGATTGTGGGAAAAGCCGACAGTCATCAATAACGTGGAAACACTGATGAATATACCGCCCATAATACGTAACGGTGCTGACTGGTTTTGCGGATTCGGAACAGAAAAAAGCAAAGGCAGCAAAGTATTCTCAGTGTGCGGTGATGTGGAGAAACCAGGAATATATGAATTGGAGCTTGGCAGCAGGCTGAGAGAGCTGGTGGAGGACCTTGCCCAAGGTAAGGATATCCAGCTAGTTCAGATAGGCGGTGCTACCGGCAGGCTGCTTCCCGCTTCTCAACTTGATACAGTGCTTGCGTTTGAAAGTGTTCTGGGGGCGGGTGCCGTTATTGTCTACAATATGAGCAGGGATATTATCGATATTGTTTACAGAACTGTGGACTTTCTGGCGGAGGAAAGCTGCGGCAAATGTACTCCATGTCGTGAAGGAACCGAAGTGATGCGCGAGATATATGAGCGGCTGGTGGAAGGAAAAGGACGGAAGAGCGATATCAAGGTACTGGAAGAGTTGTCAACGACAATGTCGCTGGCCTCTCTTTGCGGTCTGGGACAGGCTGTTCCCGTGCCGGTTATGGACAGCCTTAATAATTTCAGGGCTGCTTATGAAGCCAGAATCAAGTAAATCGAGCGGAGTGAAGATATGATATCGGTTACGGAACAGAAACCATTTGAACAGATAGTAGCAAGCCTTGCAAGGTGCAAACATGTGTATATTATCGGGTGTGGGACCTGCCCGACCATGCTTCATACCGGCGGCAAAACGGAAGTGCTGGAGATGAAAGAGAAGCTGCAGGCACAAGGCAAGGATGTTGTCGGCTGGATGGTTATTCCCACTGCCTGCGATGACCTTACCAAAGATGCGCTGCGTGAGAGTAAAAAGGAAATAGATAAGGCCGATTGTCTGCTGATCATGGCCTGCGCCTTCGGTGTACAGACGGTTGGCGATAATACGGATAAGCGGGTGTTCCCGGCGTTAAATACGCTCTTCATGGGCAAAGAAGAGCCGTTAGGCACTATCAGCGAAATGTGTATCCAGTGCGGGAACTGCGTACTGGATAGAACGGCGGGGATATGTCCGGTGGCAAACTGTGCTAAAAGCCTGTTTAACGGTCCCTGCGGAGGTTCGGTAAACGGCAAGTGCGAGGTTTCTAAAGATACTCCCTGCGCCTGGCAACTGATAATAGACCGCTTGTCCGCTCTGGGACAACTCGATGAACTGGAAGAAATACAGCCTGTTAAAGATTGGAGCACCAGCAATAGCGGCGGACCGCGGCGTATTACCGTGGGTAATAAGGAGAGCTCGTAATAAATCGTATGTCTCAGACAGTCCGATATTGAATGGAGGCACCGTTAATGAAAGCCGGAACTAATTTAGAGAAAGTATTGGAAAGCAGGAAATTCGCAGTTACAGCCGAAGCAGGACCGCCCAAAGGGAGCAATGCCTCAAGCGTTCAACAGAAAGCTGATTTGCTCTGCGCATGTTGTGACGCGGTCAATGTAACTGATAATCAGACGGCGGTTGTTCGTATGGGTAGTATCGGTGGCTCTTTACTTTTAAAGCAGCGCGGTGTGGAGCCTGTGATGCAGATGGTATGCCGGGACAGAAACCGCATAGCTCTCCAAAGCGATATTCTGGCGGCGGTCGCATTGGGTATAGGTAATTTTCTCTCCATTACAGGTGATCACCAGTCTTTTGGCAATCATCCTGCGGCAAAAGGCGTGTTTGATTTGGACTCCATTCAACTACTACAGATGATGAAGAAAATGCGCGATGAGAAGAAATTTCTTAACGATGAAGAGATATCGGGCGACATGCCGATGTTCATCGGTGCTGCCGCCAATCCTTTTGCCGATCCCTTTGAGTTCCGTGTGCTTCGCCTGGCAAAGAAGATAAAGGCAGGCGCGGACTTTATTCAGACACAGGCTGTTTACGATGTGGCAAAGTTTGCAAAATGGATGGAAATGGTGAGGGACAAGGGACTGGATAAAAAGACGCATATCATGGCAGGCATCATTCCCATCAAGTCAGCAGGTATGGCGCGTTATATGAGGGATTTTGTGCCCGGAGTCTACGTGCCTGACGGACTTGTGAACAGGATGAAGGAAGCACAAAGTGCCAAGGACGAGGGGGTGGAGATCATTCTCGAGATTATCGAGCAGGTAAAGGCAATTCAGGGAGTACATGGAATACATATTATGGCGGTTGGATGGGAGGAGATAGTACTGGTCATTGTGGAGAAAGCGGGATTGATGCCCAGACCGGTTTTATAGCGCTATCACTTTTTTAGCAAAATATACAGGTCTTTAGTGTGCCGGAGTTAAGCTTTCACCGCTTTTAGCTGCGGCCTTCTCCTGCGTAAAAGGAATAATGACGTTGATCCTGGTCCCTTTTCCGGGTTGAGCGTCAATCCAGCAGCGCCCACCCAGCAGACGGGCCCTTTCCTTCATACTGAAAAGTCCTGCGCCGCGCCCGCTTTCCTCTATACGGGTTATTTGTGAAACATCGAAGCCTATGCCGTCATCAGCAATGGTCATTACCAGTTCGTCTGTCTGGCGTTTTAATCCAATCTCCACTAATCGTGCGCGGGAGTGGTGCAGGATATTGCCTGTAGCGGTCTGGACGATTCTGAAAAGCCCTGCTTCCATCTCCGGCGGCAATGCCAGTTTTTCCTTTTCAAAATTGAAATTGACTGTGACGCCGTTGGGGGCCAGGTTGGTTTCCTCATAGTGCCTGATGGCGGGAACAAGCCCAAGGGTATCGAGCAGCGTCGGTCTCAAATCCGCGATCAGCTTGCTTACTTCTGCAGATATCCGGACTGCTGAAGCATGAACCTTCTTAAGCCTTTCTTTGAGAAGACCGGCGTCACAATCATTTCTCTCCATCAGCTCTACCAGCGCCTGAAGGTTTACTGCCAGGCCGGAAAGAGATTGGTTGGTATCATCATGCAACTCCTGCGCGATTCTGCGCCTTTCTTCTTCCTGTGCCAGCAGTATCTGCTGAGCCAGTTTGCGGTAACGTTCTCTGCTCCTTTTCAATTGATCGTACAGCTTTGCCTGTTCAATGGCGATGCCCAGTTGGTCTGCCACCGAATGCAGCAGAATCAGGTCCCTTTCACTAAATTTACGGGAAGAGCGGCTGGCCACATTCATAACGCCAAGCACATAACCTTTTGCCTGCAAGGGAACGCTGATGAAGGCTTTCAACCCTTCCGTATCGATAAGGCTGGGATAGGCGGCGCTGGGGTCTTCCTGCAGGTTTTCAACCAGCCTGGATTTTCCGCTCTGGGCTACCCTGCCGGCAATACCTTCTCCCAATTGCAGCCGCATCTGGTCAGCATACTTGGATGAGAGTTTATGATAGACACGGTATGAGAGCGTTTTCGTCTTCTCATCCAGCAGCATGATGCCACCTACATCACCATTCATCACGTCAATTACGTTTTCAAGGCCGATTTTTAAAATCGCGTCTAAGTCCCTTAAACCGCTTATGGCTGCTGATATCCTGCTTAACGCTTTATCTTTTTCCATAGCCGTTCACCTCGTGAGAATGGTTTGCCCCCTATCTCGAGTGAAGGGGGTGATTATCTGGAGTGCTAAGAATAAGACTATAGAAAATTGTGAGATTTTGCAAATTTATATGATGAGATAGATATAAGCTGAATACGGCATCTGCAGGTACTATCTACGTCTTTGTTGAGATAACTCCGCGGGTGAATTATAATTTTTCCATGATAATCGATGTTCATACCCATGTTTTTCCTCCCACAATCCTGAAAAACCGCGCAAAATATATCGATAGGGATCCTCTTTTTGCTGAATTGTACAGCGATCAAAGGGCCAAACTCGCTGCGGCGGATGATATTATTTGTATCATGGACAAGTGCGGCGTAGAAAAGTCCGTTGTACTCAACCTGGGCTGGCAGGATCATGAGTTGTGTATTGAGACTAATGATTATATATTGGATTCCGTGGCCCGCTATCCTGACCGGCTGATAGGATTTGCCGCCGTTTCACTTATGGATGGAGATAAGGCTATTCGGGAGATTGAACGGTGTCTATTAAACGGGATAAAAGGAATAGGCGAACTTCGCCCTGATTTACAAAGCCCCGGTTTTATTGATAAGTCCCCGGTCAATGAGGTAATAAATGCAATAATCGATAGCGGCCTGATTCTCCTCATTCATGCCTCGGAGCCGCTCGGCCATAGATATCCGGGTAAGGGTATTATCACGCCGGAGAGTATTTACCATTTTATTTTAAAGTATCCTGATTTGAAGCTGATATGTGCACATTGGGGAGGAGGCCTGCCTTTCTATGCACTTATGCCGGAGGTGGGCAAAGCATTGGAGAATGTATACTTCGACAGCGCGGCAACGCCGTTTTTATATAAAGCGCAGATATTTAAACAGGTAACCGATATTATCGGATGTCAAAAAATCCTGTTCGGGAGCGATAGCCCTCTTCTTTCACCTGCCCGCATACTCGATCAACTTGAGTCTGTCGGGCTCAATACGGAAGAAAAAGAAAAAATCCGGGGCGGGAACGCTCAAGCGCTGTTTGCGCCTATATAATCTTTAGCGGGACGATGGAAAACTTGCCATGGAAGATCAATATTTACAGCAAATACGCGCCTTTATCGCCATAGAGCTTCCCCCGGAATTGAAACGCTATCTGGATAGTATTCAGGAAAAACTGAAGAGTGCCGGCTGTACCGGTGTCAAATGGGTGGCGGTTGGTGGTATACATTTAACGTTGAAGTTTCTGGGGAATGTACCTGCGCAGAAAGTGTCCCGGATAAAAGAGATTGTGGGACTGGCATGCTCAGGAGAAAAGCCTTTCGTGCTTTCCACCGGGGGGATGGGAGTTTTCCCGGGTATGAAGCGACCGCGAGTACTATGGATTGCGGTAAACGGGGATATCGAACGGCTCGTCCGCCTGCAGAGGCGAATCGATGGACAGCTTCTCTCGCTTGGGTTTGAACAGGAAAAACGGCCTTTTAGCCCTCACATTACACTGGCGCGTACACGTGAAACCATCACCGAGGCAGAGCAGTCACTGTTGGGTCGGCTGGCAAAAGAGACGGTCTTGAACGAGAGTTTTCGTCTGGATGTACAAAATATCAGCCTGATGAGAAGCCAATTGCTGCCCGGAGGTGCGGTGTATACCCGCCTTGCGGTGAGCGTCTTGTCCTGATAGTGAGATGCGGCTGAATATTGAATTTATATGGTTGATTTGATAGATAATAATTAATGATGTATACTTCATAGCTTGTTAGCAAATTACTATTATCCTTCTGGAGGAGGTGGAAAGTGGAAAATAATTCCTTTCCTAAATGCCTGAAATGCAAGGTCGGTGATTTAGTCCCGCTGTCCGATTTTGGCAGCCAGGGAGCGGCTATCCATTACAAAGCTTGGGTCTGCACTAATCCGGATTGCGGTTATAACATTAAGATAAGAAACGGTGATCTGTATCTTAACGAGCCTATTCTCAGCGGCGCAAATCATACATTACGCCAGCGCAGTTAGACCTCATAATAACGTTATAGCATAAACTGAATATGAGTTACACCATGGCCGAAAGGTTGGGGCAGCTTGGTAAAGTGGCATCCAATTTTTTCTTTCCGGCCCAATGCCTTGGGTGTGGCAAGACAGGTAAGTTTCTCTGTCAGGATTGCCGTAACAGATTGCCCCGAATAGCATTGCCCGTTTGTGACAAATGCGGTAGGCCTCAACCGGGAGGTCAACTGTGTGCTAGCTGCTGGTCATGGCATTCAAGTATAGACGGTATTAGAGCTCCTTTATATTTTGAAGGAGTGGTGCGGCGTGCTATACATGAATTGAAATATTACGGACTGAAAGCAAGTGCTGCGGAATGGGCGGAATTAATGTCCGGCTATCTCATAACCAGTTCGATCCCTGTGGATATACTGGTCCCGGTTCCGCTTCATAGAAGGAAATTGAGGCAGCGCGGCTATAATCAGTCTGAGTTGCTGTCCAGAGAGGTTGGAAAACTTACCGGTCTTGCTGTTAATACTCTATCTCTGGTGAGGTCGAGAGACAGCCAGCCTCAAACGAAAGCGATGAAGGTAGATGACCGTAGAGCGAATGTACAGGACGCTTTCTCCTGTATTGATACTCAGCTTAAAGGGAAACAGGTTGTTCTTATTGATGACGTTTGCACATCGGGCTCTACACTGGATTCCTGTGCAGCGGCATTGAAAAAAGCCGGAGCTTCTTCGGTTTGGGGTCTTACTCTGGCTCGCGAAACATAGCAGATTGAGGTGTGAAATGGATATTAACTTTATAGGGAAAAATGTAGAGATTACACGGGCAATGGAAGACTATGCGCGGACTAAATTGAGCAAGCTCACACGTTATTTACCTGAGATCAATGATATTCAGATTGAGATTAGCGAAGAGCAGACCAGGTCTCCTGAGGACCGTTTCACCGTTCAGGTTACCGTACGAACTAAAGGGTCTTTATTTAGAGGAGAGGAGCGGAGCCAGAATGTCAATGCAGCCGTGGACAGTGTTACGGAAGTACTGGCGCGGCGTATAAAACGCCACAAAGATAAGAGAATTAAAAGAGGTAAGGGCGTTTCACTGGCACGGCAAGGATATGAAACCGAGGGTGCTGTACAGGGAGAAGAAGAGGAAGAAACGTGGCCTGAAGTGGTGAGGATAAAACGTTTTACAGTTCGCTCTATGACTGTTGATGAAGCTGCTGAGCAGATGGAACTTCTCAGTCATGATTTCTTTCTTTTCGTCAACGCGGAGAACGGCTCACTCAACCTGGTATATCGCCGCAAGGACGGGAATTACGGTTTAATAGAGCCACAGCTTGCCTGATAATGCTATGGAAAAGCTGTATAAAATTGATATAGGTACCGTCTCGCTTAAATTGCTGCAGGGAGATATTACTGCACAATGTACAGATGCTATTGTCAATGCTGCAAATTCCAGCCTTATGGGAGGTGGTGGGGTGGATGGTGTGATCCATCGCGCGGGCGGGCCGGTCATTCTGGAAGAGTGTAAAAAAATTATTACCCGTATCGGCCGGTTAGAGACCGGTAAAGCGGTTATTACTACAGGCGGTAATTTGCCTGTAAAATATGTCATTCATACTGTCGGACCTGTCTGGTCCGGTGGCACGCGGGGAGAAGAGAGGCAACTTGCCGGTTGTTACACGGAATGCCTTAAACTTGCCAGCGCCTATAAACTCAAAAGCATATCATTTCCTTCCATAAGCACTGGTGCATATCATTACCCCATCACCGGTGCTGCTGAGATAGCACTTAATACCGTTGTTACTTTTCTAGGTGCAAATCCTACTCCTCTGGAGCAGGTTTATTTTGTTTTATACGATGCCGGTGCTTATGATACCTATGCTGAGTCTCTTTCCAAATTAGCATAGTGACCGGATTAGCTTCTCTCTTATCCCGTTTTTTACTTGTTGTAGTTGGGCAGCAAGGGAATCTTATGAAAATGAACTATAGGGCTGAAGAATCCAGGATTGCTCTTTTTGAAACCGGTTGGGGTTGGATGGGACTTGCGGGCGCCTCCGCCGGACTGAAAATGGTCGTTCTACCCTGTGAATCTGCCCGGGAGGTGATGGGGAAGATCTGCTGCTGCTCGCACTATTTCTATACGGTACGTGACGATGAATATTATCTTGATCTGGCAGCTCGTCTGAGAGCGTATTTCAACGGTGAAGCAATCGATCTATCTGCAGAGTTGGACTTTGGTGATGCCACCTCCTTTATGAAACGGGTATGGCAGGCAGCACAGACCATTCCGTATGGACAGACCAGGAGTTATGGATGGATGGCGGGGCAGATAGGCATCAGGTCAGCTAGAGCGGTGGGGCAGGCATTAAGTAAAAATCCTTTACCCTTGTTTATTCCCTGTCATAGAGTTATCGGCAGTAAGGGAGCGCTGACGGGATTTGCCGACGGCCTCGATATTAAACGAAGGCTTCTGGAACTGGAATCTGGCGGATAAACCTGATAGTAAACCGCAGCGGCATCAAGTAATCTCTTCTACATGCAGATTTTCTGCCCCGATAATACGGGCAATTTCATCTTCAAGCTCCTGACAATAACCGGTAGGCGGAAGCTCTAATTTTTCCTTGTCATAGGTGTTAACTATGACCATTCTGACAGGATCGCCTCCCTGATAGAGCGCAAGCGCATCCATGATCCGGTTAAGTGTATGCAAATCCTGCTGTTCATCACCGCTTTCCTTCAGACGGATGGTGAGCCTGTGCCCGCGTACAACAGGTTCCGGCGGCTGTACCGCCTCTTTATTATTCAGGTAAGTTTCATATTGTCCGGCTTGCTGGCAGTTCAGATTCATACGGCCTTCCCGTGATTTTACCTTTCCTTCGATACAAAGGATAGAACCTTCCTGCCAGAGATCTCTTGTTTCTTCATATTTTTTAGACCAGACCGTAACCTCGATGCTGCCGTAAAGGTCTTCCAGAGTAATAATGCCGAATGAGCGTCCGTCTTTGCTGTAGAGTTCCCGCACTGCAGAGACCATGCCGACTACCGTAACCGTCTTTCCATCCATTTCTTCATTTATCTGCCCGCAAAAGGCGGTGATAGAATCTCCCATTGCGGCTGCGATCGGTGCTACCGGATGCTCGGAGAAATAGACTCCCATAAGCTCGCGCTCCCATGCCAGCTTTTCACTTGATGAAAGGTCGCTGCTGCCCAGTTCCAGGCTTGGTAAAGGTGTTGACACCGTAACTCCCCAGAGGTCGAACATGCTCGATTGTCCAGATTTCTTCAATTCTTGTTCCCGCTGAGATAATGATATAATCTGCCCCATATTTTGCAGAAGCGCACCGCGGTAGCCCAGACAATCAAAAGCGCCCGCTTTTATCAGGCTCTCAATTACTTTCCTGTTTACTCCGCTCAAATTCGCGCGGCGGCAAAAGTCTTCTATTGAAGAAAACTCTCCGCCTTTTGTGCGAGCTTCCACTATGGTATCGAGTGCGGAACCTCCCACATTCTTGATGGCAGAAAGCCCGAATCTGATTCTCTGGCCCTCCCCAGTATTCTCAATAGTGTACTCATTGTAACTTTTATTTATATCGGGGGGCAGTACTTTTATACCCAGACGACGGCATTCAGCGATGGCAGAAACGGCCTTGTCTATGTTACCGGAGTAGGTATTAAGCAAAGAAGTCATAAACTCAACCGGATAATTTGCTTTCAAATACGCTGTCCGGTAAGCGATGAGTGCGTAGCTTACGCTGTGGGCTTTATTGAAAGCATAGCCTGCAAACGGTTCGATCAGAGAGAATATCTCCAGTGCCATCTCCTCGCTCAAACCTTTTGCCAGAGCGCCTTTAATGAAGTTTTTCTTCTCTTTCTGCATCACGCTGGCTATTTTCTTGCCCATAGCTTTGCGGAATATATCGGCCTGTCCTAAGCTATATCCGGCCAACGCTCGTACTATGAGCAGCACCTGGTCCTGATAGACGATGACGCCATAAGTCTCCTCAAGATATTCTTTGAGGGCAGGATGCGGGTAGTGAATGGGCTCAAGGCCGTGTTTTGCCCTGATGAAGGTGGGGATATGTTCCATGGGGCCGGGGCGGTAAAGGGCGATCATGGCTGCGATCTCGCTAAAGTTGGTAGGCTTGAGCTCCTTAATATTACGTCTCATGCCTTCACCTTCAAGCTGAAAAATGCCGCTTGTTTCCCCTGAGGTGAGTAGATCAAAGGTCTTTTTATCATCAAGCGGCAGCTTGTTAAAGTCAATAACGATATTTCTGTTTTGCGCGATCGTACTTCTGGCTCTTGCCAGCAGGGTAAGGTTGGCCAGACCGAGGATATCCAGTTTGAGCAGGCCGACTTTCGATACATTTTCCATTGAGAACTGAGTGATCGCTGTTTCGCCTTCAATGCTTCTTACAGGACGCTGTAGAGGGAGATACTGGGTAAGCGGTTTGCTTGCGATCACCACACCGGCGGCATGTGTGCCTGCGTTGCGTGTTATCCCTTCTACTCTGACGGCGGTGTCGATTAACTGCTTAACTGTGGCATCTTCCTGATAGATGCTTTGCAGTTCCCTGTTTTCCTGCATGGCACGGCTGATAGTTATATCAAGTGGCATTTTAGGGATGAGCCTGGCAACTCTATCGACATAGCTGTAGGGCATACCGAGCGCTCTTCCGGTATCACGTATGGCTGCCTTCGCCTTCAATGTTCCGAAGGTGATGATCTGAGCTACATGGTCAGCCCCGTATTTCCGTGTTAGATATGCTATTATTTCCTCACGGCGGTCATCCTGAAAATCCAGGTCGATATCAGGCATTTCCCGGCGTTCGATGTTAAGAAAACGCTCGAATACCAGCTTATGCCGTAAGGGATCGACATCGGTAATATTAAGGCAGTAGAGAACGATGCTTGCTGCTGCACTGCCTCTTACGCCGAAAAGGATATTTTGCTTTCGTGTGAACGATACAAGGTCCCAGACAATAAGGAAGTAGTCCGAGAATTTTGTCTGCTTGATGACATCGAGCTCGTATTCCAGCCGTTCTTTTATCTCAGGTGTGGGATCTTCATAGCGTTTTGTCAGCCCCTGCCAGCATAGTTCAGCCAGATATGCGTCCGAGGTCTTCTCCGGCGGCATCTCTACCGTAGGTAAATGAAGCTTGCCAAAGGGTATCTCAAGTTCACACATCTCTACGATTCTGGCTGTATTTTCAATTGCTTCGGGCAGGTCCTCGTACAACTTCCCCATCTCATCAGGACCTTTAAAATAAAAATAGTCACCTGCCATCTTCATACGTTTTTCATCTTGCATAGTCGTATTTGTCTGGATGCAGAGAAGCAATTCCTGAATGACGCAGTCTTCGCGGTTTACATAATGCACGTCACTGGTTGCCACAACAGGTATCTCCAGATCATTTGCCAGTGTCAGCAGTCCGCTGTTTACCGTTTCTAATTCCGGCAGGGGATGCCGCTGAATTTCAAAATAGTAATCTCCAAAAATTTCTTTATACCATTTCGCTTCCTTGGCAGCATCTTCCATGCGTCCTGCCAGTATCAGACGGGGAATCTCTCCTTGAAGGCAGCCGGAAAGGGCGATAATACCTTCGTGATAAAGGGAAATAAGTTCTTTATCGATTCTCGGCTTATAATAGAAGCCTTCCAGATGTGCCAGCGTTGAAAGCTGTATAAGATTTTGGTAGCCCTGCCTATTCCTGGCAAGGAGCGTTAAGTGAAACGGATTTTTTTCACCGGCGGTTTTATTGTGGCGTTGGGAGTGCGCAACATAGAATTCGCTGCCGATAATCGGCTTAACACCCGCCTCCTTCGCTTTCAGGTAAAACTCGATAACTCCGTGCATATTACCGTGGTCGGTGATAGCGACGCTGCACATGCCAAATTCTTTAGTCTTTGCAATAAGCTGAGAGATACGGCAGAGACCATCAAGCAAACTGTATTCAGTATGGACATGTAGATGGGTAAACATAGAGTATATAAAGTCAGGAATTTTGTTTATTATAACATAAAGAGTTTAGTGTTATTGCCCGGGAATACCACTGCAGAGGTTGACAGTATTTGCTGGATACAGCTATTATCAGCATGAATCCTGCAGGTGTTGGTTATGAAAATAATAGTACAACGTATCCTTTTTGCCTTATTGATTTGTTGCGTGCCGTTATTCCTGGTTACAACTACTCTGCGATGGGAAGTATCGGAAATACGTCTCTACGAATATGGATTTGATACTTATAGTATCAGTCATGTTACCGGAATCGAAGAAGCTGACCTGTTGAAGGTGGCACATCAACTTATCGACTATTTCAATGCAAAGGCTACCACTCCTCAGGTTACGGTCTATAAAGAAGGACAAAGCTTCGATATCTATAATGAGAAAGAACTGGCCCATCTGACAGATGTTAAGAACCTTGTCCGGTTGGACGGCTATGTCCAAATGTTCGTTCTGGCAGCTATGATAATATGCGCCGCGGTATTAATGGCTCTCTCCTACAGCCGTTGGCGCACTATCGTGAGGAGCTTATTCTTTGGCTCTGTTCTGACGCTTGTGCTGGCGGTAATCCTGGCCCTCTGGGCGTTATTCGGCTTTGATCAGCTCTTTATTCTTTTCCACAGGCTCAGTTTTACCAATATGCTCTGGATACTTGATCCTGCCACAGACTATCTTATCATGATGTTCCCGGGAGAATTTTTCTATGACGCAACTCTACTGGCTTTTGCAACTGTAATAGTCGGTGCCGCTGCTATTGGGCTTGTCAGCTTTGGGCTATTGAGAATTAAATCTCATAGAGCTGCCTGACTCTACATTCCGCAACCGCTGCATGAAGAGGATGTGCATCCATTGCATGAATGTGAACTGCCTGCTACAGGTGAAGATACACCACTGCTGTCCTTTGAGAACGAGGCAAAACGTGAAAATGTCCTATTTGAAAGCGTTCCGCACTTGGGACAGGAGAAATCGCTGTCAGAATTGGCGATAGAGCGCATCTGCTCGAACTTGCATTGACATTGGGGGCAATAATATTCATAGATAGGCATCATTCCCTCCTCGCTGATATTACTGTAACTCAACAGGGTTGCCAGGTCAAATCGGGAATAATGAGTATAGACAAAATTACCAATAAATATTGTGGGAGAAAGCGGCAAAATTCCTGCTTTATACTATTGTGATTCACTACGTTACTTTGTTATAATTGGGGCTGTATACGAATGACCCCGAAGATCCGATAAACTGTAACGGTTTCTCTTTTTCAGGGAGAAATTTAGTTAAATTGTTCAGATAATACCGATACTGATATCAAATTTATATTTCACACCAAGGAATCCTACGGTTTCTGCTTGTAGTCACCGTAACAACAATAATGCAAAAAGGAGGCAGAGTTGAAAAAAGTTACCCTCACAATTAACGGTGTTAAGCGGGAAGTGACGGCCAGCCCTGAGCTTGTGTTGCTCGATTATTTGAGAAACGATCTGAAGCTCACAGGAACCAAGCAGTCCTGTGACAGGAAGGGCCAGTGCGGAGCATGTACCGTCATTATCAATGGCGATACTGCTCACTCCTGTCTTAAGAAAGTGGTGGATCTGGAGGGGGCTGACGTTATTACAATTGAAGGCCTGGGGACGCCGAAAAACCCTCATCTTATTCAGGAAGCTTTTGTCCTCGCTGGAGCAGTCCAATGTGGATTCTGCATACCCGGCATGATAATGGCGACGAAGGGCCTTCTTGACAAGAATCCCAACCCTGATGACGCAGCAATAAAGAAGGCACTTGCACGAAACCTGTGCCGCTGTACCGGTTATGCTAAGATTATCGATGCCGTGAAGCTGGCAGGGCGTTTTCTACGAGGGGAGACCACCCCGGCGAAAGTGCGTGCGGAGATTCCAAAGGGTATGATAGGGGCATCACATCCAAGACCTTCAGCAATGATTAAAGCATGTGGTGTTGCCGAATTCGGCGCGGATCTCAAGATCGATAATCTGGCTGAGCTTGCGATAGTTCACAGCACCGAGTTTCATGCCAAGATCAAGTCAATTGATACCAGTAAAGCAGCGAAGATGCCCGGTGTTATCGGTGTAATGACCGCTGATGATATCAAAGGAACAAATAGAATGGGGCCGATAGTGCCGGATATGCCTGTACTCTGTGATGATGCAGTCAGATGTTTTGGTGATCCGGTAGCGGCAGTTGTTGCTGAAACCAGGGAACAGGCCAGAGCCGCCGCTGCTGAGGTAGTAGTTAAATATGAGCCTCTCAAGGTCATGAAAACACCTGAGGAAGCAGAGGCACCCGATGCAATCCAGATTCATCCACAGTCACCAAACCTGTGCTGGACACAGCCTTTAATTAAAGGTGATACGGAGAAAGCGCTGGCTACTTCCGCTGCGGTAGTTGAGGGTGCGTTCAGTACGCAAATGAACCATCAGGCCGCGCTTGAACCGGAAGTTTCCGTTGCTTATCTGGAGGGCGAAGGTGACAAAGAACAACTGATAGTGTACGGGCGCAGCATCGATATCCATGATTTAAAGGCGGTGATAGCAGGGGCAATCGGGTACGAGAAGGTTCGTTACCGCGAGCCTTTTGCGGGCGGACAGTTTGGTATAAAGGCAACCATGACCAGTGAAGCTATCACTGCAGCTGCCGCTCTCCATTTCAGACGTCCGGTACGCTGTATTCCTACTTTGGAGGAATCGCTGTGGCTGTCTGCCAAGCGTCATCCTTTCTCACTAAATGTAAAATTGGGTGCCGATAAGGAAGGGCATCTGACAGCTTTTGTAAATGAGTACACCGTCAATAAGGGGGCCTATTTCCTGCTTGGTTTTGTTGTGCCTACACGTCCGCTGCTCATGATGTCGAGCTGTTACCATATCCCTAACTGTAGAGCTAATGCCCGGCTGGTATATACTAATAATTCCTCAGGTGGAGCAGCCAGAGGAGCGGGGCCGCCACAGGCTGCATTTGCCATGGAATCCGCTATGGATATGCTGGCGGAAAAACTGGGGATGGACGCTCTGGAGTTCCGCAAGATAAATTCGCTTAAGGTAGGGCAGACGAAGGCGACCGGATACAAGGTAACTCAGTGGCCTTTCCCCGAGCTTTGCGATGTTATGAGACCTCATTTCGACCGGGCTAAGAAAGATGCAGCAGAGTTCAATAAGAAGAACTCAACTATAAAGCGCGGCGTGGGAATCGCCTCGTTTTCTTTTGGCATCGGGGAGACCGGAGACAGGGCTTCTGTATCGGTAGAGCTCACTCCGGATAACGGTCTGGTTATCTATGGTGCCATTGCAGATCCGGGTGAAGGAAATGATTCCATGCTTACTCAGATTGCTTCTCACCTGCTTGATATACCCATGGAAAAGATAAAGCTGTATACCAGAGATACGGAAAAGACGGTACCCATGGGACCGGCCGCTGCAAGCAGAATGACTTATATGGCCGGCGGTGCTCTCGTTAACGGAATCGAGAACCTTAAAAAAGCCATGAAGGAATGCGGCGCAAAAACATATGATGACCTGAAGAAAGCAGGCAAGCCCACAATATATGAAGGCATCAGACAGGTTGAAGGGTCGCACGGCCTTGATCCGCAGACAGGCCAGGGGGCTTCATTTGAATCTGATGTCCATAATATTCAGATGGCTGAGGTCGAAGTGAATACCGAGAGCGGCGATGTGAAAGTACTGAAAATGACCACCGCAGTAGATGCCGGTGTTGTACTTCATCCGCAGAACTTCACCGGTCAGCTACAGGGCGGTATGGACCAGGGTGTGGGATATGCTTTAAGGGAAGAGTTTATACTGGGAAAGACCAAAGACTGGGTTACCTTCAAGTTCCCCACCATGCGTACTGCTTTTGAGAGTGAAATAATTGTACGCGAGACACCGCGTAATAACGGACCTCTAGGAGCTATAGGTATAGGTGAAATGACTATGGTTTCCACGGCGCCGGCGGTAACTAACGCAATACACAATGCCTGCGGCGTCAGAATTCATCATTTGCCAGCTACACCACAGAAAGTCAAGGAGGCCTTAGCAAAAGGCACATAGTAACCTTTGTTGTAAAATCGGCAAGCCGTAGAAGGATTGTTAATCTAAAAAAAAGACGATCCTTGTGGTGGCTTGCCGATTTTTATATTGCTGTACAATAATTAATATAATGAATGAAAGCAGCTTATACTTGCAGGTCGGCTGCTTATTGCTTTATTGCGTATTATTGAAAAAGATAGATTGTACATGTCGGCTTGTGATTATGGATAGCAACAGTTTTGTTGATAAGATAAGAAAAGATTTTCCTGCGCTTGCCAATATGCGTAACGGTAAGCCGCCTGTATATTTTGATAACGCCTGTACTGCACTTGTTCCCAAGCCGGTTATTTGTGCACTTGAAAGTTATTATAAGAGATACGCTGCATGCGGGGGAACACGCAGCCGCCATTGGTTTGCCAACGAGGTCAACAGCCGCGTGGAGGGGGATGAGGAGAAGGGGATAAAAGGCTCCCGTGCGCTGATTAAGGAATTTATCAACGCCCGGTCTGTGCAGGAAATCATTTTTACCTTAAATACCAGCCATGCACTTAATACAGTTGCGCTTGGCCTTCCCTTCCAAACGGGTGATGTCGTTTTGCTCACGGATAAAGAGCACAATTCAAATTTGATACCGTGGCTGCGTTTGCAGAATAAAGGGTTTATCAAGGTAGATATTATGGACCCCTGTGAAGATGATACATTCGATATTGATCTCTATAAAAAGAAACTGGAAAGCGGCAAAGTCAGGTTTGTCAGCATGGCCTATACCTCCAATATTACGGGATATACTATACCAGCAAAAGAAATTATCAAGATGGCCCATGACAGAGGCATAAAAGTCATGCTGGACGGCGCTCAGGCGGTACCTCACAGGCGTGTGGATGTGCAGGATCTCGATGTGGATTTCTTAGCTTTTTCGCTGCATAAGATGTGCGGTCCGCGGGGTGTGGGTGTGCTCTATGCTAAAAAGGAACTGCTGGCGCAGGGTAAAAACACAGCGACCAACGCTGAATTCGTCCTTGAACCCTGCATGCTGGGTGGGGGTACAGTTGCCGATTCCACCTATGCAGCATATGAGCTTCTGGAGCCGCCTGCAAGGTTTGAACTGGGCATACAGGACTATGCAGGCCAGATTGCCGCCGGTGAAGCAGTGAAGTACATTGAAACGATAGGGATGGAAAAAATCTCCGCTGTTGAAAACCGGCTTAATGTATACTTAACCCGTGAGCTTCTTTGCCGTTACGGTGATACCGGATGGTTTACCATACTGGGTCCCCAAAAGGGAGAGCAAAGGGATGGTATTTTGACCTTTGAGGTCAGGAGACCAAATGCCATCGATATTGCTGATGAGCTGGATGCCAGAAACAATATTATGATCCGTGATAGTGTTTTTTGCGTCCATTCATATTTGAACAAACTGTATGGTAAAGGATGGGCCCAGCCCAGAATGCCTCATGAACACAGGATGACTTACAGGGTGTCTCTCTATTTCTATAACACGATTGAAGAATGTGATATTTTTCTTAAGACGCTGCAAGAGATATTTGAAGAACGGACTTATATTTAGCTTGAAATCGAGGTCAGGAAGAGAAGGCTAACGTTTGGATGAGATATTAGTAAAATATTATCGCGGTTTACTTAAATCTGGATTTGAGCATGCAGGCTCTTTAGAAAATCCCTCAATTTTCCTCAATTCCGTAGAAGAAAATGTCCCCGTTTGTTCCACGGCGGCCAGGCGGTTTATCCATCTGTTTATCAATGTGAAAGAGAATATAATTGATGATATCAAGTATCTGTGCTTGTGCGATCCTACGGCTAATGTTGCGGTGGAAATACTTTGCTTGCTGGTAAAAGGAAAGACAATCGAAGTGGTAAAGGACATATCGGCAGGAGATTTCTTACGGGTATTGGGAGGAGAAAATGATGCACTGCGCAAGGCTGCTGAAGGCCTGCTGGAGATATTGCACAGAGGGCTTGAGCGTTACAGTAAAGGAAAAGACCTTACACCTAAAACTCAGTAAACAGGGATAATCATGACTTTCTTATAGCGGCAGCGCTTGCAGCATATATTAGCCCTGCTCGATGGGTATATTAAAGGTCCTGAGTGATTGACCGTCAACGGTTAAGCGGAAGGTATATATTCCGAAAGCATCCGGATGGAATTTAATGGTGAAAAGCTCACCATGGACAGGTTTATTCTCTGGCCATTCGAAACTGAAATCCGGTAAAGTATCAATTTGTCCGCTGGGGCTTTCGAT